>JAHJGM010000041.1 GCA_018824305.1 bacterium
GAAATTCTATCATGGTTTTCTCCTTTTTTGTGGTAGGGTAGTGAAAATCTTTTCTTTTAAAAGCATAACATTTTATTTCTTTCAGGTCAATTTATAATGTAATTTGATATAAAAAAAGACAAAAAATTGTTTTATATAACTTTTTTTAATACTATATAAGTCTCAATTTTAAGGTACAGGGTCAAATGAGCGTTTGAAGTCTTTAGCGGTCACAAGTTTATGAAATGAAATGCCAAGTTGAATATGCTGCATTATCATTAATATTACGATTAAAAATGCAGATCAATCTAGATATCGATTTTTTTCATGGTTTGTTAGAATAAAAAACTTTCCTGCTGTTACTTCCATATTTAACATTTAACATTGCCAATTCTAAATACTGAATACTTTTTGTTGGTTCGATATTTTCTAAATAACAGAATCTTGCTACTGTTTGAATCAGTCTTAATCTATGTTGAAAATGGGATTGTGATGTTTGAATAGAATTTTCACGTTTTCGATATATATAGTTAATATTTTTATGGACATCATAAGAGTGCTCATTATGCAATAAGCGTAATACTAAAAGTACATCTGCAAAAACGTTAGCATCTTCAGGAAGTTTATATTTTAACAATAACTCTTTTTTGATGACCATTGCATTAAAAACTGCTCGCGGTGCTAATATTAATTCCTCTACCGTCCATTTTTGTGGCATCTCTACACGATTTGCATTACCAAAATGAATTTCATGCGGCATCTGCTGAGGAAGTTCTAAAAGCACATCATCGGAATCGACTCGGCAAATATATTCTCCTTGTGCATGTAACACACCAACATTAAAAGGATGCCCGTCAAATCCTGATTGATACTCTGTTTTTATGTATTTACATCCCGATTGTTTTGCATAATCAATAAGCTTCGCATCTGTAGAACAATCATCAACCAATATAATCTCACACGGTTTTAATTTTTTTACTGAGTTTACACATTCTATAAAAAGAGGTAATGGAGTATTGTAAAATGGGATGACTACTGATATTTGCAACTCACTCATCTCAAACCTTTTTAAATCATATTCTTCTCAACATCTTACCAAAGAAAAAACTTATCACAACTTTTTTATCTACTTGTTTAATTATTAAAACATTATTTTTGTGTCAAATTTTTTCTCTCTAAATAGATAAAATGAAAATAGAGAAGAAAAGAAAACTCCTTAATTGATTAGAGGAAGTGTAACTTAAAAGAATAGATGATTGTAAAAAGTGCCACCTAAAGTGTCACAAGATTTTGAAAAAATAACCCTAATTAACATTAATTGTAAACAGCCAAATCCCTATGTTACCGTGTATGACGATATCTCAACTTTTCTCATAAGCCGGGGGTCGGGGGTTCAAGTCCCTCTTTTGACACCATCCACAAACTCCTATTTTAAAAACTTTCCAACTTTTTTAAACAATCAGTCAAAATACGATATCCTTTGTCTATGCTACAATTCGTTTTTTTAAGAGTTGTGTACAAATATTCAAGGTTTCTATTGTGAGTATATTCGCTTTACAATCTCCAGCCGGCGGGTTTCTGGATGAGGATTTAAAACATTTTAATAAAAGATTTGATGAGTGGTGCGTTCAATTTAAGAGCTACGAAGATGCTATGAGTATAGTGCAAACACTCAAAAGACCCGAGAGTGTGGACGTTGTTGAGATAACGCCTCTTAGCTATCCTCAATACTACTTTCCCTCTCTTCAAGGCACTGTCCATGCTACACGCCAGATCGGGGAAAAGATCATCTGTATCGTAGAGCCGTTCATGGGTTCCAGCTTCCGTATTGCGGTGTGCGATCTCAAAACCAAAACAGTCAATGTAACAAAAGCCCACTACAAAAATGTCTTGAGTGTAGAGGGGGCTTTTGCCAACTTCAGCGAGTAAATGTCATCAACCCTTAATGATTTTATCTCGTTTTTTTAAAGTGTGATCTCACTAAAAAGAGGTCTCTGTTTCACATTTTCATTCATACATCTTTGGCTAAGATTTACAAGACTTTTGTATAAAGATGTTTCTTTATCACGACAGTTTTGAAGTAGGTCATCGACAAGGCATCCGAATGCTCTTACTTCAATTTTCTCAAATTTTTTGTTATTTACGTCATAAAAGGTGGCTGCCCCAAAGTCACCAAAATAGATATGTCCGTTTTTCTGGTTAAAAAGAATGTTGTGGGCATACAGGTCACCGTGCATCATACCTTTTGCATGTAGGTGTACAGAAACACTAAGCATCGCTTTGGCGATACCGTAAACGGTTTCAATAGTAAAAGAGATATCTTTAGCAAAGGTGTCACGAGTACAGGTGTCAAAATCGGGAGGGAACCCAAGATTCTGATAAGCTTTAGGTATAAGTTCTAACACCAAGCCCTGTGGGTCATTCCCCTTGATTTTAGCTTTAACACTTATAAGATTAGGATGATCTGCTATACTCATATAAGCCTGCATCTCATCTTTGGCATAACCGTCTGTCGTCAGATCTCCTTTAAAGAGTTTAACTGCCACCTCTTTTTCAAATGATTTGGCATATCCTTTATAGATCTGACCTGATGCACCTTCTCCCAACAGTTCATACAGCTCCAAACTTTCATACTCGATCTCTTCAAGTTTGGAATCAGAAGCCGCACTGCACGGATTTCCGGAAAATGCCAACCAAGAAAGTTTTGGTAATTCTAACAGCCACTCAGGTATTTGTGTGAGCTTATTTGCAGAGAGTCTAAACAGCTCTAGGTTCTTACAGTTTGCCATCTCTTTAGGAAGTGATGTGAGCTCATTACCGGCAAAAGTACATTTTTGTAATAAGGTCAACTTCCCAATGGAACTCGGCAGGCTTTTGAGTTTGTTGTCCGTTAGGATTAACCAACGGATACTGGTAGGTAAAATATCTTCGTCAAACTTTTCGATTTTATTGGCTTTGAGCCCAAGCATATAAAGATTATGGCACTGTTTAAATGCAGATGGTACCGCCGTAAAGCAATTGTTCGACAAAAATGCGATTTTAAGTTTGGTAAGTTGTGAGATCTCATCCGGAATCGAAGAAAGCTGATTATTGCTAAGATCAAGTATCTCTAAACTATCTGCCAGATCTAATATCTCAAGAGGAAATGAAGAGAGGTTCTCTGATAGTGTCAGACGTTTGACCCCTTTGAGCTTGCCCGATTTTAATTCGCTAAGCGTATGCATAATATTCCATTTTTACTGTTATTTTAGCTAAAACTCACTTCGACAAACAATAATAAAATCGTTTTAAAAAATAAAATAGTTGGCATGTAATATTATTTATATATGTACTTTTCTTGTATTATGGGCAAGTATATTTACGACTTT
The DNA here is from genome assembly GCA_018824305.1 of bacterium. Lineage (GTDB taxonomy): Bacteria > Campylobacterota > Campylobacteria > Campylobacterales > Sulfurimonadaceae > Hydrocurvibacter. The sequence continues at coordinate 3,348 of JAHJGM010000041.1, forward strand.
CAAGCTGACAAATAATTCATGTTCTTTTTCAAATACCTTTAGTTCAGTATCTATCGGTACTTTTTCTTTTACTAGAGTACCTTGCAGAGTATGCAGTACATGAAAATAGTACTGTTTCATAGGCAGTGTGATAAGATCGATATGATCTCTTTGAACGATATCCGCCAATAGCCCCATCGCACAGTAGTAAACTCTTTTGTTTATAGAACGTTGTATGATGTAATCATGCATAAGCTTTATGTTTGTTTCTAAAACCTCTTTTTCTTCATCGCTCAATATAGTGTTCTCATGTGCTCTTTGTATGTTTTCCTCGATTTCATGCTCAACGCTATGGTTTGTTTTATTTACAAGTTCATCAAAATTCGGGCATCTTTTTTCTAAGATACTTAACATTTCTCTATCTGACAATGTTGTATCTAATACTCGATTATATGTTTTATCTTCCAAATATTCCTGATCAAGTGCTTCGATTAGCTGTGCTGCTATATTTAGATAAACATATTTGTCCTCTTTGTTCATATCAAAAGAGATGCTTGTATGAGATATTACGGGTTTAGGTCCTACATATTTTATTTTCATCGATAAACCTTTTAAAAATTGACTAACTGTTTTCTAAATCGTATCATAAACTTTATAGTATATCAATATTGTTTGCTATATTCTATTTATTAAATACTTTTTTATAGTATGATTGACATTTCTAGAAATAAATAATCTGTATTTTTACCTTTGACGAACTAGATTTCTACCATCATTTTTAGCCATGTATAGAGCCTGATCAGCACGTTCTATAGTCTGGTCTATAGTTTCCTTTTGCTTATAAAGTGTAACTCCAAAGCTACATGTAATATGGTCTACTGTATCAAAATGGTGTTTTTCGACTTTTGTCCTAATATGCTCCGCGACCTGTTGTAACCTTTCAAGTGATTCGATCTCAAGGACAACAATGAACTCTTCTCCGCCCCATCTGATCAAGATATCTTTTTCCCTTATCGATTTTTTCACTACTTTCACAAGAGTTTTGAGTACATCATCGCCTACATTGTGTCCGAAGGTATCATTGACATCTTTAAATTTATCGACATCAAACATTATTAGTCCTAAAAATTTGTCGTTTTTATAAATACTCTCTCTGATAATTTTTATATTATTTTCAAAAAAATACCTATTGTACGCATTTGTCATGCTGTCATGAAAAACTTTCTTCTGAAGGGAAAGATGTTCCAAAATAGTTTCGCTGATATCTGAAAATGAAACGATAAAATCATCATCCTCAAAGTGATTTATTGAAATACTAAAAGCGTGTGCGGCAAGTTCTTTGTCTAACATAGAGACTATACGCTCTTTTTCAGGCGCTTTTTCCAGTACTTCTGTCCATATTTTTCCTTCAGGTACTTTTCCGAGATGAAAAAACTTATCATTTGTAATAAATCTGTCACATATACATGTATAGATTTTTAAAAAATCTTCCACAGAAGAAAAACCGAAAAAGTCCAGAAATGCCTGATTTGCTTTTTTTAAATTTCTCCCATTTGTCTGGATAATGATATTGGTCTGAAGATCAAAAAGTCTCTGCATCTTTTCAGAGCTAAGTACTCTTTCTGTTACATCGTAAACAGTGCCGACAGATTTTACTATCTGCCCATTGTTATCATAGTAATGTTTACATTTTTCCTCTACGTATCGAATACTCCCGCTCTTTTGAACAACTCTGTGAGTAATCTTGTAATCACGTTTTTCTTCTATTGAGATCACATACTCTTGATTTAAGTTCTCTCTGTCACCTGGATGAACGTATTCTAAAAATGCCTCATACGTGGCTGTAAATTCCTGTGCTTGAAGACCAAATATTTTATAGACCTCATCGCTCCAATAAAGAGAATTTTTTTTAACATCCAATTCCCAAAAACCGATATTTGCAACTTCTTGAACATCTTGAAGCTGTTTTTGGATCTCTGTTAAATATCGGATAAGATAAGCACTCAGTAAGAAAACGATAAAACCGGTAAATGTAGGGGTAATAAAACCCACTATCATATGATCTTTATCTAGGAAATTTCCTGTTGACCAAAAGTTTTGAAGCAGAATTAAAAACTCTGATATGAGCACCGCAAATACAGTAAACAGCATGACATAACGCCAAAACCCGAGTTTTGATAAGAAGGTTATAAATTTATCCATTTAGGATTATATACCACTTTTATTTAAGAGGCTGTACATTAACAGTATTAAACTTATAATAAAACATACTTTAAAGATTATCTGCCAAAAGGAATTTGTAAAAATAGAATGTATATAAATTGTCTTGATTTAAATATGAGGGTGTAAGATTAAGAATAAATGAAAGTGAGCGGAGAACCCGCTCAGTGAAAAGTTACAGAGCTGTAACGTTTTCTGCTTGTGGACCTTTTTCGCCTTGTCCTACTTCGAAAGTCACTTTTTGACCTTCATCTAGTGATACACGGCCGTATCCATTGCTGTTGATTTGACGAAAGTGTACAAATACATCTTTTCCGCCGTTTTCTTGTTCGATAAATCCGAAACCTTTTTCACTGTTGAACCATTTAACTGTTCCGTTTACTAATGTTGCCATTGTAATTCCTTGTTTGTTGAAGTACACCAAATTTCTAAGGTGGTAAAAATCTAATATGAAGTTTTCTTTTAGGTGTAATGTACTGTCAACTAGAAGTCATCAATATAAAGCAGACCAAAGATGTAACTCGAATCATCTTTTATTACCTGAAGTATAACTGAATAATAAAGAAAGTGCAAGGGGAAATGGATATTTTCCAATTTCCTCTGTTTATTTAACCTAGCTTCCAATCTAATGGAAAATTTTCTTTTAGCTTATGCGATTCTATCAACTCTATTAATTTTAGAACCTCCTGTTTTATTTTTTCTTTTACGGCTCTTATTTTTTCAAGTTTTTCCTCAGTAGTTCCGCCAAAACTACTCGGGTCTTCAAAACTCATCATAATCCTTTCTCTTACACCAGGAAAGATAGGACATCTTTGTGCATTTGCCTCATCACACACCGTGACGATATAATTAAATAGTTTTCCCTGCTTTACAAAATCAAAAGCGGATTTAGTTTTATTCTCTGATATATCTATGCCTTCCTCTTTCATGACCTCTACCACTAACGGATTAAGTTCACCCGGCTCAAGTCCTGCACTTTCGACATAAAACTTATCAGATCCATATTTTTTTAAAAATGCTTCTGCCATCTGACTTCTTGCACTATTGTGGATACATACAAACAATACTTTAAACTCTTTCATCATCAATCCCTTTTTAATAATTTACATGCAGTAGTATACCATATATCAAGATATATTGATATATTAGATTCAAACTAGTATTTAAATATATCAAGATATAATTGCATATTAATTACAAGTTAGGATATTTTATGATCAAAAAATGTTTGTTTCCTGCTGCTGGATACGGTACACGATTTTTACCTGCTACCAAAGCGATGCCAAAAGAGATGCTCCCCATTCTTACAAAACCTTTGATCCAATATGGTGTAGAAGAAGCGATACAAGCCGGATGTGACACAATGGCCATAGTCACGGGACGTGGAAAACGTGCGATAGAAGACCATTTTGATATCTCTTATGAACTTGAACACCAGATTAAAGGAACCTCCAAAGAGCATTATCTCACAGAGATACGCGATGTTATCGACAAATGTACATTTTCATATACAAGACAGATAGAGATGAAAGGTCTTGGTCATGCGATCCTCTCAGGTGAGACGCTCATAGGGCATGAGCCATTTTGTGTAATACTCGCAGATGACCTCTGCGACAACAATGGAGGCGACTCTGTACTTTCCCAGATGACCGAACTTTATAAAAAATATGAGTGCTGCATCGTAGCAGTTGAAGAGATAGATATAAAAAATTCAAACAAATATGGGATCGTTGACGGTGATTTTATAGAAGAAGGCGTTGTAAAAGTCACAAATATGATCGAAAAGCCTGATACAAAGGATGCTCCTACAAATTTGGCCATTATAGGGCGCTACATCCTTACTCCCGATATCTTTGATGTCATCAGAGAGACAAAACCGGGTAAAGGCGGAGAGATCCAGATAACGGACGCGCTTTTAGAGATGGCAAAACATGGCAAAGTAATAGCTTACAAGTTTAAAGGTCATAGATTTGATTGCGGAAGCGTCGAAGGTTTTGTCGAAGCGACGAATTACTTTTTTGAAAAAGAAAAATGAAGATAGACAATCCGTTTGAATCAGGTCAAATAAAGAATTATCTCCTCTTTTATGCAGGCATAGTGGTCATTATGATCCTTTTTTTTGTAGCTACGACTCTGTTTCATGATATAAAAGAGGAAAAGACAAAGATCTTTGATACAAATATCACGATAAAAGCCCATATAGACTCCCCGGATGAAAATAAAACGGACGATAAAAAACCGTCTATCATCTTGATGAAAAAAAATGTTTATTGATCCTTATATTAAAAATATAAGCGAATAATAGACTGTGCTTAAACTGATTCAGTCAGAATCTACGCACCATTTGAATAATAGGATATAAAATGAATAAAATGAGTTTAAGTAAGCAGATCAGTATCGGGTATGGGATGCTTCTATTGATCCTTTTAATAATGGGATTTTTTGGTCTCAGCAGTATAGTTAAAGCTGTTAATAACTCAGATAAACTTGCGAACCAATACGTAAAAGAAGTGCAGATACTTTCTGAAGTAGCCAGCCATTTTGCAAGTGTAAGAATCAATGCCGGAAAATTTTTGTATTCTGAAGATAAAAAATATAAGTCAATGATCGATGAAGACTTCAAAGAGGTTAATAATTACATCAAAGAAGCAGAAGATCATGTAGCCAAATTTCCAAATCTTGTAAAACTTAAAGAAGAAATAAAGCCGTTAAAAGAGTCAGTAGCCAATTATCAAACTGCTTTAGATACAATAGATAAAGCATTTAAACACAAAAATGAGCTAAGAGCTAAGCTGGATAACAGTGCAAATATTTTTATGACGACTACAAATACTCTCATCCAAGAACAAAAAGAACTGTTAAATAAAGGTTCTAAATCGGATGAGAGACTCAAAAGAATCCATCTTCTGTATGATTCAAGTCTCTTGGCTAGCAACATTAGAATTGCAAACTTCAAATCAGCTGCAAGAAGAGATAGTCAAATATTACAAGACGGGCTGAAGATATTTAAAAAAATCGATACGCTTTATGATGAGCTTAAAAAAATAACTCATGCAAAGAATGACATAGAATCTATAAATCGTGCAGCGAATGCTGTAAAAGATTACAGAGATGAACTAGTCAAGCTCCACGCCGTATCTCTTGAAGTAGAAGAATATACAAAAACAGTAACAGAAAACGGGACTAAAGCTCTTCAATATATAGAAACAGTAGATAACGCGGGATTAGAGGGCACTGTTAAACTCAGTAACTCGTCGATGGAATCTTTAAGCAGTTCAAAAAACGTTATGATAAATGCCCTGATCTTCGGTCTTATATTTGGATCGATCCTTGCAGTATATACCATTAAAATCGGTCTTAATAAACCGCTAAGTAAGTTTAAAAACACTCTGACAAAGATAGGAAATGAAAACGACTTAACGCTACATATAGACGAAGATGCACCGCAAGAGATAAATGAGATGGCAAAAAGCTTCAACCGCTTTTTAGATCAGCTTCGCAATCTTATTGAAAACTCAAAAACATCATCATCGGAAAATGCGGCTATCTCGCATGAGTTATCTACGACATCACTGAATGTAGGGACAAATGTCGAGCGTTCCGTCAAAATAGTGAATGAAGCTACAGACTTTGCTTCAAACATTAAAACTGAGATAGTATCTGCCATATCTGATGCACAAAGCAGTAAAGAGAACATTATCCAAGCCAATGAAAACCTCAAAAGTGCAAGAGACAACATTATTATCCTGACATCAAAAGTACAAGAAACGGCACAAACAGAGATTGAACTTTCCCGCAATATGGAATCTCTTTCAAGAGATGCAAGTGAAGTAAAAAGCGTCTTGGAGATCATCTCAGAGATTGCGGAACAGACAAACCTGCTGGCTCTTAATGCTGCCATTGAAGCAGCTCGTGCAGGTGAACACGGACGCGGATTTGCAGTTGTTGCGGATGAAGTAAGAAAACTTGCCGAACGCACACAAAAATCACTTACTGAGATCAATGCAACGATCAATGTTGTTGTTCAGTCCATCATTGACGCATCGGGAAAAATGAGTGAAAACTCAAAAGAGATAGAAGAGCTTTCAAGACTCTCTGAAGATGTAGAAGAGAAGATAAACCATACGGTCGATATCGTTTTATCTGCGGTAGAAGCAAGTGACAAGACATCAAAAGATTTCGTGACAACCGGTGAACATGTACAAACCATCGTTACTAAAATGGAAGAGATAAACTCTATATCATCTACAAATGCAAGAAATGTAGAGGAGATAGCTTCTGCTTCTGAACATCTTAATTCACTCACTGAAGAGTTAAACATAAAACTTGAAAAATTTAAAACATGAGATAAGCAAAAAGAGTAATGTAGATTAACTGTTTATAAGTTCGATCTTCTCAGCTCTTCTTAGCTTTTTAATAGCATATTCTCGTTTGGCAGCACTGCTTCTGTCTGCTGCTGCTTCTTTATACAGCAACTTTACCGGTCTTCTTACTTTTGTATATTTTGCGCCTTTTGTTGAGCTATTATGCTCCTCTAGACGCTTTGACACATCTTTTGCGATGCCTGTATAAAAAGTATTGTCGCTGCATTCCAGTATATAGACGAAATAGGACATTAATCTTTTGTGACTATATAGAGTTGCTCATGATTTAAGCGTTTTAGAATGTTCATAACACTCACAAAATCTTGAAATTTTGATTCTTTGTCACTTCTTAGGACTACTGTCTGTGTTGGGGCAACGGTTGAGAGTTTTTTCTCCAACTCGTCCAATGTCACTTTATCCTTCTCATAATAGATCTCACCTTTGCTGTTCACATAAATAGCGACCTCTTTTTGAAGGTCGTTTTTCTCTTTTGTCTTTGCTTCTGGAAGATTTACAGGGATAATCCCCTGCTTCACAAATGTTGCGGTGGTAAGTACCATAACAAGAAGTACAAGCATAATATCGATAAAGGGGATGACGTTTATCTGGTCAAACTTTCTTCTTGGTTTCATCTACTTATTCGCCTCACGAGCGATATCGAACTTAGTCACGATCTTTTCCATCTTGCGAAGCAGGATCGTATAAAACGAGATAGCCGGGATCGCAACGACAAGGCCTAAAGCCGTTGCCTTAAGCGCAAGAGCAAGCCCCATCATGATCCGCTTAGCATCGACTGCCCCGATATCTCCAAGAGAGTAAAACGTAAGCATGATCCCTATGACTGTTCCTAAAAGCCCAACATACGGAGCATTTGCACCCATCGCACCTATGGTTGAAAGATTATCGCTCAAATCTAGTTCCAATGCGTCTTTATTATCATAATCTTCTATTCGTACGGATTTATAGAACATAAGTCTTTCTATAAAAAGCCACAATGTTACTATACTCATAAGAAAAAGTATTCCCATTATCCCATAATCAAGTGCGTTTTCTGCGTAGGTTAAAAAAGTCGATGTTTCCATTAATTGCCTTTAAAGTCTAAAAATATGGTAGTCCCGCTACCTTTTTTTGATTCTATATTGATCTTTATTCGATGCGTGTCGCAAAATCTTTTTACCATATATAAGCCGATGCCAAACCCGGGCATACTGTCATCATTTTGATAATACCTGTCAAAAATTCGAAGCAGTACCACTTCATCGATCCCTATTCCGTAATCTTTGATACTTAAGACTCTATTTTTAAGTGTTATATCGATCTTTCTGGCATTTTTTGAGTATTTTACACCATTATCGATGATATTGTCTATAACTTTGCTCAACCCGATTTTATCCATATTTATAACATAACTTTCTAAATCCTGCGTAAACATTGTATCAAAATAGATATTACGTAAAAACTCTACTCGTTCTTCGACTAACTCTTTTAGATCAAACTCTTGGACTATCTCTCTTTTTGTCTGTTTCTTTATCATATAATCAAGTTCATTGTATCTTTGAGTCAGCATATTACAGGCTGTTTTGATGCGTCCAAGACGTTTGAGAGATTTCTCATCCGTGAGTTTTTTTTCGATCATATCTACATTTGTTTTAATCGTAGAGATAGGAAGATTGAGTTCATGCAGAGTGTCACGCGAAAGTTCTTCAAGATTTGTAATGTACTCCTCTAAAGGTTCTATCGCGAGTTTTGATATAACAATGCCCGATATGACGATAAGCAGTAAAAAAATTGCGCCTAAGATATAGATATCTACAAATACAAGTCTCTCTTTGGCATACAAAAAACCGCCGCCAAAGATGACGACTGTTATGAAATAATAAAAAAAGATATATATTCTAAGATTGAAGAACAAGTCTATATCCTACTGCACGTATGTTTTCTATCATATTATCATCAAGAAAGTTTTTTAAACGGTTTATATAGACACGAATAGCACCGTCGCTGACATCTTCGTTGGAGTTCCAAAGTTCATCGACTATCATCTCTTTTGTAACGACCTCATTTGCATTTTTCATCAGCAGAGAAAGCAACATATACTCTTTTTGTGAAAGGTCAAGCTCTTTTTGATTGTAGTGGATCCGTTTTCTGTTTTTATCATTGCACAATGAACCGACACACTCGTTATCATCTCCCTTATAGCGCTTCAAAACAGCTTTGACACGCAAAAGCAGTTCATAAGAATCAAAGGGTTTCGTTATGTAGTCATCTGCTCCGTTAAGAAATCCTCGGGTGAGCATATCCTTTTCTTTGTGTGATGTAAGGAAAATGGTCGAGGTCTTATCGTTTGAGTTTCTGAGCTCTTTTAACAGCTCGAGACCGTTGATGATAGGGACGTTGATATCCAAAAGATAGAGGTCAAATCTTTCTTTATAGGTCAGGTCAAGAACCTCTTGACCGTTCTTGCACTGCTTGACCTCATACCCGTCATCTTCAAGCAAGTCTGCAATCGTCTCGCACAGAAGAAGATCGTCTTCTAAGAGTAGGATCTTATTCGACACTTTCTATTGACCAGCCTATCATCTCGCCTGCATACATCGGCACGACTCCAAAATAACTTTCAGGGACTTTAAAAGGTGCATTGACCAAAGTGATCTCTTTAAATTCAGGACAGATCCCATAAATGCGCTGTGCATTGTCGCTTATAAAATCCTGCAGGTTTTCAAGTGCATCGAACTCATCGAATATCTCACAAAGAACCTGCAGAGCTATCGGAGCCGTAAATACACCTGCTGCGCATCCGCAAGACTCTTTCTTGCTTTGAGGATGCGGAGCGGAGTCTGAACCGAACATCACTTTTGGATGTCCCTCCAGTGCCACTTTTAAAAGCGCTTCTCTATCCTCTGGACGTTTTGCGATAGGCTTGCAAAAAAGATGCGGTTTCATCATCCCGCCCACCACATCGTCAAGTGTGATAAGTAGATGATGAAGCGTTATGGTCGCATAGAGATTTTCATATTTATCCAGCATATCCACAGCAGCTTTTGTCGTGATATGTTCCATCACTATCTTCAGTTTTGGAAAATTTTGAGCCAAAAGTTCATAAATACTCATAAACTCTGCTTCTCTATCCATAACAAAACCATCAGTCTCCCCATGTATACAAAGGGGAATATCAAGGTCGCTCATAGCATTTAATGTCGGACGCATCGCTTCGATATCAAAAGATTTCACACCGCCCTCGGAATTTGTCGTGATACCTGCGGGATAGAGTTTGATCGCCAAAATATTGTCCACAACACTCTGTAAAAAAGCTTTCTCATAGTTTTGATAAAAAAGTGTCATATAAGGTTCGAAGTAGTCATTGGGAACTGCAGCCATAATGCGCTCTTTATAAGCGATGACGGCATCTTTTGTCGTCACAGGCGGAACAAGATTTGGCATCACAAGAGCGCCGCTGAAACTGTATGCACTAAGAGGTGCGACATTTTCAAGCATCACCCCGTCGCGAAGATGAAGATGCATATCCAACGGCATTAAAAGAGTATGAGTTTTCATTATTTTCCTTACTGAATTATGCCGATAAGTATAGCAAAATCCATATAAAAATTTAGATTACTACTATTTTATTGACCCAAAGTACAATCGACAAAAACAATATCACTAAAGTCAAGAGAGGAAGATACTTGTATGCACTGCTAAGCCCGAACATCGGTTTTCCATCGACAAATATCCCAAGCTGTATGACCGTGATCATCAATGATGCGGCGATAACGAACAGCAAGACAGAGAGCATAAAAAAGTACCAAGAAACATATAGCACACCATAATACAAAAGAACAACGGCACATATTCCCACAACAAAATGTTGGAGAAGTACAAGAGAACTCATTCTCTCCTCTTTTTTATGCACGCGAGCGATCTTAAAATATACAAATGCAAAAAACAAAGTAACGTAAAATATCATTTTCCAAACTTCCTTGAGGTTTTAAAGTCTGGAATTCTATCTTAGTTAAAATTAATTATATGTGAAAGTTATATTAATTATAAATTTTTTTATCGACACAACCTCTTTAAAACACTCTATCTTATAAAGATTCTTTTGCCTTTTGGATAAGATCGTTTAAAACCTGCTCATACATCTTCACATCTTCCTTACATGTAGACTCAAAACGAGTCACCAAAACCGGAGTTGTATTACTCGCACGAACAAGCCCCCAACCCGTATCAAAGATGACTCGCACACCATCGACATCAATGATATCTCTGATATGAGGAAAACCTGCAGGAGGGGTTTTTAGCAGCTCTTTTAATCTGTCTATGATCTTAAATTTCTCAGCTTCCGTCGTCTCGACTTTTATCTCTTCAGTTGAAAAGACTTCGGGAAGTTTTGCCAGCTCCGCATCCAGATCGATGCCCTCATGCACTAGTTCCAACATTCTAAGAGTCGCATAGATAGCATCGTCGTAACCAAAGTAGCGGTTTTTGAAAAACACGTGTCCGCTGACCTCACATGCAAGGTCGGCACCGACCTCTTTCATCTTCACTTTAAGATTTGAATGTCCTGTTTTATACATGATAGCCTTGCCCCCGCGGCGCTCAAGCTCATCATACATCACTTGTGAACATTTCACTTCTCCAACGACTACGGGTTTATCCATTTTCATAGAGTATAAAAGGGCCATCATATCCCCTTTTATATTATTCTTATGCGTCAGTACGGCTATGCGGTCTGCATCGCCGTCATAGGCAAAAGCGATATCGCCCTCACTAGCCAAAAGTGCTTTGACATCTTCAAGATTATGCTCTACCGAAGGATCGGGATGATGATTTGGAAATGTACCGTCTGGATCTATATAGATCCCCTTTACATGTAAGCCCAGTGTTCCAAATATCTTCTCTGTCACGATTCCGGCCACACCGTTTCCGCAGTCATAGACGATGCGCTCTTTCATCCCTTTAAGATGTGCGAACTCTTTGATCATAAAATCGATATAACGCTCGACTGCATCTATCTCTGTTACATCTCGCTCTACGTCATGGGGCATCTCCATCGTTTGTATCTCACGGCCCAGCGCATAGATATCTTCTCCAAAGAAAGGTGCTTTATCTACGGTGATCTTAAAACCGTTGTATTCACTTGGATTATGCGAACCCGTTATCATGACCGAAGCACTCGGAGTGATACCGTTCCACTCCATATAATTAGTAAAATAATTCACAGGAGTCGGGACCATTCCCATACCTAAAACTTTTTTTCCGCCTGCATTGAGTCCGCGCACAAGGTACTCAAAAAGCACAGGCGAGTGGCTCCTAGCGTCATATCCTACTGCGACATATTCTCCATTTATGCGTTTTGCAAGTCCGTAACCTATGCGAACTACACTCGATTCGTTTAACTCTTTTTCAAATATTCCGCGTATGTCATACTCTCTATAAATACTCAATTATTTTTCCTTTTTAAAATTTTATTTTTACTCTATTTCTGCCTGCTTGTTTTGCTTCGTACAATGCCTCATCAGCTCTTTTTATCGCACTGAGGATGTTCTCGCCTTTGACATATTGACTGATCCCGAAACTGCATGTAACCGTCCCAGCATAGTCAAAGCTCTCTTCCTCTATCGCAGCTCTTACGTTATTTGCGATCCTCACCAAAATATCCATAGAATCTACATAAAGAAGGATGATGAACTCCTCTCCGCCCCAGCGTATGACGATATCTTCCGCTCTTATGTTTTTATGGATAAGCTCGACTATTCTTTTTAAAATATAATCTCCCGCATCATGTCCGTATGTGTCATTTACACTTTTAAAATAATCTATATCACAAAAGATGATTCCCAAGCTGCCTGCATTATTTTTATTGCTGAGAATATCTTCTATATTCGAATCAAAATATTCTCTGTTGAAAGCTTTTGTCAGATTGTCTTTATATGCTTTGTTGATAAATTGAAATTTATCTTTCATCGTATCACTGATGTCCGAAAACTCCAAAAGATAATTTTCGTCTATTTTGCTATCTTTTATTGAAAAAAAATGCACCTCGCCGTTTTTATCCATCATCGACACGACTTTATCTTTGCTATTCATCTTCTCTAATTCGTATATCCACTCTTTTGTTTTTTGGAATCTGTCTATATTCAGTAAACGGTTATCCTCTAAAAATTTTTCTGTTATGCAACGATAATGGAGTTTAAATTCGTCCAATGATCCAAATCCAAAAAAATCCAAAAACTTTTTGTTCGCATCGACCATCTCTTCATCATTGGTAATGATGATAATGGAGTCCTGCGTATCAAGAATACGTTGCATTTTACGCAGCAGCAGTTTATACTCTTTTTTTATCGACAACTCTTTATACATGTATAAAAATACAAACAATAAAAGTATAAATCCGACTAGAAGAGCTATGGCTATATTATTATGCAGAGTCACATAGATGGCCTCATCTTTTTGCAAAACGATCACTGCGACAACTTTTTTATCTATCGGATTTACCAGCGGTACAAATGTAAAAAAGTAGTTCCCATCTTCTACTTCTATGGAAAATATCTCGCCCTTAATGACACTCTTTTCTATGAACTGATAACTTTTTGGATCGATTAAAGAGATATCTGCATCGACCGACAGATTTTTCAGTTTTTCCGTGACTCTCTTGTCAAAAGACCACCCTTTGTAAATCGAATCGGTATAGTTCGATCTTTGGCTGCTGTAAACTTTTTTGTTAATGACATCTGTATTGATCAAGAGTGTACTTTTAAATTGATACAGCCGTGAGAGATCTCTGATAAAATAAAATGAACTGAACGATACCTCCACACTTCCCAGATACAATATATTCGAGGAATCGTATTCATCAAAGATCGGATAGATATATCGAAATCCGCTGTTGAGTCTTCCCTCTTCGAAACCTTCTACCTTTTCATGATATTTATTTACCCATTTTACCGTCTGCCTTATTTCTGAGAGGTCATCTCCGTACGCTGCAAGATTATCAAATCTCAAGAAACTTTCATTATTTTTAAGATGAAACTGGATCTGTCTGACACCGAATGGTTTAAAGAGTTCATAGTCATATTTCAAAAGATCATACAACTTCTCTCTTGCTCTGTCTTTTTTACTGCTGATCTCTACTGATTTTAAAATATCTATGACTTCCGGTGTCTGCAGATCCGTTTTATAAATAAGATCCGCCATATTTGCATATCTGTTTGTCACATTATCATACTCGACTCTAATGTGATCGTTATAAGTACGTATGTACTCATTTTTTTGCTCTTTATAATAGAGTGTTACTAAAATGAAATATAAAAAATAAACGACTGCAAACAAAAGCAACAACTTATAAAAAGTCCTGTCTATTTTGACTATAGGGATATGGCTGAGAGATAAAACATAAAAGCCGATCACTATCAAAAGGATGACGATCGCAGTAGAGATGTTCATTTTAATTTTTGTATTATCTATATCTTGCAGATCAAAAGATGAAAGTTTTTTAAAAACAAAAAGATTAGCGATCAAAAGCTCTTTTTTATCAAATAAAGCATAATTAAAGACCACACTCCCATCATCTATGACATAGCTGTGATAGGGCGATATAAAATGATCTATGCCATTGTTTTGTATATAATCCAACAGGCTTTTATCTGCATCTTTATTTGCGACGTAACTATCACCTATGAATCTTTTTGTTCGCGGATCTTTTAATTGCTTTTTATATCTTTTATCGACAAGAAAGACTGCCTTATACCCAAGAGTATCAAGGGTGTCCGAAAGAGCATCGAAATTTGAGATCAGCTCCATCGCACCCAAAAACTTATGACTCTCGTCAAAAATCGGCACCATAGTCTTAAAGGTCATATCAAACCAGCCCACACTTATGCTGTTGATGACTCTTGGCCTATTTATCATACTTAAAACATCATTACGGATCAAGGAAAGATTGTCGCCTCTATCATTCCTCCAGCTTCTTGCGATACATATTCCCTTGTTGTCGATAAACTGAAACCATGCATCTTTTAGCCCCACGGCAGTATCCAGTCTATTTGCGACATACTGCATACTGTTTAGATCGTACGCTTTTGTTTTTAATACTTGTATAACTTTCTTATCCTGCACCAACTGTTGGATTATCAGCAGTTGATTCTCTTGTCTCGCTTTGATTAGTTTTTTTATTTCGTTATTGACTTTGATGGATTCATTATTAAAGTATTCGACTCTCTTTATATCAACGAGGTCTTTTTTGTACATATATGAAACATACAACACTAAAGAACTGACAACAACAAATAAAACGATGTACACGACTTTTACTATGTTCTTCAATAATGCTCCTAATATTTTATTTTACACAAACTCCCATAAACTGAAGCTAAATTTATAGTTTATTGCATTTTAAGAGGGTACAATACCGTGATATATACGGAGTATGAAAGATGCATAGAATTCTAATTGTTGAAGATAATAAAACATTGGCAAAGTTGATCGCAAAAAAACTAACTAGCCGCCTTGATTTTGAAATAGATGTAGCTTTTTCGATGCAAGAAGCAAAACTTTTTACTAAAAAATATGAGTATTTTATAGCCCTTCTAGACTTGAACCTTCCCGATGCTCCTAATGGAGAGATCGTTGATTATATGCTTTCAAAAAACATCAGATCGATCGTACTGACAGGCAATGTTGACAAAGAACTAAGAAAAACGATCCTGCAAAAAGAGGTCATCGATTATATTAAAAAAGATGGTGTCGAGAACATCGACTATATCATCGCGACGATCATGCGTCTTTTTAAAAACCAAAACCATAAAGTGCTTATCGTCGACGATTCTATGGTCTTTAGAAATCAGATGCAAAAAATGGTCAAGAACCTGTTTTTTAATGTCTACTCCGTTGCTCACGGCGAAGAAGCGCTCGGTATGCTTCAAACACATCCCGATATTAAGATCGTTTTGACCGATTATAATATGCCTGTCATGGATGGACTCTCCCTCACAAAAGAGATACGAAAGACCCACTCTAAAAATGAACTCAGCATCATCGCTCTCTCATCAAACCAGGATGATGAGATAACCGCGCTGTTTTTAAAAAACGGAGCAAACGATTATATCTATAAACCCTTTTCAAAAGAGGAGTTTTCATGCAGGCTCAACAACACCATAGAAGCTTTAGAAAACATAGATATGATCACACACAATGCGACCAGAGATTTTCTCACGGGTGTCTATAACCGCAGATATTTCTATCAACATGCGACAGAGTATTTTGATACGGCAAAAGAGAATGCGCAGAGTTTTGGTATTGCCATCATAGATATCGATGATTTTAAAAAGATAAACGACAAATTCGGACATGAAGCAGCCGACAAGGTCATAGTCCACTTATCTCGGGTCTTAACGACAAATGTAGATATAAACGATATCGTCGCAAAATTCGGAAATGAAGAGTTTTGTGTTCTCTTTAAAGACACAAGCACACATGAGATCATGGAAAAACTGCAATCTATCAGACATAAGGTAGAGAACTCTTATGTCAAAGAGAATGACACCGAGATCTCTTTTACCCTCAGCATTGGCGTGTGTACATCATCCGAAGACACATTACAAGAGATGGTAAACACCGCAGACATGCTTCTTTACAATGCAAAAAACAGCGGCACAAATCAGATACTCGCTAACTGATCTCTATCACCCTTCCAAAAGGCACTTCTTTGTCTTTTGGTGACACCCACACCACGTCAAAAAGCGGTTCTTTCGCCGGAAAATCCCCGTCAAGATCAGTGAAATACAGCAGCAAAGAGGTATCGTAAAGATTTTGTTCTATATACTCAAAAACAGGTCTAAAATCGGTTCCGCCGCCGCCTTTTAGAGTACAAAAAAGCTCATCACCCTCATAAAATGTATCATGTGACTGCACTGCGGCATCTGCGACTATGATATCTATCTCATAATTTGAGATGCTCAGCATAATGGAGTTGACTTCACTCATAAAAACAGCCAAAAGCGCCTCATCTACCGAACCGGAACTGTCGATTGCGATAATAAGCTTTAATCTGTTGCTTGTAAGTGAGGGCAAGTACGTCCCAAGATAAAGAAGTTTCTTTGAAGGGGGAAGGACTCTGTAATCATCTTTGTGAAATCTGTCTATGGCATGGCTGAGTTCTTCTCTCCAATCGACCCTACATGTAGGCCTCAGATCAAAAAATCTCTCCAGTCCCAAAGGGAGATTTCCGCGACTCAGTTCATCTTGGATGAGCTTTTCATTCATGTAAGAAAAAGACTCTTCATCAACGACGTTTTCAACCTCTATCTTAGGTGCATTTTCATCTTTTTTCTCATCGCTGTTTTTTGAGTTATGCTTTGGGTTATGGCGTTTGTCGTTTTCATTAAAACCAGTTTCGTCACGCTCATCATCACTAAACTCTTCGTTTTTGATCTCTGAGCGAAGTATCTCATAGATCTCTTCGGCATAAAGACCCTCAAAACGCGCATCGTAATTTACGCCATGGGGCATCTCAAGTCCGTTTTGAAGCAGCATGGAGTTGATGGCATAGTCGGTGGAGAGCTGCCACAGCCAACTTTGTCTGGAACTCTTGCGGTTTTGATGAGAAAGCACCGTGTGCATCACACCGTTACTGAGTGCAAATTCAAGCTCGCTGATCTTTAATGAGGCAAGATAATCATCATTATATTCCAAACGCATCCCGTCGCTTAAAAACGTAGGAATATTCTCATTTTTTGTAAGTTCCAGACGGCTTGCAAGTGTCCCGAAATAAGGATGATCCACCAAAAGCTTCGCCTTTGCCCGGGATATCTTCTCTTGCAGGTTCATGATAAGAGGTAACTAAACTTTCGTACCCAGGCTTTAAACGCATCCGAGTGTTCCATCCTCACACCGTAACGCTGCAGTTCTTGGACTATCATAACGGCAAACTCACTTTGAAGTTCCAGGGTATAACGAAGAAGATTATCCACAAATGCTTCATTTCTCATCGTTTTAGAGACCAGTCCGGCACTCAAAACATACAAGACATCCACATCACTCGGATAGTCGCCCTCGCCCGTTTGAAGGATCGCATCTAAGTCGGGAAGTCTCTGTGCGACTTTGCAAAAACTCAAAAAATCCACCGCGATGTCATGCCCGACTGCCCCGCCGATACTGCCAAGAAGCAGTTTTTCACTCAGTGTCGATTTCATGACTTTATCTACAAACTCCCAGCTTCTGGGCGTTGCAAAACTTTTCTCGTTTTTTGTCGCATCAAATGTAAAAAGATTCTCGTTTTTGTACCCTATGTAAGCGATGATGCGCTCATCTATGCCGCTTTTATATGCCCACTCTTTGTAATCGTCCACGTCCACGTCCATCTCTAGGTGAACAAAACGGTTGGCAAGGGGTGAGGGCATCCTATAGACTACGCCTCTGTCGCTCTCGCGATTTCCAGCAGCGACGATCGCCCAGCCTGAGGGGAGTTCGTACTCGCCTACTTTTCTGTCCAATATCAGCTGATATGCCGAAGCCTGAACCGCCGGAGGAGCGGAGTTTAGCTCATCCAAAAAGAGTATTCCGCTGCCATCGCGCGGTAAAAACGAAGGTGGCGCCCACACCGCAGAGTGCTCATGCTTGTCATAAAAAGGGATTCCCTTCAAGTCGGTCGGGTCCATCAAAGAGAGTCTCAGATCGATAAAGCCCATCTCTTTTTGCTCTGCGATCTGCCTGATAATAGAGGATTTGCCTATCCCGGGCGCACCCCAGAGAAAGGTAGGAATACGCTGTTCTATCATCGCTTCTATCGAGTTTTTTATATCGCTTGCTTTCAATCTTTCCATCCGATATTTTCAGTTTTGATATGCTCTGTAAACGCCTTGTTTTCATTGACGAGACGCGTCAATCTTTGGTCAAGTCTAAACTCATAAAGGATATCTATGGGAGTTGAAGGGTTTTTACAAAGTGCTTTTATCACCTCGATGTCTCCCTCATAAGAAAGCTTTCTTAAAATATCGACAGGAGTCTTTTGATTTCCTGCAAGTGAGAGGTAGTTTTTTTCATGCAAATAAGCCTCTCTTAGATCATCCTCTTTGACCATCTCGTTTGAAAAAAGAGAGAAGTTGATCTCATCGTCGCTCAGAAGCAGTATCTCCTCCGCAAGATTTTCATTGATACTTTCATTTGTCGCAAGAGCGGCTGTCACCTCTTGTTTGTTTAAAGATAACAACTTCTCCTGCATCTCTCTTGTAAGAGTATTGTTTTTAGCCAGATGTGCAGGAGTCTTATGAAAAAACAGCTCAAAAAAAGTATCGTCCAGTTTGATGGATTCGGCAATGATATCACTATAGCGATCTTGCAGTTTCTTAGCCAACTCTATATCAAGGTCAGGATTTTGACAAAGTGCACGATTGACCTCATCATCGTTAAGTACAAAGAGCATCTCCTGTACATCTTTATCCAGATTTTCTTTTAGTGCAATGATCTTTTTCATCTCGGTAGTGCATTTTTGTACCAGCAGCTTCAAGGTAGATGTGGGTGTGCTGTTGTTCTTTGCGATTGCCAAAACGATAGGATATAAACTGGAATCGACAAAACTTTTTTTAATGGGAGCCAGTGTGCTTATCGCTTCGATAAGAGCTTCGTCATTGCTTTGTTCTACGAGGTGCATAAGCCCGAGTGTCGCATACTGGACATTATGATTTCTTTCGATATTTTCATAAAACCTCGATATGAGTGCTGCCGTTACGTCACGATTGTCGTCATTTTCAAAAAAGCCCTCACCCTGCCAATCATAGAGTTTTATGAGTTTCAAAAAAAGCGTGTCACTGATCTTCGAGTTTTTTATATATGACAGAAGTCTCTCTTTGTCGTGAGAGAGTTTCAAACTCATCAGAAGCAAGTTGTCATCGATATTGTCGATCAGGGCTTGTTCCAACGCATCGATATCTATGAACTTCTCTTTTAACCCCTTTTCATAAAGTCTATCCAGCTCATCCTGCTCGTATGGAGTGATGAGTCTTCCCTCGACTATGTAAGAGACATCCGAATAATATTCACTGGCGATGTTTACATGTAGGGTATGGAGCTGATATTTTAGTTCATCCTGATTAAAAGCTCTCGGCTTGCCAAAAAATAGAATCGTCCTGTTTTTTAGCTCATCTGGTTTCATGGGAAAGCACTTTTTCTATAGAGTATTTCAGGTCTTCATCCAACGTGTCCATCGATTTTAGCATCCATCTCAGATAACCTGCGTCTTCCAATGCTACATCAGAGAGATTTTTACCCTTGTATTTTCCAAACCTGAAAGTTTTTACAAAGATCGGTTCCTTTGTTAAAGCCACCATCTTTTCAACAGGGTTCTCATCCCTGAACTTCCCTTGAACCGACTTTCTAAGTTCACTCAAAAACAGTTTCAATGTCAAAACATCGCCTATGGCATCATGGGCTTTTACCTCGATACCGAGTTTTTTCGCTTCATCTTCCTCTTGTTTATAAAGACCCATCTTATAACGAAAATATTGCAGCCTGTGCGCTTCTTCATCCTCATAGACATGTTTTGCACATCTGAGGGTATCGATGAGCTTCATGTTTAAAACAAAACCCTCTTTTTCAAGCATCCCTATGTCAAAAGGCGCATTATGGATGATGATGTAGTTATCCTCCGTATTGAGTTCAAGCAGTCTTTTGTAGGCTTTTGTCTGTGTACATTCGGGTTTGTCCTCTATCATGTCCGGCGTGATGTGGTGGACTTCCATCGCACCAAATGAGATAGGCACATCAGATGAACAGAAATCGTTTTGAACTTCTATGTCACCGTTTCCAAGAACCATATATCCCAGTTGAATGATACGATCACCCTCACCGGCTCCTGTTGTCTCAGTATCTAAAATAATATATTTTGCCATCAGTTGACCTCTAAAAAAGGATCTGTCATATAATTTTTCATCGCTTCCAGGTACATCTCGTTCAACTCTATCTCCATATATAACTCCCCATCTTTCTCGATCTCGTTAAATGCACAAAACTCCAATATCTTCTCGGGATATTTTTTTCCCAGAAACTCAAAATCTTGGACTTTTATGGGTTCCATCAACTCTAAAAACATCTCAAGCACTCTTTCTCTTGAACGAGATGAATCATCGAGCCCAAATAGAGCATAGAGTCTCTTCAAAGGTATATACATGTAAGGATCGTCGTCGTTTGCGACAAAAGTACTGTATATAACCTGTGCGAGTTTTAGCGTATCTTTATCCAACGGCTCTTTTATGAGCTGTTGTTTTTCAATCATCTGCATATAATTCCTCAAACAACCTGTCTAGATCGAACTTGACTAACGGATCATCTCTAAAAATAAAATGAGGTATGACCTCTAAAAAGAGATATCCCGCAAGGATCATAGGATAAAAAGCGATAACCTCTTTGTATAACAGCTTGTACGAATGATGTTTTTTTATCCATTTCAATGCTATTTTTGAACCGCTCATTCCCAGGACGACCTCAAAGGCGACTATAAAACCCCACACCATATATGTGAGTAGCGCGCCCAAAAACAGATACCAAAATGAAAATTCCAGATTATAAAACATAGGATTATTATCTCACATTCAAGCTTATGCTACAATTTGGTTATGATAACATCACCTCTATTATATCTGTTAATTATTGCTGCAATCGGGACATTTTTCGGCTACTTAAAACAAAAAAGCAGTTTTAAAGTTTTTTCCTCACATTTAGTTGCAGTTCCCCTGATCTTTTTCTTGACCGCTTTGCTTTCATATCTTGGCGTTTTTGCCCATACGCAGGAGATAAACAGATTGTATACCGTAGTGACGAACAATCTTTTTCCTGCAATGGTGTTTTTGTTCTTTATCGACATAGATTTGAAAAATCTGCTCAAAGGTTCCGCTCTTGGCTGTTCATGCAGCATCGGTCCAAAACGCTACTGGCTTATTTTGGGACTCAGTTTCTTTGTGAGTTTCTTGTGTCAGTTCATAAGCTTACATGTAAGCTTCATCGACCGGCATTTAGCAGCAGTGAACGTGGCAGCTTTTTTTGGCATGTTCGCTTCATTCACGCCGATTAAAAACATAAACGGCATCAAAGATATCGCTACGACGATGCTTTATCTGCTATCTGCACTTTTTGGTTCTATGATGGAAATATAATGGGTTTAGTTTTTTTGCAAGACTGCTTCTACATCTTCTAAAGACATAGGCTTGTAGTAATAATACCCCTGTATCGAATCGATCCCGCAAAGATTTAAAAATTCAAGTTCATCATACGTCTCAACGCCCTCTGCGATCACTTCTATCCGTAATCCTTTTGCAAGAGCGATGATAGTCTGAACTATGGTCTGATTTTTTTGTTCACCCATAATGCTCTGAATAAAAGATTGGTCGATCTTCAATTTGTTTATAGGAAGATTTTTTAGATATGACATAGAAGAGTATCCTGTTCCAAAATCATCTAAAGATATATGAAAACCTTTATCTCTCAACTTTTCTAAAAGGAGTATGATCTTCTCAGGATTTTCCAAGATCGAGCTCTCCGTTATCTCGATCTCTATCCACTTCGGATCGCACTTCGTCTCCTCTAAAAGATTTTCCAAAATCATTAAAAAATCAGGGTGTATAAGCTGACGCGCTGAGACATTCACCGATATTCGCCCGTTTAAAAGCCCCAAAGCCGACCATTTCACAGCCAGCTTAAAACACTCGTTCAAAACAAATCTGCCTATATCAAATATCAAACTGGACTCTTCGGCAATAGGTATGAAAACAGCAGGTGAAATAGTTTCTTCGGGCGTGAACCAGCGGATAAGCGCTTCGGCACCTATTATTTTTTCTGTTTTAGAATCTACCTGCGGTTGAAAATAGACGGTAAGCTCATCAGAGGTAAGGGCTTTTTTCAGATTTGTCATGATAGTGGTTCTATAGAGAGTATTTTTTGTCATATCCGCATCATAAAAACTAAAAGTGTTTTTGCCTATTTTTTTTGCATGATACATCGCCGTATCGGACTTTTGCAGTAGTTCTTCATAACTTCTTGCATCATCGGGATAAAGAGCGATACCGATGCTGGCTGTGATATATATATCTATATTTAAGACGCTCAGAGGATGATTTAAATGCATTATCAGATTTTCGATCGACTCTTTGATACCGTTTTTGTCTTCACGGCATTTTAAGATGATGACAAACTCATCACCGCCCGTACGGACAATAAAAGCATCTTTTGGAAATACGGACTGAAGCATAGATTTGATTTGAATAAGCAGCTGATCGCCAAATGCATGGCCGTAAGAATCATTGATCTCTTTAAAAGCATCAAGGTCAATAAACATGAACGCAAAAGGAGCAGGTTCAAGGCTCATCGCTTTCGTATATTCCATCAGACTCAGATTATTTGGCAGTCCCGTTAGGATGTCATGATGTGCGGTGTAATCATAACGCTCTTTTTCACTCTTTAGCTGTTTCTGATCAGCCTTTTGCTGGGTAATATCGCGTGATATTCCAAAAAGACCGAAAAGTTCGCCATCACTGTTTTTTATAGGACCTTTTGTCACTAAAAACATTTTTTCTTCGCCGTTTGCCGTGATCAGATCCTCTTCATGGCTTTGAACGCTCCCGCTTTCAATGATCTGGTTATCTAGTTTTTTAATCTCCATTGCAGCTTGCGAAGAAAAGACAAACTCATCGGTACGGCCTATCACTTTATCAGCTGGTATACCCACCGCATTTGCCGCACCTTCATTAAATAAAAGATATTTTCCCTCCAGGTCTTTAACAAAGATAGCATCGGGCGAGCTGTTTACGATGGTGTTAAGAAAAGTGTTATATCTATCTATCTCCTGTTGTGCATTTCTTTGCTCCGTTATATCTTGTATAACCCCTTGCACTTTAATGACTTTTTCTGCCCTCATAAGGGGAGCACCGATATTCCTAATCCATTTGTGAATACCCGATCTGGTGATGATCTCCAATTGGAGATCAAAAGGAACCCCTCTTTCCATGATATCGTCGATCGCTTTTTCGATTATGGGACGTGATTTCGGAGCGTAAAAACCTAAAGCTTTTTCAAGATCGATAGATTCATCTGGCGGAACTTCATGCATAAAGGCCAACTCATCCGTCCATTTTCCCTGTAATGTAGATGTATCAAAGCTCCATCCGCCTATTTTTGCGATGTGATTAGTCTGAGAAAGCAACTGATCTTTTGCTCGAAGGGATGCTTGAAGTCTGTTTTGTTCATAGAGATTTTGTTTATATTCAGTAAACTGTCTGTGTAAAAACCGATATGTCAGTATGAATAATAAAAGAGTGGTAATAAAAATAAAAAACCAGCCCTTATAGGTCTGAAGCAAACCAAGAGCGTGACTGTTCATGGAGATCATCTCTGCGACTCTGTCTGAAAAATAGATCCAGATCATTCCAAACAGAAGATAAGCCGCAGCGATGACAAATGCATTTTTAAAGACGACAGTCTCTTTAATATTGTCAATATGCTGATTATCCATTAAACTTTTCATCGACTACCCTCTATCTCATTTAGCAATGAGTCAATTGTAACTTATATCATATAAAATAGAGTGTAAATGAATCGTTTAATTTTTTTTTGGTTACAAAAGCCCCAAAAGTGCCGTTAACAGCACAGGCGGGGTTATGATGAGTCCTACTTTCATATACTCGCCCCATGTGATCTTCACACCTTTTTTAGCTAATACATGTAACCATAAAAGTGTCGCAAGCGAACCGATAGGCGTCATCTTCGGTCCTAAATTCGAACCTAAGATATTTGCATAAGCCAATGCTTCATTTCCGACATATCCTACTTGGTTTATAGAGATATCCATAAGCATAATGGTCGGCATATTGTTCATGATAGAGCTTATGACCGCCGATAGGAATCCCGTTCCTATGATTGCAACCGCGTCTCCGTGTTTCATCAGTTCAGATATCCAAGAAGCGATGATCTCCGTGATCCCTGCATTTTTAAGCCCGTAGACGACTACGTAAAGTCCGATGGAAAACCATACGACCTGCCAAGGTGCGGCTTTGATGGTCATCAGAGGTTTTACGGCTTTGTAGTGGTTTGCTATGAGTAGAAAAAGTATCGCTCCGCCAAGGGCAAAAAGTGAGACCGGCAGATGATATCTGTCTCCTACAAAATACCCGACCATCAAAAAAAGAAGAAAAAACCACGAAAGTTTAAACATCGTCATATTTTTGATGACCGACTCCGGTGTCGCAAGAGTCGAGATATCGATGTGCTTTGGTATGTCATTTTTAAAATATATCCACAGCACCGCCACAGAAGCAAAGATGCTCAACAGGTTTGGCAGGAACATATTTTTTGCATATTCACTAAAGCCTATATGAAAGTATCCTGCCGTGACGATGTTGGTCAGGTTAGAGATGACAAGCGGATTTGACGCACTGTCACCGATGAAACCTCCTGCCATCAAAAATGCAAAAACAGGGACGGGTTTCATCTTGAGATGTTTCATCTTTGCCAAAAGAATCGGGGTCAAGATAAGTGCCGCTCCGTCATTTGCAAAAAATGCAGCAACAACTGCACCTAAAAGCAAGATATAAACAAACATCAGATGACCGTTCCCGCCGCTGAGTCTGGCCATCTTCAGTGCCGCATATTCGAAAAAACCTATCTCATCAAGAACCATAGAAAGGATGATGATACCGATAAATGCCAAAGTGGCGTCCCAGACGATGTTTGTCACAACAAAAACATCGTTTAGACTAACAACTCCCAAAATAACGCTGACTAGTGCACCAATGACTGCAGTGGTACCTATCTGCAAACCTCTTGGCTGCCAGATGATAAAGAGAAGCGTTATTAAAAAGAGTGTGCTGGCTAGCAGCATTGTGAATTTATCACTTTAGATTTTGCCAAAGCTTCTTCGATCTCTTCTTTTAAAATATCTCCGCTGAGAGTCAGATTCACATCCCCGTCTTCTCCGCTTACTTCCATATTTTTTATCTTTTTCTTTGTCTCATCGCTCATACACTCACACTTGCCGCTCTGGCAGTTTTGAACCATTGCCACGACATTTTCTTTTTTCACTTCGCCCGTAAATGAGATATTTACACCGTTTTTCAAACTGTTTACTGTTTTTTGCATCTTTTATCCTTTATTTATCTATTAGCAAAACTATAGCATCTTTTCATCAATAAATCAATATATCTTGATATTTAAAAACTGTGCTATAATTTTTGAATGGAAATATTTTTACAAACAGTATCGGCACTCAATGATGAAACTCGCATAAAGCTACTGCGTTTTATAGATGAAAACGGAGCGATGTGCGTCTGTGATCTGCAAGAATCATTTGATATGATCCAGTCACGTCTCTCCCGCCATCTCAAGATCTTAAAAGATGCGGGTTTTTTGCGGGTAGACAGGCGCGGGACTTGGGCTTATTATTCTGTCAGGATGCCTTTGGACAGATTTCGTACAGAGGCTTTAAATGAGATAAAGACTCTGGATATCAAACTGCCCAAATTCATCAAATTCTCTTCTAATGATGCAGGATGTGCCATTAAATGAACAAAGAGCTAAAGCATTTACTGTATGAGATAAAGAGTATTGTCTTAGGATTTGTAGATAAAGAGCTCACCCTCTTTGCCGCAAGTCTTAGCTTCTATACCATCTTTACCATCATCCCTCTTTTAATGATCGTGATGACGCTCATCACCTCCCTTCCCAATTTCAGTGAACATTATGAGACTATAAAAAGTTTTATCTTCTCAAATCTCATGCCCGTCAACTCGCAAGCGATCATGGGCTATATAGACGGATTCTTAAAAAACTCGGTAAAAATGGGCGTCATCGGATTTGCCAGCGTCATCGTAGCTTCAATGCTCTTTTTTCAAAACTTCGAGTACATCGCAAACCGCATCTTTCACGCGCAAAAAAGAACTGTCTGGGAATCACTTACGACATACTGGACACTTATCACACTCACACCCATAGCTCTTGGCGTATCATTTTACCTCTCGGGAAAACTTGCTCTCATAGTAGATGAGAGCATCCTCTCTGGCTGGATCAATATCATCAAAGTATTCCCTTACCTCATTATCTGGGCACTTTTCTTTCTTATCTACCAGATAGCCGCGAATATCAAGATAGAACCAAAAGCATCGCTTGCTGCCTCATTTATCACATCGACGATCTTTTCAATAGCCAAATCCTCGTTTATCTATTACGTCGTTTACAACAAGACGTATACAACGATGTACGGTTCTTTTGCTATGGTGATATTTCTGTTTTTCTGGATATACGTCTCTTGGATCATCTTTATCTACGGCATGAAACTATGCTACATTTTGCATCGCGTATATCAGGAAAAAAAAGCTGTAAAGCCAAAGAAGATAAAAGACTCTCCTGTACAAAACAGCCAAGAGTGAAACTCCTACATGTAAGTAAAAGAAAACTCCGTTTACATGTAAGTGTGAAGGATTTTCTCCAAGGGACAACAACTGCAAAAGCGATCCGTCAAACAACCCTCCAAAACCCATACCGTGCAAGATAATGCTCAGCGGATAAAAAAGTGTAAAGAGTGTCGTCCACACAATCGAGAGCGGATGCCAAGGTGAAAAAATTCCGAAGATGTAAAGAGAAAACGGCAGCATCGCGATGTACACGAAGATCGGCAGAAGCAAAAAGAGCATGACTTTTTTCATCCCGCCAAGATGGATCATAAACAAAAAAATATAAAAAACTCCGCTGACCGAGAGCCAAAACCCTATAGAAAAAAGAAGTTTCGGCATCAGAGCTATCAAAAGAAGAACCGTCAGCAAAAGTGTCTGCATAGAGATCACTTTTAGACCTCTGTCATACAGAAAGTATCCTACTATAAGCATCGCAAACGACCTAAGAAGCGAAGGAGTGAAATCCAAAAACCAGACATACAGAAATAAAAACAGAGCGACTATCATAAACAGATCGCGAGAGCCGAATCTATAGGGAAAATATCTCATTTGAAACGGCTTGTACAAAATCCCAAATAGAAAAAACAAAACTGCACTGAGCACTCCAAGATGAAATCCGCTGATCGCCATCAGATGACTTATCCCAAGTGATGAGAGCTTTTGTCGCAACGCTTTATCTTGCGGTGCGGCAGTGTAAAGCGCCTTATATATCGTGGCTATATCACTGTTTTGATGCTGCACGGAGATAAGGGAGTTCAGTTTTGTTTTAAAACCGTTCTCATCCTCTACATGTAAGATCTTGCTTTTTGCATAAAACCCTTTGAGATACCCCAAAAAATCAAGTTTATTCAGTGTCAATACCGCTGTTATCTTTTTACCCGTAAGATCACCGATATACAACCCTTTTGCTGTGTAAATGAGTGTATCGTCGCAGTTGAGCTTTAAGATATAGTAGCTGTGAGAATTTTTACTTTTTTCATACTGGTTTATGACCTTACATGTAAGCGTTGCATTCTCATTGGAAGCGAGTTTTTTATAGAAGAAAAAATGGATGGAAAGTGAGATTAAAAAGAGTACAAAGAAAAGAAGTAAAGCGTAAAGATAGTCGCGTCCGTTTAAAAGCTGTGGACGCTCTATCATCGTTTAAAGGATAGACATCGATATCGAGTCGTTACCGACATCTACACTTGCAGATCTTGTATCGACATTTTCAAAAACAGTCTCAATCCCTTTGCCATACGCCGGTGCATCCACAAAACGGGTAAGTTTTTTCTGAAACATCAGCTTCACATGTCCGGTCGGACCGTTACGCTGTTTACCGATAATGATCTCCGCTTCCTCTTCCTCTTTTTCTACATACGTCGATGTAAACTCTTTACCGTCGGCTTTAGCAGCTTTTTCACGCTCTTTTTCCTCTTTGTAAAGGTAGACATCGTCACGGTATACAAAGAGGATGATATCGGCATCCTGCTCGATAGAACCTGACTCACGGATATCGCTTAGCATCGGGCGTTTGTCGTTACGCGATTCCAAACCACGGTTGAGCTGGGAAAGCGCGATGATCGGGATACCAAGCTCACGAGCGAGCATCTTAAGGCCACGAGACATCTCACTGACCTCTAAGTGACGGTCTTTTCCGCCAGTACCGGCCATGATCTGCAAGTAATCTATGACGGCGACCTCTATCTCAGGATGCTGATTTTTGAGTTTTCTCAATTTTGAGCGAAGCTGATTGATGTTTATGGAACCTTGGTCATCCACAAAAAGTTTTGCCTTGTTCATATGATCTATGGCACCGGTCAATCTGCTCCACTCATCATCATTAAGATCCCCGACACGAAGCTTTTGTAAAAAGATCGATGTCTGGATACTCAGCAGTCTCAGCATCAACTGCTCAGCAGGCATCTCTAACGAGAAAAATGCGACACCTTTGCCCTTATTTATCAGGTTGTTAACCGTATTTAGGACAAAAGATGTCTTACCCATCGCAGGACGGGCAGCGATGATGACAAGGTCTCCCTTGCCAAATCCGGTCGTCATCTTATTAAGCTCGTTATACCCCGTATCGACGCCGACAAGCGTGGAGTTTCCTCTTGCTTTCATCTCTTTGATGTATTCCATCGTGTCAAACGTCACGGTAGGAGAGTCTTTAAAGTCGCTAGTCTGTGAATCCTGCGTTATCTCGTAAAGTTTTTTCTCTACAAGGTTTACGACCTCATCAGCTGGCAGTTCCTCTTCAAGCGTAACACGCTTTATCTCTGTCGTAAGCGTTAAAAGGTGGCGTTTTAGCGACTTGTCTTTTATCTCATTCACATACGCTTTGATGTTTGCGATAGGATTTGCCGAAAGGATATCAAGCATAATGCTCTCATCGAACTTCTTCTGTTTTGAAAGCTCTTTTTTGATGAATTCCTCATCTATCGGTTCATCTTTACGCGTAAGAGAAACCATCGCTTTGTAGATATCCTGATGTGCAGGCAGATAAAAATCATCATACTTGAGCATAGACTCCAGCTCATCGAACTGACGCGGTTCAAAGATGATGGAACTGAGTATCGATTTTTCAAATGTCAGGTTATAGAGATTATTTTCAGTCATTGTTTGCCATCTTTTCAATTTCGTCTACAAAGCGGTCAACCAGCTTGTCTTCATCCAGATTTGCTACAACCTCGCCTTTTACCATTACCAGTCCTTTTCCTTTTCCATACGCGATAGCCACGTCGGCATGCTGTGCTTCACCTATGGCATTTACCACACAACCCATCACTGAGACGTTTAGAGGTGTCTTTATATGTGCAGTTCTTTTTTCTATCTCGCTCACCGCACTCACCAGATCAGCCTCGATACGCCCACATGTAGGACAAGAGATGATATTCAGACCATCGGGCGCTGCGCCGCTGTCTTTGAGAATGGCACGCCCTACTTTGATCTCTTCTTCCAGCTCTCCCGTGATAGAGACACGAAGCGTATCTCCTATCCCATCAAGCAACAATGCACCCAGACCTATGGCGCTTTTTACCGTCGCATGAAAGATAGTCCCGGCTTCTGTCACACCCAAGTGAAACGGATAGTGGTTTTTCGGACGAAGCATCCTGTACGCATCGACCGTTCGACCAACATCGCTGGCTTTAAGTGATATCTTTATATCCTCAAATCCAAGGTCTTCTAAAAACTTTATATTATACTCAGCAGACGCTACCATCGCTTCAGCAGTAGGTCCGTACTTGTTGTCAAACTCTTTTTCCAAACTTCCAGCATTGACTCCGATGCGAATAGGAAGATTTCTTGCCTGACACGCTTTTACGACTTCTCGTACCTTCTCTTTTGAACCGATATTTCCCGGATTGATACGGATACAGTCCACAACTTCAGCAGCCACCAAAGCCAGTTTATGGTTGAAGTGGATATCTGCTATGAGCGGCAGGGAGATACGCTCTTTGATCGCTTTTAATGCAAGTGCATCTTCCATGTCAGGCACGGCGACGCGCACAATGTCACACCCTGCAAAATGCAGACGGTTGATCTGCTCGACCGTCGCTTCTACGTCTCTTGTGTTTGAGTAAGTCATCGACTGCACGCTTATCGGCGCATCACCGCCGACTGCTACATTTCCGACATAAATTTTTTTAGTTTCATATCTTTTTATCATAGAGATATGATATCTCTTTTGGTATAAAAAAATGCTTTGGGACTAACTTTATGCAAACTCGATCGGGTCCATATCGACTTGCGCCAGATCACTTTTACATGTATGGATCGCTTTTATGATATCCGTACTTTTTGAAGCTCTCAGAAGTATCATAAATCGGTATTTGTCTGCTATTTTTTCTATGGCAGAGGCACCAAAACCGACAACTTCTACATCAGTAAAAAGCTTGAGTTTTTCTACCATCTCATTCATCTCGTTTTGCGCTTTTATGCCGTTTTTATGTGCGAACAAGACGCGGCAAAGCTTTTTAAACGGCGGATAGACTCCTCGCCTAAACTCCAGTTCATCCTTTAAGAAGCGTTCATAATCATCCATATAGCTTTCAAAAAATTCACGGTTAAATGTCTGAACGATGACTTTTGCTTCCTTTTTACGCCCGCTTCTTCCTGCTATTTGGACAAGTGAGGAAAGCGCTTTTTCTCTGGCTCTGTAATCACTCATATTGAGCATATTGTCAAGTCCCAAAACGACGGCTAAGGTCACATCATGATAATCATGTCCTTTGCTTAGCATCTGCGTTCCCACAAGTACATCTATCTCTTTGTCGTTAAATCTTTTAAGTGTTTTTATCAGTTTGTTTTGCGTGGTTATCACGTCTCTGTCAAACTGCTCTACATGTAGATTCTCATGATTCTCTTGAAGATGTTGTACAGCCTCTGCCGTGCCTAGTCTTGCACTTTTTAAAGAGTGTTCTTGACACTCGGGGCAGACCTGAGGGATCTGTGTGGCAAAGTTGCAGTAATGGCATTTCAATGTCTTGCTTTTTTGATGCACACTCATCCCGACACTGCAATATGGACACTGGTATTTATGCCCGCAGCTAGCGCAGATAAGATATTTGAAATTCGCCCGAGTCGGAATAAAGACGATGCTTTGTCCGCCCATTTGTTTTGTCTTTACTATCTCGTTTTCTATTAAAGGCGTTATCGCTTCAAGTGATTTTTGGTAGATGAACTCTTTTGTAGATTCAAAATGCCCGCCTTTGAGTCTAAAAGCGGGGAATTTTGCATAGCTTCCAAGCGATGGTGTAGCACTCCCCAAGACAACCTTGGCTTTACTTTGCTGTCCCATATAGATGGCCATATCGCGCGCATTGTAACGCGGTTTGCTAGATGACTTGTAACTATCATCATGCTCTTCATCGACTACGATGATCCCTATATCTTCCAACGGAGTAAAAAGTGCCGATCTTGCCCCTGCGACTATATCAACTTCCCCTCTTCGGATTCGCCCCAGGATCTTCTCTTTTGCAGTTTTTGTGATCTTGGAGTGCCACATCACTACGCGCGAACCGAAATGTGCTTCAAGACGATGTTCCATCTGCGGAGTCAGCGAGATCTCAGGCATCAAAAAGATGGCGCGTTTTCCCTCTCTTATAGCATCTGAAAAAAGCTTCATATATATCTCAGTCTTACCGCTTCCCGTATCTCCAAAGAGCAGAGACACCTCTTTAGTCTTTATAAACTTTATTGCCTCGCTTTGCTTTAAAGAGAGTTGTATCTCATCATTAAAATCGGTATCGATCCCCTTACATGTAAGAGATCTGTCATAGGAGACAAAAAGAGAGAAAGCTTCGCCGAGTGAGCAGAGATAATAGCCGGAGATAAAACGTGCAAGTTCCAACTGTTTTTTTGAAAAATAAAACTCGCTTACATGTAAGATATCAAGAGTATCAAATGCGGGCTGATCGGTTTTACCGATCACGACTCCTGATTTTGTCTTACCGTTGAGTAAAACATCCACCAGCGTACCCTCATCTATATTCTCTACGCTTTGATATGTAAGAGAATTAAGAGGCGAGCCTAAAATAGAGAGTAAGTAATAATTCATAAAGGAATTATACTTTAACTTATATTACTTTGTTAACTTTGCGCAATAGTCTTGTTCTATAGCTGTTCCTGCTGTAGCGTCACAATTAAAAGTTCCTTCTGTAGCGTCATAGTAAAAAGGAATCCATAGATTCTGTTTCACTCTATAAACATATTTATCTATATCGAGCTTCACCCAGCCACCGTCTGCATCTTTTGTCGTTATACCATATGTAAGAAGTCTGTTGGTCGCCGTACCGTTATCATCAAATACCGTAACACCTATTGTATTTACAGTAACATTTGCGTCCAGATGATTTATATAAGAACTGTCTCCCTGCATAAAACGCTTTTGGCGTTCAGTCGATATTGCGGTACGGATAGAAGCTACGTCAGATCGCCCTTTTGCTATGACGGCATCCGTTCTGGTCGCGATAAATTTTGGCAGAGCAATTGAAGCCAAAATCCCTAAAACAACAATGACAAAGACAAGTTCTATCATTGTAAATGCAGATTTAAAGTTTTTCATATTACATTTTCCTTTTATAAACTTGAGCAATTATCATAGCATTTTTTTAACCTAAATGATACACGAAAGAGTACTGAAAAAGGTCATTATTCCCAAGTCAAACTTAGGAATGGGAGAAAAATTGATGGTAATTGTTATAAAACAGCACCTGTACCACCAAACACAAAAGATTTATTGTGGTCAGTGGTAGTATCGTTTGCATCTGTGATATTAACGGCTGCTGCTGCGATACCTTTACAAATCTTAGATGCACTTGAAGCCGTATATTTTACATTTATCCCATCAGCATTTACTGAACCAGCTGTAGCTGTTGATGTAATACTTATGCAACCCTCATATGTAACACTATTTCCTGTTGTGTTCATATCAATAGTATTATCATCAAAAGACACATTTGTCATTTTTGACACTAGACCTAAAGTTCCTTGTGCAGTGTAATAAGAAGCGATGTCAGCTACCGCAGTTGCTAACTCTGTTGCACCCTTCGCAATCTTTGCATCATCACGAGTAGCCGCAAGTTTTGGAATAGCAATAGCTGCCAAAATACCTAATATAACAATGACAAAGACAAGTTCTATCATGGTAAATGCAGATTTAAAGTTTCTCATAACTAATTTTCCTTTTTTAAATCAATAGAGCTATGATATCATGTTTTATATTTTGAAGTAGCAAAGATGAATAAAGATAAATGAAGAATTATATATAAATTTCATTCCCAAGTAGAACTTGAGAATGAAGATACGAAGAATCAATCGAATGAAACGCCTGTGCCACCAAAGACAGCAGTTTTGTTACTATCAGCAGTAGTATCGTTTGTATCTGTAAGTTTAGTTGCAGCTAGTGCAATAGCCTTACAAACTTTTGTCGCTCCAGAAGCAGTATATTTCACACTTATAGAATCTGCACCGGAGTTATTGCCATCTGAAGATACGGGTGTAAGACTTATACAACCCTCATATGTAATACTATTAGCAGTATCATTCATATCTACAGTATTGTCATTAAAAGACACATTTGTCATAGTAGATACTGTTGTTAAAACTCCTTGTGAAGTGTAGTATGCGGCCATATCAGATATAGCTGTCGCTAATTCTGTAGCACCTTTTGCAACTTTCGCATCATCACGAGTCGCAGCAAGCTTTGGAATAGCAACAGCTGCTAAAATACCTAAAATAACGATAACGAAGATCAATTCGATCATTGTAAAACCAGCTCTTTTCATAAGAACCCCTTTTGTATAAAAAATTCGGACTACACTAGTAACCTTAATGCACATTATCTAGCAGTTGTCATTAATATATGCTTAAACATTTTTTTTAAACTAAATTATGATTTACAAGGAGAAAATTCTATCATTATGGAATAATTGTTGCTTGTTTAAAAACAAGTTATAAGATTCAAAGGATTTTAGATGAGTATCGAAATATCACGAGCACATGATTTAATGGCAAAAGCACTTGATTACCGTTCTATGCGTCAAGATATGATAGCATCAAACATCGCTAATGCTGATACTCCATTTTATAAACCTCGTGATGTAAGATTTGAAGATATGCTCATCCAAAAGAAAAAAGAGATTTTTGCAGATAATACCGGTAAATTGGAAATGGCAAGAACCGACGGTGCCCATCTGGACGCACAGCCAAATGTAGATAATTCCAAGGCCGTTTTATTTTACAGAGACGGTCACATGGCAAGAAATGACGGCAACAGTGTCGACATAGATGTCGAGACGACAGAGATGAGTAAAAACTCAACTATCTACAACGCGTTAATAGCATCGATAAAAAAAGATGCAAATATCTTTAAAAGTGTTATCGACGCATCAGCAAAAGTAAGTTAGGAATAAACAATGAGTAATTTTTTAAACAGTTTTGATATTAGCGGTTACGGTCTTTCAGCTCAAAGAACACGGGTAGATGTTATCTCTTCTAACATCGCAAATGCACAGACTACCCGTACTGAAGAGGGTGGGCCGTATCGTCGTAAAGAGGTAGTCTTTAAAGCGATGAACTTTAACGATGCGATCAATAAAGCAATAAACGGTGAAACATCTTCAGCAAGATATGCAGACCCCCTAGATGAGGGACAAGCAGGCCGTAAAGTAAATCCTGCTATAATGAGCGTAATAGTTGATAAAATATCGCGTGACGATACTAAACCAAAAATGAAATATGACCCGACACACCCTGATGCTGATGCAAACGGTTATGTTGCGTATCCAAATATTAATCCTGTTGTGGAAATGGCCGATCTAGTCGAAGCGACTAGGTCGTATCAAGCCAATGTCGCAGCATTTGAAAGTGCAAAGAACATGGCGACTAGCGCTATTTCTCTTTTACAATAAGGTAAGGAATAAATTATGGCAATCAATAATATTAACGGTCTCTCAACAGCAGACCTTTTAAATAAAAAATCTTCTGTAACACAAACACCAAACGCGGGTGAAGCATTTGCCGATAAGCTTAAATCAGCAATGAATGAAGTAAATGATCTTCAAGTCAACAGCGAAAAAGCGATGAGCGACATAGCCACAGGTCAGGTCAAAGACCTTCACCAAGCGGCGCTGGCTATAGATAAAGCAGAGATAAGTATGAAACTGATGTTAGAGGTACGCAATAAAGCATTGAATGCATACAAAGAGATTAGTAGAACTCAAATCTAAGTAATCTAACTTTTTATGCACAATATATCTCACCGAACAAAATCAAATAAAATCTTTCTTCTTTTTTCTATCATCGTTCTTGGATTTATTATTTTTTTAAGCGTTATGCTTTTTACGGCCATAAATCCAAGAGACATCCCATCACTTTTTACTTCCGATACCTCTAATGCAAAAAGAGGCAATATTTTGAGTGCAGATGGATTTCATATAGCGACAACACAAAAACTTTATAAAGCTATCGTCAACACAAACTATATTGACCCTAAAAAAGAGGATCTTTTCATACAGCTTTTTAGTATCTACAGCGATATAAAGCCCGATGAGATTAGAAAGATGCTTTATCATAAACACGGAATCGTCGTATTAAGCTACAACATCAACTCAAAACAAGCCCAGTACCTTAAAAATCTGGCATTTGAGCTTAGACGCTACAAAGTTTTTATTGAGATCGAAAATCCAAGTACACATATACGATCTATGCAGGGACTGAGCATTATAGAAAGTGGTGAAGCCAGAGTCTATCCGTACGGAAATCTTTTGACTCCTGTTATTGGATACCCGCATAAGATCGAAGATGACGGTTATACAAAGATAAGAGGAGTCAAAGGCGTAGAAAAACGCTACGAAGATGAACTCTCTTCCAAACAAGATGCAAAACAGTTTGCCCCAAGAGATGTCAATAACTATATGATACTCAATAAAGACAGCTATACAAGACAAGGTATCGATGGTCTAGATGTTCAGCTTAATATCCCGGTTACCCTTCAGATCAAGATTGAAAAGATCTTAGATAAGATGAAACAAAATCTTGATGCAAAACACATAATGGCAGTCGTCATGTCATCTAAAGACGGCAGGATACTCTCACTTGCAAGTTCAAACAGATATCTTCCGCAAAGTATTTTAAAAAGCGATTATCCATCTTTAAATACTTGGGCGATCGAATACGCTTTTGAACCGGGTTCAGTTATCAAACCCTTAACATTCACTCTGCTTTTAGAGAAGAATCTGGTAAATCCCTACGACCTTGTAAACGGTCATAACGGAAAATTTCAGATTGGTAGGAAAGTGATCACGGATGAACATAAGTTCGACTGGCTGAGTGCAGAAAATGTTATCGTCTACTCTTCAAATATCGGTATGGCTCAACTAGCTCAAAGACTAACAGGGATCGATTTTTATGAGGGCTTGAACCGATTTGGACTTGCTCATAAGACAAATATCGACCTCTCTTATGAAAAAGAGGGACAGATCCCGACATCTACACAACTTGATGATGAGATATATAAAGCTACAGCATCCTATGGCTATGGGATGAAGGTAACACTCATACAACTGATAAACGCCTACAATATGTTTAACAATAACGGCAGAGAAGTAATACCTACCTTGGTATCATCCTTTATAGATAAAGATGGCAAAGTCACAAAGATATCGATGGACACAAGCCACCAAGTCATAGATCCTGCCATTGCAAAAAGAATGAAGAACATTCTTATCAAAACCGTACAAGAGGGAACAGGGACAAAAGCCATAACTCCTGGACTTGAAGTCGGCGGTAAAACTGGAACGGCGCATATTGTCGAAGACGGTGAATATGTTTACAAATACAATACGTCATTTATTGGATTTGCAAATGACTCTCAAAACAGCTATACGATCGGTGTAGTTGTCGTGCAACCGCAAAGAAGTCATTTTGCGGCACAGACTTCTGTCCCTGTTTTTAAAGATATCGTGGACCTGCTTATCGATGAGAACTATTTAAAGCCAAATATTATCAAGTAAACGTGTAGAACCGCTGAGGGCCTCTACTAAAATTATCGTATTATTTAGTTCCACTCTTTTAAGAGGTTCAAACTCTCTAGTCACTATCGCCACATATGAAATTTCCAGTGGCGCTAATACACTTCTCATCTCTTTGATTATTTTTTCACAATCATACTCGCCCGACACTATCATACCGGTAGCTTTTTTCAACGATGCAGGAATTTTCAAAGCCTCTTTTTTTTCATCTTCACTCAAATAATCATTTCTGCTGCTAAGTGCAAGACCAAAGGAATCTCGCATCGTATCGACGGGTATGATATTTACATCCATAAACATCTGTTTAACCATTAAAGTGATCAATTTTAACTGTTGGGCATCTTTTTTGCCGAAATATGCATTCGTTGGTCTGACAATATTCAATAATTTCATAACAACTGTCAAAACACCGCTGAAATGTCCTGGACGGGATGTACCCTCAAGGATATATCCTCTGACATTTGGAGCCAAGACACTTACTTCATCTTTTTCATACATATCACTTGTATTTGGATAATAAAGATAATCAACACCTGCAAGTTCACATACACGTTTATCAGCCTGTTCACGTCTTGGATATTTATCTAGGTCTTCGCCCTTTAGAAACTGTGTAGGATTTACAAATATTGATACGACGACGATGTCGTTTTGCTCTTTTGCTTTTTTTATAAGGGAGATATGACCGTTATGAAGTGCACCCATAGTCGGAATAAAACCGATCTTTGCATCTAAACTTCTTAACTCATTTTTTAGTTCTAATGGAGATTGAAAAACTCTCATTTTTAAGCCTCTGTGATATATAATCGCAATTATACAACAATAGGAAATTTTTATGGATAATTATGAATATACGGAACTTTTAAAAACATTACAACTAAAAATGAAAAATATTGCAGGTGTTGTTGAACCTAAAAAAATTGAGTCTAGATTACAAGAGATCAAAGAGCTGGAAAATGGCCAAGATTTTTGGAACGATGCAGCCAATGCTGCAATCGTTCAAAAAGAAAAAACACAGCTAGAAAGAAAACTTCAAAAGTATAAAGATGCCTCAGGTGCACTTAATGATGCAAAAGAGTTGTATGAGATGGGAATGGATGAAAATGATGAAGACACTATCAAAACTTTATTTGATGAAGCAGAGAATCTGGAAAACTATGTAAGACAGATGGAGATAAGTGTGCTTCTCAGCGGTGAGACTGATGCTAATAATGCTATCTTATCGATCCATCCGGGTGCTGGAGGAACAGAATCTCAAGACTGGGCATCGATACTGCTTAGAATGTACAAAAGATGGGCTGAGAGACATGACTTTAAAGTCGAGATGCTGGATTATCAAGACGGTGAGGAAGCAGGGATAAAAGATGCTTCTATATTGATCTCGGGTGAAAATGCATACGGATATTTAAAAGTCGAAAACGGTATCCACAGACTTGTGCGTATATCACCGTTTGATTCAAATGCAAAGCGTCACACCTCATTTACTTCGGTAATGGTATCTCCTGAAATAGACGACAACATCAATATCGTCATAGAAGATAAAGATATCCGTATAGATACTTATCGTGCTTCGGGCGCCGGAGGACAACATGTCAACAAAACTGAGTCGGCTATTCGCATCACTCACATCCCTACAAATATCATGGTACAGTGTCAAAATGACAGAAGTCAGCATAAAAATAAAGCAACAGCAATGAAAATGCTAAAATCTCGTCTTTATGAATATGAATTAGGACTTCAAAAAGCAAAAGAAGCAGGCATAGAAAAAAGCGAGATCGGATGGGGACATCAGATACGTTCATATGTCTTACAACCATACCAACAGGTAAAAGACACAAGAAGCAATGAAGCTTTCACTAATGTCCCTGCAATACTTGACGGTGATATAGATGCAATGATAGAGGGTGTACTTATCGCACAAAACAGGTCAAAATAATAAAGATTTATTCTTTCTTTTTTATAAAACTGTAACCAAAAAAAGCGATCCCACTTATAATCAACACAATCACAAGATAGCGGATATGTTCTTTTTGCTTATCCTTATATGCTTTCATAAAAGGTGAACTCTTTGTTTCTTTTTTCGATGAAACTGTATTTTTCGGCAAACTTGCTTCCATTCTCGCGATGTTGGCTTCTGCTATCTCATTTTCTGTTAGAACTTTTTCAGGTTTCGACCAAAACAATGCGACGATCCCTATAATAATAAGAAAAATACCTACACTGCGAGACAAAATTACTTTATGTTTTATTATCAATTCAAGCATACAAAATTATACACTATTTATAGATATTATTATAAAATACCCAAATGAAATTACTTAAAGAATGTACATTTACAGACAAATGTTCTTACATTAAAAACAAAAATCAAACAGCGCACTATAAGATATTGTCTGAATGTACTACAACATATTGTAGTACTTTGACACAAAGAGGCTGGCGTAGGTTCGGTAAAATGTTTTTCCGTCCTATTTGTGATGATTGTAATGAATGCCAAAGTATAAAAATAGATGTCAATAACTACAATTTTTCAAAATCCGAGCGCAGGATCATTAAAAAAAACAGCCATATTAAGACTTTCATCCAACAACCAACTGTTACGAAAGAGCATATAGATCTTTTTAATAGATACCATCAATTTATGCATGAAAAAAGAGGTTGGGACAATAATCAAACCGATGCAAAAAACTACTACACCTCATTCGTAAGCGGTCATGATAATTTTGGATACGAAATATTATACTATGATGATGACAAGCTCATAGGAGTAGATTTAGTAGATCTTTTGGATAATGGAATCTCTTCCATATATTTTTATTATGATCCGGAGTATAGAGATCTGTCTCTTGGAAAATATTCGTTATTTAGACAAATCGTACTTGCAAAAGTCAATAATAAACAATGGGTCTATCTAGGATATTATGTCAGCGAGTGCCAAAGTCTGTCATATAAGAATCAATTCAAGCCCTATGTAACACTTCAAGGCAGACCTCATGAGCTAGAAGAGGACATGTGGATTTAATAGTTTTGTAACTCCTCTTTCTGCTCTTTATATATCTGTTTCTTTTTATCTTCAACCATCTTTTCAAGCTCTTTTTTTAAAGACTCCTGACGATTTTTGTCTTTTTCTCTAATTCTTTCTATTTTGGAAAGCTTTTCTTTTTTCTTATTTGCTTCTCTGATTTTTTTTAAATGAGCCTGTTCTAATCTTTCTTTCTCTAAGTCAGCTTTATAGAGGGTGTAATATATACTGTCTTGAAGTTCAAATTCATGATTTAATATAAAATTATTTACCTTGCTCTTGATTATACTTTTATTTATTATGTTCATATCTACCAAAGCTTTAAATGTCTGAATATCATCACTTTGTATAGAGTTTCTAAACTTTGAATTTGCTAATCTTACAAATTGGTCATTTTGCTTAGAAAGTTTTCTCAAACTGTTAAGATACTCACTTTTATCATATTTTGTCTCACCTGATTCAATTGAAAATCCCTTTTCTTTTAAGGCTTCACATTGCATTACATAATCAGAGATTTTTTCTTTGTCTTCACTAAATACTGCTATCTCTGATAATTTTTCAATCTCATCGGAATTGTTGTATATGACATCACCGAGTAAAGAATAGATAGTAGGGTTTTGTGCAAATGAAAAAATATATAAAAAAGTAAGTAAAAAGAGTTTTAACATCATAGTTCCTAACAATCATTGAGTAATGAAGTCACTATCGGCAAAAAATAGAAAAATTCAAATAAGGAGACATCCCCAAAAAGGGATGTAAGTGTAAGAGTTATCCGTTACGTTTTTTGATAATCTCTTCAGAAACGTTTCTTGGAACCTCTTCATAGTGGTGGAATTCCATAGAATAAGTTGCACGTCCTTGAGTAGCTGAACGAAGGTCAGTTGAATAACCGAACATCTCAGATAGAGGAACATACGCATCAACAATTTTGTTACCAGAACGATCACCCATGTTGTTAACTTGTCCACGACGACGGTTAAGGTCACCGATAACATCACCCATGTAATCTTCAGGAACTTCGACTTCAACTTTCATTAACGGTTCAAGAATTGCAGCACCTGCTTTTCTACAACCCTCTTTAAATCCCATAGAAGCAGCAAGTTTAAACGCCATCTCGTTAGAGTCGACTTCGTGATATGAACCGTCATATACTGTAACTTCGATATCTTCAAGTGGATAACCTGCAAGTACACCACCTTGCATCGCTTCAACAACACCTTTTTCAATTGCAGGAACGTACTCTTTTTGAATAACCCCACCTTTGATCTCGTTGTTAAATTTGAAACCGGCACCAGCTTCATTTGGTTTGATACGTAAGAATACGTGACCAAATTGTCCGCGACCACCAGATTGTTTAGCGTATTTGTACTCTTGACTAACTTCTGATTTGATCGCTTCACGGTAAGAAACCTGAGGAGCACCAACTTCAGCTTCAACTTTAAACTCACGTTTCATACGGTCAACGATGATCTCAAGGTGTAACTCACCCATACCCGAAATAATCGTTTGACCAGTTTCTTCATCTGTATGAACACGGAAAGATGGATCTTCAGCTGCAAGCTTGCTTAATGCGATACCCATTTTTTCTTGGTCGGCTTTTGTTTTTGGTTCAACTGCAACAGAGATAACCGGTTCAGGGAAAACCATACGCTCTAGAATGACTTTATCATCTTCATTACATAAAGTATCACCAGTCGTTGTATATTTAAGACCAACAACCGCACCGATCTCACCAGAATAAATCTCTTTAACTTCTTCACGTTTAATAGCATGCATTTTCACGATACGACCGATACGTTCTCTTTTATCTTTCGTTGTATTGTGTACAAATGAACCCGCTTCTAATGAACCACGGTAAACACGGATAAAAGTCAATGTTCCAACAAATGGGTCAGTCATAATTTTAAATGCTAAAGATGCAAATTTACCATTATCAGTAGATGGAACAACAACTTCAACCTCTTCATCATCCATCATCGTACCACGAATAGGCGCACATTCTGTTGGAGCTGGAAGATACGCAACAACTGCATCAAGTAGAGTTTGAACACCTTTGTTTTTAAACGCTGTACCTGCAGTCATTGGTACTATTTCCATAGCCAATGTAGCAGATTTAATACCAGCTATGATCTCATCTTCAGTTAACTCGATTCCCTCAAGAAATTTTTCCATCAACTCTTCGTTACCATCAACTCCAGAGATAGACTCTATCATTTTTTCACGGTACTCTTCAGCTTTTTCTTGCATATCAGCCGGAATCTCTTCTACGTGATAGTTTGAACCCATAGCAGCATCTTGATCCCAAACGATCGCTTTCATTTTTACAAGGTCAACAATACCTGCAAAACTATCTTCTGCACCGATAGGTAATTGTATAGGAACAGGATTACCTTTTAAGCGGTCACGGATTTGATTTTCAACTGCATAAAAATCTGCACCTGTTCTATCCATTTTGTTAACGAAAACAATTGAAGGCACGCCATAACGGTTTCTTTGTCTCCAAACTGTCTCTGATTGAGGTTGAACACCACCAACTGCACAGAAAACTGATACAGCACCATCAAGTACACGCATAGAACGTTCAACTTCAATAGTAAAGTCAACGTGGCCTGGAGTATCGATAATATTGATCTGTTTGCCAGCCCATTCACAAGTCGTTGCAGCAGAAGTAATAGTAATACCACGCTCTTGCTCTTGTTCCATCCAGTCCATTGTAGCAGCACCGTCATGAACCTCACCGATCTTATGCTCAACACCCGTGTAGAATAAAATACGTTCTGTTGTTGTTGTTTTTCCTGCATCTATATGCGCAGCAATACCGATGTTTCTTACATCTTCTAATTTGTGTGATCTTGCCATTCTTTTACCTTAAAAACGATTTATTTGAGAGCTGAACCTCTTTCATAAAATGATAAAACTCAGTTTATGAAAGAGGTTTACATGTAAGAACTTCACGTAAAGTGAAGTTCAACAAAAAGTGACTATTACCAGCGATAGTGAGCAAATGCTTTGTTTGCTTCTGCCATTCTGTAAGTATCCTCTTTTTTCTTGAATGCTGAACCTTTTTCAGAACTTGCATCCATTAATTCATTAGCTAGACGTTCTGCCATAGTACGCTCATTACGATTACGAGATGCGTCAACTAACCAGCGGATTGCTAATGATTGTTGACGTACTGGACGTACCTCTACTGGAACTTGGTATGTTGCACCACCTACACGACGGCTTTTGACCTCGATAATCGGTTTAACGTTGTCGATTGCATTATTAAATGTATCAATACCAGTTTTTTCACCACGTGAACTAATGATATCTAAAGCACTATAAATAATTTTCTCAGCTGTACTTTTTTTACCGTCTAGCATAATTTTGTTGATAAATTTCGTTAAAATTTTGCTTCCATAAATAGGGTCAGGCATAATTTCACGAACGGGAGCTTTTCTTCTTCTCATCTCTTAATTTCCTTGTCTTCAATTATATTAATTTACTCAAAGATATTGCTATCTCTGTTTAACTAAATGATTATTTATTTTTTGGTCTTTTTGTTCCGTATTTAGAACGAGCGACTTTACGATCTTTAACACCAGCACTATCTAACGCACCACGTACGATATGATATTTTACCCCCGGTAAATCTTTAATACGACCACCACGAACTAGTACTATTGAGTGTTCTTGAAGGTTGTGACCCTCTCCACCGATATATGAAATAACTTCAAATCCTGAAGTTAAACGAACTTTTGCTACTTTACGTAAAGCAGAGTTTGGTTTTTTTGGTGTAGTAGTGTAAACACGAGTACAAACACCACGACGTTGTGGACACGAAACAAGCGCAGGTGATTTTGATTTTTTAACCACTTTTTTACGCTCATTACGAATCAATTGGTTGATTGTAGGCATACAATTCCTTTCTTA
This sequence comes from bacterium, assembly GCA_018824305.1. GTDB lineage: Bacteria > Campylobacterota > Campylobacteria > Campylobacterales > Sulfurimonadaceae > Hydrocurvibacter. Next base: position 47,785 of record JAHJGM010000041.1, read on the forward strand.
AATGTTCCAGTAGAATTTAATTCATTCCCATTTGCTATAAATGAGAGAATTATAAACGCGTAATTTTACAGAATAAGCTATTAAAGTTTGCTTATTTTAAGTATTTATTAAACTGATGTAAAAGTATTGAATAGATTATTTACATGTAAGCAGACAAGCTTACATGCAATATGGAGAATTAATTAGTGTAATCTTCAAATCTTAAGATTGAATCTTTGTAGATACCTGTTCCAACAGGAATAGTACGTCCGATGATGACATTTTCTTTTAAATCTGTTAAATCATCGAATTTAGCAGAAACCGCAGCTTCAGTTAATACTTTAGTCGTATCTTGGAACGATGCAGCAGAGATGATACTATCCGCAGAAACTGCAGCACGCGTAATACCGACCAAGAATGGATCAGCGATCGCCGGACGCCCGCCTAGACGAAGTATTTTCTCATTCTCTTCGATAAATTTATTTCTAGAGATCAAATCACCTTCAATAAACTTCGTATCACCTGATTGTAAAATCTTGATCTGACGAAGCATTTGAGTAAAGATTACTTCAATATGCTTATCGGCAATATTAACCCCTTGAGAACGATATACTTGTTGTACTTCGCTTACAAGGTAGTTATGTAACGCTTTCACACCTAATATTCTTAAAATATCATGCGGAGAACCGATACCGTCTGTCAATTTCTCACCGGCATGAACGTACTCGCCAACGTTTACTTGAGGTGAAAGAGATTTATCTATGAAATACTCTTTTATAACACCGCTTTCAGATGTGATCAAGATGCGTTCTTTACCACGTAACGCTTTACCGAAACTCACAACCCCATCTATCTCACTGATAACAGCATTGACTTTAGGACGACGTGCTTCAAAAAGCTCAGATACACGAGGAAGACCCCCTGTAATATCGCTTGATTTTTGAAGTGCTTTTGGTGTTTTAACCAAAGTATCGGCAATTTTAACTTCAGCTCCGTTTTGAACATAAACAGATGATTTAGGGTCAATCATATATCTGATGATCTCACCGTCATTTGTTGCTAAGACGATAGTCGGCTTATACTCAGGCGAGATATGCTCATTGATCATCAAACGTGTTTTACCTGTTAGTTCATCATATTGTGATGATGCAGTAACACCGTCTATAACATCCTCGAAAGTAACCGTACCGTTAGCCTCAGATATAATCGGGTTAGAGTATGGATCCCACTCAGCAATAATAATAGATTCCTCACGTGCAGGTTTAGCAATGATAGTATTTGCATCAACGACTGCATCATCATCTTGCTCAACGATCGAACCACGAGCAATATAATGACGGATAGCTTCATGATCAGAGTTATCGACAATACTTGCAAATAAACCTTTTTCTTTCACTTCATGACCAGCTTTTATACCGTTATATCTTTCTAAATAATCACCTTTGAGCAGGAAGTACTTGATAGTCCCAGCTTCTTTAGCTCTTATTTTTTGCGTGATAGGATCACCATCTTTAACCATGATCTCTGATGCGTATGGGATGTGGTTTGGAACATTCCATCCATCATTGATCTTCTCAACGATAGATTCTGCATTTTTAACCATTTCACCATGTTTGTACGGTAAATATAATTTACTTTCGATATGTCCGCCGACACCTGCAAGCTCATTTGGACGAGCAACTTCATTTTTTCTAAGCGTATAACGAATAGTCTCTTTTTCACCAACAACACTGATGATCATCTCATCGTGAATAGATTGGATCTCTACTCTACCGTCAAACGGAGCTTTAATTTTTGGCTCAACAAGTAAAATACCCGCGTTACGACGGTTAGCAACAATTTGCTTGCCCTCTTTTGAAGTATATGTTTTAAAGTTATAGTAACGGATAAAACCTTCTTTACTTGCAACGACTTGGCGCTCTTGACGTGTACTTGATGCTGTACCCCCGACGTGGAACGTTCTAAGTGTAAGCTGAGTACCCGGCTCACCGATCGACTGAGCGGCAATAATACCAACAGCTTCACCGCGGCGTACTAAGTTTCCAGTACCAAGATTCAGTCCATAACATAATGCACATATACCGCCTTCTGACTTACATGTAGTAGGAGTACGAATGTGTGCTGATTTAATGCCCGCTTCAACTATTACTTTAGCTTTTACTTCATCGATCAAAGTACCTTCAGTAAATAGTATCTCATTTGTAATAGGGTCGATTGCATCATCCGCCAATACACGTCCAAATAAACGATCTTCTAAAGACTCGATCAATGAGTTGTGATCAGAGATATCAGAAATCTCGATACCCTCATGCGTATGACAATCATGCTCAACGACTTTAACGTTTTGTGCAACATCGACTAGTTTACGTGTCAAATAACCCGCATTCGCTGTTTTAAGAGCGGTATCGGCAAGACCTTTACGCGCACCGTGAGTAGAAATAAAGTACTCAAGAACGTTTAGACCCTCTTTAAAGTTAGAGATAATCGGTGTTTCGATAATATCCCCATTTGGCTTAGCCATAAGACCACGCATACCCGCTAGCTGACGGATTTGAGCCGCAGAACCACGAGCTCCAGAATCAGCCATCATATGAATCGAGTTGAAACCGTTTTTATCATTTTGAACCAAAGTCATCATCTGAGTTGCAACGATATTATTTGTGTCTGTCCAAACGTCAATGATCTTGTTATAACGTTCTTGTTCAGTTAAAAGACCGGCCTCAAACTGCTTTTGGATCTCACGAACTTTATTTTTCGACTCTTCAATTTTTGGTTTCTTCGCTTCAGGGATAATGATATCATCAATAGAAATAGAAACACCAGCTTCTGTTGCTTGTTGGAAACCAAGATCTTTTAATGCATCCAAAAATGATGCAGTTATACCGATACCGCCATGTTTTTGAACGTAATCAACTAGTTCGTTGATCGCTTTCTTCTTCATAACACGGTTCCATAGTTCCACCGGAACGAATTCCGGAATAATGTCTTTTAAGATTAAACGACCAGCTGTCGTATGGATTAATCTTCCATTTACACTAGAACGGATCTTAGCATGAAGATCAAGTGCCCCGTGCTGTATAGCTATTTTAACTTCGTCAACGTTTGCAAATAGTTTATTTGAACCTTTTACACCGCTTTTTTCTAAAGTAGTGTAATAGATACCAAGAACCATATCTTGTGACGGTGTTGCAATCGCTTTACCTGATGCCGGTAAAAGAATGTTCATAGATGCAAGCATCAATACTTTTGCTTCTGCAATCGCTGCAGAACTAAGTGGAACGTGAACAGCCATTTGATCCCCATCGAAATCGGCATTGAAAGCCGCACAAACTAGAGGATGAAGCTGAATAGCTTTACCGTCGATCAATTTAGGGTGAAACGCCTGAATTGAAAGTTTATGTAGTGTCGGAGCACGGTTCAATAGTATAGGATACCCGTCAACTATCTCAGCTAGACATTCCCAAACTTCGTTTGTTTTGCTCTCGATCATCTTGCTTGCAGCTTTGATCGTAGTTGCATACCCTTTTTCTTCAAGTTTCGCGATCAAATGCGGTTTGAAAAGTTCAAGAGCCATTTTCTTAGGTAGACCACATTCATCCATACGTAAAGATGGACCAACGACGATTACAGAACGTCCGGAAAAGTCAACACGCTTACCAAGAAGGTTTTGACGGAAACGCCCTTGCTTCCCTTTTATGATCTCACTTAATGATTTAAGAGGACGTTTGTTTGCCCCCTTAACTGCATTTGCACGACGGCCGTTGTCAAATAGAGCATCAACAGCTTCTTGAAGCATACGCTTCTCATTACGAACAATAATTTCCGGTGCTTCAAGTTCTACAAGACGTTTTAGACGTTGATTACGGTTGATAACACGACGATACAGGTCATTGACATCAGATACAGCAAATTTTCCACCATCAAGACTGACAAGTGGACGTAAATCCGGTGGTAAAACCGGTAAAACAGTCAACATCATCCAAGCAGGATTATTTCCACTGTTTAAGAATGATTCAATAACCTTAAGACGTTTAGCAATCGTTTTACGCTTTGCTTCTGAGTTTGTGCTGTCGATCTCTTCTTTTAATTGTGAAAATAGTTCAACTAAATCGATGTCATCTAGAAGGTCACGAATTACTTCACCACCCATTCTTGCTTTGAAACCTAATTCTCCAAATCTTTGAACTAAAGTACGGTATTGCTCTTCATTTAAAACATCATATTTAACTACCGGCGTTTTTGCTTCAGCATCATAATACGCTTCTCCACCAGTTTCAACGATGTATGCTTCATAATAAAGTACACGTTCAAGGTCTTTCATCTTAACACCGAAAAGTGTACCGATACGTGACGGTAATGAACTTACATACCAGATGTGCGCAACAGGAGTCACAAGGTCTATATGTCCCATACGAACACGACGAACTTTAGAACTTGCTACTTCAACACCACATTTTTCACATACTACGCCTTTATAGCGCATTTTTTTGTATTTACCGCACAGACACTCATAATCACGTACAGGACCGAATACTTTTGCACAAAACAGACCATCACGCTCAGGTTTTAGAGTACGATAGTTAATCGTTTCCGGTTTTTTAACTTCACCGTGACTCCAAGAAAGTATCTTTTCCGGAGATGCAAGGCGAAATTGTAGTTGTTTTATATCTGTTGGGCGATTATCTTCTTTTACTTCTATTGCTACTAATTTACTCATCGTCTTCAACCTCGTCAAAAATCTCTATATCAAGAGCCAATGCTTGCAGCTCTTTAGTTAATACGAATAATGTTTCTGGGATTCCAGATTCAGGAACCAATTCACCTTTTGTAAGTGCTTTATATGCACGAACACGACCGTCAACATCATCAGATTTAATAGTCAACATCTCTTTAAGAACTGCAGAAGCACCGTATGCTTCAAGAGCCCAGACCTCCATCTCTCCAAATCTTTGACCACCGAATAGTGCTTTACCACCGACTGGTTGTTGTGTAACTAAAGAGTATGGTCCAGTTGAACGAGCGTGTATCTTTTCATCAACTAAGTGATGAAGTTTAAGGATATACATGTAACCGACGTTTACGCGTTCACGCATCTTTTCACCTGTTTTACCATCATGCAAAACAGTTTTACCATCATGATCCATCTTTGCAAGTTCAAATAGCTTATCAAACTCTGCTTGATTTACACCTTCGAAGATAGGAGTTGCAAATTTAATACCTTTTGCCCAATCACGAGCATATTTAAGTAGATCATCATTGCTCATCTTACCTAAAACTTCCGCAGCATTCATCAGTCCTGCAACATCAGAAATTTCTATCATTTTTGCACGGATGTTTTCTAAAAAGTCTGCTTGTTTTTCATCAAACATAGCTTGGATTTGGTGACCGAGTTCACGACCAGCCATACCAAGGTGCATCTCTAGTACCTGACCGATATTCATACGTGATGGAACCCCTAGTGGATTTAGACAGACATCAACACTGCGTCCATCTTCCATATACGGCATATCTACTTCAGGAACGATATTTGAAACGATACCTTTATTTCCGTGGCGTCCAGCCATTTTATCACCCACTTTTAGGTGACGTTTTGTTGCTATGTAAACTTTTACATACTTCACAACACCGTTTGGAAGGATGTCATCATTTTCCAATATTGCAAGTTTCTCTTCATGTTCATCACGGAAGATTCTTTTTTGCTTTTGGAAATAGTTTTTCATAACATTGTATTGGTTTTGAATATCTTCAGAGAACGATTTAACAATATTGTTCATAGCAAAACGGTTTACATCTTTAAGGTCTTCACCATTGATTATGTCACCTTTTTTATAATCAGTACCGTTTATCGTGATATCTTTTCCTAACGGCTCTTTAGTTAAAAGTGCAGTTATTCTGAATATCTCTTCTTTATCGATCATTAAAAGACGGTCATAGTGCTCGCGCTCTAGATAATCACGTTCCTCTTTTTCAAGCTCTAATGAACGTGGGTCTTTGTCATACCCTTTTTTAGTAAAGATCTTGATATCAACGATAACACCTTCCATTGATGGAGGACAATAAAGTGATTTATTTACGACGTGACCAGATTTTTCACCGAAAATTGCACGTAGTAATCTCTCTTCAGGAGTAGGTTTCACTTCACCTTTAGGGCTTACTTTACCTACTAAGATCATGCCGCCCTTGACGTTAGTACCGATTTTTACGATACCGCTTTCATCAAGATGAGCTAATTCCTCTTCACGAACATTCGGGATATCACGTGTGATCTCTTCAACCCCGTGTTTTAACTCACGAGCTTCACACTCTTTTTCATAGATATGTACTGATGTAAATGCGTCTTCACGAATCATACGCTCAGAGATAACAATAGCATCCTCATAGTTATAACCGTTCCATGGCATGAATGCGACCATTGCATTAACACCAAGAGCAAGTTCCCCTTGATCCATGTTCGGACCATCAGCGATGACATGATCTTTTTCTACAAATTGACCGATTTTTACAATCGGCTTTTGAGAAAATGATGTATTTTGGTTAGTACGAAGATTTTTTTGTAATGGATAATAATCTATAAAGATTCCATCTTCATCTTCGCCTTTAATATAAATATGTTTCGCATCAGCTTTTTCAACAATACCTGAACGCTTTGCAAAGATACATTCCCAACTGTCACGAGCAACAAGCTTTTCAACACCTGTCCCAACCATAGGAGCTTGTGGACGTATTAACGGTACAGCTTGACGTTGCATGTTTGAACCCATAAGTGCACGATTGGCATCATCATGTTCCAAGAAAGGAATTAACGATGCAGCGACACCGACAACCATATGAGAAGAAAGGTCAGCATATTCACAATCTTTCGGTGAACGATAAATAATCTCACCATCTTGACGTACTGCGATCAGATCTTCTATAAACTGACCTTTTGCATCAAGTTTATTTGTAGCAGCAGCAATCATTTTGCCCTCTTCTTGAGTTGCTGTAAGATAAACTACCTCACTTGTGACAACACCATCTTTTAAAACTTTATATGGCGCTTCAATAAATCCGTGCTCATTAACTTTAGAGTAAGTCGCTAGAGTATTGATAAGACCGATGTTTTGACCCTCAGGAGTCTCAATAGGACAGATACGACCATAGTGAGTCGGGTGAACGTCACGAACTTCAAAACCTGCTCTCTCTTTAACAAGACCGCCCTCTCCTAGCGCTGAAAGACGACGTTTGTGCGTTAACTCTGATAATGGATTCGTTTGATCCATAAATTGAGACAACTGTCCGCCAGAGAAGAACTCCATAATTGTTGATGTTATCATCTTAGAGTTGATAAGATCATGAGGCATAAGCTCATTCATTGGACCGCTCATTGTAGAAAGCTTGTCTTTGATCGCTTTTTGCATCTTGATAAGACCGTTATGTAACTCATTACCTAAAAGCTCACCGATCGAACGGATACGACGGTTACCTAAGTGGTCTCTATCATCTATGTGACCTTGACCGTTTTTAACTTTAATAACATACTTAACAGTGTTGATAATATCTTCATTTGTTAAAACAGTAACGTATTCAGGAATGCTCATACCTAACTTGTGATTCATTTTCATACGACCGACACGAGTCAGATCATAACGTTCCGGATCAAAGAAAAGTTGATTAACGAATGCTTTAGCAGCATCTTTGGTAACAGGCTCACCAGGACGCATTACTTTATAGATACGGATCGCTGAAAGATCGTTTTCATCCTCAATATCTTCTGTTTGCTTTAAAAGTTTTAGTGAATCCGCATCCGCAATAAATGCATTGATGATCGACCCATCCACACCTTCTGCCAAGTCATTTGCAATAACAAAAGAGCTGACACCGGCTTCTGCCATTTTTTTCAGTTTTGTCTCATCAATAGCAGTCATTGTGTCAAATAACACTTCGCCTGTTTCTGGATTGATTATAGGCTCTGCTAAATAACGTTCAACTAAAACATCTAACGGATACATAACATTTTGTACACCGTCTTCTATGAATTTTTGAGCTTTTTTAGCTGATAATCTTTTTCCTGTTGTGATAAGAGTATTTCCTTTATCATCAACTAGATCAAAGTCCAATCTACCTTTAAAATCATCTGGATTAAATTTAATAGTAAAACTGTTGTCTTTAATTTTAATTGTTTGTAATGGGTAAAATAGTTTTAAAATATCTTGTTTTGAATATCCTAAAGCACGGAACATAATCGTTACAGGCACTTTACGACGTTTATTGATTCTCATATAAAGTATATCTTTTGGATCATACTCGAAATATAACCAAGAACCGCGATCCGGAATGATCTGACCAGTATAGATAAGTTTGTTGCCAGAAGTTGTTGCTTCTTCCTCTTTGAAGATAACACCAGGAGATCTGTGTAACTGATTAACAACAACGCGCTCGACACCATTAATAATAAATGAAGTACGTTCAGTCATCAAAGGGATATCACGAACAAATATACTTTGCTCTTTTATATCTTTAACACCTAATTTCTCTTTTGTGTTTTCATTACGTTCCCAGATAACAAGACGTGTTTTCATTCTAAGTGAAACAGCATAAGTAAGTCCACGTTCCATACATTCACGAACAGTGTATTTTGGCTTACCTACTTCAGAACCTATGTACTCGACTGTTAATCTATTTTGAGAGTCATGAATAGGGAATACTGATTGAAATACATTTTCAATACCACTTTTTGAACGATCATTTGCATCAAGCATTAAGAAGTTATCGTATGAACTTTGTTGTAATTGGAGTAGATTTGGAACTTCTATTTGCTGAGGAGTTTTTGCAAAGTCTACACGTAAACGATTTCCAGAATATAAAGTGTTTAACATGGGCTACCTCTAAGTAAGTTAGTGCATAATCTATAGGTATAGATCATTAATATCGTGTTCAAGCGTCCTTGAACAGAACCATAATTAAAGCTAATATGGATATAAACGACAGAAAGGCACTTTTATAGTATGACGTAAATCATACCACAAAAGTGCCTATTTCTTTATTGAAGGCAGATGCCTTCAATTGAAATTAAATAATTATTTAACTTCTACTTTAGCACCAGCTTCTTCAAGTTGTTTTTTTGCATCTTCTGCAGTTTCTTTATCAACGCCTTCTTTGATTGTTGAAGGAACGTTTTCAGTTGCATCTTTTGCTTCTTTAAGGCCTAAACCAGTAAGAGCGCGAACAACTTTAATTACGTTGATTTTTTTGTCACCTGCATCAAGGATAACAACATCGAATTCAGTTTTTTCTTCAGCAGCTTCAGCAGCTACAGCACCACCAGCAACCGCAACCGGTTGAGCAGATACACCAAATTTTTCTTCAAACTCTTTAACAAGTTCAGATAACTCTAATACAGATAATCCAGATATGAATTCTAATACGTCTTCTTTAGTAACAGCCATAGTGTTCTCCATTTTTTATTTTTTTGTATAACTAAATAGTTATGTCTTTTTCTATATTAAGAAAGCTGATTAAGCTTCCTCTTTTTGTCTTTTAAGCGCATCTAAACCGATTGTGAAGTTTCTGATCGGACCCATCCAAACAGAAGCAAGCATACCAAGAAGTTCTTCGCGTCCTGGAAGTTTTGCAAATGCAGCAATTTTAGCAGCATCAGCTTGTTCTTTATCCAAGTAACCAGCCTTGATAACAAACTTATCATTGCTTTTTGCAAAATCAGATGCCACTTTAGAAGCAGCGATAACGTCATTTGACCATACAAAGATATTTGTATCTTTGATATTCAAACCTGACATACCAGCTTTTTCTAAAGCTATCATTGCCAAAGTGTTTTTTACAACCTGAACACTTGTGTCTTTTACTTTTGCAGCTCTACGTAATGTTTCTAGCTCAGCAACAGTCAAACCCTTATAATCACAAACAACTACAGCAGTAGAGTTTTGAAGAGAATTTGCTAATTGCTCAATTACTTCAGCTTTTTTTGACTTTAACATATAAATCTCCTTTCCAGACATAACTTCAAGCGGGGAGGGAAAGGCCTATTAAGCTACTACGATTATGTAGATGCCCCCAACTATCTCTAGTCCAAGTAATTCAGATTTTCAAAAAAATGAAAATCTTTATTCTGAGATATAACTATCACAAAATAAAAACTTTACATTAAGTAGCCAAGACATACTTGGCTATTTAAACTATCTGATATCCATCAATTCCATTAAATCTAATTTAATTGCTGGACTCATAGTAAGGCTTAATACACCATTTTTAATGTAACGCCCTTTTGCTGCTGCAGGTTTTTGCTTGTTAATCGCACCAACGAAAGCAGAAATATTTTCTGCTAGTTTTTCTGCTTCAAAACTTACTTTACCAACACCTGCATGGATATTACCTTTTTTATCAACACGGAAAGCAACTTGGCCACCTTTTACGTTTTTAACAGCTGTTGCAACATCTGGAGTAACTGTTCCCGTTTTAGGGTTAGGCATCATACCTTTTGGCCCTAGAATACGACCTATTTTACCAACAAGTCCCATACAATCCGGAGCAGCAACAACTACATCAAAGTTGAAGATACCTTCTTGAATTTGCTCAACTAAGTCGTCAGTACCAACGATATCAGCACCCGCAGCTTTTGCTTCATCAGCTTTTACACCTTTTGCAAATACTGCAACACGTACAACTTTACCCGTACCGTGTGGAAGAACTACCGCACCTCTAACCATTTGGTCAGCGTGTCTTGGATCAACATTAAGATTTAATGCTATCTCAACTGTCTCATCAAACTTTGCTGATTTTAGATCTTTTACTGATACCGCTGCTTCTGCAACTGTAAAGACTTTTGTTGTATCTATCTTTTCTTTTAATTGTTTATAACGTTTTCCTGCCATTTGAATATCTCCTAAGATTTCTGCCGCAAATTTTAAGATAACATAAAGTTATCTGGTCGTGTACATATATGAATCAATGCGGTCGTTGATCTTTAGTACACTTGTAGATATTAGTCTACGATTTCAACACCCATTGAACGTGCAGAACCGGCAATTGTGTTTGCTGCCATATCTACATCAGTAGTATTTAAATCTTCCATTTTAGTTTTAACAATTTCCATAAGTTGAGCTTTTGTTATTTTCCCAATCTTATTTTTAAGAGCATTGTCAGTACCTTTTTTAAGACCAGCAGCTTTCATAATTAATTGTGATGCCGGTGGTTGTTTAGTAATAAATGAAAAACTTTTATCACTGTAAACAGTAATGATTACTGGAACTTTAAATCCCATCTTATCTTTTGTTTTTTCATTAAATGCTTTACAAAATTCCATAATATTAACACCGCGTTGACCTAATGCTGGACCTACTGGAGGTGCAGGATTAGCAGCGCCAGCGTTAATTTGTAGTTTGATGTAACTAGTAACTTTTTTTGCCATGTTGCTTCCTTTTGTTGAGTTAAATTATTTTTTCTACTTGAGTGTACGATATATCTACAGGTGTTGCACGACCAAAGATTGATACATTAAGTTTTAATGTACCATGCTCTAGATCATACTCATCCACTGTACCTGTAAAGTTTGCAAACGGACCATCAACAATACGTACCATTTCACCCGAATCAAAAAAGACTTTTGGTTTAGGTGCAGCACGATTGTTTGCACGATCAAGAATTACTTGAATATCACTTTCACTAAGTGGAGTCGGGTGATTTGCCTCACCAACAAAACCAGATACACGTGGTAATGATTGGATTAGGTGTTGTAACTCATTGTTTAAATCAATATATATAAATACATATCCAGAGTATAAAGATCTTTCAGTGATCTTTTTTTTACCCTCTTTTACTTCAATAACGTCTTCAGTCGGAACAAGCAGATCTTTGATAGATTCTTGTAACCCTTGTTCAATAATTATATTTTGTATTGCAGCTTTAACACTACGTTCACTTCCAGAATATGTCTGAATTGAATACCATTGATGTGCCATATTTTTTCCTTAACCTAGTAAAGCTGAAACAGTTGAAGACATGATAAAATCTACTAATGCTAAAAATAGCGATATAAATGTTACAACGATAACAACAGAAATATAAGCTTGCTTCACTTGCATTTTATTTGGAAAAATAACTTTGCTAAGTTCTAGCTTTGCATCTCTGATATAACTATTTAAATTTTTCATTATCAATCCTATCTACAATTACATTTCCGATAAATAAATCTCTAAAGAATCATTTATTGAAAATCTAGTGGCAGGCGAAGGGGGACTCGAACCCGCAACCATCGGATTTGGAATCCGGCGCTCTACCATTGGAGCTATTCGCCTGTGTGAACTTATAAGTAGAAGATTTTCTACTTATAGGCTAATTATAATTTCATCTCTTTATGAACAGTATGCTCACGACA
>JAHJGM010000042.1 GCA_018824305.1 bacterium
GACGATACCTTGATGGGGTATGATGGCTATGGGACTATAGACAATGAATCGGACATCCTCAAAGGCGGAAACGATTTCGATACTTACATAGCAGGTAATAATGACATCATCATAGACTCCGACGGCAAAGGAGAGATCTACTTTGAAGGCAAACAGCTCACAGGCGGAACAGACTCTCTAGGAGACGGAACCTACACAAACGGAACCCTAAGTTACAAACTAGATGGTACTACCCTCACCATAACAGACAGTAAAACAGGGCATACACTTACAGTAAAAGATCTCCAACCTTCCGAGACAACTGAGGGAGAAGACCATATCTTAGATGTAGGTCTTGGCATACAACTACAAAGCAGTACCAAACAAACCACAGCTCCCACAGGAGCAACCTACGTAACAGTAAACACCACAGATGAATGGCACCAATACCAAATACCTATCTACGCTACAGATAAAGACGGTAAAACCTACATAGACCACTATGAAAACAACCCGGCATACATAGTCCACTGGGCAGGAAGCAGTTTCTCGGCAGATGATAATTCTAATCTCATAAACCTATTACCAGGTGGAGGTACCATAGACGGCGGAGGAGGTGATGACCACTTCCAAGTCAATAGCGGTAGTCAGACTCTTACGGGCGTAGCAACGATGTCTCTCATGAGCAGTCCATCAACAGGAGGCTTTAGCCTATATGGCGGAGACGGTAACGATACCTTCAACGCAAACAATGACGGTAATGTCATAGACGGAGGAAGCGGAGCAGATACCATCACGGTAGGAAACGATGCAACCATAGAAACAGGAAGTGGAGCCGATACAGTAACGGCAGGAGAGTACGCGACGGTCACTAATAAAAGTGGAAGTGATAGTATCACGACAGGAGACAATGCAAACATTACAGGCAGTATGTGGGCAGAGAACATTAGCGTCGGAAGTAATTCTTTACATGTAGAACAAATAAATCAAATAAGAGAGGTGGCGTGATGAAAAGTATATTTTTAATTTTTGCAATATTTATTTCACTTTTTGCGGAAAAAATAAATACAAAAGGTTATCCTGTACTTACCATGAGTAAGGATGATGAGATGTGTAGACATTTTTATGCAATATTTTATGATGATATGCATCAGCACAACGGCTATATGCCAGAGTTACACAAAGAGTTTACTGATGTGCCTTGGAAAAAAGCGGATGTTTCGAGTCGAAGTCACATTATGAATGATGTTAAGACTACTCAAATAGACATTAACAACGACGGGAAAAAAGAGTTCGTCTTTTTTAGAGACTATAGTGCTTATGCCAGTAAATACTGGTATGAGCAGATTGAATCGATCCAGTGGTTTGATTTAAGTAAAAGTGAATTGGTACAAGGGAAGATCGATGAACAAAATGATTTAATGGATCAGCTAGGTAAACCGATGCAGTTTGTGCAGACATTTCATAGTTTTTTAGAAATGAAAGAATTGCCAAAAATTGTTATTAAAATGGGTGATTTAGATCTTACAAGTTATCAAAGTATTAATTTAGACTATGAAGGTCTCCGCATCGCTAAATATAAAGAAAAATATTATCTCGTTTTTTTCGGACTTAATCATTTTATTGATTATAACCCAAAGAGTAAGGTAGATAAAAAAATAAAAGATAAAACCATCATTGTCATCAGTCGCTATACGCCAACAAACGAACGCCAAGACATGTGCTATTACTTTACAGTAAAATAAGGAGACTATTGTGTCATTAAATATTACAACTCAAGATTATGCAACCTACGAAGCAGAGCTAGTTTCAATGCTTGAAAAGTTTGAAAATTCTAATTTGGATGTTACCATTGCCATTTTTGAAGGCAAAAGTATCGCTATGGGTTACGGTTATGACCTTATGCAAAATGTCGGTACTTTAAAGACGGATTTACTTCCCTACATCAAAAAAACAGGTGAAAGTGATGCAGATGCAAATGCTAGATTAGATGAAGTCATCAAGCTTATCAACAATTACAAAACAATTCCAAATCCAACTACTGCCCAATCAGCTCTCTTAGTATCGGAAATCAATAAGAAAATCCAACTCCAACAAGACTCCTACGCCACCGATCTTCTTAAATTAAGATTGGAGAGAGTTGAGGAAAAAGCGCTTTCTACAGAGTTAGTACCATATTCACAAGAGCGTCAAGCTGTTATTTCCCAACTCTACCGTTTAGGAACAGCCGGTGCCCCTAGTCTGCTTAAATCCATAAATGATGGTAACCGAGCAGAAGCGTGGTTTCAAATAAGATACGATTCAAATGCAGACCAATTATCCGGAAATTATAGCCGAGTCATAGAAGAATCAAACCTTTTTGGTCTTTATGATCCTACACCGAATGAAAAGAACTATAAAGATATAGAGCGTATGGCATATATCCATGCCGATAAAATAGCAAGTGAAACTGCAAAAAGCAGTCTATATGACCCTATTTCATTCAATATTCAAACCGCAAAAAATTATTTGATTTCAAATTATGCTCAAGATGTTTCGATTGACGGGGATGTTATCGTCGGTGTCGATAATAAAGATGATATATTATCTAAAGGTGTAGGTGTCGCTAACATCAACGACACCCTCCAAGGCACCGATAAAAACGACCTAATGTTCGGAGAAAAGGGTGACGACATGCTTATAGGCGGTAAAGGCAGCGACGTACTTTACGGAGGAGAGGGAGACGATACCTTGATGGGGTATGATGGCTATGGGACTATAGACAATGAATCGGACATCCTCAAAGGCGGAAACGATTTCGATACTTACATAGCAGGTAATAATGACATCATCATAGACTCCGACGGCAAAGGAGAGATCTAC
>JAHJGM010000043.1 GCA_018824305.1 bacterium
ACTAATAATGCCTTTATTTATTGTCATTCATATGCTAATCAGCATTGCAATAAAATTAGATTCAAAAGGCCCAATATTTTTCAAACAACCGAGATTAGGAAAAGATGATAATGATTTTATCTGCTATAAATACAGAACTATGCATAAAGATTCAGATAAATTATTAGAGCATTATCTCAAAGAAAACCCGGATGAAATCTTGTACTACGAAGAGTTTCATAAATATAAGCAAGACCCAAGAATTACAAAAGTTGGAAAGGTATTAAGATCAACATCACTTGATGAACTTGCTCAAGTTATAAACGTACTTAAACGTGAAATGAGTTTAGTTGGTCCAAGACCATATATGGTCAATGAATCTAATGAACTTGGGGATAATAAAGATTTTATTCTAAAAGTAAAGCCTGGTATAACTGGTCTTTGGCAGGTTAGCGGTAGGAATAATCTTACATTTAAAGAAAGAAATGATCTTGAGGTTTGGTATATAAAGAATTGGTCACTTTGGGCTGACTTTATAATACTTTTAAAAACGACCAAAGTTGTTTTATTAAAAATCGGAGCAAAATAAAACTTTAAAGAGATACAAAATTAGACTTCTAGCAAAACTTTGACTATAATTTCAAAAACAAATCTAAATAAGGTAATAAAATGTCATTTTTTGGAAAAGAACTAAAAAAATACGATATCAACGAAGACGAACTGGCTAAGATGCAATGGGCTAAGTTTACTACGAACAAAGGTGTTATGTGGGTAAAACTTTATCCTGAAGAAACTCCTATCACTGTAACAAACTTCGCTCATCTTGTCAGTGACGGTTTTTACAACGGTCTTAACTTTCACCGCGTTATCCCTGGTTTTATGGCTCAAGGCGGCTGTCCAAGCGGAACTGGTACAGGCGGACCGGGTTGGGCGATCCCATGTGAGACTAAGAAAAATACTCACAAGCACGTAAAGGGTACTCTCTCTATGGCTCACGCTGGACCAAACACTGGCGGAAGCCAATTCTTTATCTGTTTTGTACCGTGTTCTCACCTTGACGGTGTTCACACAGTATTTGGCGGTATCGAAGCTAATGATGCAGAGAGTATGAGCGTTTTAGATTCTATCGCTATGAGAGACGAGATAGAGAGTATCGAGATCTTAGAATCAAAATAGGACTTAAAAATGTGTAACTGCCTAGACAACATCATCATCGAAGGGACATTTCCTCCTTTTGTCTTTTGTCCCTACTGCGGAGAAGAACTTCTAGTCGAAGTGATCGAATCTAAAAAAGATGAGCTTCTAGTCCAAGCGGACGAAGAGGTATTTAAACGTCTAGGCGAGCTTGAAGATATCATAGAAACCAAATTTGACGGTATTTTAATAGAAAACGCAGATACTCTGGCAGAGCGTCTCATCAAGACAATGGATGAGTTTGAGCTAGTATTTCCTATGAATGTCCAAGAAGAGAAGATAGAGATCAGCCACACAGGCAATTACGAGATTCAAAGTATCGAACTTTTTTTGGAACAAGAGGATGAAGACTCTCCTCTTTACACCGTAAGCGTCTTTTAAAAACGCTTATATGTAAGACCTTTTCATCTTATAAGACTCCATTTACTTCCCTGTATCTAAACAAAAATCACCCATACTCTTCAACCTTCTTTTAGCATACATTTTCCTATCTAAGCATTCATTAAAGTGTGTTGATATATTATGTTTGAAATTATTGGTAAAAATTATTAAAGGTTTTTCATGTTTAAAAAAGTTAACAAAAAATTTGTGGGGATAGTATCTGTTTTTTTAGTTGCTCTTGGGGCATTAGCGTATATATATTTTAACTCCGATGGAAAAGCATCTTTAAAAATCGCTTCAACATCGTTTCCATCTGTTACACGTTATGATCGACCCGATAATTTAAGTATCACTTTTCAAAACACAGCGGATATGCATAATAAAAACTATCAAAAACAATTAAGCTCTCCTATCGCTCCTTTAAATATGATAGACAAAGAGGTGATAAAAGGTGTATCTATCTCTCCTGCCATATCAGGTGCATGGATGTGGAGTGGAGAAAAAACACTTACATTTATACCAAAACAGGATTGGCCAGCTAGTCAAGATTTTGTTGTCCGTTTAGACCAAAGCCTCTTTGACAAAAATGCTCTTAAACTGACTAACAATAGTGTTGAATGGGTAACTCCCTATTTTCAGGCATCTATTCAAGGTATGCACCTTGAACAAGATATCGCTGGTGGAAAAGATCACAATATTTTTGCGACCATTACTTTCACGCATCCCGTTGACAAGAGCTCATTAGAACAAAATCTTAAACTTCTTGATTTGGCAAATTCAAAAATAATCCCTTTTGAACTCACCTATGAACCAAATCTTAAAACAGCTTATTTACGCTCAAATACCATTCCCATTATGGAAAAAGAGTATTACCTATCACTCATTTTAGGAAAAGGGGTAAAAACGACTCTTGGAAATACTTTTATTTATGAACCAAAAGAGAGTAAAAAACTTATTCCCGATATTTACAGCTTTTTAAAACTTAACGAAGCAGATTATTCTATTATAAACGACAAAGACGGCAATCCTGAACAGATATTTCATATCTCGTTAACAGATGCCGTAACTTTTGAAGAGTTCTCTAAGTACACTTCAATCGCAATAGATTTGAGAAACAAATCTGACCTTACTACTTTTAACAATAGCAACGCTATATCTCATATAACAATATTACCGATTCAGGGAACATCTTCAAAAGATTATTTTATAAAATCAGAAATACCTTTCCCCGGCAGTGTATATGTGACGCTACTAAAGGGTATGAAATCTATTAACGGATTTGAGCTTCGCCGCGATATAAAAGAGGGGCGTTCTATTCCCTCTTATCCGACAGAATTAAAGATAATGGGAGAGGGTTCGGTTCTTGCATTATCGGGAGAGAAGAAACTTAGCTTTGCGGTTCGAGGTCTCTCAGGATTGAAAGTCACCGTACAAAAACTACAAGATGAGCAGATCAACCACCTTGTCTCTCAGACCAATGGAGATATGACATCACCTGAATTCAAGTCGTACACATTTAATGCTGAAAATATCACGGATAAACAACTCGAAGAGACTATTTCACTAGCTAAAACGAATCCAAAAGATCAAAACTATGCGTCGCTAGATCTCTCCAAATACCTACGCAACCATGGAAGCGGTATCTTTTTTGTCAAGGTTGAAGATTACAATATCAAACAACACACGAGGGATTATTATTTAAGCGATCAAAGACTTATTGTTGTCACAGATATGGGTATTGTCGTCAAAAAAGCTCGTGATGGAAGCAAAGATGTTTTTGTTGAATCGATCTCTTCAGGTAAACCTGTCAGTGGAGCTAAAGTCAGCGTACTTGGAAAAAATGGGCAGGCAATCGACTCTAAATACACCTCATCTGGTGGCAAAGTGAGCTTTATAAATCTCAATAGCTATGTGCATGCCCAAACACCGACGGTCATTGTTGTCAAAAAAGACAACGACCTCTCTTTTATACCGTATGAAGAGTACACAAGAAATATCAATTTTTCTCAATTTGATATCGGTGGAATCAGTTCATCCGATACGGATAAAGATCATGAACTCTCTGCTTATGCATTTAGTGACCGTGGTATATATAGACCGGGCGAAAACGTACATCTTGCTTCCATCGTTAAACAAGGTAATTTTAATCTTCAAAAAGGAACTGTAGTCCGTGCAAAAGTGTATGATGCACGAAATAAACTGATCTATAAAGAAGATTTTTCACTCGATAAAAGCGGTCTGTTTGAGATCGATATGCCAACCTCTTTAGTGAGCCCGACAGGAAATTACACTTTTAGTGTCTATCTTCCGACTAAAACATCTTCAGGGTATGAAAACGAAGATTATTTGGGAGGAGCATCTTTTTCAGTTGAAGAGTTTCAACCTGACACGATGAAGATAAAAACCAGATTTAATCCCCATCTAGCTTCGGGATGGATAGGGCTCAAAGATATAAAAGCTGAAGTGACACTTTCAAATCTCTTCGGTCTTCCTGCACAAAATAGAAATATTCATGCCCGTGCGACAGTAGCACCGACACAGTTTCACTTCGGGAAATTTGCAGACTATAGATTTGTAGCACCGCATCTGGATGAAAAAATTCTTCGTCAAGAAAACATAGAGTTCAACGATATGAAAACCGACAAAGCAGGTTTTGCCTCATTTGATGTTTTAGTACCGTATGACAGCGGTGAGTTCCGCCTTAACTTTGAAGCCGAAGGTTTTGAACCTGATGGAGGAAGAAGCGTGCGAGCAAAAGCAATGACTCTCATTTCCGATGCAAGTTACATGCTGGGAGTAAAAGCAGACGGCGACATCTCTTACTTAAAAAAAGATCAAGACAGATCGCTCAATTTTATAGCTGTTGATCCGCAGTTAAATAAAATAGCTCTTAAAAATTTAAAACTCGATGTCATTTACAACAAACGTCTCTCAGTTCTTACAAAACAAAGAGACGGCCGCTATAGATATGAGACTGTTATCCAAAAAGATAACGTGCTCTCAAAACCGTTTTCAATCGATACGGAGGGTACAAATATTAAATTAGACACCCATTTAGGTGGTGATTTCACATTAAATATTTCAGATGAAAACGGAAAACTTCTTTCAAGTGTCGACTATTATGTCGCAACAAAAGGAAACATGACCGGCGCATTGGAAAAAGATGCAGAACTTACGATCAAACTAGATAAACAGACTTATAAACCCGGTGAAGAGATCGAGATGAATATCGTCGCGCCATATACAGGAACAGGTCTTATAACGATTGAAAGCGACGCTGTACATGCCCATAAATGGTTTAGCACGACAACAAAAAGTTCAATCCAAAAGATTGTACTTCCTGCTGGTTTAGAGGGAAATGCGTATGTCAATGTGACTTTTGTCCGTTCTATCGACTCAAAAGAGATCTTTACTTCGCCGCTCTCATATACTGTCGCTCCATTTAATATCAATAGTGAGAAACGTCGTATTAAGATAGACCTAGAAACACCAAAACTTATCAAGCCGGGCGAAGAGCTAAGTATCAAATATAAAACAGACAGAAAAGCAAAAATTGTTGTTTATGCCATAAATGAGGGAATACTTCAAGTTGCAAAATATGAACTTCCAGACCCGCTTAAACACTTTTTGAAAAAAAGAGCACTTCTTGTTCAAACTTTTCAAATACTCGACCTTATCTTACCTGAGTTCAGTCGTTATGTTGAAGCTTCAGGAATCGGTGGAGATATGATGGAAGCTATGGCAAAAAGTGCCTTAGGAGCCAATCTTAATCCTTTCCAAAGAACACTAGACAAACCTGCTGTGTACTGGTCAGGTGTCATTGATGCCGATACCAATGAAAAAGAACTTAAATTTAGAGTCCCTGACACCTTTAACGGTTCACTAAAAGTTATGGCTGTAGCTGTCAGTGATGAAGCGATGGGTTCTGTTTATACAAAAACAGAGGTTCGCGGTCCGTTTGTACTCTCTCCAAATGTACTGACTATGGCTGCACCTAACGATGAATTTGAAGTGACTGTCGGCGTAAGTAATGCCATGAAAGGAAGCGGCAAAGATGTGCCTGTCGATATCTCCATCGATCTAAGCAATAACCTAAAACTGCTTTCACAAAAGAAAGTGACTAAAAAGATATCAGAGGGTGATGAAGACAAAGTCACATTTAGAGTTAAGGCAACCGACTCTTTAGGTGAGGGTAAAATCACCTTTACAGCTAAAAATGCAGATGTGTTTCAAACGCGCACTGCAACATTGAGTATCAGACCTGCACAAAATTATGAAACAACCGTAACAGCCGGATACAAAAAAGATGTCGGAGTGATCAAGTCAGATAGAACACTTTATAAAGAGCTGGCATCAAAAACACTCTCCGCATCTAACTCACCGTTTGTCTTGGCAACGGGCTTGACTGATTATCTTGCTTCGTATCCGCATGGATGTACTGAGCAGATCGTTTCTCAGACATTTCCATGGGTGGCATTATCAAAATCATCTAAGTTTGAAGATATTGCAGTCGATACAAGAGCAAATGCCGTTATCTCTATGCTCCAGACTCGTCAGATGGGAGACGGTGGATTTTCCCTATGGCCATCATCAAATTATACAAATGAATTTGCTTCACTTTATGCGATGCACTTTTTAACTGAACTAAAAGATACTAGCACATCAGTATCCATTCCAAAAAATCTCTATGACGGAGGGATGGATTATCTTCGCAGTATCGCCAGAAAAGAAACTTCCAATATGGAAGAAGCACGACGCAGAGCTATGGCGATATATCTCCTTATAAGAAACCAGGAGGTAGCGACCAACTACCTTGTCGATCTCCATGATGAGCTTCAAAAAAGCGGTGACGACTGGAAAAAAGATATCACTTCAGCATACATGGCAGCTTCATATATGCTGCTCAAAAAATCTGATGTCGCACATAAACTGATAAAAGATTTTGATCCCTCATATGAGACAGGTTATACCGACTTCCAGTCCAACCTGACGATGAATGCTCAGTATATCTATCTTGTATCAACACATTTTCCAGATATGGAATTGAATGTCGATGACAACATCATGCCGCTTTTAAAACCGGTGATACAAGGGAAACTCAACACCATTTCAGCTTCATACACTGTTCTTGCTTTGAGTGCTTATTCACAAAGAAATGAACAAAAATATGGAAAAGACGAGTTAGAGTTCTATACGGTCGGGAAGAAAAAAGTCGCCCTTCCAAAATCAGTCATAAAACCGTTTATGATGGCAAAAGTGCCTTTACAAGAGCCTGAATTGACAATCGAGTCAAAATCTCCTCTGTTTTATCAGCTTGTACAATCAGGGTACGATAAAAACCCTCAAAGCCAACCTCTTGCAAAAGGGATTGAGATATTTAAAGAGTATGTCGATAAAAATGGAACTATCGTGCATGAAGTAAAACAAGGTGATGAACTCGAAGTACGCATCAAAGTGCGCGCACTCGACAAATCTTATATCTCAAATGTCGTACTCATCGATCTGCTTCCGGGCGGATTTGAAGTGATTCGCGATTCAGTTCCTAGAGATAATGGAGATTGGAAATCTGATTATGTAGATGTACGCGAAGACCGTGTTGTGTTCTATGCAAGTTTCTCAAACACCCTTACTGAACTTCGTTACAAAGTAAAAGCAACGGCTGCGGGTGATTTTATCGTTCCATCAGCTTCTGCAGCGTCTATGTACGATCCTGATATCATCTCACATACTGCCGCATCAAAAATGAAAGTCAAGTCGGCAGACACTTTTTGAAAAAACTCTTTTTAGCTCTTTTTATCCTCCTTTTGGGAGGATTCTTCGCTTATAAATGGTATCAGGTTCCGGACAAAACAATTCTAGCTTGGCATACCTACTCTACTCTCTATAAAGATGCAAACAATAACCCGCTGCGGCTGACACTTGCAGATGATGAAAAATACCGCTTATGGGTTCCCTATGATGCTATATCAAAACACGTAGTCGATGCGACCATCATGTATGAAGATAAATATTTTTACTCTCATCCGGGCGTAAACTTTCCCTCCTTATGGCGTGCATTTGTCTCGACATATATAACATATGACAGACGCGTCGGTGCTTCGACGATCACCATGCAAGTCGCCAAAGTAGCCTTTAACTTAAAATCCCGCGAGATAAGCGGAAAACTGCAACAGATATTTTACGCCCTCTGGCTGGAGCAACATTACACGAAACAGCAGATTTTAGAGTTTTACTTTAACTCTGTTTCCTATGGGGGAAATATCGAAGGGATCGAAGCGGCAAGCCAAATATATTTTCATAAAAGCGTCTCTGAGTTAAATATCCCCCAAGCGCTCTCACTCGTCGTCATTCCTCAAAATCCGACAAAAAGAAATCCTTTAAACGAAGAGGGATATAAAAATATGATCACCGCAAGAGATCATCTCAATGCGCTCTATCAAGAGACTTTGAGTCCAAAAGACAAAGAGGACAACAAAGCCTGGATCAATCTCCCTTTACATGTATATACAAGAGAGGAGTTCCCATTTCTCGCACCCCATTTTGTCAATTATCTCGAAAGAGACAAATTTAACTCAGGCATCATCCATACGACTTTAGATATAAATAAACAAAACATCCTTGAAAAAGAGATCAAAAACTGGCTTAATAAAAGTAGAACCAAAGGGTTTACAAACGCTTGCGCACTTCTTATCGACAAAAAAAGCATGGAAGTCAAAGCGTGGGTCGGCTCGGCAGATTTTTATAATGAAAAAATACTCGGTCAGGTAGACGGTATCACTGCAAAACGCTCACCCGGATCGACGCTCAAACCGTTTGTATACGCTTTGGGGATGGATCAAAGTCTCATCCATCCAAATACCCTCTTAAAAGACACGCCCTACCGTCTTCAGGCATATACGCCTGAAAATTATGACCGCGTGTTTTTAGGTCCCATCTCTGCGACAAAAGCTCTTATCTACAGTCGAAATGTACCTGCGGTTCGTCTGGCTTCCCAACTTACAACCCCAAGTTTTTATACATTTCTAAAAGATGCCGGGGTATCTGATATGAAAGACCCCTCATTTTATGGAATGTCCATCGCCCTTGGCGGGATGGAAGTAACACCTCTTGAGATCGGAAAACTCTACGGGGCTATCGCCAATGGCGGAGAGCTTGAAGATGTGCATCTCATCAAAGATGATCAAAATCGAACACAGACAAAAGTCCTTTCCGCTGAGAGCGCTTATCTGACACTAGATATGCTCCGTAAAAATCCGTCTGTTGGGACAAAAAGTATCGTCGGGGTACATAAAAAAGAGGAAAAATACGCTTGGAAGACGGGAACATCTTTTGCGTTTAGAGATGCTTTGAGCGTCGGCATAGGAAATAAATATATCTTACTCGTATGGATAGGAAATTTTGACGGCACTCCAAATCCAAATTTCGTAGGACGTGAGGCAGCGGGACCGCTGTTTTTTAACATTATGAGGGCATTAGATGAAAAGGATGTGTTTGCAAATGACACATCGCCTGCCCTGCTAAATATATCTAAAGTCGATATCTGCGAGAGCACGGGAGCACTTCCGAGCAAACTGTGTCCCAAAGTAAAAAAAGGATGGTTTATTCCGGGTGTATCGCCCATCACCGTCTCAAATGTTTACAGAGAAATACCTATCAACATCAAAACAGGTCTAAGAGCGTGTAAAGAAGTTAAAGGCAAAACAAAGATGGAAGTATTTGAGTTTTGGCCAAGCGATATTCAAGAGATTTTCCTTATGGCAGGAGTCAAGAAAAAATCTCCTCCTCCCTATGAGAGCGGATGTACGAAAAACACGCAGATAAGTTCGGAGCCAACGATTCAATCCCCGACAGAAGGCTTGATATATACACTAGAACCCGACAAAATAAAAGAGAGCCGCATCCCCTTTACAGCCATCTTAGATGCAGATTCACATAAGGCATTTTGGTATGTCGATAAAGCGTTTGTAGGCAATAGCGAATCAAACAAACCTCTGTTTTGGAAACCAAAACTCGGTGAGTTTAGCGTAACTGTTATTGACGAAAAAGGGCTGAGTGCATCAAGGAAGATAAAGGTAGAGTTGGCTCAATAAAAATCTAGAGACCTTTTTCTATGTATTTTTCATGTCAGATCGTCAGATTATTTGTACATTTTTCCGTTTTTGTCTATAATGGACTGCAATCATAGAAAAACTGAGGATATGCAGATATGGATGGAAATATTGTGGTGACATATAAAATATTATGCGAAAGTGATCTCAATGAAGAGATTTCGATAAGCGACCTGCTTGAAAATGAGAAGATAGCAAAACTGATCAAGTCGGAGTTTGCAAAAGGCTACAGAAATATAACTCTCACAACCAATATGGATGCAGTACTAAAGATCAAAACAATAAAAGAGCTGCACACTTTAGAAGTATCCAAAAACGACTTTGCAGACCTGCTCGTTCTTGCCGAAGAGGATGCAAACAATAAAAAGCTCCTCAAAAAAGGTTGTGAACGCGTGGAGCTCGTAAATATCGAGACTCTGTAAAACGCTTACATGTAAGGCTAAATAACCTTACATGTAAAGCCCATAAAGTCCTTTTTCTCAAAAGGCTTGGCTATCCTTGCTGTCTCGATGCAAAGCATCTTTTTATAACTCCCCTCTTCCATGTCAGGCAGATCTTTGTACGGGTTCCACACTACGACATCACTAAAGTTTTGATGATGGATCTCAACTGTTCTTTTGTTCTCTTGCAATGTCGTCATATCCGATGCAGACACATAGACTCGATCTACTTCACTCTCAATCGTCAAACTAGGCTCGCTGCTTACATGTAAGGCATGACCGTCCAAGGCATCGAGATACTTTTCTCCCAGTCCGCCGACCTTTACCTCATCCAGATCATTCACATAAAAGTAGCTATGCAATGCGCCTGTCGTCTGCGTATCTGTATCTACAGAAAGCTCCATCTGCAATGACCTGCCAAGCACCATTTTCAGACGTATCTCAAAAGGATGATCCCAGATCGCTCTTGTCTTTGCACTATCATTCAATTTCCATTCAAGCACAACATCATCCTCTTCATCCACTCTGCTTGCAAGCTCCCACTCCATGATCCGTGCAAATCCGTGCACGGGAAATTGAGCCTTTCCAAACCACGGCCAGCACACAGGCACGCCCCCACGAAACGCTTTGCCCTCTGCAAAATAGTTCAAATCAGTATGCCATAGAAGTTTTTCTTCACCGAGTGGTTGAAAGTGGATGAGCTGCGCGCCCTGTTTTAAGATAGTGGCTTCAAAATTTTTATGTTTTATCTCTATCATTTCATTCATCTTTTCGGTCCTTCTAATTAAAAAACAGTAGTATAGTACAATACTATTTTGAAACTTATATCAATAAGACACCATGCAGATCCCCGTTATCATTGCGATTCTGTTTTCATCGGCATAATCATAGCACTGTTTATGATATCGGTCTCAAGTTTTATCGCGTTTCGGAGCTTTAAGACAAAAACATTTCAAAATTACATACAGTTATTTGGAGCCATAGCCATCGGCGGTACATTTAACACCTTTTTCTTCCAATTAAACGACAAAATGTCCAAATAACGCCAAAAATATTTTTAAATGTACATCGATATTTTAAAGATTTGAATGG
>JAHJGM010000070.1 GCA_018824305.1 bacterium
ATGGCCGTTTGTGACGGCTGATGAGTCAAGCCGGGTATCGGTTCGCGTCCAGTCTTGAGCATCAATCCCTTGTAGTTATGGGCCTCATCCACGAACAGCATGTCCGCGCCCATGTCCTCAAAGGTCAAGCCAACATCCTTGCTTTCCGCCTTCATCAGCCGGTCTATCTTGACTTGTAGGCGCTCCATCGCTGCCCGTAACTGCTTGACCGCCCGTGTTTCGCGACCACCCTGCTGATTACTCCGCGCCTGGTCATAGGATTCGCGTAATTGCGCCATTTCGTCGTTGATATAAGCCAGTTCGGTATCTCTCGAAACACCTATCATCTTGAACGTGGACCTGCGGATCAGGACGCCATCCCAGTCGCCAGTTGCGGTCCGCGCCACAAATGCCTTGCGTTTTTCCTTGCTGTCCAAGTCTTCCGGTCGTGCCAACAGGAGTTTTGCCAACGGATATGCTTCCCTGAACTCGCCAGCCCATTGTTCCAACATGTGATTCGGAACCACGTATAACGGCTTACGGACCAATCCCAGCCGGCGCATCTCCATGCCAGTCGCCGCCATAGCTATTGTTTTTCCGGCGCCGACTTCCCATGCCATGAGCATGTTGCCGCCCTGAACTCCGCGCGCAATGCCATTCTTCTGAAACTCACGGTCCGGCGCCGCCAGCTTTGCCTGCCAAACCGAACTCATCCCATCAAGCGATAACCCGGATCCATCCCATTCCCTCGGCACAAACCCGTTCATGATATTATTGAACCGAGTTTCCATCTCCGTGCGCCGTTCGTCAGCCCATAGCCATTTATTAAACTCATTCTGGATTAACTCGGCCCTTTGTTTCGCCAACGCCGTTTGCGCAATATTTATGCTCTTGCTACCATCCGAAGCGGTTTCCCATATCGTCATAGCCTTGCCATTGAAGAGACGGTCCAGAATCCAGTACGCATTATTTCTCTGACTAACCCCGTATGTGGAGCTTTCCTTTGCGTTCATGCCGTACTTTCGGGAAGCCTGAATGTTCCACGCGCCGGAATGTTCGTTATGGTCAATTTGTAAACGCCCCTCACTGATATCCAGCAAGTCCGCAAGAAACTCCTTATAGGTGTCCGCGCTTACCCATGAGCTACCCATCTTCGTGCCAATAGCGCCATGTTCTTTCCACTTAGGTTGAACCGGAACAAGCGCCTCGGTATTGGCCTTGAACTGTGGGTCCTGGTCCGCCGCCGCCTGCGCCACATCCAGTTTGCGCCGCACAAAACCACTTAAATATTCACCGCGCGACTCGATAGTGTCGTTCTCTGGATTACGGAACGCCAGTCCTTCTTTCAACGCTTGGTCCTCGGCCACCACCCGATCCATCTTGAGCAGTTCTGCAATACGATCGAAATCAAGCGCCCCGGTCTCATTCAGCGATATGCTCGCAGCATCCTTGATATTAGCCGCCGTCTCGGGTCTGACCTTCGGAACAATCAGGCGCTTGGTGAATATGTCCGTCTTTACCCCGGTCTTTGATTCCTCTTTCCATGTTTCGAGCGCAAAAATCAAAGAAGCGTCAGCAGTATCCTCAAGAATGATGTCCTTGTTTTCTTTTGCATGGACAAACCCATGATGTTTCACAAAGTAGTCATACGCCTTGTTCAACTCATCCATGGCGTCTTGAATAACCGTCCCGGCCTCGTCTTTGTGCTGAGTTTGCAACACCTTTCGCGCCGCGGTCCGCATCACAATCATCCGCGTAACTTTGGCGGAAGCATCCTTGCTGCCCTTCGGGAATTTAACCGACTCAAGATTCTCGCCAACCTTAATCATCACCTTGCCGTTGTGGATAGTCAGATTGCCTTCCAGCAAATCAGTCGGCGCCGCAATCGGTTCTTGCGCTTCGGCATCCCTTAGCTTCTTGGAAGAATCCTTTACCGGGTCCGTAATGATGTCTGCCGGCAACTTCTGCGCGGCTTCGGCAATCCTGTCGCCCAGTCCTTCTGCTTTGCCCACCACGGTCATTTCGTTTGCCGTGTACATGCTACCTTGCGCGGTCAGCTTGCCTAAAACCATGTCTCGGTTTTTCTTAAAGTAATCATTGACGGATATATCTACCTTGTCGCCGTCTTTGTCCTTCACTGAAACATCCGAAATAGTGTCCCATGCGCTATTATCAACCTTCTCGCCAGGCATCACCTTGCGGATAAATATCACGTCCGTTACCACTTCCGTGCCGGCATTTCCTTTGAACGCGGTATTAGGCAGGCGAATAGCGCCAATGAACTGACCGCCATTCTTAGAAACATAGTTGCGCATGCTATCGTTCAGTTTATCCATCGTTCCCGCGCTGGTAATGAACGCCACCATGCCGCCCGGGCGCACCTTGTCCAGCGACTTGGCGAAGAAGTAATCATGGATCATGAACTTGTGCTTGTCGTACTTCGGGTCGGATACCTGAAACGATCCGAACGGGACGTTGCTCATAATCACGTCAAAGAAGTTGTCGGGCAACGGCGTTTTCTCGTATCCGCGCACGTTGACGCTGGCATCCGGATACAGGAGTTTGAGGATCATCCCGGTGATGGTATCTTTCTCGACCGCGGCCCATGTAGTCTTGCGGGAAAAATCAGGTTGCAGACCGATGAAATGGCCAATGCCGGCAGAGGTTTCCAGCATCCGCCCGCCCTTGAATCCAAAATGCTCCAGAGCGCTATACATGCCACTGATAACATCCGGACTGGTATAGTGAGCGTTTAGGGTGCTTCCCTCGGCAGCGTCGTATTCTTCCGGGGTAATGAGTTCGCGGAGTTCCTTGTGCTTGGACCACAACGGATCCTTGGTTCCCGTTCCCTCACGTTCGGCAGTAGGAGTCTCTTTGTCTTGAAGCGCGGTCCACGCCCAGCCAAGGTGTTTCTCAAACATTCCGGGAAGGCCACCCCACCCTACGTATTGAATGAGGACGGCTTGTTCGGCGGGAGTAGGCAGGCTCCCTTCGGCGGTCAGTTGCTTGGCCAGTCGAATGGCGGCAAGGTTATTACTGATTCTGGCGGCCGGGGTCCCGGCGCCCAACACGGTGTCGTCGGTAATGCGGAAATTGCGGGTAGGCTGCTGGACTACGGCGTCTCGCCCAGGTTTGGCACGTCCTCTTCGGACGGCAGGAGCAGGTAGTTTTCCCTCACCATCTCCCACGCCTGGTCTACCGGGACGTTCTTGTCGATCAGGGCGCTTAACTCCCTCTGTGTCGACTCCGCCGCTTCGGTCAGGAGTTTGTCCAACGACCCCGCCTTCTGCATCTGCCGAAACATCTTCGGACGGTGTTCCTGCCAATGCTTCCGTGCCGCTTCCTTCATCTTGCTTGGAGCTATCACGACGTGCCTCCCTTCCTACTATTGAGTCTATACCTTCTTCGCTAGATTGCAAGCTAAATAAATCAGTTTCTTTTGGGGTAGTAGTCGTTACGCCAGAACCCTTTACGCCTCTGTCCGGCAACACAGCCCCGCGGCCGCCCTCTTGGAACGCCTTTGCGATCGCGCTTTGGCCTGGCGGTAGTTTTGCCTTCGCTGGCACCGGGGTTTCTTGGTTGGAATTGACAAACGTCTCGGCCTGCTCGCGCCGATTGAACATGAACCCGGCAGGGCTATGCGTCGGTTTCCATTCCCGCGACCACTTGCCGCCCAGCATCCGGGCCTGCGCGGCCAGTC
The DNA here is from genome assembly GCA_018824305.1 of bacterium. Taxonomy (GTDB): domain Bacteria; phylum Campylobacterota; class Campylobacteria; order Campylobacterales; family Sulfurimonadaceae; genus Hydrocurvibacter. The sequence continues at coordinate 3,680 of JAHJGM010000070.1, forward strand.
TTTGATAGGCATCCCGCTCCACCCGGTCGGCCATCGTCACGATATAGACGTTCTTGCCGCGCTTGGAGTGGAATTGCTCGACAATCTGCATCCCGGGCGCCACATCCGCGACCTGCTGGCTCTTTGGCTCCGGCAACTTCGACGGTACTTCTGGTGCCACTTCCTCTGCCGGCGCCGCTTCTTGGTCCAATTCCGCCACCGCTGCCGCCGCATCTGCCCGATTGACATCATCCAGCGTATTATCCGTCGCCCCGGCCGCCTGCCAAGCCGAATGAAGGTACGCTTTAACCTTGTCCCACATATCGGCCATGTCGGTCTTTACGTTGGCCGCAAACTGGTTAAATGTCTTGACGCCGCCCTTGACGTACAATTCGGCCATCTGCGCGCTCAAGGTGAGGACCTCGGGATCCAGCCCTATGCTGACCTGCCCCAGCAGTTTCTTGCGCATGGCGGCCTGCAGAGCCTTCATCTTGGCCTGGTCGGCGTCGGATAGGTTGGCAACGGGGGATTTGACGGCGGGACGCGGCGCTTCGGCGGGTTTGACGACTGACTCGACCTGTTTGGTTTCCCAATCGCCAGTTATTGCCTTAGCAGCATCTTCCACGGTTTCCTTGCCCGTATTGACGGCTTCGGCATGTTTGCGGAGTGCGGCACCATTAGCCACCGTGTCGGATATATAGTCCGACACCTCGGCCTTGGGGATCCCTGATTGCTTAAGAATGTCCACCTCGACGGCGTTGACCGTCTTGGATGGCGGCATCTTAGACTTCTCACGTTTTGCCCCAAACGCCTCCACCGCGGCCATATCGGCAGCAGCAGGACGACTGGACCATGTTTCTTTGTTCAACTCCCATTCCCCTGCACTTGTTCTTTGAACATCGTAAGTGTATTCACCCTCTTTTACCGCTCTCATCCGATACATAACACCATCTTTCGTTGCCCTGCCGTTAATCAGTTTGGCGACAAAATCTTCCCGATGTTTCTCAGATGTAAATTCCGCCTCCGCCCATGTCTTGCCCTTGGATATCTCGGACAGCGAGTATTGCTTGCCGGTTTCCGGACGGTCTTCAGTTGCTGGTTTAACCTCGCCCGCTTTCACCGCTCGCAATCTATCGAGTTGTTTTGATAAACTCTCCGAAACATTATCTACAAGGACATCCCAATGACTCAAGGGCATCTTCTGTGTAGAACCGTCCGGACGTTTTCCAAGCCACGCATTGACTCGCGCCTGAAGACCCTGTTCTTTAAGAACTTCTACTATCTTGCGGGCTTCTTTGAGTTTTGTCTCTTTGGAAAAAACATAGGTGTTTCCGCCATCCGGCCCATCGTAGATATCCCCCGCCTTCGTGTCCCAAGGCTGCTGTTTGTCCGTGTTTGATTCGGCCTTTACCGTCTCCGTACGGTCCTCTTTATCGGTTGCCTTAAATTGAATTTGAGAACGAAACTCCGCGACCTCTTTCTTTGTCAGATAGTCAAGACTGTCCTTCTTGAACAGTAAATCCGGACTGTCAAATCCTGAATGAACACCATCCTTGGAAGGTATCATCCGGACCGGCTGCGTCCTGCGTATGCCGTCCTTGACGACGGACCGGACGCCGTTATCGTCCGTTTCTATTTGACCGCCGGCGTAGGCATCACCGAGCGGCGTCCATGTTGCAGGACCGGGGCCGGCCGCGCGCTCTTTTACCTTCGGCGGAAGTTTGGACTTCTTGACGGGACGACTCTCAATCGCTTGCGCACCTTGCTTGGCTGCCCGCTGCAAGTTTTCGATTACAAACGGCTCGAGATTAGCTGGCGGCGAAGGTGCCTTTTTAGACAATCCAAGTAAATAGTTTTGATATTCCGTCTGGTATGCAAGGTCCGGTGACATGCCGGCAGTTGATTGAGCGACACCCTCCGCCGCGGCTGGTTTAGCAACCTGTATTTTCCTGGCCTTACCCGCAAAACTGGTCCATGCCGCATCGAACGCACCCTCGACCGTGCTACCTTCGGCATATACCGAAAGTTGCGTAGGTTTATCCCGGAAGAAGGATACCCTAATTTCACCATCCCTTTTACGCACGGTGTACCTTACTTCCGGCGCCCCGGGCAACACCCTCGATTCTCCATCGGTTGTCGTCAGGTCAGCACTCTTCCGGACCGCCTCCGGCGTCTTATCCCACAGGGTCCACCCGCCCGGGGGCGCCTCTCCCAACAACGACTTCTTGACTGGCATTAGTCTCGACTTCTTAGCCGGCATCCCGGGTATGACTTGCGCCTGCTTCTCAAGCTCTTTCGCCTTCGCCGCCTCAACCCTCTTCTCTTCTGCGGCATCCTCCCGGGCCTGTTTCTCGACTGCGGCATCCCGCCGATTCTGTTCCGCGTCAATCTCGTCCTTCTTGGCTTCGAGTACCAAGTCTGCCTTACGCCTAAGTGAACTCTTGCCATCAATCAGGTCAATCCGCATCTGGCCGGCTGGATCCCCGGCGTCCACAATCGGCAATACCGTGCCGTCAGACAACTCTATGCCCTCTTTGGTTTCCTTGGCAGTCAGGGTCCGACCATGCACCTGAACCGTGTCGCCATCATTGATATTCGCCTGGTCAACAACTTCGCTTTCATGTTCAAACCACTTCTGCTCGTCCACGCCCTGCTGATTAAGGATTGATTCCGGCGTCTCTTCCTCGATATCCGCTTGTTTCATGCCGGCCAACCGGTCATTCTCGCGCAACATGGCACCCAGTTCCTTCAGACCGGCGTCTTTTCGCAGTAACCCACCTTGCACCTGAACACCACGTTCATCCTCGACGCCAGTACGGAGTTCGTCCAGCGCAACATCTATTGGCGCGCCGGTCTTGTCGTTGCGATAATGCGCCGGGATATGTTCGTCAAATTCCTCAACCGCATCGGCATTCGGTTTTAACCCCTTCGGCATAATCGCCCGGGCAATCTCCGACGGGTAGCGTTTAATCGACGCCTTTGAAGCCCGTTTGACGCGCTTGACACGATCCGCGTACAGTTCAGACTCTACCGCCGCCGGCGTGATAGCATCGCGTTTCTGCATCAACTTGTCTATCGCACCCACGAGTTGCCGCTGTGCATCAGACCTGTTTTGCAACAGTGTATTTGCCTGAATATACTCCAAACCTTTACGCGCACTGACGATCTTGTGGTCAAGTTGCGCCCGCCGCTTCGCCACCTCTTCCGCCACCATCCCTTTATGAACGCGGTACTTCGCGGGTTCGGCGGGTACTAATACGCGCTCGCCAGCCCCGACTTGACCTTCCGCGACTCCGCCAGCGCGATCGCCACGCTCTGCGCCTGCGCCTTTTTCAACCCCATCTTGCGCCTGGTCCGCCGGAATGTTTTGCCTTGATGCAGCTCCCGGATATTTTGCCCGATCACCTGTTGGCTCTCGCCCTGTTTTAACGGCATCTGACACCTCCTGTGGTTGTGGTTGCTGTAAATCGGGGACCGGGCTGACCTCCGGAGTTAAATCGCCCGAAGGCGTAACTGTTTTTTGTGTTGGGGTAGCCGGTCCCGTTAAATCTGGTGTTCCATTGGCCTTCGCCTGAAGTATCTGATAGTTAAGGTCGTCTGCAGCCGCGTCGCCTTGGACCGCTTTAATAGGCGCCTGGGCCCGAACCGCGGCCGCCTGCGCTAATGTTTTGACAAGATTCTCTCGCGCCGCAATCGTCTGGTCGGCCTGTTGTATTTCCTCGGCCGTGGCGCCCAAAAGACCCGTGGCGGTTTGTTGTTGGAACCTTTCGTTACCAGTCTGCGTTCTACGAACCAATGAACCTTGTGCAAACTCCGCCTCAATACCCGCAAATATAGCCGGGTAGGTTTCAGGCGTTGAATTTGCTACCGCATTAGCCATGCCGCGATACCGCACCGCTTCCGCGCGTTCGCCAGCCGTCCTTGCCGCCTGGGCCTCTCCGCGTAGATATTGCGCCGCCTGTTCACGACCCTGCTCGAACTGGGCGGGATCCGCCAATACCTGTTCGGGCGTCGGACCAAGAACTACTGGCGCCGGGGCTTGTGCCGCCTGAGCCGCGGCTTCGGGGTTTACTGGAATCGGCGGGGAAGTTAGGATCTTCTCGGCTGTTAATGCAAATGCTTTCGCTGCTTTCTGGTCTTTCGCCAGCAACTCATTGTATATCGCTTCTGCCGCCGTACGACGGGCCGCGGGATCGCCAGACTGATCCAAGAGTACCTGTAAGTTGGCGGCAACTTCGCCCGTCTGCTTTTGACCGCGAGCCGCAGTTACTTGGCGACCAGCCCCAACCGTTGCTCCTGGTAACTGCAATAAACCCATCGGACCAAGTGACTGATATACCGCCTGCCACGCATTTGCTCCAATCTGCCGTAATTCTTCGGGAACATCCTCTTTTTTCAACTGACAATCAATATATTTACCGACGGCCGTTACTGTATCAGTCGTAACCTGCTGCACACCTTCTTCACCAACCTCATTGATGGTATTAACGCCTAATTTGGCAGCAAGTCTCAAAAGTCCTTTCATCAGCGACTGCTTAGCAAAGGTCTTTGCTTTCCTTCCAAGACCAGGAAAAATCTTGTCAACCTGCGAAAACTCAATGGCCGCATACGGTAATCCGCCGATTGGCGCTGCCCACTTCGCGGTTTTGTCGCTTACCCCTGCATCCCGTAAATCACCATAAATCTGGCCTGTCCCCTGCCGCGACCAGTATTCAAACTGACCGACGGCAGAACCTGCCCCGTATGCCAGCGGCACGGTTGCAATTTCTTCCGGCATAGCGGTCAACGGAGGTATTTGCCCGGCAATTAACGCCCCACCAGCCGAAAGTAATCCTAATTCCGCGCCAGCCTCTATGCCCCTCAACATTGGCGGCGCCATAGCGCCCGTTCCATATACTGCCCGCTCTAAAAATCCGGCGTCTTTGCCTACAGGATCTGCTTCGACGCGCGCCTTAAACTCGTCTCTCTTCTTTTTTACTTCTTCCCATGGAACCGTGCCCTGCCACGCCTTAAATGCTTCCATATCCAGAAGAACACCCTCATCTCCGCGACGAGTTTCCTCTTTTAAGTTTTCCAACATGCTTCGTTCTGGTTTTGCCGGTGGAACAAACGCCTCCGGAGCAGCACCCGCCAACCCGCCCGGCACCGGCGGAACGACGGCCGGAGTCGGCGCAACACCACCCTGCTCGCCTTCCTGCGCCCACACCGATTTGCCCTGTTTCAACCTCTCTCGGGCATGGTCGGTAGCCTTGCGCGAGATTGATTCAGGCAATCTTTCGCCTTCATGCGTTAAAAGCCAGTCAAGTTCCGGCTGTGTCAGCGTCGGCACCATCGTAGGGATGTCCATCTCGGCACCGTTGATATCCGTGGTTCCCATGGATAACTCGCTTGCGACCCTTCCGTCTTTCAAGGATTGCGCACCCAAGTATCCCTTGCCCTTCAGTCCTGATCCATCCCGACGCACCAGATCGCTCTTAGGACCGGCAACAGGAAGCGGAGCCTCTAACTGGTTGGCAAGGTTCTGGCGTGTTTCGACGGGTGGCGTGTATGGCGTGGGTGCAGGGATGGCACCAGCCAGTCCGGACGGCGCCGACATGGCCAGCGGAGCAACCGGAGCTTCCTCGTCCAGAAACCGCACCTTTTTACCGGGTTCCGCCGCCTCTTTGTCGTCTAAAAACCGGACCCGTGGTTTATCAACGGCCTTCTCTTCTTTCTCGTCTATGAAGCGAATTGGCATATTTTACTCGATTATGGCTGTTCTACCACCGATCTTGACTCGCGTTCCCTTCGGCAACCCTGCGGCCTCTGCTTCCTGGACTGAGCCAAAGGTCTGCATACCGGCCGCCTGCGCCTGGCCACCTTGCGCCTGTGCCGGACCGGCCGCACTCGCCAAACCCTTATTGCCCTCGTTAAACGCCTTCTGTTGCTCGGGGCTGAGAGGGATGAACTGCTTGTTATTAGCCAGTTGATCTTTATTTCCAAATTCCTTGTACTCACCGGTCTTCGGATTGAACCCGTACATATTCGGTTCCGTGGGAAATAATGCCTTCGTTATCCCCCAATGTTCCTTGACCGGGGCCAGCCCACGCGCCGTCTCTACGCTGGCATCTTCTTTCTGTTTCCCCTGGTACTGTTTCACTTCGTTAGGAGTTGCGGCCTTACCCGTAATGGTATTACGAAGCACGCCGTCCTCGTCCTCTTCCAGTCGAGCAGGCTGACCGGCGCCGGCCAACCCCGTCTGTCCTGCAAGTACCGCGTCAACTCGCCCTTTAGCGGTCGCCATCGCCGCGTTCTGGCCCTGTTGGGTAGCAACATCCACCTTCGCCTGATTATTGGCCGCCTGCTGCTGGGCGCTCATCAAACCCTGTTCGCGGTTAATCTGGTCCTGCTCTTGTTGGCGGACACGGGCGTTGCCGGCTTCCCTGGTGGTAGTCTGATACCTTGCCTGTTGCATCATCTGTGTATTTGCTCTTGTTTGAGCAAACCGGGCCGCTTCACGGTCCGCGCGTTGTTCCGTAGTTTCAGCAATCGGCCTGCCGGTTTTCGCGTCCATTGGGGCCGATGCTGAAAAGTTGGTGTCTATATTCATTGGTCTGGAAAACACGCCTGTAGGCGTCGCTACATTCGTACCAACCCGCGCCTGCGTTGCCGTCGCCTGCTGGTTCGTCATGTCCGGACCAACCGGCGCCATCGGCGTAACGGCACTCTGCAACCCGGCACGCAATTGGCGTTCTGGAATGAGTTGACCCTGGGGACCGAGCGCAAACCCTTGTGGCAATCCAGACTTGCCCATAATCATGTTGGCGTTCGATTCAGCGGCCGCCCTTTGGGCCTCCCGATCCGCTTGGGCATTTAAACTGGCAAACGAAGGCGCCGCCGGCAACGGAGCTGCAGCGCGGGATTGCATGGCCGCTTGTTGTTTAAGAAACGTCCTCGCTTGTTCCGGCGAGAAAAGTCTCGTTTTTTGAGTCGCCTGTAGCCGTTTTAATTCATCTATCTCTGCCTGTGTTTTAATAGCCATGATACTTCTCCTTATTTATTAATTGCTGCCGCATAAACATGGTCGCTATCCTCTTTGACATTGATTTTATCCATCCCCGCCATCAGCACCCGCACGCCATCCCCCGTAAATCTCCAATAGTCGCTCGGATAATCATGCCGCGGAAACCCGATGCCCGGCACGGTAATCACCAAGTCGCCCCACCCTTTCAATACGCGCCGCATCTCCTTCACGCTTCCGAACGGGTCTATGTCATGTTCAAGCATTTCGAGACATACGACATTATCGAATGCCGCATCCGCAAACGGCAACGCATTTGCCATTCCCACCACATCCACGTTAGGTCCGGGCCGCATGTCCGACCCAACGTAATCAGTAAATAAATCTCGCACACACCCGTTGATGTTCATGGACCCCACGTCCAGCGTCTTGCCAGTCAGGCCCAGTCCCTTAACGAATTCATATACTGCTGGCGTCATATTGACCTCCGCACCTTCTCG
>JAHJGM010000044.1 GCA_018824305.1 bacterium
GATATATAATAAAATCTTATTATTGTTAAAATTAATTTAAGTTTCGACTAATTTTTTCTCACATATAATGCTTGCAGTCATAGCGAACTAACGAATCGCTTGAACAAAATTTTTAAAAAACTCTAAATGGAGATGAAATGAAAAAAACGATTAAATTAGCTGTAGTAGCTGCTTTAGCTTTAGGGACAACTTCTGCGTTTGCAACAAATGGTTCTGCACTTATCGGAGAGGGTGCAAAAACTCGTGGTATGGCCGGTACAGGTATAGGTATGAGTCATGGTGCTGAATCTGCATTGACAAACCCTGCTTTAATTACTTCAGTAAGTGGTACTGAAATATCTTTTGGCGGTACTTTATTTATGCCAAAAGTAAAAAGTACTAATAATTTAAGTAACATTGGCGGATCTAACGGTAGTGCAGATAGTGCATCTGATAAAAACGTTATTCCTGAAGTTTCTTTAGCGACAAAAGTAAATGACAATTTTTACTGGGGTGTCGGTATGTGGGGAACAGCTGGTATGGGTGTTGACTATCGTAATGATGCAGCGCAAATGAATATGGTTACAAATTTACAACTTATGCAGTTCGGTGTGCCTTTAGCATATACAACAAGTGGATTTACTGTTGCGGTTACACCTATCCTTCAATATGGATCTTTAGATATAAATTATGAAGCACCTGCAGCATTTAGTGCTTATTCTGCTTATGAAACAACAAAAGGTGTCGGTGTCTCACAAGACTTAAAACTGGGGTATGCACTAGGTGCATCGTATTCGATCTCTGGGTTAACTGTAGGTGCCGTGTATAAATCACAAATAGATATGGAATATAAAGGTGTTTTATCAAAAACTGTAGATCTATTTACTTCGACACAAACATATAATAATGATAAACTTTCTACTCCAGCTGAAATCGGTGCTGGTGTGAGTTATACATTTAGCGGAAATACAATAGCACTAGATTATAAACAAATCAAATGGTCATCTGCAAAAGGTTACGAAGATTTTGAGTGGAAAGATCAAAATGTTATTGCTGTAGGTTATGAGTATGCAACTGAAAGTTGGGCTGCTCGTGTTGGTTATAACTATTCAAAAAGTCCTATTGAAGAGCAATCGACTTCTTACACAAACAGTGTAGGTTTAGGCGGAGGCACAATCAACACATTTAACGAATTAGGTTTCCCTGGTATCGTTCAATCACATTTCGCGATTGGTGGAACATATAACTTTAGTAAAACAACTTCATTTGACTTAGCATACACATATGCTCCTGAAGTAAGCAATACATATACAAACTTTGCTTCTCAAGATATTACGACTAAGCATTCACAAACAGGTATAAGTGCTCAACTTAACTACACGTTCTAAATTTATAGAACAATAAGTTCATTCTCTGTCGCCTTCGGGCGACATCTCCTACCTTTTTTCACTTTGTTTTATTTTAGTTCGGATGCAACTCTTTTTTTAACTCTTTTGGAAGCTCTGCAAATGCTATTTTTTGTTGACCGCGCTTGACATCGCCATCATATACCATTACATCCAGAGTCATATCTCTTTGATAAAAGCGGATAAGTTTGTATGTCGTGTTGTCTCTGGTGAATGAGATCTTTTTGTCACTGAGTTCGATCGTCGGTTTTTTCTTTTTTGCCATGATCTTACTTTAAATAGATTCCCGTATCTTTTACTTCGATAAGGTTTTTTTCTTGCAATACGGTGAGTGAGTGTTTAAAAGCTTTTTTGCTCATACCAAAAGCATCTGTTATAAGTTGGGCATCGCTCTTATAGTTGTAAGGCATACTTCCGCCGTTTTGTTTGATAAGTTCAAGGACTTTTGTTGATGAATCGTCTTTTCTTTCTTGACCTATCTTTTGAACAGATATATCGATATTTCCATCATTGCGTACCATCTTGACATAACCGATCTTTTTGTCGCCTACATGTATGGTTTCAAACACTTCGTTTCTGTATATAAGACCGTTATATTTGTTGTTGACTATACATTTATATCCAAGCGGGCTCTCATCGTATATGAGGATATCGACGGCACTGTTGCGAAAAAGGCCCTCTGGTTTGTTGTCGAGAAACTTAACAAATTTTTGTGTACCTATAAGTCTGTCCGTTTGTTCATCGATTACGACACGAAGAAGTTTTTTATCACCGATGACAAAAGGCTGTTTTTGTAAAGCTTTTGGCACAAATAGGTCTTTTGGCAGTCCCCAGTTGACAAAGGCACCGAATTTTGTCGTATCGACAACCTCAAAAAGCCCAAATTCGTCTATCATCGCAGTCGGTCTCAGTGTAGTAGAAACAAGTCTGTCTTCACTGTCTGTATAAACAAATACATCAAGCAGATCGCCGACTTTCATACTTTCATTATAATACTGATTTGGTAGAAGCACGTCTTCACCGTTTTCAGCGACCAAATAAAGTCCTGGAGATGTGTATCTGTCTATGAGAAGCGTGTTCACACGACCGATCTGGATATATTCATTCTGAGTCAAAGGTAGCCTTTACATGTAATGAAGTAATTATATCAGTATTCGTATCAATTCTCGTTTAATATACATTTTACATTTCTTCTGATATAATGCGCATCCGCTTTGCTGTTTTGTACACAATAAGTGAATGTTTGTATCTGCACAAGTTAGTTCAGACACAAGTATTGGCTGGAATTTCCAGACCTCATAAGCGGCAAAGATTTAAAGAACAGGAGCTTTCAATGAAAGTACGCGCTTCAGTAAAGAAGATGTGTGACGATTGTAAAGTCGTTAAGAGAAAAGGGATAGTCAGAGTAATCTGTAAAAATCCTAAACATAAACAGAGACAAGGATAAGAATGGCACGTATCGCAGGTGTGGACTTACCTAAGAAAAAACGCGTAGAGTACGGACTAACATATATATATGGAATTGGTCTTCATAAATCACGTCAAATATTAGAAGCAACAGGAATCAGTCCTGATAAACGTGTTTTTGATTTAGATGCAGAAGATGTTGCAGCTATCACTAAAGAGATTCGTGAATCTCATGTGGTTGAGGGTGATCTTCGTAAACAAGTTGCTATGGATATCAAAGCTTTGATGGAACTCGGTTCTTACCGTGGTCTTCGTCACCGTCGTGGTCTTCCATGTCGTGGACAAAAAACTAAGACAAATGCGCGTACTCGTAAGGGTAAACGTAAAACTGTCGGCGCAGCGTAAGGGATTATAGATGGCAAAAAGAAAAGCTGTACGTAAAAAAGTAGTAAAAAAGAATATTGCACGTGGCGTATGTCATATATCTGCATCGTTCAATAATACTCTTGTAACGATTACTGATGAAATGGGTAATATGATCGCATGGAGTTCTGCTGGAAGTCTTGGTTTCAAAGGCTCTAAAAAATCTACTCCTTTTGCTGCTCAACAAGCAGTTGAATCAGCGGTAGAAAAAGCAAAAGTTCATGGAATAAAAGAACTTGGTATTAGAGTTCAAGGACCTGGTTCAGGTCGTGAGACAGCAACAAAAGCTGTAGGTGCTATCGAAGGTATCCGTGTTACATTCATGAAAGATGTTACACCATTACCACATAACGGTTGTCGTGCACCAAAACGTCGTAGAGTTTAAGGAGATTACTGATGGCAAGATATAGAGGTCCAGTAGAAAAAATTGAACGTAGATTCGGTGTTAGTTTGGCTCTTAAAGGTGAACGTCGTTTAGCTGGTAAATCAGCTTTAGATAAACGTCCTTATGCTCCAGGTCAACATGGTCAACGTCGTAAAAAAGTATCTGAGTATGGTTTACAACTAAACGAAAAACAAAAAGCAAAATTCATGTATGGTGTTTCTGAGAAACAATTCCGTACTCTATTTGAAGAAGCTAACCGTCGTACTGGTAACACAGGTTCGATCTTAATCACTCTTTTAGAGACTCGTTTAGACAACGTACTTTATCGTATGGGATTTGCATCGACTCGTCGTTTTGCACGTCAATTAGTTAATCATGGTCACGTTTTAGTTGATGGTAAACGCGTTGATATCCCTTCATACGCTGTTAAACCGGGTCAAAAAGTTGAAATCCGTGAAAAAAGCAAGAAAAACCCTCAGGTTGTTCGTGCTATCGAGTTAACAAACCAAACTGGTTTAGCTCCATGGGTTGATATTGATGCTGATAAAGTATTTGGAATCTTTACTCGTTTACCAGAACGTGAAGAGGTTATAATTCCGGTAGAAGAACGTTTAATCGTTGAGCTTTACTCGAAATAATAAATCAAAAAAAGGCGTTTGAGAATGAACAAGATAAAAACTACTCCGCTTCTTCCACAAGAGTTTGTGGTTGAGCAGATCAGTGATAACGAAGCGAACATTATTGCTTATCCATTCGAGACGGGTTATGCTGTATCTTTGGCTCACCCGCTTCGCCGTTTCCTATTAAGTAGTTCTGTTGGATACGCTCCAATAGCTATTAGAATTGAGGGTGCTAAGCATGAGTTTGACTCAGTGCGTGGTATGCTTGAGGATATATCTGATTTTATTATCAACCTAAAAGGTATCCGTTTTAAATTAAAAAACGGTGCTAATGCGGTTGAAGCAAACTACAGTTTTGTAGGTCCTTGCGAGATAAAAGGAAGCGATCTTAATAGTGATGAAGTTGAGGTTGTTACACCTGACGCATTCCTTGCAACGCTTAATGAAGATGCTACTTTAAACTTTAGTATCATCATCAATCAAGGTATTGGATATGTACCAAGTGAAGATATTAGAGATAATCTAAAAGAGGGTTATATAGCTCTTGACACATTCTTTACTCCGGTACGTAGAGCAACTTACAAAATAGAAAATGTTTTGGTAGAAGACAATCCAAACTTTGAAAAAGTTGTACTTAACATAGTTACAGACGGTCAGATTTCACCGCTCGACGCATTTAGAAACTCTTTAGAAGTTATGTATGCGCAACTTGCAGTTTTTAACAGTGAAATTAGTATCAAAACACCTGTTTCTATCGAAAGAGCAGAAGAGAGTGCAGAACTTAAAAAACTTACAGCTCGTATCGAAGAGCTAGGTCTTAGTGCTAGAAGTTTTAACTGTTTGGATCGTTCAAGCATCAAAATGATCGGTGAGATCGTTTTAATGAGTGAAAATGATCTTAAAAATGTTAAGAATTTAGGTAAAAAATCGTTTGAAGAGATATTAGAGAAAGTGCAAGAGTTCGGTTTTGCAGTTGGTGCTGATCTTTCAGATGATTTGGTAAGTTCATTAAAAAAGAAAATAGAAGCTGAGTAAGCTTAAAGAGGATTTTAGATGAGACATCGTCATGGATACCGCAAACTTGGTCGTACAAGTGCTCACCGTGGAGCGCTTCTTAAGAACTTAAGTATTGCATTAATCGAAAATGGTAAGATAGAGACAACAGTTCCTAAAGCAAAAGAACTACGTTCATTTGTTGAAAAACTGATCACAACTGCTGGTAAAGGTGATGCGAACGCTCACCGTGCAGTATTTGCAGCTTTACAAAATAAAGAAGCAACAAAAAAATTAGTGAACGAAATAGCTCCTGGGTACGTTGAACGTGCTGGTGGATATACTCGTATCACTAGAACTCGTA
>JAHJGM010000045.1 GCA_018824305.1 bacterium
ACAAAATAATATTTATCACAGCAATAAATAGCCTGATTATGCACTCTGATCTATTTTTCTTTTACACATCAAGAGGTTAAAATAATTATGTTACAATCATTCAAAAAAGAGATAAAAATGAAAGATTTTATAGCAAACATCCAGACTGCAATCATCGGTACTATAGACAAAGGAAACCTTCCTTTTTCATCCTATGCGCCTTATATCTATGATGACAACCGTTTTTATATTTACATATCAAACATAGCGACACATGCTAAAAACATTCAGGCAAACCCCCATGCATCTCTGTTTTTTATAGAAGATGAGAGCAAGAGCAAAAACCTCTTTGCAAGAAAACGCATCTCGCTGCAATGTTCATCCCAAAAAATAGACAGAGACACGGATAGATTTGAAGAGGTGCTGAGTCTGTTTGGCAAAAAATTCGATGTTTCGATGGTCGGGATGCTAAAAAAGATGACGGACTTCAATCTTTATGAATTACAGGTAAACTCGGGAGAAGCCACCTTTGGTTTTGGCGAAGCCTATCTTATCGGCGGTGACGAGATGAACGAGTTGGTCGTCCGTCAAAATACGGACAAACATCAGAACAATTAACGCCACAAATCTTGACCTAACAAAAAACTTTTATACGTATATAATTAATTCTGAGAGATAATAATTTTAATTATATTGAGGGAGTCGGATATGAATCTTTTTTCAACTATCAAACTTGGAAACTATAATCTTAAAAATAGAATTTTCATGGCTCCCATGACACGGTGCAGAAGCATCAAAGACAACGTGCCTAACAAACTTATGCTCACATATTACACTCAAAGAGCCTCGGCGGGACTTATCATAACCGAGGGCACGCAGATCTCTACGCAGGGCATCGGTTACCCGTACACACCGGGCATCTACACAGCCGCTCAGATAAAAGGCTGGAAAAAGATAACCGATGCCGTGCATGAAAAAGAGGGAAGGATCTTTGTACAGCTGTGGCATGTAGGAAGAGTCTCTCACTCCTCCTACCATGACGGAAAACTCCCTGTCGCTCCATCGGCGGTCAAACCCTCAGGACAGATCTATACATACGAGGGGATGAAAGATTATGAGACACCTAAAGCACTTAGCGTCTCCGAGATAAAAGAGATCGTACAAGAGTATGCAGTTGCGGCAAAAAATGCCATGAAAGCGGGCTTTGACGGTGTAGAGATCCACAGTGCGAACGGCTACTTGCTAGACCAGTTTTTACGTGATGGGACAAACAAAAGAAAAGACGAGTATGGCGGATCGATAGAAAACAGAAGCCGTTTACTTTTAGAGGTTATCGACGCCATAAGTGCTGAGGTAGGTTCTGACAAAGTCGGTGTGAGACTCTCTCCAAGCGGTACGATGAATGAGATGAGCGACTCAAACCCGCAAAAACATTTTGCCTATGTCGCGCAAAGACTCAACGAATGCAAACTTGCATATCTTCATATCGTAGATGCTCTTGAAGGCGATATAAGACACGGAGCAAATGTCGTAGAACTTCCGATCTTGCGAGATGCCTACAAAGGTCTGCTGGTCGTCAACGGCGGTTACGACAAAGTAAAAGGAAACATGGTCATAGAAAACCATCTGGCAAACGCCGTATCTTATGCAAAACTGTTTCTTGCAAATCCCGATCTTCCTGAACGCTTGAAAAAGAATACGAAACTCAACGAAGCAGATCCGAGTACTTTTTATACACAAGACGAAAAGGGCTACACAGACTACCCTTCCCTATAAACTCACGATATATATCTAAGTGAGTCTTTCTCTGACCCCGGCTTTAAAAGCTTTCATATTGGGCTGGGTTATCATCTCCATGGCAGCTTGTCGGAGTGTCTTTATCTTTGCGTAGATCTGTGCTGTTGGAGTTTTGCGACCTTGGGCTATAAGCTCAAAAACACTCTCGTCGAAGTAGTCGCTATGTTTATTTTCGATGGCATCGTAAAGCATCATAAATATAGTTTTTTCAAAATCGTCCATCTTGCATGTGTCGTCCGTGATCTTAAGTGCCACAGTGATGGCGCAGTCACGCTCGAAATCACTCAGAGAATTGGCTACATGCGGAAGTTTTGCTAAATCGTACAACTTAGCCTACTTCGCTCTCTTGGGGCTCAACTTGGACATTCTCGCCTATACCGCGTCTTGCAAGCGGGATGTCTTCACGGAATTTTTTCTCTTTGTATGCAGGAGATTTTACTTTGCCATCTTTGCTTGTACCGAGTTTGTATATCTCTTCATTTAAGAAATACCCGTCGAACTCTTTAGTAAATGGCATATCCCATGTGATACATCCGATGCTAGGACAAATAGCCGCACACTGAGGATCGTCAAAGATTCCGACACACTCCACGCACTTTTCCGGTTGAACGTAGTAACGAGGATTTCCCGTCGGATTGTCCGAATCGTCTACTATCGCCTCAACGGGACAGTTTTGCAGACAAGCATCGCAAGTTATACAAGTATCGTTTATTATTACAGCCATCAATAGCTCCTTATTTGAGTTAATGTGTAATGACCTTGCATCATATAGCTACAATCATTCTTTTACAGACTATTTGCAAGATGTGTTCTAGAAGGCTTACATGTAAGGAAAATAGGGAGTTTAGTTGTTAATAGTACATTCATAAGTTTATTTTAAAACATTTGTTGCATACTTCTTAAAATTTCACTCCAAAGGCAATATTATGGCTATTACTACAAAACACAAATATATCGATAACAATCCTATTAAAGATACTGATAAATATTTAATTTTAGGCACAATTCATCCACATCGAACTGAGGACTTTAAAATTGATTTTTTTTATGGTAATGCTGGTTCTTTATGGAAAATATTATCTGATGCATGTACTATAGAATTACACAGCAAAGAGCAAATACTTGAATTTTTAAATACTCATAAGATTGCAGTAAGTGATATGATTTTAGAATGCGAAAGATGTAATGAAACTATTACAAAAGATTCTGAATTATGTCCCTCTAAATTCAATGAAGAGCTTAAAGAACAAATTTTAAAGTCAAATATATCAACAATATTTTTTACAAGTTCTTTTAATAAAAACAATGCTGCAAAACTATTTTTTTCTACATTTAATTTAACTACTCAAATACCTAAGACTTGGCAAGAAAATTATGAATTCGATATTGAATTAGAGAAGAAGACTATAAGATGTATTATTTTATTGTCACCTTCTGGTGCTGCAAATATAGGAATTGCAAACAGTAAAGCGTATAAAAAAACAAAAGAAAATAATCAATCATTAACTGTCACACAGTATAGAATTGATTTTTATAAAGATAAAATTTGTAAGACAATAGACTCTTAACCTTAATTATAAAGCTTCAGTGTCTCTCCGACGCTTACATGTGCTTCTCTTTGCTCTTTTGTGATGTTTTCTCTGTAGGGTTGCGGGTTAACTTCCGGGGACATGAGTCCCAGTTTTTTATGTACGCGGATGACATAATCATCACTCTCTACAAAGTGATCATTATACTCAGCGGTGTATGGCATGTCCCATACTATACAATCTTCAGTCGGGCACACATCGGCACATTTAGGAACTGCGGCGTCTACACACTCGATACACTTCTCCGGTTTGACATAGGTAAATTCTGCACCCTCTAGCGGCGAATCGTCGGCACTTACGATCGCAGTCGCGGGACATTCGTCTATACAAGCGTCACAGTTTATACATGAATCGGTGATAATAACAGCCATTATGCGCTCCTACTTTGTGCTTTATGAAAAATTCTTAACAACCATAAAGGCGGATTGTCGTTTAACATCTCTTGCAGTTTTTTTGCAGCTTCGGCTATGCTCTCACCCTCTGCAACACGTGCGGGGTGAATGCCTGAAGCTTGAACCATCTTTGAGGCAGTGGGACCTATTTGGGTACAGTACATGATGTCTGCATCCCCCAGTGTCTGGATCTTGTAGTTTAGTTTTTCCTGTTCGCCCTCAGGCTCAAGAGAACTGTCCACTACTTCTATGAACTCGATCTTCTCTTTGTCTATCTTGTACATGTAAAAGCTTTTTGACCAGCCAAAATGCTGATCTATCTTTTCACCTGTCGTCGATGCAAATGCAATGTTCATATCTTCTCCATTCTGCCTCAAATAAGGCAAGTTTTGCTCATTGAGCGTTTGTAATTAGAAACTATCCATTACATTTGCATGTGATGTACGAGCATCCATAGGAATGTCCATAAATGCTTGCTCTTTTACAGTTGGAAGCATAAGACCTTTTGTTTTGTGTTCACGGATCTTGTAAGTTCCAGCTTCGTTACCTTCAGTATAGTAGTCGTTAAACTCTACAGTAAACGGCATATCCCAAACGATTGAGCCCTCAGTAGGACAAGCCTCAGCACAACGAGGAGTATCAGCATGGCTTACACACTCTACACAAGTCTCAGGTTTTACATAAAATCTTTCACCCTCGAACGGGTTTTTGTCACTATCATCAGCTAATATCGCAGCTACCGGACATTCAGATGCACACGCATCACAGTTTATACACTCATCAGTTATCATTACAGCCATTTTTTTCTCCTTGTTTTTAGTACACTTAAAATATGCAATTTTTATTCTGAGTTTTTAAAAGTTTGAGGCTTTTTCTAAACTCGGCATCGGTTCTATCTTAATGTCCGTCCCACGTAAAAGCATAGTCGCACTGCAACCCTCTTGAAGTTCCAGTTTGTCATAAGCAGTTGTGGTGATAAGAGAGATGATCTCTCCGAAATCTTTGCTCTTTAGTGTCAGTTCACATAAAGAGTTATTTTTACGCACATTTTGCAGAGTCACGGGCAGAGTGTTCTCTATAGAGACTTTTCCCGGACAATCTTTGCTCACACAGACAGAACCCTCTTGAAAATTACAGTACACTTTATCACCGACTTTGAGCCAAGTCGGTTTTTGTGATCTGATGAGATGCATCGTACTCTCGCCACTGTTCACATGTATGTAAGTTACCATATCTGTTTCTTCGATGCCCTCTACGGTCGCTATCAACTTGTTCATAATTGTTTCCTACATCAGATAAAGTACGACATTTTTGTCGATCATTGTCTCAAAATGATCGAGTAGCATGTCGGCTGTTGAAGTCGAACCAAGATGACAACCCGAACAAGTCCCCTGATAATTTAACCATATTTGCGGTTTGTCACCGGGAATATAGTTAACAAGTTCTATCCCGCCGCCGTCATTTGCAAGTGTCGGACGGATCTTTGTTTCTATGAGGTTTTCGACCAATGCTTTTTGTTTGAATACATCCAATGCGTGAAATATCTCATTTTTCTCAGTAGCAATCGCCGAGTTGCTTACATAAGTGATGATCTCTTGGGCTTGTTTATTGTCATTGTACGCCGCTGTTATCAGATAACGCATCGACTCTGCTACATTACCTTTTATCTTATATAGTAAGCCTGTCTTTGCTTGAGAATCCACATGACCGTTGTCGGCCGCTTTTTTGTAGTACTCCAAAGCTTTCTCTTCATCGATCGCACCGACCATCCCTTTTTCATAAAAGATACCAAGACTGTGCAATGCTTTTGTATTGCCGTGTTCTGCGGCTTTAAGAAACCATGATTTTGCAAGTTCATAACTTTGTGTACACCCGCGTCCCTGCATGTGCATGATGGCTATATTTACCATTGCATCAGGGTTTTCTGCCGCTGCCTCTTGGAAAAGTCCGTAAGCTCCTATATAATTTTTTGATTCAAACTCTTGTATCGCTTTATTAAATATCTCGCTCATCTTCTTAATCCTTTTTACATGTACATTTTCAAATCATTATGCATCAATTGTTCTAGAACTGTTTTTGCACATAAGCTTTTGAAACCTGGTTAACAGCTAATATTAAGGAGCTCATAATGATTGCAATTCCAGTTGACTCTGCGTCAAAAGATGCGAAGTCATCACATCTTTTTGGAAATGTCAAAACGTTTGCTATCTATAAACCGACAGAAGATGCTTTCTTCTTTATGAAAAACGAAGAGAGCGGAAACGGCATTCAAACTGCCAAATTACTAAAAAAATGGGACGTCAAAAGTGTCGTTTACTCATACATGGGCAAAGGACTGTTTCAAGAACTTGACGACAGCGATATAAATGTTTACTATCTGGGCAAAGAGCCTCTGGGGCTTTTTGAGATAGTAGAAAAGATTGCGGATAACTCATTTATCAAAGTAGATGCCGACAATGCTTCGACTTATCTTGATCCAGGTACATCATCCCAAAATTGTGAGTGTAGCCAATGAGAGCAAACGAGATACAAACTACAGAGATGCAACAGATAAAGTCAATGATCATCGACACTGTAACACAGCGCGATGCATTTAAAACAGAGATGGAACTTTGGTACCAAAACAATCCAAAGCTTCACTATCCAAATATGAAAAACCTCATATTGATAGACGCGACGCTTTCAAAGCTCGATAGTTTCTACAAGAAATTGTGGGATTATCATAATGCAAAGTAGTCTATGAGCGAGACCTACCGAACAAAAGCAAGACTTCTAGATGGGATCTCTAATATAGAGCAATACAAGCCCATCTTAGAAAAAGATAGTTTTAAAAGAGATGAACCCCATTGGAGAAGTCTCAGTAAAAATACGATCACGCTTTTTCAGGTACTCATTGACCAAGATATGACAGACTTGGTCAATGTGCTCAAACATTTCCCCGAGTATACGGAGTGGGTATGTGAGCATTTTAGATATGCTTACAGTTACAGTGAGAACGAAGCAGACATCGGTGCGACTTCAGAGCTTCTTTTTCTGGGAGAAGCTTACTTTTCAAAACAGTTTGTAAGAAATCTTGTACGCAAACTGCCAAAGACTGATGAGATGAGCATCGAAGAACTGAGCAGACTGGCTTTACATGTAAGAGAAAACCATGAAGAGTGGCATCCGATAGTCACGAACTATCTGTGCGACAACATCACAAGGACTCTAAGCCGCTCAAATCTGCATCCACTGCAACGCATAGCAGTGACGAAGCCGATACAAGCGATAAAACGTAAAGAGACATACGAATATGATGCACAAGACCGTGACGCGGTACTAGACATCCCGTACATGAACTAAAACAAATGGAGATAACATGGACAAAGAATCATTGACACAAGACCTGCTAAAACACGCAAGAAACGCTTTTGAGACGGCATCGACTCTACATGAGAACCAAAGAGTCGAAGTCTATCTAAATAACGGTGTAGCAAAAACATCTGATGTTTTAGAAGAGGATGAAGAGATCATCTACTCTCCAACACGTATACTTTGTTATCAGATCCATGGTTATGACTACCTTGAAGAGGAGATCAAGACTTGGATAGACTATGCAAGAAAACTTGAACAACCCGAAGAAGGCATGCCGCTTCCGACACCTACGGATGTCGAAAAATCGATCCGCGAGCTGATAGATGAGATCGCAAAAAGAAATGGTGTCAACAGAGATGAAGTGAGTTCTTTTGAAGTGTTCGCAAACCTGCCAATAGACCTGCTAGGAACAATAGAACAGCAGATCATCGAATACTGGTGGAGTGCAAATGAAGAGGAAAACGGTAAAAAACTGGCATCAGCACAGATAGAAGAGGTGTTAAAAGGGCTTTAATACCCTTTTCTCTTCAACTCATAGTACTCTTTACATCCCTCTTCAAATCCTGCATCACAGGCTTTTTTGTAAAGTTCAGTCGCTTTTTTCTTATCCTGTTTTACCGTGTAGCCGTAGTTGTACATCTTCGCAACTTTCGCACAATCTTCACCGTTGCCCGAGATACACACTTTTAAGAAAAGATCTTTTGCTTTTAACTGATCTTTTGGCGTGCCGTATCCAAAATAATACATAGAACCAAGCTTGTCGCAAGCCTCCATAAAACCGTTGCTGCACGCTTTTGACCAGATGCCGATGGCATCGTCAAGATTTCCTTTTTCATATGCGGATGCGCCATCTTTGGTCATGTCTGCCAAGAGGTTTACGCTAAAGAGCAAATAAATTATAAATACTATTTTTTTCATTACTGTTCCTTCATTGGATTATTATACCAAAACTCTCTAAATCAACTGATTTTTTATAAATGCCATGTAGTGTCCCTCTTCCTCTTCCAGCTCTTTGTGCGTACCATGTTGGACTATTTTTCCGCCATCAAGCACATAGATCATATCCGCATTTTTGACCGTACTGAGACGATGGGCTATGGTGATGACCGTTTTATCTTTGAGCATAGGCAAAATGGTCGTGTAAAGCTTTGCTTCCGTCTGAACATCTAGCGCGGAGGTGGACTCGTCAAATATCACGATACTCGGATCGGCTATGATCATCCTCGCGATGCTGAGTCTCTGTCTTTGCCCGCCAGAGAGTCGGATACCGTGATGCCCGACGATGGTGTCAAGACCGCGTGGCATCGCATCTAGCATATCTTTTAACTGCGCTATTTCAAGTGCTTTCATTATCTCCTCGTCACTGATGCTCTCATCTCCCATCGTGATGTTAAAACGAAGCGTGGAGTTAAAAAGTATGGGCATCTGAAGCACTAAAAATATCTTTTGTCTGAGTGAGTGTTTATCCAACTCCTCTATATTAATGCCGTTACATGTAAGAATTCCGCTCTCTTTTTCATAAAAGCCAGAGATCACCTGAGCCAGAGTCGTCTTGCCGCTTCCGCTTGCTCCGATAAGCGCAATTTTTGCGCCTGAGGGAATGTCAAAAGATATGTCTTGAAGTATCTTCTTGTCCCCGTTGTATGAAAAACTCAGATGTTTGAGCGACAGGTCTACATGTAAGCCTTCCAGACGTTTTTCTCCGCTTGCTTCGGTTTTGAGCAGAAGTATCTTGTTGAGTCTTTTTATCGCCGACATCGCAGAAGCGTAGGAGTACTGCATCGAGAGGATGTCCTGCACAGGCGTCATGATAAACCAGATGTAACCAAACATGGCAAACATCATCCCGATGCTCAGATCACTGTATGCCACAAGCAAAAGTCCGCTTGCGCGCAGAAGTTCAAACACGATAAGAAAGATCGTGTAGGAGAGTTTCTCATAAGCGACACTTTTGTAGCCATATTCGTTGGATGTTGTCTGTATGTCGTTTGCCTGAACGATCGCTTTTGAGAAAAAATAGTTCTCTTTATTGCTTGCTTTTATCTGTCCGTAGAGTTCCAGCGTCTCGCCTATCTCGCTTTGAAACTTCTCGATAGATTCGTTCTCCTCTTTTTTAAGCACACCCACACTTTTTGCCATCTTTTTGCTCACAAACATAATGACAGGCTGGATAAAAAGGATCAATATCCCCAAAGTCGGATCTATCATGATCATCACGATACCCACGGCAAGCAGTGTCAGTACAGAGGAGACAAAACGGCTCACGCTGGTGATGATAAAATTGTCCAAAGTGTTGACATCGGTGATAAGATTTGCAGTGATGGCTCCGCTTCCCAGCGTCTCATACTCATTCATCGATGCGATCTTGAGATGTTCTATGAGTCTGCAGCGTATCATAAAAGTGACGTATTTGGAGATCTTCGTAAATATCTTCGTGATAATGACACCGAAGATAAAATAGATAAAACGCAAAAATATAACCGCCAAAGTCACGATGGCGATATAATAAAAAGCACTTCCAGAACCAAAAAGATAATTGATCGCACCCACAAAATGTGATGGTTTATGCAGCAATACCTCATCCACCATTACCGGAAGCATCAAAGGAATAGGCACGCTGAGTAGGATCGTGATGACGGTTATGATTTGCCCCCAGATAAGTGCGGGTTTGTTATGCAGTATGAGTTTAAAAATATATTTGAGTGTTATGGGTTCATTATTCATGACGTAATTATATCTTTTACATGTAAAAACTTATTCTTTTATATGAAAATAACCTTTATAGTGCTAGAATCATTCTACTGTGAGGAAAGGTTCGATGAAAAAAAATTTACATGTTTATGTAACTATCGGTTCTAGTGCCGGAGGTCTTGAAGCCCTCTCGGAATTGGTCGCTTCATTGGACAAAAAGACGGGATTTTACTACTTTTTAGCTCAACATCACTCGCGCACAGAAAAAAGCATATTAGCCGGATTATTAAACAAGATCGGACACATTAAGGTTGTCGCACTCCAAAAAGACACGGTATTTGAACCCGATATCATCTATGTTATCCCACCAGAACTGATACTTGTCACAGAAAATGACAGACTGATAGTCAAAGAGAACAATACGGATACAAGAGTTCCTCTGCCAAACATCGATTTTTTACTCAATGAGATCTGCAAGATCAAAAATTCAAAGATCATTGCAATCGTTCTTTCAGGAAGTGGGACAGATGCGACAGAGGGGATGAAAAGCGTAAAGAAAAGAGATGGCATTACCATTGCCCAATCCCCGGAAGATGCCATATTTGAAAGTATGCCAAGCAGTGCGATCAATGAAAAGGTAGTAGATTATATCCTGCCCGTCAAAGATATCGGAGAGAAACTTTTTGATATCTCTACTTCTTTTCAAAACGGTACTTACTTCGCGCAAGAGATCCCTTTTGACAGCATAAGAAAGATCCTCTATAGAGAAAAACAGCTTGACCTCTTCAAATATAAAGACGAGACCGTGACAAGGCGCATCGCAAAACGTATGCAGATATTAAAGATCGACACGCTCAAAAAATATGAAAACTATCTAAAATCGCATCATGACGAGATAGAGTCACTCAATAATGAGATACTGATAGGAATAACAGAGTTCTTTCGCGGGAAAGAAGCTTTTGATGCGCTCAAGATAGAATTGACGAAAAAACTGAGAGAAAAAAAGGAGCTAAGCGAATTTCGCGTTTGGAGTGTTGCTTGCTCCAGCGGTGAGGAAGCATACAGTATAGCAATACTGATAAACGAGATCTGTGAAGATCTGGGCAAGAAGTTACATGTAAAAATATTTGCCACCGATATAGATGAGACAGCATTACAAAAAGCACGAAACGGCGTCTACTCAAAAAGTGCTCTTGAAAATCTTGATAACAGCTGGATAGAAAAATACTTTCAAAAAATCGAAGAGGGTTACCGAATAAAAAAACGTTTCCGTGAGCAGATCATCTTTGCTTATCATAACATCTTGCTCAATCCTCCCTTTATAAATCTCGATATGATCACATGTAGAAATATTTTAATATATCTCATCCATTCGGCACAAAGAGAACTGCTCTCACTTTTTCATTTTACTCTCAACAAAGGAGGATTGCTGTTTTTGGGCTACTCTGAATCCGTACAAAACGGAATAAATCTCTTTACTGCCCTAAACAGTAAATATAAGGTATATGAAAAAAAAGAGGATGATGAGACGCGACTTCACAGATTTTCGTCACAACCGATAAACCGGCATACAAAAACATCGACTAGCTCCAAGGAATACAACATGAAGACCATAAACCCACAAACAATAGAAAAGCATCTCAAAGAGAAAGTGTTTGATTACTTCAGCGACGGCTGTCTGATCATAGACCGTGAATACAACATCATCTATAAAAAAGGCGATATCCCCTATCTCAACTTTTCCGATGGAGTCTTCAGTCCAAACCTTTTTACAAGTCTAGACAAAGATCTTCACTACAACGTAGGGATACTTCTAAAACACGTAACGGTGTCAAACAAGCCGGAGATGACCAAATTTATTCAGCTTGAGTCTTCAGAAAATGAAAGATTTGTCAGGATAACGGCACAGCCATTTTATGTAGAGAGTCACAAATCTATGATACTCCTGAGTTTTGAAGAACTTGAACCAAAAAACATGCAGCTTAATGCCACATTCCTGCCTAAGTTCAGTGAAAACAGTGTCATATCGACTCTCTCTTCCCAACTTACAGAAGCGCGCGACGAGATAAAAAACGTCTCCTATGAACTTACTTTTTCAAAACAGAACATGGCGATGGTCAATGAGGAACTTCAAGAATCAAACGAAAAACTCCAATCGACCGTAGAGGAGCTTGAGACCTCAAATGAGGAACTCCAATCTTCTAACGAGGAACTTCAGGTTTCATTGTCTGCAAACAAAGAACTACAAAACAGACTCTCTCTGATCTTAGATTCCTCTATAGACGGGATTCTTGGTCTGGATATGCAAGCCTGTCATACTTTTGTCAATACAAAAGCTGCACAGCTACTGGGATACTCACAGGAGTATCTCATCGGAAAAGATAGTCACAAGCTGTGGCATCACACAAAACCTGACGGTTCATCCTATCCAGAAGAGGAGTGTCCTATTACTAAAGTGCTGCTCTACGGAGAAGAAGCTAGAGGAGAGGACCTCTTTTGGCGTAGTGACGGATCATCGTTTCCCGTCGAGTTTGTCCGCTCTCCGATTAGGGAGGGAGAAAAAATCACAGGTGCAGTGGTGATCTTTCATGACATCACCAAAAGAAAAGAACTGGAAGCACAGACAATACATGAACAGGAGCTGATGAACACCTATCTAGATGTCTCTGGACTCATCATTCTTATTTTGGACAAAGACGCTAATATCGTGGCGATCAACAAAGCAGGATGCAAACTTCTAGGCATAAGCAAAGAAAAAGCCATAGGGCTCAACTGGTTTGATAATTTCATAGATAAAGAGAACACTAAAGAGACTAAAAAGATCTTTCACTCTATGATAAACGATACTATCGCTCAAATATCACATCACGTAAACAATATTGTAGATATCAACAAACAGGCACATATCATCTCATGGAACAACGCTACCTATAGAAACGAGGACGGAGAAGCCATAGGCGTCATCGCGACAGGAAATGACATTACAAAAGAGAAGTATCTTGCATTAGAGCTTAAAAAGGTCAATGTAAAATATGAACAGACATTTAAAACAGCGCAGATAGGCATAGTGCATAAGAGTCTTGACGGCTCTTTTCTTGATGTAAACGAGTATATGTGCAAGCTTATCGGTTATACTAAGGAGGAGTTGCTGTGTCTCAATGCTCGTGAGATCACACATCCCGATGACCGAGAAAAAGAGACACGCTACATACAACAGCTCTTAGACAAAAAACGAGAGAGTTTTCATATAGAGAAAAGATATATACATAAAAATGGCAATACGATCTGGATCAGCTTATCAGCGATCTTGATCCGAGATAGCGACGACCAACCTCTTTATTTCATCTCGATTATACAGGACATCTCACAGATCAAGATGCTGATGCTGGAACTGGAAGCCAAGAAAAACGAACTTGAGAGCATCATCCGTTTTGCTCCAAATCCCATCATGCTTTATGCCGAAGATGGAACTGTACTAATGATAAACGATGCATGGGAAGAGATAACGGGCTACACCATTAAAGATATACCTACAATAGAAAGATGGAACGAAAAAAGTTCTATTAACAAAAAACCCGTAAAACAGCTGGACACGGATAAGCTTTTTAAAAACAAGACCCGTTTTGATATGGGGGAAGTGACTGTCGAGACCAAAAATGGCAGACAACTGACATGGCTGCTCTCTTTTTCACCGCTTAACGACCTATACAACGATCAAAGAGTAGTCATATCTTCTGCTATGGACGTGACAGAGATACATAAAAATGAAGAGCTCATGCTGGCACAATCTCGCCAAGCCGCAATGGGAGATATGATAGGGATGATAGCCCACCAATGGCGCCAGCCGTTAAGTGTCATAGGAATGGTCGCAAACAATCTCAAAGCCTCTATACAGCTTAATCAAAACGTCAGCCCTGATGAAATAGAAAAACTGACCGATGTATTAAATGAACAAACGCAGTATCTCAGTCATACAATCGATGATTTTAGAACATTTTTTAAACCGGAAAAAGCAAAAGAGATGATTTCACTCTGCAAAATCTATGAAAAACTGCGAAATATGATTCAAAAGACCATTGAAAATAATGATATCACTTTAAATTTTATAAATAAATGCGAGACTGAATTCTATACTTATCCTAACGAACTTATTCAAGTGCTTTTAAATCTTATCAACAATGCAAAAGACGCGATCAAAGAGCGCAAGGTAAAAGACCCAACAATCGAGATACATACAAGTTATACCAAAGACAAACTTACGATTACTGTGAGCGATAATGCCGGGGGTATAGACGCTTCGGTAATAAACAATCTAGGTGAACCTTACGTGAGTACTAAAAAACAAAACGGGACGGGACTCGGGATATATATGTCTTTAATTATCTTAAACAAACACTTTAACGGCACTCTTAAATGGGAAAACCGTAATGGCGGAAGCTCTTTTATCATTGAACTGCCGCTCAATATCGCAGAGGACAAGATGCAATGACCGATATCCAAGAACTCAAACAGACCTGTTCGACTCTCAGTGTCTTGTATGTGGAAGACGATACAAAACTCAGAGATATGGTGTCCGATTATCTCAAGATGTTTTTTGCACGGGTCGTCGTTGCAGAAGATGGAAAGATAGGTCTAAAAAAATTTAAAAAAGAGAAGTTTGACCTCGTCATCACGGATATTCAGATGCCAAATATGAACGGGATCGAGATGATAGAGGCTATAAAATCTTTTATGCTCTATCAAGAGGTAATCATACTCACCGCTTTTTCAGAATCCTTTTATTTCCTCGATGCCATTCGATTAGACGTGAGTGGCTACCTCATAAAACCAGTCGATTATGAATTGATGAACCAGACCCTTTTTAGGATCACGAAAAAAATCATCGCTCTTCGTGAAAACGAAAGTTATAAACTTAATCTGGAACATTTGGTTCAAGATGAAGTCCAAAAGAATATGATGCTAGAAGATGAAAAGATCTATAATTACGAACAGACGCTTATAGCATTAGTAGAATTGATAGAGCGTAGAGATACATACACAGGCGGTCATTCCGAACGAGTCGCAACTTACAGTAAGGCTATTGCCTCGCAATTGGGATGCACAAAAGAGGAATGCGACTTTATATACCGAGCAGGTATTTTGCATGACATCGGGAAGGTAGTGACACCCGATGCTGTCTTGCTAAAACCGGGAAAACTTGAGGCAAATGAGTATCGACTGATCCAAGAGCATGTGACTGCGGGCAGTGAGATGCTTGAAAAAATACCTATGTATAAAGAGCTTGCCAGCATACTGGGCTCTCATCATGAACGCTACGACGGAAAAGGGTATCCAAAAGGATTAAAAGGGAACGAGATCCCCTTTTTATCTAGAATCATGATCATTGCCGATGCCTTTGACGCTATGACGACAAACCGCATCTATAAAGCCCGTATGACAAAAGAAGAGGCATTAAATGAGATCAAAGACAATAGTGCGAAGCAGTTCGCACCGGAATTAATCGATCCTGCTATCGAAGCACTAAAAAAGTTAGATATTACTAAAAACACTACTCAGATGCCCTACGGCGAAATCGAAAAAGAGCGTTTTGCTTACTTTTACAAAGACCAGATCACAGGTGTGTACAACCAGTCCTACTTAAATCTCATCCTGATCCAAAATATAAACTCCAAAGAGTATAATTTTATTACGCTTTTAAATATCCACAACTTCAGTTCATATAACCAAAATCATAGCTGGCAAAGCGGAGACAATCTGCTCAAGTCTCTTGGAAGCTATCTTGTAGAAAAAATAAAAGAGAGTATGATCTTTCGTTTTGAGGGAGATGACTTTGTGATCTTATCGCAGAATGAAATAGATATAGAGCTTGACGAGATCAACAATAAGTTAAAAAAAGCCGATAAAGCACTCTTTGCCACTACAGAAAAATTTGATGTACAAAAGAAAAAAATATTTTCCCTCGATACGTTCGAGAATGAACTAAAAAAGTGATTTCATGAAGAGCAATATGCAACGCACAACATTCGGTGATCATTACAGAGACAGAAAAAATGCCGTTTTTTTGGCTATCTATGTCAACAAGATATCGCCATGGAAATACTTTAACGACGACATAAAACACATGATCTGCCCTGCTCTTATCATGATAGATAGATGGGATGGACGAATGGGATTTCCCGGCGGTACGGTCGATGAGGGAGAGGAGCTACTCGATGCTCTAGTGCGTGAGGTCAAAGAGGAAGTCGGCATCACCGTCAAGCCTGAGAAAGTCCGTCCTGTCGCTACGCATGTAGGCAAAATTGCCACGCATCTTTACGCCTTGGAAGTGTTGGAGATAGAGTTTTTACACATCTACTACCATATCCTAAACAACTTCTCCCGCTCGATCCTGTTACATGCATACGAAGAGGGAGACAAATCTCACTTTATGTCCGAGATCACGGGCATCAAGATCGTGCCGATCTTTGAGCATAAAAACAAAGGGATCAACCTCTTTTTACAAAACTCTTTCGCGGGTTCGGCAAAGGAGGAGATACTAATTATGCTTAAAGAGCTTTTTGGAATTGACGTAGAGAAGTTCAAATAATCTAACGGCAATTATCACGACTACTCCGATGGCAAGTCCTACGATCAAGTCATTGACCAGACTCGGCATCCCTTTTATAAAATAGTGGTGAAAGAACTCCACATGATGCGCGAGTATCCCTCCGCCGACAAGGATCATAGCAAACGTCCCTATGAATCCCAGAAGTTTTATGAGTTTGGGCATAGCGCTTATCAGAAAGTTTCCGCTTCTCGTTTTCTTTTTTTCTATCAGCCAAAAACCGACATTGTCCATTCTGACAATCAGTGCGACAAATCCGTACACTCCAAATGTAGCCAAAATAGCAACAAAGACCGTGGAGACGACCTGAACAAGAAAAGGCTCGTTGATAACCGTGCCAAGAGCGATAACCACTATCTCGATGGAGAGGATAAAGTCGGTAAATACCGCCGATTTTATCTTCTTTTGCTCGATCTCCAAGATCGTCTCTTTTGTGGAGTTTAACAGTTCCTCATCTTTTTGCTCATGAGCTTTATGAAAAAGATACTCCTCGATCTTTTCACTTCCCTCATAAAGCAGATAAAGCCCTCCAAGTATAAGGATATAGATGATCAAAGTCGGAGCGAAACTGCTGAGAAGAAACGCTATAGGCAGGATGATAGCTTTGTTTTTTAGTGAGCCTTTTGTAATGGCCCAGATGATAGCAAGCTCACGAGACTGGTCAAATCCTGTAGCTTTTTGAGCATTTACGGCAAGGTCATCGCCAAGGACTGCTGCAGTCTTTTGTGTTGCGATCTTGCTTGCGACTGCGACATCATCAGCCAGTGCCGCGATATCGTCTAAAAGCATAAATATTCCAGATGCCATCTTTTGTCTATCCTTTAATTTAAAAACCGCGTATTATATCAGACAGATGGCACAAGAGTGATATCCGTTATCTCCGAATTTGCACCTAGTCTCATCGGAGGTCCCCAAAATCCTGTTCCTTTGTTGACATATATCTGCAGATCATTTGTATGCTGATGCAGTCCGCTGATGTAGGGCTGGACAATTCTGATCAAAAACTTGAACGGATATATCTGACCGCCGTGCGTATGACCGCTTAGCATCAAATCCACATCGCGCTCCACCTCTTCTATGAAACGCGGCTGGTGTGCTAAAAGAATTGTCGGTGAATCTTGCATGTTTTTCAGAGCTTTTGGCAAGTCCGGTATATAGGTTCCCGTTCTGTATCCAAACACGTCATAAACACCCGCAAGGTTAAAACCTCTGCCCTTTTCTCCGATGTAGACGTTCTCGTTTTCAAGCACTCTGATGCCCAGTGCTTTTACGGCGTTGATGATCTCGCCTATACCGTGAAAGTACTCATGGTTTCCTACAATATAGTACGTCCCGTATGTGGAGTGAAGCTGTTTTAGCTCATCGACCGTTTCTTTTGCGTATGAGACTTTGACATCTACAAGGTCACCCGTTATCACGACAAGATCTGGCTTGAGGGCATTGACCTTTTGCACCACCTCTCGTATCAGCTCTTTACCGACCAGTCCGCCGATATGCAGGTCACTTATCTGGATAATTTTGTAGGGTTTTGCAAGTTTTTTGATCTTTATGTTCACCTTTTGTATCTCTACAAATCTTGCCTCATACATCGCTCTTGCACTGAGAGAGAGCGCGACGACCAGCGAAGAGACATCGAGCGATTTTTTAAAGAAATCTCTTCTTGATCTTGAGATAGGTGTAACTGCGAGTATGACTCTTGAGATGTCATAAATGACCGCCGTACAAAAGAGCAAAAAGAGTACGCCTATAGGCAAAGAGAGCAGATAGTACAGCCAGCTTGGGATATTGACATAGTACCTTGCCGCGATATAGCCGACGATCCCCAGAAAGTTTATGAGTAAAAACAGGTTTAAAAAGTGTTTTATTTTCTTTGACAAATCCAGTTTTTCTATAAGTCGCTTGTGGATATAGAGATTTAACAAGACAAAAACAGTTGAGAAGACAAGACCGAATAAAAGTGCGTTCATAAATTTTATTATATCAGAATTGTCAGGCAACTTTTTTAATAAATAAACTTTATATTGCTTAAATCACTTCTTGGTATCGCTACAATAAACTCTGAACCGTTTTGATTTGACTGCAGCTTTATCGTGCCTCTAAACTCATGTTTGATAATCAACTGCGCAACATGCAGCCCTATTCCAAATCCTCGCTCAGATGTCTTTGTCGAAAAATTCGGTTCAAAGATCCTTTCTCTAATGGGTTCTGGAACACCGCCGGCATCATCTTTTACAATAAAGTTATATTCGTTTTCTGTTACTTTTACATCTATGACTATCTTACTTTCATTATGCTCTATATTGGATACATAAGCATCACTGGCATTGGAGATCAAGTTCATCATAACCTCTTGCAGGTCCGTAAAAAAACCGTATATCTGTTTATCCTCTTCTAAATAGTTTATTATCAACGAGATATTTTGTTGGGCAAGTTGTTCTTTGTATAGTTCTTCTATTGATTTGAGCATTTTATTGATAGAAAACAGTTCTTTTGTTCGTTGTACTTTCCCCAAATTTAAGATGCTTTTCAAGACGTTTGACATCCTTTGAGTCTGTTCTGATATGATATTTGAACTCTCAATGATATCTTTGGCTGCGATCTTTGCATCCATACTTGCTTTTACCATGAGATTGATAGACTCCATACTGATCAAGTTGATCGGTTGTCTCCATTGATGAGCGACGACGCGCAATGTCTCGATCACCTGTGATCTGTTTTTGGTGTCTCTGAATGTCTGATTGTAATACCTGTTCTTAGATATAGAAAGAAAAAAATCTGTCAGAGTTTCACTGCTTGTCTCAAACTGATCTTCAAATTGATCTTTTGTGAACAATATACTTTGAAACAGTATCGAAATCGACTGCAAATACTCTAATTTATACTCTTTTGCGATTATACAGATTCCGATATCTGAAGTAAGAGATTTATTGGAGGTTATCATCTCACAATACTCTTGATCTAAAGTATCCACTTCAATGATCAACCCGATCGTATCTTCACAAACCGTATAGTGACCGCCCGGCTTAATGAAGATGACTTCAAAGAACTTTGATAATTTATTCGGAATATCTCTTTTCTTTGTTTCATTACAAAGATATAGGATGTTTAAATTCTTATTTATCATCTATTTGACCTTATACGGGTAACCGACATTATAACCTTGAACACAGTCGATATCGGTAGAGCTTATTAATTCAAAACTTTTATCGTTAGATATATGAGTCACTATCGCTTTTGCCCCGATAGAGTGTATTATCTCAATGATCTTCTCGATAAGCCATATCTTTTCCGGTTCCTCTTGCAAAAATTCGACGATCTGCGGGTCTATCTTAATATAATCAGGTTTTAGTTCTAATATCAACGAGAGGTTTCCATCAAATCCAAAACGGCTCAAAATGATTTTATATCCTAGCTCTTTTAACTCCTCTACTAATGAGAACTCTTTTGCGGAGATCAAAGACAAAGTCTTGTGTACTATTTCAAATCCGATCTTAGAGGGATCGATCTTATAGCGATTTGTTAAAAAAGTGATATAGAGCAATAACGATTCATCATAAAAATCCTCCTCTGACAGATAGACTATTAATACGGCATCATCGGGGATGACCCTGTTTTTTAAAGCGAAGGTATTTTTAATCATCGATCTTGTGATCATAGAGACTTGATGCGCATTCTCCGCTATCGTTAAAAATGTTTCGGGTCCGTAGATCTTCTCCTCTTTAAAAATCCTCACGTAGCTGTTAAACAGTTCGATCCTGTCTGTTTTAATATTGACGATGGGTTGAATATAGGGGACGATATTATTATCTTCGATCGCTGTATAGATCATCTTCATCACTTCTCTGCCATTTGCCACACTGAGATTTCTCTCATAATCGTTCTGCGTATAGGAAACGACTGAATTGGGATGGGTATTGTCATCCCCCTGCAGTGCGAACTTAGAATATTTCAAAAGGTTTGTTGCACCCTGTGCAAGTCCTATGGAAAGAGTCGAGTTTATAATGATCCCATTTTCGGAAATATGAAAATATTTAGCCAATAACACCATATCTTTTGCCAAATTATTTGCATAATCAAGCTCTTTGTCATTAAGAACAAGACAAAATTCATCCAGACCTATCCTATAAAACACCGCGTCGCTTAAACTATTGAGCAACACTATCAACTCCCTTATATAACCATCGGCATACTCTTCTCCGATCAGATTATATATATTGGAGAGATGATTTACTTTGATTCTCAAAAGTATGGTCTTTTCCGTAGCAAAAGAGCTCAAATACGACTCAAGTGCAGGAAGTGTCTTCAATCTTGTGATCGGGTCCATATCTTTTTCTTCAGCCGTAATTTCCGTATTTGTTTTAAAAAGTATTTTTTCAAGATTTTCAAAAAGTTTAGGCATGGATAGGGGTTTTAACAGATACCCCTGAACGTCTAACGCTATGGCCTCAGACAAAAATTCCGCTTCATCATGCGCCGAGACTATCATGACAGGCTGAGAAGGAACCAGCAAACGGATCTCTTTTATTAGGGCAAGTCCGCCTTTTTTCGGTAGTTCAAGATCTGAGACTACAAGAGTGAAACTCTTTGATTTTTGTTGCTGTTCTTTAAACAGTTCCAAGGCTGCCACACCATCGTTAGCTATCGTGATATCCTCAAAGAACATCTTCAAGATTCTGCCCAGAGACTCTGCCAGTTCTATGTCGTCTTCGATGATCAAAACAGAACGATGTTCGCTTCCTGATTGAAGTCTTTTAATAAGATTAGACATCCTCTTTTTTCCTCATTATATATCCAAAACCCCTCACGTTATGTATCAGGTCCTCTTTGAGTTTCGTTCTTACACGATTGACCAATGAACGTATCGTCGAATTTTCGACAAACTCTCCGTCCCAAATAAATGAACGGATATTCTCATCACTGATGATCCGTCCCAAATTACTGACAAAGAGAATAAGGAGCGTATTCTCACGTTTGGTGAACTCTTGTAATTTCCCGTCATAATAGATAAGGTTGAGTTCCGTATCAAAAGTATAATGCTCACTCAAACTGATAATAGGCGATTTCACTATATCAGCAATAGGAATCACATTTGACGTCAAATGAGCTATTCTGAGCTCCAACTCTTTGAGATTAAACGGTTTTTTCAAATAATCGCTGCAGCCAAGGGAAAATGCATCTGTAATATTATCGATGTCATGGTATGCACTTATGATGATCTTTGGAACTTCGGGATAAAGTCTTGTTATCTCTTTCAAGCATTCCAGACCTCCTACTAACGGGGTATTTATATCTAAAATGTAAAAATCGTGACGAGTATTCTTAATCGTCTCCAAAACATCTACACCGTTATCAAAATAATCAACAAAGTAATTACACTTTAAAAGATATGTACTTATAGAGCGAGACAACATAAATTCATCTTCAAGTAATAAAACTTTCATTATCTCTCTCCCCCGCTTTCAGTCAATTTATATTATTCTTATTAAATAGTTGTGAATTAATATTGTTTTTGAAAAGATATCTAAACGACGTCCCCCTCTGTTTTGTCGATGACAACTGGATCTCGATATCTTCCTCCTCACATATTTTTGCGACGATACTGAGTCCCAGTCCGTATCCCCCTTTATAGTGTAGTTCTCTATAGAACCTTTGAAATATTTTTTCTTTATCTTCAATGACCGGACCATGATTTCTTATTTCAAAGAACATTTTTGCATCATCCATCCCTACCGTTATACTGATCTCGCTTGGACGATATGAATATTTGATCGCATTTGATAAAGTATTATCTATAAGGCGTGCCAATTTAAATTCCGAAAACTTTGGCAATATGATGTTCGAGCGACCGATTCTCATCGATAATGTAAGTCCGTTTACCTCAGCGATACAGTTAAAATACTTCTTCCTTTGAGTCATGAACTTTACTAGATCGATATCTCTTTTTTCATAGACCATGTGTTCATGTTTCATCAAATAGGTCATATCTTCATAGCTGTTTTGGATCATGCGGCTGCCCGCTTCAATGGCATCCAGAGATTCATTCTCTATTGCGTTCATTCTCAAAAGATCGATATTTGTGATGATAACCGTCAGAGGTGTATATATCTCGTGTATAGCATTCTTTAAAAATATTTCTTGCTCTTCTAAAAGCCTGATCGCATACTCTTTAGATTCTTCCAGCAGCTTTCTGTTCTTTTCCAGCTCACGGTCGTATTCCATACGTCGCAAAACAAAAATAAGGGCTTCAAAAAGGGTATCGTTATCAATCGGTTTTAGTACAAATCTATCTATACCGCACTGAATGGAATCAATAAACACCGAACGCTCTTCCGTACCTGAAATAGCGATAACACGCTGCTGCGAATTATTTCTTTTTATATGGCAGGTCAAATCCAGTCCGCTTTTACGACCGAGATTTATATCCGTTATGATCAAAATATCGGAATCGACCTTTTCTCGTTCATATATTTCTATCGCATCTAAAGCATTCGTGGCAGTAAAAATCTTTTTAAAGAAATTGCCCAAAAGCCTCTCGAGACTGTTAATGACTTCTCTGTCATCCTCGACGATGAGCAGTTTCTTTTCATTTGCCAACTCTTTTAATAAAACTATATCTTTATTCATAATTTTAACTGTCCCCCCCCCACTCTCAAGGCAGATGCGCTTCTATCATTCATAAATTAACTATTTTTCATATTTTCCAATCTCTATTTATACTTATGCTACTTAATGGCTCCTTAAAGTCGTCTAAAGCATCTTGGATCATACCTTTAGAGAATCTCTCTTTAATAAAGATTGTAAAACTTTAGTGTTGCAAATATGTTGCAAAACAGAAAATCGATCTGTTGATTTTGAAACTATTTGAATTAGTCAAAATCTGATAAAATAGTCCTATCAAAAAATATTTATACTAAGAAAAAAGGATGCGATATGATCGATTATCAAAAGATACTTTTCGAGATACAAGAGGAGATAAAACCCTTTATGTCGCAGGGAAAAGTCGCAGATTATATCCCCGCTTTAGGAGGTGTCGATCCGGATCAGTTCGCTATGAGCATCACGCTTTTTGACGGCACCACTTACCACATCGGATGCAGCGATACGAAGTTTTCGATCCAAAGCATCTCAAAAGTGTTCACCTTTAGCAAATCACTCAATATCTACAGCAAAGAGCTTTATAACAGAGTGGGAAAAGAGCCTTCGGGAAACCCTTTTAACTCCCTTGTTCAGCTGGAGTATGAAAAGGGAAAACCCAGAAATCCGTTTATAAACGCGGGAGCCATCGTCATCACCGATACGCTTTTATCCCACTACAAAACCACCGATGACACCTTTACTAAAGTCCTTGACTTCATCAAAGAGGTGGCGGACAACAAAGAGATCACTTATGATGAGGAGGTGTGTCTCTCAGAGTATAGACACGGTTTTAGAAATCTGGCATTGGCAAATCTCATGAAGAGCTTCGGCAATCTTGACAATGAAGTAGAAGACGTCGTGAAGACCTACTTTAAACACTGCTCAATCACCATGAGCACCAAAGAGCTTTCACGCGCGATGCTCTTCTTGGCAAACCACGGGACAGACCCGATCTCGAAACGACAGTTCAGCACGGTCAATCAGGCAAAAAGGGTCAATGCGATGATGCTTACATGTGGGCATTACGATGCTTCGGGAGAGTTTGCTTTTCACGTTGGGCTTCCGGGTAAAAGCGGAGTGGGAGGCGGAATCGTCGCCGTTGTCCCTAAGCTCATGAGCATCGCGGTTTTTTCCCCGAGACTCAACGTCTGGGGCAACTCGCTTGCGGGGACACAGGCACTGGAACTATTCACTCAAAAGAGCGGATTATCCATCTTTTAAAATCTCAGCATGAGACCATGCTGATGACATCATCTTTTTTCGGTACCAGACATAAGAACTCATAGTCCTCATCACCGATTGTTTCGTACATGTGAGGCACATTTGCAGGGATATACAAGATATCTCCTTTCTTTGCTTCAAACACCTCATCGCCTACTGTCACTTTTGCTTTGCCTTGCAGTACAAACTGCTCATGCTCTACACTGTTTGTATGCAGCGGCATATATCCGCCGACTTTGATGCTAAACTGTCTCATCGCAAAGTTTTCCGCTTCAGTCGGGGAGAGAAGCATCTTCATAGAGACACCTGCTCCCGCTTTTTGATCGACTGAGACTACTTCACTTACCGCTTTTTTAATCATAAAAATTCCTTACATGGCAATTCATTATATTTTTGGAAAATATACCCTATTTCTGATTATTATTATCTAATGGAATAAAAGTTGCTATTTGGAAACAGCTAATAAACCTTATCAGGAGTTATGATGAGCTATATTGAAACAATGAAGTATGATCCAAATACTAAAGATTCCAGCTTTTCTTACATGTACGAAGGCGAGAATGTTCAAGTAATCACCGTATTTAAAGATATTAATATGGCTATCGTCGAAGATAAAAACGGTAAAATATTTGAAATATCAACCGAACAGCTACAGTCGGCTAGCTGATAAGACAAGATCATGAACGTCGAAGAAAAAGCTCTGATCAAAGAGAAGATCATCGAGTATATCGCATCGCTTGAAAATGAGATAGAGGAACTTCAAGAAAAGATAAAACCGATCGCTCCAGATTGTTCCTTAGGCGATTTGACACGCTTTGAGATGATGCATGAACAGGATATCTTTCATAAAGCACTCTACAACTCACAGATCAGACTCAACAGACTCAAATACATCCTCAAAACTATCGATGCAAATGAAGATTACGGCATCTGTGACGCATGTGCGGATGACATCTCGGTTGAACGCCTTCTACTGCTTCCAGAATCCGCATACTGTATCGCCTGTGCTTCAAAAATAAAACACTAAGAGTATATAAGAATGAGCTGGAAACCCACGACCCCTTATCTTACCGTTGACGGTATCGTAGAGATATATGACGAAAAGGAGAACTTTCAAGGCATCGTGCTTATCCAACGAAAAAATGAGCCAATCGGTGTCGCACTTCCGGGCGGATTCGTCGATGTGGGCGAAAGCGTGGAAGATGCTCTTGTGAGGGAGATGAAAGAGGA
>JAHJGM010000046.1 GCA_018824305.1 bacterium
GTGTAGGTGTAGACATCAACTCGGCTTCGACCTCTCTTCTCTCTTTTGTCGCGGGCATCGGCGAAAAGATCGCTCAGAACATCATCGCGCACAAAAAAGAAAACGGCAACTTTAAAAGCAAAGAGGAACTCTTACATGTAAAGGGTCTGGGCAAAAAAGCGTATGAGCAGGCAGCTGGTTTCATCCGCATCAAAGACACGTCAAATCCTCTGCAAAACAGCGGCATACATCCCGAGAGTTTTGAGACAGCGAAGAAGTTACTTTCAATGGATCTGGACACCATAGACGTACAGATACTGAGCAAAGAGTTACATGTAGGGGTAGAGACACTTAAAGACATAGTATTTGAACTCAAAAAGCCGGGCTTTGACCCAAGAGCGGAACTCCCAGCCATCCCTTTTAAAGAGGGATTAAACGACATCAGCATGTTACATGTAGGGAGTTTCATCTCTGGAATTGTCAGAAACATCACGGATTTCGGAGCATTTGTAGATGTAGGACTAAAGAACGATGCACTGATTCATATCTCAAAGATGAGCCAAAAAAGGATCTCTCATCCGCTAGAGGTCTTAGCGCTCAACGAGTATCTGCCAAAGCTCGAAGTCATAGAGATAGATAAGGAAAAAAACAGATTGAGTTTGAGTCTGATATAAAAAAAGTATTTATCTTTTAGCCGGACGGCCGCCACTTTTGATACATGCTTCCAGACTGGGATAAGATGTAAAGTTTTTAGTTTTATCATAGTATGTTCCACCGACAGGGTGACAGATCCCGCTTTTGCTTTTTTTGACAGGAGGGTTGTCGTCTGCCAGTAAAACAGTGTTCAAAGAGATTGCTAATGACATCAATACTAGCAGTTGATTCAAAAATTTAAACATATCTACTCTTTTTTTGTACGATTTTCAAAATCTTAGTGTTTACGATGATACTTTTTTTTGGATTAACTTAGACTAAAATATTTTTATTTGCTTTGATTGTTTGTAAAATTTATGGAAGTGTAGATGAGTTGTTGTGGTACCACCGGCCGGAATCGAACCGGCACTCTCGCGAACCGGATTTTGAATCCGGCGTGTCTACCAATTTCACCACGGTGGCAACAAGAGTGGAATAATATATTTATTTAGCTTAAAATAGTGTAAATTAACAAAATAGTATTGATTTGACGATATTATAGGCAAATAATTTATGGAACTTTTTTTGCTTTTACATGGCATGAAGACTCTCGGAGGTGCTATATGCGCATAACGCAAAGTATGTATGCTAATACTCAAAATGCAGACAGAAACAAGGTTGATAACAAGCTTTTTGACGTAAATAAGCAGATATCATCCGGTTCAAAAATCAAATATGCATACGAGTCACCTACTACTTTTGCAAATACTTTGAGACTAGACGATGAGATAAATACCTTTGATCAGGTAACTACCAGCGTTGAGAGCGGTTTGAAATTTTCTCAGCAAACGGACTCTACCATCGGTGAATTTACCAAGACTCTTGACCAATTTAAAACAAAACTCATCCAATCGGCTTCGGATGCAAACTCTCCTGCGAGTATGGCTGCACTTGCGGGTGAGATGCGCGGGATAGAAAAACAGCTAAGAAATCTGGCGAATACTTCCATTAACGGTCAATATCTGTTTTCTGGTTCTCTTGTGGATCAAAAACCGATAGATAACAAGGGTAACTACCTTGGAAACGATGAGTCTATGACATCGTTTTTGGGTTCGAATGTGCGTCAGCCTTACAATGTTACGGGTCAAGACCTGTTCTTAGGACAGGAGAGTACGCAAAAAAGAAAGATCACGACCAATGTACAGCATCTCAATCAATCAGAACTCTTTCCTGATGTCATGATAGACCCTATCCGTCAAAGAAGCAGCGGTACACAAAAGTTTATAACGGTAGACGATACCATCAGAGACCTTATGGGCGATACCGATAACATCGCCAATACGACAGATACCCAAAACCATTTTTATATCAGCGGAACGAGCCATAACGGTTCTAGCTTCAAAACGACTATAGATATGAGAGATGACGAGTCCGTCGGCGATCTTCTTAACAATATCGGAAAAGCCTACGGCAATACGTCCACAAACAAGGTCGTAAAAGTATCGCTGAACGATTACGGACAGATCGAGATAGAAGATGCACTTGCTGGAAGTTCCAAACTTGATTTTCATATACTTTCGAACATAGATGTAAACGGTCCGGCGACAAATCTCAACTACCTGAACACAAACGGTACAAAAGTCGTAGAGTTTACAAAAAGCGAAATATCCAATTATCAGACGACGATAGGACAGCAAAGAGACCAGTTTAATCCCGATAGTTTTATGTTAAATATGGACCTAAGGACAAAATCCGGAGAATTGGCTACATATATCACTCCGTTAAAAGAGATATTCAGGTCCGATATTGATTCCATAACTCTAGGCGGAACAAAAACCGATGGAGCGCCTATGGAAAGTAATACTGCAGATACGCCTCCCGTACCGATTCCTACTCTCTTTAACATTACTGATACTACAACGGTGGAAGATCTCGTTAATGCCATCAAATCATCATATCAGGTCGCAGGGGATGATCTAAACGTCAATCTCTCAAACGGACGTATAAATTTTTCTACGAAATCAGGTCAAGACAAGATAAACATCAATCTTTCATCTAATGATGCGAGCAGTAATCCTATAGAAGCGCTTACGCCAAATGCGAGTATTTGTTACGATGATTGTAAGTTTAAAAAAGCAGGCAATCGTCTTTTGTCAAATGTAGTGCAGATAGTCAAAGCTGACAACGCTTTTGCCACAGCCAGTACGAAACTTTCTGAAGTATCGGGTGCTTCACCTTTTGTAGATAGTGCCACAGGTGTCACACAACAGTTGAAACTCGATGGTATAGATATCAATGGAAACCATTTCACCGCTCAGATCGATATAGCACAAGGCGGGTCTACTTTCTCAGTTGACGGCGGGGTGACGAACTATAATATATATGATATAGAAGTTCCGAGAAAAGCCGTCAATGGTAACAATATGACATACAAACAGCTCTCCGACGTCATAAATATGGTGGTGAGCGGAGTCCTTCCTGCTTCGACCAATAATCCCGATGATTATGATACTGCCATCGCCAGTGCAGATAATAAATCATCCGTGAAGTTGGATGCAAAAGGTCAGATCAATTTTGAACAAAACGATACGAAGATCACAAAAGCGGACATATCGCTCTATGACGTCAATAGTGCAAATCTTGCGGCAAACAGTTCATCACTCAGATTTAATGCCAATAGTTCTATCACAATCAGCGATCCGAAAACAGACTTTTTTGCAGCCATAGACGAGGTCATAAAATCTGTCGAACAGAATAAATCCGCAGCGAATGACAAAACGGGCGATCTTAGAAACGTAGGGATCCAAAATGCCATACAGGTCGTAGATGATCTCAACGATCACGTTGCCAGAGAACAATCAAAGTCAGGGGTTCAGTCCCAATCTCTTCAGGCAGCTTCAGACCGTACGAAAATGCTTGTAGCAAGTGCGAAAGGGATGCGTTCGGATGTGATCGATACCGACATAGCTGATGCTACGATGAAGTTAAATCAGTTGCAGCTGAACAATCAGGCTATCTATTCGACAATAGGAAAAGTGTCAAAACTTTCTCTGGTCAATTATCTATAGCAAACTGTCATAAAAGTAGCTTTGAGGCTGCTTTTTTTGATATACTCCATTTTATTTTAACTATAGGATTTTTCATTGCGAAATGCATTATTTATTATATTTTTTGGTATTTTGATC
The DNA here is from genome assembly GCA_018824305.1 of bacterium. GTDB lineage: Bacteria > Campylobacterota > Campylobacteria > Campylobacterales > Sulfurimonadaceae > Hydrocurvibacter. The sequence continues at coordinate 3,798 of JAHJGM010000046.1, forward strand.
TACTTGGGAGTTTCCACTGCCGTGGCTGATAGCTCCGTTATTGGCAAGTTCGGTGCCAGTTTTGCCATCTTTAACCATACATATTTCGGTTATCTCTCTTTTGCGTATCCTTTTTTCCTGCTCTATCCGTTATATGTCCAATACAGATATCCGACATTCGATTCAAGACGATTAGAGCTCGTCTTGGCATCCATACTTCTCTTCTTCTCATTCATGATTCTACAGGGGATTTTGGTAAATAATGAGCTAAGAGGCAAGTTCGGCGCTGATTTTGTAGAGTTTTTATCTCCGTTTATCGGTTTGTTCGGTGTTTGGGTGTTTTGGTTTATATCGACTTCTGTTGCAGTGACGATCTTTTTTGAAAAGAGTTTTCAAGAGTTTATCTCTCCTTTTGTCAACAGATTCGCATCATTGCAAAACAGTATGGATGCAAGAAAAGAGAAAAAAGAGCTTGAAAAAGAGGCACGCAAAAAAGCTGAGATCAAGTATGATGAAAAGCCCGAAGTAAAGCAAAACAGTTACATGTATGAAGAGATGCAGGATGATTATGTCGATGAACTGGACCAACCCGCTTATCTTAGAGCAAAAAATGACATCGACGATGCTCCTTTTGAGATAAAACTAATAAAAAAAGATGAAGTAGCAGAGAATGATTATGAAAAAGAGAGCTATATAGAAGATGAGATCGAGATCATCGATGAAATGCCGCACGATGATACGAACATAGTCTCGCTTGCAAAAAAAGTCAAAGACCAAAAGAGTGCTGCGGTAGTCGTTGAAGAGTTGGAAGAGAATGCAAAGCTTCTGGAGAGCATTGAAAAAGGGAGTGTTGAAAAACCAAAGAATTTTAAACTTCCATCGGTGAATTTCCTTCAAAAACCACCCGCCAAAGCAAATACTGTCGATGAAGCGGAGCTGGATGACAAGATAAAAGACTTGATAGAAAAACTTGCACATTTTAACATCGACGGCGATGTCATACGCACATACGCAGGTCCTGTCGTCTCTACTTTTGAGTTTAAACCTGCAGCAAACGTCAAAGTCTCTAAGATTTTGGGATTACAAGATGACCTTGCAATGGCTCTTCGTGCACAGACGATCCGTATCCAAGCGCCGATCCCGGGAAAAGACGTAGTAGGGATAGAGATACCGAATAAAACTGTAGAAACCATATATTTAAGAGATCTGATAGAGAGCGATCTGTTTCAACAGTCCAAATCTCCGTTAACGATCATACTCGGGAAAGATATAGTAGGCAAACCCTTTATAACCGATCTTAAAAAACTGCCGCATCTTCTCATCGCAGGAACGACGGGAAGCGGTAAAAGTGTCGGTATCAACTCGATGATACTTAGTCTTTTATACAAAAACTCGCCCGATCAGCTTCGTCTATTGATGATAGACCCTAAGATGCTTGAATTTTCTATCTATAATGATATTCCTCATCTGTTGACGCCTGTCATCACAAAAGCCAAACAGGCAGTAGTGGCACTCAACAATATGGTCTGCGAGATGGAGCGACGTTACGAGATGATGAGTGACACCCGTACTAAAAATATAGAAAACTTCAATGAGAAGATGAAAAAAGAGGGCGGTAAAGAGCTTCCATACATTGTCGTTATCATAGACGAACTTGCAGACTTGATGATGACAAGCGGAAAAGATGTAGAACACTCCATAGCAAGGCTTGCACAGATGGCAAGGGCTGCGGGAATACATTTGGTCGTAGCGACACAGCGTCCGTCTGTGGATGTCGTAACGGGACTCATCAAAGCCAACCTTCCATCTCGCATCAGTTATAGAGTAGGTCAGAAGATAGACAGTAAGATCATTTTAGACCAACAGGGTGCAGAGTCACTTTTAGGACGCGGAGATATGCTCTTTACACCTCCGGGTTCAACTGGGCTTGTACGTCTTCATGCTCCTTGGAGTACGGAAGAAGAGATCGAGACTATTGTCGATTTTATCAAGTCTCAGCGTGAGCCGGATTATGATAAAAGCTTCTTATTAGAAGACAGCGAACTTTCTAAAGGCGGCGGTTCCAATGAAGTGTATGAAGAGCTTGATCCATTATATGAAGAAGCGAAGAATATCATCTTGAGCGAACAGAAGACATCTATCTCTTATCTTCAAAGAAGGTTGCAGATTGGTTACAATAGATCTGCCAATGTTATTGAACAATTGGAACAAAACGGGGTATTATCTAAGCCAAACTCAAAAGGCATCAGAGATATCATATAAAAAGTGTTACTAAAATAAACAGTTTTTTGCAAATATAACGATTAAGTGTTTATATTTGTAACACTGTTAATTTCAGAGTTACTTTTTCAGTTATAATCTTCTAAATAAAAATTATATGCAGGAGTCATGATGACTTTTATCGAAGATTATAAAGCTCACGTTGTTGAGCGTGCAGAGTTGGGTGTTCCTCCACTTCCACTTTCAGCTGAACAAACAGCACAGTTAATAGAGATGATTAAAAAAGGTGAGGGCGACACTAGTTTCAATGTCGACCTTCTGACAAATCGTGTTTCTCCTGGTGTTGATGATGCAGCTTACGTCAAAGCAGCGTTTTTAAATGATGTTACACAAGAAAACGTCAAAGTTGGTTCGATCACTCCTGAACAAGCGGTGACAATGCTGGGTATGATGCTTGGCGGATACAATGTAAAACCTATGGTAGACGCATTGAAATCTAGCAATGCTAACGTTGTTAAAGCTGCAGTAGAGTCACTAAAACACACATTGCTCGTATACGATATGTTCAACGATGTATTGGAATTACACAAAGCGGGTAATGCTGCAGCGACAGAAGTTATGACTTCATGGGCAAATGCTGAGTGGTTTACTTCTAAACCTGCTTTAGCTGAAGAGATCACTGTAACGGTATATAAAGTTCCTGGTGAGACAAATACGGATGACCTTTCTCCGGCAAGTGAAGCGTTTACTCGTTCAGATATCCCTTTACACGCAAACTCTATGCTTACGGCTAAGATGCAAAACCCGATCGAGACTATCGCAAAATTAAAAGAAGCAGGACATCCTGTTGCTTATGTCGGTGATGTCGTAGGTACCGGTTCGTCTAGAAAATCAGGTGTAAACTCTGTTCAATGGCACATGGGTGAAGATATGCCGGGGATTCCTAACAAACGTACAGGCGGTGTTGTTCTTGGAAGTATTATCGCTCCTATTTTCTTTGCTACATGTGAAGATTCAGGTGCACTTCCGTTAGAGCTTGATGTTACACAAATGGAAACGGGTGACGTTGTTACTATCTATCCATACAAAGGTGAAGCGCACAAAGATGGTAAATGTATCGCTACATTTAAACTAAATCCAAACACTATTACTGATGAAGTTCGTGCTGGTGGACGTATTCCGTTGATCATTGGTCGCGGTTTGACTACAAAAGCTCGTACAGCTCTTGGAATGCCTACGGATGAGATATTCTTACGTCCTGAGCAACCTGCAGATAACGGCAAAGGTTTCACACTAGCGCAAAAAATGGTCGGTAAAGCTTGTGGTATGGCCGGTGTCAAACCGGGTATGTACGTTGAGCCTGTTACTTCGACTGTCGGTAGCCAAGATACGACTGGTCCAATGACTCGTGATGAGATCAAAGAACTTGCATCACTTGGTTTTTCTGCTGACCTTGTAATGCAGTCATTTTGTCATACAGCGGCTTATCCAAAACCATCAGACGTTAAAATGCACCATACACTGCCTGATTTTATTTCAAATCGTGGCGGTATCGCACTTCGTCCGGGTGATGGAGTTATCCACTCATGGTTAAACAGAATGGTGCTTCCGGATACTGTAGGTACCGGTGCAGACAGCCATACTCGTTTTCCAATCGGGATCTCTTTCCCTGGCGGTTCAGGAATCGTTGCATTCGCGGGTGTTACCGGAAGTATGCCTTTAACTATGCCTGAGTCTGTACTTGTTCGTTTTAGCGGAGAGTTACAACCGGGTATCACTTTACGTGACCTTGTTAATGCTATTCCTCACCAAGCGATCAAAGAGGGTTTACTTACTGTTGAGAAAAAAGGTAAGAAAAACATTTTCGCAGGACGTATTTTGGAGATAGAGGGTCTTCCTACTCTAAAATGTGAGCAAGCATTCGAGCTTTCCGATGCATCTGCTGAGCGTTCTGCAGCTGCATGTACGGTTAAACTGGACAAAGAGCCTGTAATCGAATACATCAAGTCTAATATCGTTCTTTTAGAGCAGATGATAGAAGCTGGTTATGAAGACAAACGTACGATCGCTAGAAGAATCGAGAAAATGAAAGAGTGGTTGGCTAACCCGACACTTATGGAAGCAGATAAAGATGCCGAGTATGCAGCCATCATCAACATAGATCTTAACGAGATCAAAGAGCCGATCTTGGCTTGTCCTAACGATCCGGATGACGTAGCGACATTGACTGAGATCTTGGCTGATCCTAAACGTCCACATATCATCAACGAAGTATTTGTCGGTTCATGTATGACAAATATCGGTCACTACCGTGCTCTTGGTGAAGTTTTAAGAGGCGAGGGTGCTGTTCCGACTCGTCTATGGGTTTGTCCTCCGACAAGAATGGATGAGAAACAACTGACAGAAGAGGGTTACTACGCTGTTTACGGTACTGCAGGTGCTAGAACAGAGATCCCTGGATGTTCACTATGTATGGGTAACCAAGCTCGTGTGGGTGATGGTGCGGTAGTTTTCTCTACTTCGACTCGTAACTTTGATAACCGTTTAGGAAAAGATGCTCAAGTGTATCTTGGTTCTGCTGAGCTTGCTGCTGTTTGTGCGATGCTTGGATATTTACCGACGAAAGAGGAGTACTTAAACATAGTACCTCAAAAAATCGGCGGTAAAGAAGCAAATATCTACAAATATCTCAACTTCAACCTTATAAAAGACTACAAACTGTAATCACTTCTTTTACATGTAAGCAAAAGCTTACATGTAAGCCTTTTTATTGATATATCAAATCAAAATCCAACGGTATATTCGCTTTAAAATTACTATCATCTATCTCTTTGTTTTCCATCTGATTGCTAAAAGTTATCGTGACTCTGTTTTCCAACTCATCTAAATAGGTAATAGAGAGTATCTGCGTCCCTTTTACATTGATATGAAGCTTCATATTTTCATAATGTGCCACATAATGTTCATTGTCGATTTTTTTTGCATTTTTCAGCATCTCGAAAAACGCGATCGTGCTTCCGACTTTTTTAAGGATGACCTGTTCTATCTCAGGCTCTATTATGACCAAGTCCTCATTATTGATATATATCTCTTTTTTAACAGGTTCTACGTAGTTCCACATAGCCATATTCGGGCGTTTAGCCTTGATGTCACCGCTATACTTGATGGTCGTGTTTTTATCGTCCACGACCGTTTGTACGAAGTGCGCCGAGAAAGTGTTTAAGTTGTCCGCAAAACCAAAAAGATTTGCACATAAAAGAGATAAAGCGATAGTCTTTTTCATATTTCTCCAATTTTTTTACGTATTATAACCAATGGCATGTTTAAGAAGGTAATCTTATCCATCTCTTTGTATATTTGTTTTTTTATCCTAATATATCACGACATATTTTCCAAATGAGCATATTAAGAGATGCCTTTGTGGCTATTTAGCGAAAATATATCTTTAGTGTGATAAAATAAAAAAATTTCAAAACAAGGTTTCAAATGCTACAAGCATTCATGGGTAAGATACTTGGTACTAAAAATGACAGAGAGCTAAAAAAATATAAAAAGCGTGTCGACAATATAAACAGTTTAGAACAATATTATAAAAATATGAGTGATGATGAGTTAAAAAGCTCTTTTGCTGAATTAAAAAAATCTGTTTTAGAAAATAAAAAAAGTTTAGATGATGTTTTAGAAAACTCTTTTGCAATCACGAGAGAAGCTGCGCTCAGAACTTTAAATATGAGACATTATGATGTTCAGCTTCTGGGTGGGATGGTACTTCACGAAGGTAGAATAGCAGAGATGAAGACAGGTGAGGGTAAAACGCTTGTAGCGACTCTGCCTATCATTTTAAACGCTATGACAGGTAAAGGCGTTCACCTTGTAACGGTCAATGACTATCTTGCAAAGCGTGACGCTACCGAGATGGCTCCGCTTTATGAATTTTTAGGATACAGTGTAGGTGTCGTTCTTGAAAGCATCAACGACCCGCAAGAAAAACGCAAACAGTACCATGCAGACATCACATACGGAACAAACAACGAATTTGGATTTGATTATCTTCGTGACAATATGAGCTATACAAAAGAGCATATGGTTCAGCGCGGTCACCATTTCGTTATCGTCGATGAAGTTGACTCTATCTTGATCGACGAAGCAAGAACTCCACTTATTATTTCCGGTCCTGTAAACAGGACTTTAGACGCATACAAGCAGGCAAACGCCGTCGCACTTAAGATGACAAGAGAAGAACACTTTACTGTCGATGAAAAAGACAGGGTCATACTTATCACAGAAGATGGTATCACTAAGGCCGAAGAGCTTTTTGGCGTAGAGAATCTTTACGGTGTCGATAACTCAACTCTCTCTCATCACCTTGATCAAGCACTAAAAGCAAACTATCTTTTTGAAGCCGATGTTGATTACGTGGTAAATGACGGAGAAATAGTCATAGTCGATGAGTTTACAGGACGTTTGAGCGAAGGAAGAAGATTCTCTGAGGGGCTTCATCAAGCGCTAGAAGCAAAAGAGGGCGTCGAGATCAAAGAGGAGACCCAGACTTTAGCTGACATCACATTTCAAAACTACTTTAGAATGTATGACAAGCTTTCTGGTATGACAGGTACGGCACAGACAGAGGCAACAGAGTTTGCACAGATATATAATCTAGATGTTGTGTCGATCCCTACGAACATACCGGTTACTCGTCAAGATCTTAACGATCTGATCTATAAGACTGAGCTTGAGAAATTTAGTGCGGTCATAGAAAAGATCAAAGAATTGTCAAAAAGCGGACAACCTGCACTTATCGGTACTGCATCAATTGAAAAATCCGAAAAGCTTCATGAACTGTTAAAAAAAGAGAAGATAGCGCATACGGTGTTAAATGCTAAAAATCACGCGCAAGAGGGTGAGATCATTAAATTTGCAGGAGCAAAAGGTGCCATTACCATCGCTACAAACATGGCAGGACGCGGTGTTGATATCAAAGTAAACGAAGAGGTGAAAAATCTTGGAGGACTTTATATTATCGGTACTGAGAGACATGAAAACCGTCGTATAGACAATCAGCTTCGCGGACGTTCAGGTCGTCAAGGCGATCCTGGGGCGACACAGTTCTATCTTTCACTAGAAGACAATCTGCTTAGAATTTTCGGTTCTGATAAGATCAAATCTATTATGGAAAGACTCGGTGTTGAAGACGGCGAATATATAGAATCAAAAATGGTCACGCGTGCAGTCGAAAAAGCTCAGAAAAAAGTGGAACAGCTTCACTATGAAGGGCGTAAACAGATCGTCGAGTATGATGATGTGGCAAACGAGCAAAGAAAGATCATCTATAAATTTAGAAATGAACTTTTAAATCCTGAATATGACATAGCAAAAAAAATAGATATGATTAGAGAAGAGTATCTGTCTAGTCTACTTTTAGGGTGCGGAATCTTTAACGGAGGTTCAGCTGAGGATTTCAATCTCGAAAAACTGTTTTTACTTATAAAAGAGGAAATAAACCTGGATTTGAAATCAGACGGTTATGCTTCACTTGATTATGATGAACTATATAGTAAATTATATAGTGATATGAAAAAATCATACGATGACAAAATGAGTGTCCTTGATGATGAGTTAAGAGGCGAGGTTGAGAGAGAGTTTTATTTAAAAACTCTCGATACTGCATGGAGAGAACATCTTTATACAATGGATAATATGAAAACAGGTATCCGTTTACGTGCATACAACCAAAAAGACCCTTTAGTCGAGTACAAAAAAGAGAGTTTCAATCTCTTTAGCGAATTGGTTGAAAATATCAAATATAACACTATAAAAACACTTCATATTATTCAATTTCAATTGAAATCTGCTGAAGATGAAGCTGCTGAATTTGCTCGTCGTCAAGAAATCGAAAGAAAACAAGAAGAGATGCAGATGACTCTTAATTTACATGATGATGACGATCTAAACGGAGACAGAAAAACTGCAAGAAATGATCCTTGTCCTTGTGGAAGCGGTAAAAAATATAAGCAATGCTGTGGCAAAAGCGGTCCAAAAAAAGGTGTATTTGCTTCTTGAATAAAAATATAGTTCCCTATCTTGTCAAACGTTTTTTGCGTTTTGACAAAGAACAGCCTTTTATCTTTCTCTCGGCGCTTCTGGCATTTTTAGGTATTACTCTTGGTGTTATGGTTCTTATTATCGCTATGGCGCTTATGAACGGGTTTGACAAAGAGTTTAAAAACAAACTGACAGTCATGAACTATCCGCTTACGATCATCCCAAAATTTTATGGTTCGACAAATGAAGACCTTTTAACGACACTCGTAAATGATTTTCCAAAATTAAGTTTCAGCCCCTATGTCATCTCTTCTGTTATCACAAGAAATGGTTCAAAACTTGAGGGCGGATATATATTCGGTGTCGATTTTGAAGCGGAATCTAAAGTCAACAGCATTATAAATAAAGCTATGAGCACTTATAACTACCCTAAATACAGTGTCATCATAGGTAAATCGTTAAAGGATGAGTTTCAGATACAAAAAGATGACAAACTGATGTATATCTTTACTCAGGTAGAACCGGGTGGACTCTCCATTACTCCGAAAATAAAAAGATTTACCGTAAAAGGTCTTTTTGATTCAGGTCTGACAGCGTATGATAAAGCATACAGCTATACAGACTTAAACTCTCTGCAAAAGATATTGGGTCTTCCTTCTAACCAGTATGACGGGATACATATATTTTCACAAAATCCTCATGAAGATATAATCAAGATCAGAAATAAACTGCCTGACACCGTTGTAATCAAAGGTTGGTGGCAAGACAATGTTAATTTCTTTGCCGCGTTAGAGATGGAAAAAACATCACTGTTTATCGTGTTGATGCTGCTTATATTGATCGCATCGATCAACATCATATCTTCACTCCTGATGACGGTTATGAATAGACGTGCGGAGATCGCGTTACTGCTTTCTTTGGGTGCATCACAGATACAGATTAAAAAAGTATTTTTATATTTGGGCATTGTCATAGGAATAGGCGGGATAATCGCAGGTATTATTTTAGGTTTAAGCGGTATATGGATATTTAGCAGCTTTGACATCATTCACTTGCCAAAAGACGTATATCCGACTACTACACTGCCTTTAGATTTGAGTCTGTTTGACTTTTCTCTTATCGTATTGGGTGCATTTTTTATTGTTTTATTATCCTCTTATTATCCTGCAAAAAAAGCAAGCGAAGTGGATATATTGACAGTACTAAGAAACGAATAGTTTTTTAAATACTGCCCGGAGAGAGTAATTCGATAGGCAGTAATAACGTTCTTTTGATAATATTTAAAGGCGCGATGACGATATCTTTTGCGATCGAAGTAGTTACCTTTGGATCATAAATATTTCCTGTGACCTTAAGGGACGTCGATATACTGTCCTTATCAAAGAGTATATAGCCGACTATAGGTATTTTAGAGACTTTGGAAGCCAGATCTGTTTTGAGATTCAGGTCTAGATTGATATCCTCTGATCTAAAGTCAAGCGTCCCCTTACCATAAATTTTGATCTCTTTTGAATTGAGTGAAATATCCGTAAAGTCAAATAGAGCGTTTTTTGCTGTAAAACCTGCATACATACTCTCTACTTTTAGACCATCTTTTGAATAATCCGGTAGGCTAAATGTGATCAAAGAGGGCACGGTATTGATAAAAGCAAAGACATTGTTTAAAACTTTATAATCGATTAACACTGTTTTTTTGATCTCTATGATTCCGGCAAAGTTGTCAAGTGCTCCGTTTAATGTAAAGGAGAGCTCTCCATTTTTAAATTTTGACGTTGTAAACAGCGCATCCATGAACTCATCATCAAAATTCAGTCCGTGAAGATAAAAGATCCCATATTTATTTAAGTTGAATCCGGCATTGCCATCTTTAAATTTTAGTTGGGCAGTTGTTTCCGAATTCAGATATTGCACTTTAAGGGTATCTGCCAAGATCTTTCTTTTTTCTTGAAAATAAAGATAACTGTTATCTGCAGCAAGCGTTATAGGCATAGTGTCTTGGTTTTGTTTCTTCATCGTATGGTCGTTGTTAAAACGTATGATCTCAGGTACGTTAAATCCTAACTCGGTAGATTTTATCTCTACATCTTTGTTGATCTTCAGATTGAGATTATTGTTTACGTTTATATCTATAACATCAGGTTTATATTTTCCGTTGAAATAATAGTCTTCGACCGGTATATTGTCTTTTACAAGCAGTTTATAAGGGTATTTGATCTTACCGTTGAATGAAAAATCATCACTTGTATCACCGGAAAAGATATTCATATTCCCTTGTGTTATATTGTAATCGGTAAAATATGGCATCTTTTTATAGATCTTGCCGATATCATCACATTTTAAAGCCCATCTGTCATCTTCACCAAGATCAAACTCCAAACTGTACTTATCCATAAATATTTTTGTATCTCGTGAGTTCTTATCGATTTTGAGATTATATGTACCGTTTTTGTTGAAAAAATATTTTAGATATTTGTTTTTGACATCAGGTTTGCTGAGCGATAAGTAGCCTATGCTTTTATTTATATCGTACGCCATGTAGAAGTTTGAATTGAACATATTTTCTACCGCTACGGAGCTGTCGATAAATTTGAGATAATCGTCATCTAAAATAATTCTAGACGGGCTTAAAGTGAGTGAGGTTTTCTTTAATTTCCAGATACTTTGTGTCAATAAGTCAGCTGTTAAACCTTTATCATACTTGATAGATATAGGCAACATGGTCTGGTCGAGTTTGAAGTTTTTATATTCCAATTTCAAAATATCAAGTTTTAGATTCGCAATGATATTTTTCAAATCTATATCACCGGAAAGATAAGCATACACTTTGTCTTGTATGGATATCTGTGTGGCAAATATATTGGCATAGAGAGCTTTGAAATCAAATCTCATATCAAAATTATCTACCTTGATCTTATCTTTTTCATATTGCCATGTAGAGGGTGATACAGCTATCGTATCACCGCTTGGTGCAGCTTTATAGATCAGACTCAACTTGTCTTGTTCGTTAGCCAAAGAGAGTCTGTTTGAGGCAAATGCTGCTTTGTTTATATCTATATGAAGATTTCCTAAATGCTTTACAGGATTTAAATATCCGACCACATCAGATTCTATTTTATCCTGATAAGAGAGTTTTAATTTTTTTATATCGACGTATGCTCCGTTAAGGGTTAATAGTCCGTCTTTTGCATGAAGATTGAGTCCATTATATAAAAAGTCGCCATCCTCGACTTTAAAAGTTCCGTTTACATCTACATTAAAGGTCGCCAGTTTTACTGCAATATCTAAATTTGTATCGGTTTTTGAGGCAGTCTGTACAAAGGGAATATCGATGTTATAAGTCTTTAAAAGATATAAAAGATCATCATCAAGCACCAGCATATCTCTCAGATAAACCGTTAAGATATTTCTGTTTCGATTGAGGTCTATGTCAAGATAGCTGCTTTTAAGTTCATGCTTGTAAAAAGTCCCATTTTTCGGATAAATATCTAAAATACCGTTTTGAAACACTACATTGGTCGATGAAGTTATGATCGGTGCCAGTCTTTTGTCAAATGTATAATTGACATCATATAAGTCGACATCCGCATAGATGTTTTTGATTATACTTCTAGGGTTTGAAAATTCAATATATCCATATAATTTTTTGACATCTGCATCACTCATCTGAATCGCATCATAGATCCAAGGATTTACATATTCAGGTATCGGGAGTAGTTTGAGTATCTTTTGCAGGTTTTGAATCTTGTTATCTGAATAGAGGGCATAAAAAATATCATCTTTATTTGAATAAACATAAAGATGAAGTTTTGCGTCATCATAGATGTCTGCATCTATTTTGCCAGAAAGTGTTTCATTGATATTATCAAGTATCACTTTACCCACAAGCATTACGCTTTTTGAACTATTTTCAAACTCTTCAATATCGATGACGGTATGTTTATTGTCTGCATCGATATTACAATTGAACTTGATCTTATCAGATTTGATAGTTAAATAACTTTTCTCTCCGATTTTATACTTAAAAGTGGCACTTAAATCATTGACCGATATATTTTTTATGTCGACTCTCTGGACGAGATCAGAAAATTCATTTGAATTTTTTAAAATATATATTAGGCTTTTGAAACGTTTTTTATAGTTGAGAGTTTCATCTGGTTTGTTATTTGTTGTGACTTCAATATTGTCAGCGGTGATGACAAGCTTTTCATCCCATTTTATGTATAATTTCTTTATATTAAGGTTTGAAAAGTCCAAAGTTTCGATTTCAATTCCATTATAAATCAATACAACAGTCAAAAGAAGAGAAGAAAAAATGAAAACAAATATACTAACTATAATAAAATGGAGTTTTGAAATCGCGCTGCTTATGCTTATTTCGTTCATTTATTACCTAAATATGATCATTGTCACGCCTACGGTAGTTTATATACCAAGCGGTTCTATTAACAAGATTATAACACAGCTATCGCTACAAAACCATTACGTCACTAAGTTGGATGCAATAATATTGAGATTTCTTGGCTCACCTCAAAAAGGTTGGATATATATAGGTTCAAACAGCGTAACACATGCTGATTATCTTTATAGTCTCACAACCGCTAAAGCTGCGATGGAAGATGTCACACTCATACCGGGAGAGACGACGTATATATTTTTGAATCAGTTGTCTGAAACGCTGGGTTTAGATAGAGCGCTTCTTCAAAAGTATTATAACAAATATAGCAGGTATAAAGAGGGAGAGTTCGTACCAAATACATATAAACTTCCTATAGGGATGAGTGAAGAGAATCTTATCAGAACACTTTTAATAGAGTCGGACAAACAGATGCAAATGCTTTCTATGAAAATATTCGGAAAGTATGACAGAAATAAATGGTTTCGATATGTAACAGTTGCATCTGTTATTCAAAAAGAAGCAGCTTCTACGAATGAGATGCCTATTGTAAGTTCGGTTATTTATAACCGCATAAAAAAAGGGATGAGACTTCAAATGGACGGGACGCTCAACTATGGAGAATACTCTCATACAAAGATTACCCATGAGCGTATCATGACGGACAAAAGCTCATACAACACATATATATATGGAGGGATTCCAAATACTCCTGTGTGTAATGTCAGTTTTGATGCGATAAAAGCCGCAATTTTTCCTGCACAAACATCATATTTATATTTTGTTAAGGGCAAAAATAATCGACATGTCTTTAGTTGTAACTATTCTACACACATAAAAAACATCAATAATGCTACAAAATGAAACATAAAAAAAAGTTTGATTAATCTTTTGTTCTCCTTATAGTAGACTTATTGTTGTTAGTGATATTATAAGACTTATGAAATATATGACCTTTTTATACTTAAATGGTTTGTGCTAGCACAAGTTGCTTAAGTATATTGTCTAAAGGTCATAGTAAAACTATTGTAGGAGTCCAAAATGAATCAAGGAAAAAGAGTTGGTATTGTCGGTGCTGGAAATGTTGGTGCCACAGTAGCTTATTCACTTGCAATGCTAGGATCTTGTCATGAGATTATTTTAAGAGACAATAAAATCGATGTGGCAAAAGGTAAAGCTCTGGATATGAGCCAAGCAGCTTCTGCTGTCAGAAGCCACACTGTCGTTAAAGTTGCAGACGATATGTCTGAATTGACTGATTGTGATGTTGTTGTCGTGACTGCAGGAAGTCCTCGTCTACCCGGTATGAGTCGTGATGATCTTTTGATGATCAATGCAAATATAACAAAAGAGGTTATAAAAGGTATCGCTCAGTACTCTCCAAATGCGATCATTATCATGGTTTCTAATCCGCTTGATGCTATGACTTACGTCGCTTTAAAAGAGAGTGGTTTTGACAGAAGCAGAGTCATTGGAATGGCTGGGATCTTAGACAGTTCAAGAATGGCTTCATTCATTCAAGAGAAACTAGGATACGGCGGCGGACAGATCCGTGCTTCGGTTATGGGTGGTCACGGTGATGATATGGTTCCGCTACCTCGTTACTCGACTGTTGCTGGAGTTCCTCTTACTGATGTACTTTCTGACGCTGAGATCGATGAGATCGTTCAACGTACTCGCCACGGCGGAGCTGAGATAGTAGGATATTTAAAAACAGGTTCTGCTTATTATGCTCCTGCTAAATCAACAGCCATTATGGTTGAAGCGATCTTAAAAGACACAAAACAGATCCATCCTTGTGCTGTTTGTCTAGATGGTGAATACGGTTACAGTGATGTTGTTTCAGGTGTTCCTGTAATGCTGGGTGCAAACGGTGCTGAAAAGATCATTGAAGTGACATTAAATGAAAAAGAGCAGGGGATGTTCGCAAAATCATGTGCTTCCGTTCAAACATTGATCGATACATTAAATCAAAATAATTTTTTTAAAGGAGAGTAGTTTTTATGGCAACACGTATTGAAAAAGATACAATGGGGGAGATAAGCGTTCCCTTAGATGCTTATTGGGGCGCTCAGACTCAGCGTTCTGTAGAAAATTTTAGAATTGGCGAAGAGAAGATGCCTTATGAGATCACTCGTGCGTTTTCGTATCTTAAAAAAGCTGTAGCTCTCGTAAATAAAGATCTAGGCAAACTTGATGCTAAAAAAGCAGATGCGATAGCACAAGCTGCCGATGATATGTTGGCAGGAAAACTTGACGGAAGTTATCCGTTAGTCGTATGGCAGACAGGTTCAGGCACACAATCGAACATGAATAACAATGAAGTTCTTGCAAATCGTGCTACTGAAATACTTGGCGGAGATTTTAGAAAAGAGAAATTGGTTCATCCAAATGATGACGTAAACAAGTCTCAAAGTTCAAACGATACTTATCCGACAGCTTTACATGTAGCGTCTGTTATCTCTGTTGAAGAACTTTTACTTCCCGCAGTAGCGAAATTAAAAGCGACACTTCAAGCAAAAAGTGAAGCATTCAGCGGTATTGTTAAGATCGGACGTACTCACCTTCAAGATGCAACACCTTTGACTCTTGGTCAAGAGATAAGCGGTTGGGTAGAGATGCTAAGCAAGTGTGAAAGAATGATAGAGATTTCTTTAGAAGCAGTTCGTGAATTAGCGCTTGGCGGTACGGCTGTCGGAACAGGTCTAAATGCTCATCCTGAATTAGGAGAGCGTGTTGCTAAAAAACTTTCAGAGTTGACAGGACACGATTTTATAACTGCACCGAACAAGTTTCATGCACTTACATCTCATGATGCACTTGTATTTGCTCACGGTGCTCTTAAGGCATTAGCAGCAGATATGATGAAGATCGCAAATGATGTGAGATGGTTGGCATCAGGTCCTCGTTGTGGACTTGGAGAGATCTCTATCCCTGAAAATGAACCTGGCTCATCTATCATGCCTGGAAAAGTAAATCCGACTCAAAGCGAAGCCGTGACTATGGTCGCTTGCCAAGTTATGGGTAACGATGCGACTATCGGTTTTGCGGCTAGCCAAGGAAACTTCGAGCTAAACGTATTTAAACCTGTTATCGCATACAACTTTTTACAATCATCAAGACTACTTGCTGATTCTATTGTCTCATTCAATGACAATGCAGCTATCGGAATCGAAGCAAATGTTTCTAAAATAGATCATTATCTACATGATTCATTGATGCTTGTTACTGCATTAAATCCTTATATAGGTTATGAAAATGCCGCAAAAATAGCTAAGACTGCTCATAAAAACGGTACAACGTTAAAAGAGGAAGCGATCAGTCTTGGATTGCTTACATCTGAAGAGTTCGATAAATATGTCGTACCAGAAGATATGATAAGTCCAAAAGAATAATTTAATTTAAAAAGGAGAACTAAATGAATATACATGAATATCAAGCAAAACAGATTTTTGCTAAATATGGTGTGCCAACACCAAGAGGAATCGTTGCAAATACAGCTGATCAGGCTGTTAGAAATGCAGCTGAACTCGGCGGAAAAATCTGGGTTGTAAAAGCTCAAATCCATGCAGGTGGACGCGGTCTTGGCGGTGGTGTTAAGCTTGCAAGATCACTTGATGAAGTTGGAGAATTTGCAAGCCAAATACTTGGCATGACACTTGTAACGCACCAAACAGGTCCAGAGGGTAAACTTGTTCAAAAAGTTTATATAGAAGAGGGCGCAGATATTAAAGATGAATTATATTTAGGTGTAGTTCTTGATCGTGCAAAAGAGATGCCTGTAATTATGGCTTCAACACAGGGTGGAATGGAGATTGAAAACGTAGCTCATGACAATCCGGAAAAAATTATCAAAGTCGCGGTTGATCCAGCTATTGGTTTTCAAGGTTTTCACGGACGCGAGTTAGTATTTGGTCTTGGTATCACTGATCCGGCTGAGCAGAAAAAATTTATCAGCTTCGCATCAAAGCTTTATAAGCTATATATGGAAAATGATGCAGAGATGATCGAGATCAATCCGCTTATCAAAACAGGTGCTGGTGATTTCTTAGCACTTGATGGTAAAATGGGATTTGATGATTCAGCTCTCGGACGCCATCCAGACATCGAAGATATGCGTGATATTTCTGAAGAAGATGCAGATGAGCGAGAAGCAAGCCGTTATGGTCTTTCTTATATCTCTCTTGACGGTGAAATCGGATGTATGGTAAACGGTGCAGGTCTTGCAATGGGTACTATGGATACGATCAACTATATGGGTGGAACTCCTGCAAACTTCTTGGACGTTGGCGGTAAAGCAAATGCTGAGACTGTTGCAAAAGGTTTTGAGATCATTCTTAAAAATCCAAAAGTAAAAGCAATATTTGTAAATATCTTCGGTGGAATTGTAAGATGTGACCGTATTGCAAACGGAATACTCGAAGCGACTAAAATGGTTAACGTACATGTACCGGTTATCGTTCGTCTTGATGGTACAAATGCACCTGAAGCGGCTGAAATATTGAAAAATGCAAATATTCCAAATGTAATTGCGGCAACGGATTTAGCAGACGGTGCGGCAAAAGCAGTAGCTGCAGCAAAAGGAGAATAATTTATATGAGTATATTAGTTAATAAAGACACAAAAGTCATCGTTCAAGGTTTCACAGGGAAAGAGGGTTCTTTTCACGCTGAGCAGTGTTTAGCATATGGCACAAAGATTGTCGGCGGTGTGACTCCAAACAAGGGCGGTCAAGAGCATTTAGGGAAACCTGTTTTCAATACTGTAAGTGAAGCTGTAAAAGCTACAGGCGCTACAGTTTCTATGATCTTCGTTCCGCCTGCTTTTGTTGCTGATGCTGTTATGGAAGCTGCTGATGCTGGAATTGAGCTCGCTGTTGTTATTACAGAGGGTGCTCCAGTTCGTGATATGCAAGCGGCTAAGGCATATGCTACAAAACACAATATGAAAACAATAGGACCAAACTGTCCTGGTATCATCACAGCAGAAGAGTGTAAAATCGGTATTATGCCTGGTATGATCTTCAAAAAAGGTCATGTAGGTCTTATATCAAAATCTGGAACTCTAACGTACGAAGGTGCGAACCAAGTATGTAGAGAAGGTTTTGGTATCTCTACAGCGGTTGGTATCGGTGGAGATCCGATTATAGGTCTTTCATACAAACAACTTCTACCGATGTTTGAAGCTGACCCTGAAACTCATGCGATCGTAATGATCGGTGAGATCGGTGGGGACTTAGAGATCCAAGCTGCTAAGTTCATCAAAGAACACATCACAAAACCTGTTGTTGCATTTATTGCTGGTCAAACAGCACCTAAAGGTAAACGTATGGGTCACGCAGGTGCTATCGTCAGTGGTGGCGCAGGTACGGCAAAAGAGAAGATGGATGCTCTTGAGGCAGCAGGCGTTAAAGTCGTTGTTTCACCGGCAGAGATCGGTAAAGCTATAGCGGAAGTTTTATGAAAAAAATAACCATGCTCCAAACTTTTGAGGTCAGCAATATTCGATGTGAAGGGTGTGCAAACACCATACGAAAAGCTCTTGTCAAAGAGAACTTTGGAAACATCGATATCGACCTCTCGTGCGAGCCTCGTAAAGTATCTCTTTATATAAATGGCGAGGCGTCATTAGCACATTTTAGAGCAGTTCTAAGAAACTTGGGTTATCCTCTTTGTGATGAGGATATGAGTTATGCTAATACGGCTACCCTAAAAGCAAAGAGCTTTGTTTCTTGTGCCATTGGTAAATTTAGTATTAATAATGATACGAAATAGTATGTATCTTAATAACATAGGAGAATAGATGTCAACTTTTAAGACTGAAAATCCAGGTAATCAGCCTGTTTGGGTAAATACACATAACTGTAAAGCATGTGATATTTGTGTTTCTGTATGTCCGGCCGGCGTGCTTGGTATGCGTTATGACCACACATCGACTTTAGGTGCAATGATCTCTATCGATCATCCTGAAGCATGTATCGGTTGTCAAGAGTGTGAACTTTCTTGTCCAGACTTTGCAATATATGTTGCAGAAAAAAAAGAGTACAAGTTTGCAAAACTTAGTGATGAATCAAAAGAAAGACAAGTCGCAGTTGTTGCTAATAACTACATGTCTTTAGAAGCATAAGGAAGGAATGAGAATGAGAGAAGTAATTTCTACAGGAAATGAACTAGCTGCAAAAGCAGCAGTTGAAGCTGGTGCACGTTTTTTCGCCGGTTATCCGATTACACCATCATCGGAGGTTATGCATGAATCATCTGACCTACTTCCAGAAGTAGGCGGAGCATGTATTCAAATGGAAGACGAGATCGCCGGTATCTCTGCTGCATTAGGTGCATCTATGACAGGTGTTAAATCTTTTACTGCAACATCAGGTCCTGGTATTTCATTAAAATCTGAGCAAATCGGTCTTGGTTTTATCGCAGAAATCCCATTAGTAATCATCAACGTTATGCGTGGTGGTCCATCTACTGGTCTTCCGACTCGTGTTTCACAAGCGGATATCGGTCAAGCACAATACCCGACTCACGGTGATTTTGCTTCAATTACTTTATGTGCAGGAAGTTTAACAGAGTGTTATACTGAAACGGTTCGCGGATTTAACCTTGCTGAAAAGTATATGACTCCTGTTTTTGTACTTTTGGATGAGACAATTGGTCACATGCATGGTAAAGCGGAACTTCCTGATTTAGCGGACATCGAAGCTAGCATCGTTAATCGTGCTACATTTGACGGTCCAGCTTCAGAATATAAACCGTACAAAGCTCCGATGAACGAACCGGCAGTATTGAATCCGATGTTTAAAGGTTACCGTTACCACGTAACTGGTCTTCACCACGGTGATGAAGGTTTCCCGACTGAAGATGCATTCCAATGTGAATACAACATCGAAAGACTAGTAGGTAAAATCAATACGGTAGCTGCGCAAAATGACGGTCTTGATGATCTTCCTGATTATGAAGAGTATATGTTAGATGATGCAGAAGTATGTCTAATCGCTTACGGATCAATTGGTCTTGGAGCATATGAGGCAGTTCAAAAACTTCGTGCAGAAGGCATCAAAGCTGGTATGTTCAGACCGATCATGCTATGGCCGAGCCCGGCGAAGAAAATAGCTGAAATCGGTGCAAAATTTAAAGATAAAATCTTCGTTACAGAGCTTAATATGGGTCAATACTCAAAAGAGATCGAACGTATCATTAAGCGTAATGATTTCACTACACTACTTAAAGCAAACGGGCGTCCTATCGCACCTGCTGAGATGGTAGCAAAAGTTAAGGAGATGATGTAATGGCTTTTAATTATGATAAATATTTACGTGTAAACAAAATGCCTACACTATGGTGTTGGGGTTGTGGCGATGGTGTTATCCTTAAAGCGACTATTCGTGCTATTGAAAAAATGGGCTGGGATATGGATCAAGTTTGTGTTGTTTCAGGTATTGGTTGTTCAGGACGTTTTAGTTCATATATCAACTGTAACACTATTCATACAACACACGGTCGTACAGTTGCATACGCTACAGGTGTAAAACTTGCTAACCCGCATGTAAACGTGATCGTGGTTGCAGGTGACGGTGACGGTCTTGCGATCGGTGGTAACCATACGATCCACGGATGTCGTCGTAATATAGATCTTAACTTTATTTTGATCAACAACTTTATTTACGGATTGACAAACTCTCAAACTTCACCTACTACTCCAAGAGGTATGTGGACTGTAAGTCAAAAGAACGGAAACATTGACCCAACTTTCGATGCTTGTAAATTAGCTATCGGAGCAGGTGCATCTTTTGTTGCTCGTGAAAGTATGCTTGATCCTAAAAAACTAGAGAAAATTCTTGTTAAAGGCTTCTCACACAAAGGTTTCAGTTTCTTTGACATCATGTCAAACTGTCATATTAACCTTGGCCGTAAAAACAAAATGGCTAATGCTATGGAAAATCTTGCGTGGATCGATAGTATTACCACACCACTTAAGAAATGGGAAGCACTTTCTGAGGAAGAACAAATGAATGTTTTCCCTACAGGTGTATTAAGAGAAGTTGAGCAAGAAGAGTATTGTGATATGTATGCACAGATTCAATCTGCAGCTCAAGGTAAACGTAAAGCAATCACTCAAAATGATTTTGCTAAGAAAATATAAGGAGTCATAAATGAGAAATACTTTACGCTTTACTGGTGTAGGCGGGCAGGGTGTTTTACTTGCCGGTGAGATCATGGCTGCTTGTAAAATCAAAGACGGTGGTTTCGGTCTAAAGACTGCTACATATACTTCTCAAGTCCGTGGTGGAGCAACAGTTGTTGATATCACTTTAGATGACAATGAGATCCGTTATCCGTATGCAAACGAGGGCGAGATAGATTTCATGCTTTCTGTTGCAAATGTAAGTTACAATCAATTCAAAAGTGGTGTTAAACCAGGTGGGATTATCGTTGTTGATCCAAATCTTGTTCACCCGACTGAAGAAGATCGTAAAAAATGGATAATCCATGAGATACCAATTATTACTATTGCAAAAGAAGAGGTTGGTAATGTTATTACTCAATCAGTTGTTGCACTAGCAATTACTAATACAATGACAAAAGTACTTCCGAAGCAATCTTTAATAGATACAATGCTTTCAAAAGTACCTGAAAAAGTTCATGCAGCAAACAAAAAAGCTTATGAGCTTGGTGAAAAATACGCATTACAAGCTATGGGTAAATAATAATATAGTTATTTAAATAGCTGCAGTCCCTTGTCGGGGCTGCTTTTTTTTGATACATCTTTTAATATTATATAGTATGACTATACTTTCACACTTTCCCAGAAAAAATCCACATGCTTTTCAAACTGCGTAGAGAGATTTGTCGTAGATTCATTATCTATTCTTAACAGCGTTACATGTAGGCGTAGATAGAATAGGGGCGATAAAAACTCATTAGCCATCAGTAACGGGTCTGATGATCTTACCAAGCCCTCTTGCATCATCGTGAAGAATACAACCGATAAAGCTTTCATGTTTTTATTGTGAAACTCGTTTATAAATCCATCTCTTAACTGTTTATTTTGAAATAGTTCTATCATCAGTATTCTAAACAGGCTCTCTTTTGCTTTATCGAATGTGATAAGTTTAAACTCCATTGCGAACTTGTGTAGATACGATTTTGGATTACTTAACTGAGCAGGGCTTAAAACAGGGCTGTCCTCTTTATTAAACGGTGTACTGAATATCTCCGAGGCGACAGAGAGAAATATATCCTCTTTGTTCTTAAAATGATTATATAAAGCACTCTCACGTATGCCAACTTCCGCTGCTATCTTTCTAACCGATGCATTCTTATATCCAAGCTCTGAAAAAAGCTTCATCGAAGCGTCAAGTATCTTTTTCTTTGTAGAACCAGTTATTACAATATCCCTATTTTGCGACATTTTAAGGCCTTTTTGTCTATAATTATTAACGGTTGTTCATATGATATAAAAAGAAAGTGAACATGTGTTAATGTAGATATAATTATATATGAACAACTGTTAATTTAATCTTAGAAAGACAAGAACAGTCGTTCATTTTTTATAAAAATATTAAACTTATATCTTTATTTAGTTATTATTACGCAGGTACAACAAGTTGATGCTTGAACACCGTTCAAGAGGAAAGTCTGGGCTACCGTAAGACAGGGTTCCATTTAACGAATGGCCATAGTAATATGAGGGAAAGTGCAACAGAAAATAGACCGCCGTTTGAAAAAGCGGTGAGGGTGAAAAGGTGGTGTAAGAGACCACCAGTGTCTATAGTAATATAGATAGCTTGTAAACCCAACCCGGTAGCAAGAAACAGATGGTTAGCGTCTTACATTGCTACTGTTTCGCTAGAGTTGATCTGTAAAGATCAAAGTAGATTAATATCACTATAACAAAACCCGGCTTACCGTTGTACCTACTTTATCTAGCCTTTTTACAGGGCTAAACCACTTAGACTCATATCATCTAATATTAATATTTGAAAATCATTTGACATCGTAATCCAATGGAAAGAGTACGGTTTTTCGTATATCTTTTTTTCAAGAGAATTTACATTATGTTAACCAAAATATATAATGAAAGCCAAGACCTTTTACAATAACGGCTTTATCATATACTCATATACTGAGAACACTATCTCTATGGCAATGAGCCAGATGATGATCCATTCCAAAAACTCGCTTGATTTTTGGTTTATCATATCTGTTGCGAACTCTACTGATTCTTTGAGATATGATATCTTGTACTCTATGACATCAAATCTTGATTTGAGTTCCAGTTGTAATGAAAGTTGATTATAGAGTGACTCCAACTCTAAATCATCCCAAAGAATATCTGGCTTGTCTAAGAGATAGAGCTGATTGAGTATATGAAATCGCTCTTTTGCGATGGAGCTTGCAAATCCCATTAATTTGCTTCGATCTTTTACTTTGAGCTTTTCTATCTTTTCATAAAGCTTTTTACTCTCCTCCATCTTTCTTTCTAAAGATTGCTCTTTTATCTCCAGCCCTACACTCTGCGACAATGCCAAAGAGATAATCGACGCGATCGATTTGTTAAACTTGTCATATTTGATCGTATGTTCGTCAATTTGAGGTTTTGTGTATTGTTCGTTGATTATCATCGGATAATCTTGATTAATGAGTGCTGTTTTGTAGTGATGAGCTTCTTTTATCTCCAGACGTGACAAGAACGACTCTATCTCTTCTAAAGAGAAGTTACAAAATGTGATGACGCCAAAAGAAGATACGAATATAAGCTTGTCATTTGTGATCTCTCCGACAAGAGAATTTTCTATTTTACTAAGTATCATTCCCGGAAACTCTGTTTCCAAATCTTTTTTTGATATGACTTTCGGTATTTCAACGCATACAAATAATATATTTTTACTCATCACACACTCCATATTTGCATTATTGTATCACAATCTGTAGTATTGTTCTCTTATCTTTCTTTCCAGTTCTTTTGAGTCGTTAAGATATTTTTTTACCAGATCATGAAAGCGTTTTGAGTGATTCATATGCTTTATATGAGCGAGCTCATGCACGATGACATAGTCTATAAGCTCACAAGAGAGTTTTAAAAGATTCGTGTTAAATGTAAGCTCTTTTTTACTGTCACAGCTGCCCCATCTTCTCTTCATCTTTCTATATTTGATGTTTGTCGGATGCAAATTCATCAAACTGCTAAAGTGCTCTACCCTTTTTGGTATATGATCCGATGCCATCTCTTTATAATATTTATCATAGCAGCTGAGTATATTTTCTTGTGTGGGTATTCTTATATTTTGCAGTCTGGCTCGTAATCCCGATGCTATTTCATGATCTATGCTGTATTTATCGCCAAATATCAAGACTTCATCTTCGAGATTTACATCTATTTTTTCATATTTTCTTATATGATTGATCTTTTTGATTATCCAGTCATATTTGCCGTCTATAAGATCATGGATATATTTTTCTGAGTTTATGGGAGTCTTAACGACTACCTGAGTCGTCGGAAGGATGTTGATATAACTGTTTTTTAGTCTTGGATTGTATCTATATTCTACATCAAGACCAAAAATTTTGAGACTACTCATAATCGATCGGATCTTTTATACCTGCTTGCTCAAAACCGTTTAGACGAAGTCTGCAGCTGTCGCATACTCCACAGGCTCTGTCTTCGTTTTTATAACAGCTCCATGTTAGCTCCAACGGAACATGAAGTTTTAATGCTTCTTTGACGATCTCTGATTTTTTTAGATGGACAAGCGGCATATGTATTGTCACGTTTGTCTCATCTTTCGTACCCAGATTGATGCTTTTTTGCATACTTTGTATGTACTCTTCCCTGCAATCAGGGTATCCGCTGCTATCCTCTTCGACAACACCGATAGTTATCGCCTGGGCGCCCTCTTTTTCAGCAATCGCTGCGGCCATACTCAAAAATATGCCGTTTCTAAAGGGTACGTATGTCACAGGTACACCGGCTTCGATCCCACCTGTGGGTACTTCTATGTTTTTATCAGTCAGTGCCGATGCACCAAGCTCTTTGAAAAAGCCGATATCTAGGTTGTATCTGTTTTCTACATGTAAGGCTTCGCAGATATTGTTAAAACACTCAAGCTCTTTAGCCTGTGTCCTTTGGTCGTAGTTAAAATGTACCGCTATGATCTCAAAGCCCTGCTCTTTCATCATATAAGCGCTGAGAGTCGAGTCCATGCCGCCGCTCATGATGCAGACGGCTTTTTTATTTTTCATATTTTTCATAATGTGATTTTAGCATATTATTGTTTTATGCTATTTTCTTTTTCTATTTCAAAATGAAGATTTACTGCTTTGGAAGCTTCTAAAAGCGATTTCATAGAGATGTTGATGTTTCTATTGATATTTAAAAGTGAAAGCATCGATTTTTCATTTACATTGTCTTTGCTTACCAGCTGAGTCGTTTTCTTTGTGATAAGGCGGCTTTCTGCATCACCGGTATTGAACTTTTCAAGAGATTTTTCTTGTGTCCAGTGTTCGTTCATATAATTCACAAAAACAAGGACCATGTACGACAGGTTCATCCTGATTTCATTATACATATTTTGTAAAGAGAGGTTTTCATTGTCAAAGAGTTCGTCAATATTGTTCTTTACGTCTTTTAACGTTTTGGCCGCATATCCTATCTCTCTTGTAGATGTAAGAAGGATATCGATATTTTGACTCTGCAACGGTGTAAGATTTTGCTGATTTAAAAGGTTTATAAACTCAACTATCCTTATCTCTTTGTCTTTGATACTTTCATAGACTTTTTTATAGTCGAAATCTATAAATCTTTGGTTGTTGGAAACGGCATTTTTGGCATCGGTATTGGCATTTAAAATATCATCCGGTCTGATATGGGCAAGCAGAAGCGAAAATTTCAGTGTTTTAAGGAAAAGATAGTTGATCTCATTACGTAGTGCTATCAGCGCGGTATCGGGGAATTTTGGATCGACAAGGTGTATGAACTTCGTAGGCATTTTTTCAGTCGTCTTAAACATCAACTGCAAATACTTTGTCATCATCGGGATAAAATAGACTAAAAGAAGGATACCAAATAAGTTGAAAATCGTATGAAAAAGGGCTAATGCAGTCGTCTTGTCTGCGAGAAAAAACTTCATCAGAAAAATACTCAAATAGGGCAGCAACAAGAAAGCAAAAAAGGCAGTAATAAAGTTGAACAGCAAGTGAGCGACTGCAACACGTTTTTTATCCGGGATTCCTCCTATTGCACCTAAAAGAGCCGTGACTGTGGTACCAATATTGGCTCCGATAACCATCGCTGCAGATTGTTCAAAAGTCAAGATATTTGCATATAACGCACTAAGAATGATCGCCGTCGTCGCTGAACTAGACTGGATGAGAGCCGTTATTACAAACCCTAGGCCCACAAAGGCGATCAGCGGATATTGCGTATATAACGACAGGTCAAAATTCTGTCCAAGCGAGTTTATGGAGTTTTTCATGATCTCAAGACCAAAAAAGAGCAGTCCAAAACCGATCAATATTTTTGCTGCTGCTTCTATTTTTTTCTGAGATGAATTCAAGATCAGCATAAATCCACCTAAGCCTATCATCGGCAGTGCAAACAGCTCAATTTTCACTTTAAACCCGAGAGTAGCAACGATCCATGCAGTTACCGTCGTTCCAAGGTTTGAACCGAAGATTATACCGATTGCGGATTCAAGAGAGACAAGAGAGGTACTTACAAACGAGAGCGTCATCAAAGTAACGACAGAGGAGCTTTGTAACACTGCAGTTGCCAAGGCACCCGTCAAAAGTGATTTTGTCCTAGTGGAAGTCGAATTTTTTATCCATTTTTTAAACCGTATTCCGGCAAGTTCTTTTAACGCCGCTTCCATATAAAACATTCCAAAGAGAAACATTCCCAGTCCTGAAAACACCTCAATCATCATAGTTATCATTCATATTTCCTAATATCAAATTTCTTTATTATTAAATCTTCTTAGTATCTCATCGGCTACTCTAAATGAGTTTGCATAGATCGTCCAAGTATATGGGACACTCCCGCCCGTAGGCATAAACGATGCATCTGTGACATACAGATTATCCAGTGCATGTGCCTTACAGTTTTTATCCAAAACGGAAGTTTGTACATCATTTCCAAATCGACACCCTCCTGCAACCAGGTTTGGTGGAGGAGCACTTGAAATATTCGAACTTATCTCGACTGCACCCATTTTTTTTAAAACAGTTACTGCTTTTTTGGCCAAATAAGTGCCTACCTCTATATCGCGATGGTGAGAATTCAGGCGTATTTTACCTACAGCAACACCCCATTTATCCTTAACCTTATCATCTACATCGACAAAACAATCATCTGTTGGTAACCAGTCATTAAAGACCTCAAACGTAAATTTTCTAGATCTCGTAAAAGCATATTTCAGTTTTTGTTGCAGTTTTGCTCCCCAGATAAGATTTGAATCTTTATCATATACTTCTCCTAATGCCCTGCTCGTTGGGTTTGCATGTTCAAATAAAAAGTCTATGGTACCCCCTTTTACTCTTTGCCCATTCTCTTCATACTCATACCAATCCTGCAAAGAACGGTTTACAAAAGCGCCGCGCAGAAGTAACACATTCTGCTTATCTTTTGAAAGGTCTTCAAATCTGAGTCTGCCCTCACCGCTTCCGCCTGCTGAAAAAATAAGGTTTTTTCCGACTTGCCCATGATTATTTAAAAGACCGTTTGGAAAATAACTGTTTTTGGAGTTGAGCAACAGCCTTGAACTCTCTATCGCCTGTGCTGCCAGCACAAATATTTTTGCCTTTACATGTAAGCTTTCATTGTTCTCATTATAATAATGTATTTTTGTAGCCTTTGTATCGTCACTCTCTATCTTATATACGAACGAATCACTTAAAATCGTACAATTTCCTGTTTGAAGTGCTTTGTTTAAGAGTGCTGAACGCGCATTGCCCTTTGCTCCGGTGGCACATCCGTAGCTTCCGCAAAAATTGGAATAAGAGCACCCTTTTCTCCCAAGGGCATCATCCGGCAATACTGCACGGGCCGTAGGTATTGAATGATATCCAAGCTCCTTACATGCAGCGTCAAACCAAGATGAGATAGGATGCTCCCATGTAGGCTTAAACGGATAGTCAGCCGATGAACGCGGCTCTAAAAACGGATGCTTTACTATTCTGCCCGAAACACCGACGATTTTTTCGACTTTGTCATAATATGGTTCTAAATCCTCGTAATCGATCACCCAGTCCACTATATTCGCGCCATCTATTTGTCCATAGGTAGAAGCAAGTTTAAAATCATTTGGTTTCATACGGTGAAAATATCCGCTCATCAGGTTTGATGAACCTCCGACCATCGAACCGTTCCAAAAATTCCAACTGCTTTTTTCTCCTTTTACGCTTTGCCAGCTTCCATCGCTGTTTTGTGTTTCTATGACATGCTGCTGTTCGTGCAAAGGAGGCGTATAGATATCACGCCTGCTGACTGCAAGCTCATCTTTAAAAAAATCTTTTTCGGTGTAATATCTGCCCTTTTCCAGAACCAGCACTTTCTTCCCGGCACGTGAAAGCTCATACGCGATCGGCGCACAACCTGCCCCGCTGCCTATTATACAGATATCATACATAAATATTGACCTTCATCGGACGTGGAAAACCCGGTTCATATTCAAGCCATTTCCAGCCTATTTTATCTCTATTTGCTCCATAAACAGGATCGCTGAACATCGCTTCGAACGTATAGTTCATAAGATACCACAGCCAGCTGTCTCCCCACTGTTTTTGAGATATCTTTCTTAGCAATGCTTCTCTTTGATCCGGCAAAAGTTCTATATAGTTTTTTATATAGTGATCCTGCGCACTTTGATTGATCCACCTAGCCCCGTCTAAAATATTTTTTTTTCTTTCATTCGAGACTCTTTTATCCTCCATAACAGCTTTTAAAAACCCAATTACATTTAACGAATGCGGAGCCGGCATACCTGCACTTGGAGTAAAAAGATCATCTATGACTTGTGCTATTGTCTGATACGGCTCTTTTAATATGCTTACATATAAAGCATACGACCCTATCTCTTTAGCAAATATCGTTGAACCGAACAAAATCACGGAATATTGAATAAATTTTCGTCTTCTCATACTACAATAGTATCATATAAGATTTTATTTTTAATATTTATTTCCGATCGGTCGATATAACTTTGTGTAAAAATATTGTCAAAGGGTAAATCATGGACGCTATCGCAAGTTCAGGTGCTCCTGTTTCAACACAGATGTATGTGATGAAAAAAAGCGAAGAGATCGATTCTAAAGCTGTTTCAAGTCTTTTAAATACTGCTTCTGTTCAAAAAAGCAGTATGCAAGATGCGAAACTTCAAGAATCAACAGCTCAAAAAACAGGTCTAGGTCAAAGCTTGGATCTTTTAGCATAAGTTATAGATAGTTTTTGCTATCTGTAACACCATTTACTGCTCTTCTAAGATATAATTTCACTATGATTGATTTTGACAACAGAACCTCGCTTCATTTTGATTTAACTACAATTGAATCCATAACCAAAAGCTTTACCGATAAAGATATTGAACTGATCCTTACAGGCAATGAAGAGATTCGGATAATAAATAAAGAGTTTAGAAATATAGACTCCCCTACTGATGTGTTAAGTTTTCCATACGAAGAGATGCCCTTTTCTCCACTAGGCAGTATTGTTATCTCCTGTGAGTATGTAGAAAATGCTTCAAAAAAGTTCAATCACACGCAAAATGAAGAGTTTACACTTCTTTTTATACACGGACTGCTTCATATCCTCGGCTATGATCATGAGACCGATAATGGTGAGATGCGTCATAAAGAGAGCGAAATCATCAAAAAGTACAACCTGCCAAACAGCTTAATAGTTAGAACAGAAGGATAAAAATGGATTTTATTGTATTTATAATCTCTATGGGAGCTCTTATTTACGGAGCGGATTTCATTATAAAAGAGTCTGAAAGAATAGCTCTTCATTTCAATATCTCGCACTTTGTTATAGGTGCAACCTTAGTGGCCTTTGGAACATCGCTACCGGAAATGGCAGCTTCTATGATGGCTTCTTATGCCGGAAAAAGCGATATGGCAGTAGCAAACGTCATAGGTAGCGTAACTTTCAACATTACACTTATATTGGGTTTGGTGTTTTTTATAGCAACAAATATGAATCCAAAAAGAGATCTTTTTTCGATTGACAGTGCCTGGGTCGTTGTACCTGTCATAGTCTTTTTATTGATGATTATTGATGGTGAGATCGGAAGATTTGACGGATTTTTATTTTTGCTTATGATGGTCTCATATTTAACATTTTTATTTAAAAGTGCAAAAAGTGATTTGGACGGCAATATTGATGAAGATTTAGTAAAAGAAAAATTTAATTGGATCAAATCTATTGCCCTGCTTACTATCGGATTTGTATTTGTTATCGGCGGTGCGGACTTTGTCATAGAAAGTGGATCAAACATGGCCAGGACATTTGGTGTCAGCGAATGGATCATAGGACTGTTCTTAATATCTTTTGGTACAAGCCTCCCTGAACTTGTCGTTTCTCTTGCAGCGATTAAAAAAGGCAATGCGGATCTAAGCATCGGAAATATCATAGGTTCAAATGTCGCGAATTTTTCTATGGTCCTAGGTGGTGCCTCATTATTACGTCCATTGACAGTAAATTTACAACATAACTTTTTTGATATTATGATTTTAACTGCCGCTTCTTTTACACTTTTGTTTATCATAGCGAACAAGCTTTACAACAAAGCCGGAGCAATATTCTTACTTATTATTTTAGCTCTTTTCATAGAAAACTCTTTAAAAGCATTATAGTTTTAAAGAGTCTTTTCTCTTTAAAAGGTACTATCTCTTTATATACCCGTCTTCTAAAAGCTTGTCATATATCTTAGAAACGATATCTCCTGCCGCATGTCCGCCATGCCCTCCATGCTCGACTAAAACGGTGACTATATATTGAGGATTTTTATAGGGTCCATATGTTGTAAGCCACGCATGAGAACGAGTATAGTACTTCATCTCATGCTCTTGAAGCCTCTTTTTAGTCTCTTGCGAGATCCCTACAACCTGTGCAGTACCTGTTTTCCCTGCGATTCTAACTCTTGTATGTAAAAATGGTGTAGCTGTCCCATGGTCGGCATTACAAACATCATACATTCCCTGTCTAATGATACCTATCTTTTTCTTCTCGATTTCATTAAGTACATCTCTATACTGGGGTTCTACAACTTCATTCCCTACTTGTTTTGCTATATGAGGAGTTACAAGTTGTCCTGTTGCTATTAAAGCCGTGAGTTGAGCGATCTGCATAGGCGTCACTAAAAAATCACCCTGCCCGATCGCAGTATTTAATGTTTCACCGATATACCAAGCCTGATTATATTTTTTTCTTTTCCAATCACGGCTAGGAACTGTACCGATGAATTCGTTGGGAAGATCTATACCGGTCTTATCACCTAAACCGTAGCGAAGCATCCCGTCGCTCATCGTCTCGATACCGGTGTTTACGCTTGCCTTATAAAAATAGTCATCACAGCTTTCCCGTATGGCTTTTCTTATATCTGTCCTTCCATGTCCCTCTTTTTTCCAGCATCTAAAATTACGGTTGGAGACAGTATAGCTTCCTTGGCAGTCCACTCCCCATCTTTCATTGAGAGTCGTCGTTATAAAGATCAAGCCGAGACCTATTTTTACAACAGAACCCGGAGGGTAAAGACCGTTAATCAGTTTATTTGTAAAAGGAGCGTCGATATCTTCTATCAACTCTTTCCATCGCTCCGTCGTGATACCTGAAACAAATGTATTTAAATCATACTCGGGGAAACTTCCTGCGGCCAAAACAGAGCCGTTTACATCCATAACGATAACAGCACCCGACTCATCTTGAAACATATCGGATATATATTTTTGGAGATTCATATCTATTGAAAGGATCAGTTTGCGGTTTTCAACCGGATTCTTATGATAAAGTTCTTGAATCTCTTCATTTTTGGCACTGACCTTTATCTTGCGTTCCCCTGCTTCTCCCTCTAAAAATGTGTTATAAAATCTTTCTATACCGTTTTTTCCTACAAATCCGATTATAGACAACAACGGATCGCGATCTATATCGTTTTGATTGGCATTTGATACATATCCGATAATATGTGAAGCAGTATCATTATAAGGATAAAAACGCTTTGGTGCCGAGATAATATGGATGTTTTCTCTTAAATTTAAAATTGAATAGACGGGCATAATGTCTTTATATGATATAAAACTGGCTACTTCAATATAATTTTGATTGTAATATGAATCATTTTTCATATACTCTTTTTTCATTTTCTCTTTATCTAATAAAGGTATGTTTTTTACCAAAGCATCCAATTCGTCATCAAGAAGATACATATTTTTTTCGCTGCTTAGATGCGGAGCAATCTCTATCTTAAATCCTAGCTTGTTAATAGCGATAGGATTATTGTTTCTATCTAAGATCTCCCCTCGTACGGGAGAGATCAATTCCGTTTTAATTGTATTTTTATCTGAGAGGTCTTCATAATAATCATTATGCTGAATTGCCAGATAAAAGACTCTTACAATTAATGATACCCATGCAACAGCAAAAAAGAAGAGTATTATCTTAAGCTTCAAACCAATCCCCTTTAGAGTTCCAATCTTGAAATATCAATATGATGACAAACTCAACGATGATATAATAGATGACATATAGATTCAGATCAGGCGGATTGAGTAAAAACATCTGAGCCAACACCAATGCAAAGAGGTAATACCCTATATATGCAATTAAAACCAGTAAAAATTTAATACAGTTGATACATTGTATATATTTATTCAGTTTTAAAACCAAAAATCTATATATAAAAGTAAAATATACTATCGAACTAAACAAAATATAGTCTTTTTGCGCTTCAAAGAAGACTAAAGCAA
>JAHJGM010000004.1 GCA_018824305.1 bacterium
ATTAAAAATAACTAAATTAATTCATTGCACTACCAACGGCTCAAAAGGAAAAGGGGAAACGGATGAGCGAACAACAATACTTCTACATACAAAAACAACTGCATTTTTTTAAACTTCCAAATATTCAACAATTCGATAATTATTCTTTACATGTAAGTTTTGAAAATGCATAACTATATTACTCTCTATGAAAATACATTCTCTTCGAAAGGTTGTCAAAATTTAATTGATAAATTTGAAAACCATTCTAATTTACATGAGAGAGAACATATAACAGCGACCGACGGCTGGCATATGCAGTTCACTCAGATTAAACTGGCAAAGCATAAAGAGTTTGAAAAGGAAAATCAGCAACTACGATCACTATTTTTACAAGCCATAGCCGCATATAAAAAAGAACATAAAATCAAAGAACATCAATGGCCTACAAAGTTTAACTTAGAACCTATAAGGATGAAACGCTACTTGCCCGATAGCGGTGAAAGGTTTGATGAACATGTAGAAGTAACCGACCTAGAAACCGCTAGACGTTTTTTAGTTGCTTTCATCTACCTAAACGATGAGTATGAAGGTGGTGAAACGGACTTCCCACAATTTCAAATAGCAGTAAAACCAAAACAAGGAAATATGGTACTTTTCCCGGCAATGTGGAACTGGCTTCATAAAGGAAACCCTGTAAAAAATAAACCTAAATATATTGTAGGGACTATGATGCATTATGTGTGAAGAAATTAATTTTTAAAGGAGAGAAATGATAGTTATACATTTTTTATTATCAGTCATATATGTTGTGCTCTTTACAATATCTTTTATACTATTTTATTTTTATCTAGCTAAGCTCATGGTTTGGTTGTTTAATTTTATAAGAACGATTCCAAGATTATTACTAGATTTTTTAAATGCTGAGTTTAAAGAGCTAAAAAATCGTTTTAAAGCAATACCAACATTGCAATGGAGATTAAA
The DNA here is from genome assembly GCA_018824305.1 of bacterium. Lineage (GTDB taxonomy): Bacteria > Campylobacterota > Campylobacteria > Campylobacterales > Sulfurimonadaceae > Hydrocurvibacter. The sequence continues at coordinate 964 of JAHJGM010000004.1, forward strand.
AAGTATTTGGATAAAAAGGATATTTCTTTTTTTCCTAGTATTGAATGTTTCTATTTATGTTCAACAGTTAATATATTGGAATGGTAAAGGAAGTACACATTCAAGTGCAAAGTGTTACTATGCATCAGGTAATGTTATTGCAACTTATCGTTCTTTTTTTGCATCAATGCTTACCCCACACAATCTTTTTACATTTTGGTTAGAGATTCCTCAGCGGGTGATATACAACACTGCAAAACCTCTCATTCCAGAAGAAGACGGAGAGATAGCACTTTGGGGATACCACTGGTTTGTTTACCCTTATGCTAAACGCTTTTACATACCAACTAGTTTGATTGAAAGTGATTGGAATCCGCTTTTTAGAAAACATGGATCTATTCCAACCTACACATGGGAGTTTATAAAAGCTGCCCAAAAAGATAACTTCAAAGATAAAAAGATGAGAGATGAACATGCGCTTAGAAATCTTCCACTTGCAGCACTTTATCTTGATGAGCTGTATAACCATGAAAGAGTTTATCCCACTATGTTTGTAACAAAAGAGGCGGAGGAAGAGATAGCAAAGAAGGAGATTGAGTATAGCAGTTGGCAACAGATGAAAATATCTAGTTCTCACTCAACAGATGAGAGAAGAGCTTATTTTAAAAAAGCCTTTGACCGCCTATGGATGGTCAACCAAAAATCTTTCTACATCTGCACCACCGCCTATAAAGGTCTTAAATCATTAGAGCAAAAATGGCAAGAGTCGGAGTTTATGAGCCAAGAGGTAGAAAAACACCCTTCGCTCGAAGCCACCCGTAAAGCAGCGATGATTGCGATGTTGCAAGGCGGGGCATTGGATTTTAAATTTGACAAAGAGGATATTTCATGTACCGACCCCGATGTACTTGACTACATAAAATTGCGCAAAGAGTTGGTGGCAATGGATACGGGAAATCAACTGATCCATAATCTGGCAAATAGATATATTAGTGCAGACTATTTCAAATATTTATTTGATACCTATTGCGACTATAACCTGACTGCTGGATTCAATACCGGATTTGGAACGGATAAATTAATATATGAAAACTGGAGTAAAGATGATAGAGAAGTCTTACTCAAAAGCACAACAACATTAGGAGAATAATATGACACATGAACAAGTAAAACAGACAATTGCAGCAACTTTAGTCAGACAAAAACAACAAACAGTTAGTGCCATAGAGAGCTATCTTATCACTGCAAGCGGCGGCGGAGGTGCCAACTATGCCGATGTTTCCAGGGTAATTACCGCAGTCGCTTATGAAGCGGCTGAAGGACTTTATGAAGAACTCAAGACGAATAAACGACTTTCTTTGGTTGTAAATGGCATGTCAATTGTCATTGACTCGACGAGCAACGGGTTTGACGATGCAGTAAATCAAGGAAATCCTGATGCTATTGCCAAGGCAATCGCAGAAGGGCTTATAGCAGGTGCAGCCGCTTACGGAGTAAGTATTGTATTGGCGGCTATTGTTGGATCTACCAGTATTATTACTGTTGGAGGCATTGCCTTGACCGCATATGTTCTGGGCAATCAAGTAGCCTCTTTGGCGGGGCAAGGTTGGGAGTATCTCATCGGACCAAATTCGGATGTTACAGTTAATAAAAACAAGAATGATATCACCATCCTCTCCGAAGGTTCCATTAACGATATTCTGCATCACTATTGGGATGGAAGCATCTTTGAAAGCGCAGATAAAAGAATGGATGACAAAGCTACTTGGATTATCGGTTCCTTGGATTCAAACGAATGGGCAGAAAAAACAGGGGATAATTCCTACGCATTTAGCAATACTTTAGAAGATATCTCTCGTGTAGGCAAAGAGTATGATTCAGGAGCTTTATTTGATTTAGTGAAGAATTATTTAGATAAAGAGGATATTGCAAACGGCTTCTACATCACCACCGGTGATAAAACCGCCGCACAACTTGGTAAAGGTGTTACCTACATCAAAGAGAGTAAATCAAGTTTGCAAGGTTTGATACAAAGTGATGCTAAAGCCCAGTATGCTGTGTGGAAGTTAGAGCCTTTTGTATTTGAAAATGCTTATGAGAATTTAAATTTAAACTTGAATGAGGTTTCAAATAATTATATTTCAGATCGTTTAGATTTTTATATCTCTTATACCAATGTAATTAATAGTGCTTATTACTATTATGATGTAGAGAATGGGAAACATGCTGGAGATTCAACTTATTATAGTGGAGACTTTCCTGTAGATAATGCTAAGATTGGTTTTGCTGAAAACGGAAATCTTATAGGTAGTGGATATGGTGATAGACTTTATGGAGGAAGTGGTAATAATACTATTTACTCTGATAGTGACTTTGAGGGGCAAGGAGCTGATTATATTGAAGGTGGTTTAGGTAGTGATACTATCTATAGTGGTGGTAAAGGAGATCTTATCTATACGAACATCAACTTAGATGGTGGAAAAGTTGATAATGAAACATCTTTAACCGTAAATACAGTCTATGCTGGGGATGGGGGTGATAGAGTATATGGAAGTAATGGTATAGATATCATCTACGCCGATAGCGATAGTGCTGCAAACCCTAACGAATATGACAACAAAGACCTAGTAGAAGGACGCGGCGGTTCAGATAAGATTTACGGAGGAGACGGACGCGATACTCTTTACGCCGATAGTGCTTCTTCACATGCAGATACTTCAGGGGATTATATAGTTGGCGGACTAGGAGCAGATATTATACACGGTAGTGATGGAAATGATACGATATATGGAGATAATGAAGGAGATGAATCCTCGCTGATATCTAGTGATAAAGACGTAATCCACGGATATGGTGGAAGTGATACGCTTTATGGAGGATCAGATAAAGATACGCTTATAGGCGGTATGGAAAATGGAACAGATGACGGAGCAAGTGATCATCTAGAGGGAGGGGAAGGTTTTGATACATATGTAGTCAATAACGGTGACACTCTTTATGACTCCGACGGCAAAGGACTAGTTAAATTTGATAATATTGATTTAACAGGAACTAAGGAAAAAGTAGAAGATGGTAAGTATAAAGATGACGATTATTATTACTATTGCGATGATCCTAAAAGTAAAGGTACACTTACAGTCACTACATTGGACGGTTCAAGATCTATAACTATTTCTGATTGGTCAAATGAAAACTTAGGTATAAAACTAGTAGATAATAAAGATATAGAAGTCAGTATTACAGAGTCGGCTAGTGCAAGCGAGGGAGATTCAGGGAAAAGAAGCCTCTATTTTACTGTTACTCTTTCAAGAGCATTGGAAGATGGGGAGAGTTTAGATGTTTCCGTATCCGGGACAGATGAGGGTTCTTACACTTTTACAGGCGGTGAACAGAGTAAAACTTTTACCTATTCTTGGAATGGAAATACTTACATTGACCTTGATCGTATAGTGACACTTACTCCGACTGCAAGTTATGACGGTCTTTATGACGATGTAAAAGTGACAGTTCAAAACAGTGGTACAGCTACAATATATGATGATGATGAAGATAAACGTCATGACCCACTGGCACTCGATATTAATCAAGACGGTTTTATCTCTACAACAGACTTAGATGTTTCAGGAACATACTTTGATATTACGGGAGATGGTTTAAAAGAGAGAGTAGGCTGGATAAAAAGCGAAGATGCACTGCTTACATACGATAAAAATGAAAACGACAATATAGACGGTATAGACGAGGTATTTGGAAATCTAAGTGAGAGCGGATTTGAAGAGTTAAAACGCCTCATAGACTCTAACCATGACAATGTCATAGATAGACGTGATGAACTTTTTAACCGCTTACAAGTCTGGAATGACTTAAACCAAGATGCAAAAGTACAGGACGGAGAACTCCAAAGTTTAAAAGATGCAGGTATAACAAGTATAGATCTTAATTACGTAAGTACCAATATAGAGATAAACGGGAACCTTTTAACAGAAGCAAGTAAATATACCGACGCTGACGGTAATAAAGAACTAGCAGCAGATATTCAACTCGCAACCGATGCAAAAGATACAAAACTTGACCTTGAAGATATTCCGGATTTTACAATCGATCCGGCTACGGAACTGCTCCCACAACTAAGAGGTACAGGTTTAGTATACGATAGTTTGGTGCTTTATAATTTAAATCCTGAATTTAAAGCTCTTGCACAAGAAATGAGCACAAATCTACCGAGAATAGCAACAGAGTTCGACACCTTTATGGAACAATATTCAGGTTATACAGCGTATGTAAATGAACTGGGAGAAAAGTATAGTCAAGATGGTTTTGAGATGCAGGAACTCGATAAACAAGCATGGATAGTAGAGCGTTTTGAAGCTACAGATAAATACAAAAAAAGTATAGAAAACTATTACAATACTAGCCTGAGCAACGGCAAAATCCCAACATGGGCAATAACAAATAGTACTACGGTTACTCTAAAATATAAAGCATTAGAAGAAACATTAGAGAGTGCTTTTGCGATACAATCAGTGTATGGAGATGTATTTAGCGATACACATTATGATCTGGCTACACAAAGCTTTGTAGTCAATGACCAAAATAATCTTGAGACTAAAATAGCAGATTATTTTAACAGTGATACACATACTATAGATGAAAAACTCTACCTAGCAAAAGTGATGCATCTTCAACAAAATAGTTTAGAATTTGATATAGACACTATTTTAACAAGTATAGATAACAATATAACAAGAGAGTTGGCAAGGTATGTTTATACAGGAGAAGAAGCTACACTTTTTGAAACAAAAAATAGCTACGCTACTGATGGCATCATTGTCACAAGTGATGAAGATGAACTGATTTCAACTACAGATAAAGGTAATAAAATAGTTCTTGGTGCTGGAGATGATAAGCTCATCTCAGGTAAAGGTAATGATAAATTTTACTTTAGACGAGGAGATGGCAGTGATACCATTTTTGATAAAGGTGGAGTTGACATTCTTACCTTTGATAATGGTATTACAAGAGAAGATGTTGAGATTAGACTCAATAGAAACAGCGATTTGGTCATTGCTATAAAAGAGGATGGTAAAACTTTTGATGAGTATAGTGATAAAGTGACGCTGGTTGACTGGATGAAATCATCTAATAGAGTTGAACGTATCGAGTTTGGAGATGGGAATACACTCAAATTTCAGGATGTATTTGAACTATTTGAAGCAACTGATGGCGTAGATGCAGTACAGCTTAGTTCAAGGAATGATATTTTAAATACTAAAGACGGTAATGACGTTATTGTAGCACTTGACGGTAATGACATCCTCATAGGCGGTAAAGGAGATGACAGACTAGACGGAGGTCTAGGAAATGATACTTATGTTTACGGTAAAGGTGATGGAAAAGATACCATAATAGACAGTGGCGGATATGATGCTGTTCAATTTACTGAAGGAATCACGGCCGATGATCTTGTTGTAGAGTACCAAGGAAATGATCTTTTAATCGGGCTTAAAGAGGATGGAAAAACATTTGAAGAACTTAGTGATGTTATTACACTGAAAAACTACAAAAATAGTGCGAGTACCATAGAAGCTATCTATCTTGACGGATACCAAAGTGTTGATATAGACGCACTGCTGAATGCTCCGACAGAATTCGATGATACTTTAGAGTTAAGCAATAACGATCAAAACATTGACTTGTTGGCAGGGGATGATACCGTTACTACAGGTTCAGGAGATGATACTGTACATGGCAATAGCGGTAACGATACAATAAAGACTGGTAGCGGAAATGATATATTAGCCGGAGATAGCGGAGATGATACTCTTGAAGGTGGACTGGGTGATGATACGTATATTTTTAACCTTGGAGATGGGAAAGATACGATTTATGATGACTATAGTTATGGATATAACAACATTCAACAAGATAATGCCGGTAATGACACCTTAGTATTTGGTGAAGGGATCACTGCAGATGATATCGTGATAGAGTATTATGGTAATGATTTAATGATCGGTATAAAAGATGGAGATAAATCGTTTGGAGAACTGAGTGATGTCATTACAATTCAAAATTATGTAAATAAAAATAACAAAATTGAAAATATTTTATTGTCTGATGGGGTATCAATAGAAATATATAATTTCAATCAAGGAACAAATGGGGCAGACAATATTAGTCTTAGTAGTGAGAGCGAAGACCTTTCAATAGCTGCATTAAATGGGATAGATTTTGTAAGCACAGGTTCCGGAAACGATGATATTGATGGTGGTAGTGGCGATGATGACCTCTATAGTGGAGACGGTGATGACTTACTTGTAGGTGGTATTGGTGATGACTTGCTTGTGGGTGGTAGCGGAGACGATACTTATTTCTTTAATCGTAATGATGGTTCAGATGTAATATTTGATGATAACAGACATACTGTAGTAGATACTGATGGATTAGGGACGTTATTTGGTCAAGCTAACTGGTTAGTATCGAATACATATGCTAGTGATGAGGAACAACTTGACGGAGGTAATGATACTATCCAGTTTGGAGAGGGAATAGTACAAGAGGATATTTCATTTGCAAAACAAGCTAATGATTTACAAGTTTCCATAGACAATGGAGGTCGTATTCTTATAAAAAACTATTTTAATCAATACAATATTATAGAAAACTTTCTTTTAGCAGATGGGACTTCTGTAGAGTTGCCGGTTCTTGAAGAACCTGTTATACCATCAACGGGAGATGATACATATACCTTTAATCGTAGTGACGAATCATTGATTATTTTTGACCAAGGCGGAGCTGATACTCTTAGTTTAGGTGATGGAATCGCTCAAGATGATATAGTAGGAAAACAGATAGGCAGTGATTTTATTATAGGTATTAAAGAAGATGGAAAAAGTTTTGATGAACTGACAAACAAAATTGTTATTAAAAACTATACAAATAATATAAATAGAATTGAAACTATCCTTTTTACTGATGGTACACAGATAGCTACCGAGAGTTTAAAAATAGCGACACAAGAGGATGATATCTTATCATTTGGAAATGAAAGTCGAACTATAGATGGTTTAGCAGGAGATGATGCCATCACTACCGGAAATGGTAACGATACTATTATCGGCGGAGCAGGTAATGATACGTTAAACGGTGGAGCAGGAAATGATACATATATTTTTAATCGTGTAGATGGTAAAGATATCATTACATATTCATATGGAAACGATACGCTGAAGTTTGCTGAGGGTATTGTAGCTGAAGACTTGGAAGCTAGATTTGTTGGTAGTAATTTAGTTATCGGGATCAAAGAAGACGGTGTGGCTTTTGAAGATTGGAGTGACAAAGTTACAATACAATCAAACTTTATAAACAACATTGTATTAAATGATAGCACATTAATTTCGCTTAGTTCTATCATAACAAAACCTACCGAAGATAATGATAATCTTAATTTCGCATATTTAAATGAAGCTGTTACTGTAGATGGTTTAGCAGGAGATGACAACATCACTACGGGTAACGGTAACGATACTATTATCGGCGGAGCAGGTAATGATACGTTAAACGGTGGAG
>JAHJGM010000047.1 GCA_018824305.1 bacterium
CTCTCAAAGTTCGTGTATTACGAACTATTACTTATGTGTATTGTACTGTTTTTAGAATTTAAAGATGGTTGAAATCAAGGTGTTTGTGTTAGAATTTTTGTAATTTATGAGACTGTAGGGGTTTAGTTATTTCACAGTCTCTCTGATTTGTTAGACAATTTCATCATAGTCAAATTGTTCTTTTCTGCAATATAGCATTGAAACTTCTAATAGTAATATGGTACTCATTCCTATAATTAATGCAAACATTGTTCTACCAATAATATTTTTATAACCGTTCAAAAGTTCATTAGTATATTTTTCAACTGAAGATTTGTATTCTTCCATATGTTCACCAATTATTTGATCGAAATCTTTTTTTGTAATATTTATAAAATTTATTGATGCGTATTGTGATTTTATATCAATGTATTTTTTATTAGCATCAATTTGTTGTTCATACTGAAGACTATCAATATAAAATAAACCGCTAAATAAAATATAAAATGCTGGTATGAATATTACTAAGGTATTGAATGCTTTTTTTCTTGTTTTGTCAATTGTTAAAAATATCAAACACATAGCAATAAATAAAAACAATAATTTACCTACGTCAGTAAAGATGCAATTCTCTTTACTACAATCATACCCTGAGCCCAAGACATATACTACTGTTAATATTAGTGATATCAAAATAATAGTTGGTTTTTGAATTTTACAAAATAAATTTATCACTGTGTTTTTCCTTTGTCTAACTATTTATTCAACGACCATTATATATAAAACAACCGGTAAATTCAAAATTAATTGACACAAAAGATGTTAATTTAAATGAAGTGTGTAATGAAGAGGTTTTGAGGGGGATGTGAGGCGACCTAGATAGCCTCTAGGTGCTTCATGAACTCTTTTGGTTCTTTGTAGCCTGTAACGGTGTTTGCTTCTAGGACTTTGCCCTCTTTGTCGATGAAGATGACGACGGGAGGTCCGAATACTCCGTATCTTTTGCTCATCGCTTTTTGCTCATCCGTGTTTGCGCTCAGGTCTGCACGAAGAAGTACGAACTCTTTCATCTTAGCGACTACGGCTTTGTCTTTGAAGGTTATCTCGTCGAACTCTTTACATGCAGTACACCATGAAGCGGAGAAGTCCAAGATCACATTTTTGCCTTTTGCCTTTGCCAACTCGGCATCAAGGTCATTCAGATTCGTCACCACCTTGAACTTGAGTTCATCTGCGTTGGTCTGTACTTCGCTTGCGACAGCTTTTGAAGTGAATTTTTCAAGTGGGGAGAGCATATCTTTTGCACCGCTTATGGCACCGATGAAGAGTATGGCTCCGTAGATGAATATGATGACTGCGGCGATCTTTTTGACGCTGTTTTCTCTCATGCCGTTTTCTACATGTAAAGGTTCAAGCGCTCCAAACTGCACACCAGCCGCGATGGCCAAAACTGCCCACAGCATCATGACGATGCCCTCGTCTAAAACGCGTGAGACCATCCAGATAGCCACACCCAGCATCATCAGACCGAAGATGGTCTTGACCACATCCATCCAACCGCCAGGACGAGGCATGAACTTCCCTGCTCCCGTTCCCACTACGATGAGCGGAAGCCCCATACCGATGGAGAGCATAAAGAGCGCCGCACCGCCTAGAAGCGCGTCACCCGTCTGACCGATGTAGACCAGTGCCCCCGCAAGCGGAGCCGCGACACAAGGACCGACGATAAGCGCCGATAAAAATCCCATGATCGCGACACCCACGATGCCGCCTTTGCTGCTGTTTGTCGCACTGCTTACTTTTGACTGGATGAAGCTTGGTACCTGCAGTTCATAAACATCAAACATCGAGAGAGAAAGAAGAACGAAGATACCCGCAAACGAGTAGATGACCCACGGTGTCTGAAGAGCCGCTTGAAGATTGGCACCGAAGAGTCCCGCCAAGACTCCCGCTATCGTGTAAGCGATCGACATCGCTAAGACATAGACGATGGAGAGGAAAAACGCACGCTTAGTGGTGAGTCCCTCGCCCTGTGCGACGATGACCGATGAGATAATAGGGATCATAGGAAAAACACACGGAGTGAGTGAAAGCAAAAGTCCAAATATCAAGAACATCCCGAGTGTAAAAAGGACATTTCCAGACTTTAGCGTATTTGCGATGCTGTCTGTCTCTGAGACTTCTGTTGTAGAAGCCTTCGCAGCGTTTTGTGAAGAGATCTTTGCCGTGTCTATATCGAGGTTGTATGTGTGTTCCTGCGGCTCATAACAAAGCCCTTTTTGAGAGCATCCCTGAAATGCCAGATCGACTTCGACCTTTGCCACGCTATCTGCATCCGAGAGTTTTTTCAGTTTTACGACTACATGAGGGGAAGTCATATATACTTTGTCTTCGTCATGCATCACGGTTTTTGGCAGCTGCACAGATTCTATGGCGAGCGCGTCGTTTTGTTTGAGGGAGATTTTTAGTTCTTTTTCATAAAGGTATATATCTTTTCCCAAAACGATATCTACGACGATATTGGAGTTTTTATCTACGCTCACTGATGGCTTAAATGCCTCATCCGGCATCAGAAAAGCCTTTGCCTCTGCAAGGGTAAAAATACTAAAAAACGCTAAAAATATTAATTTCTTCATTCACACTTATCCCATCTCATTTTTTTGATATATAATATTATCTAATTAAGTTAAATACGCACAGCTTTTTTGGCTATTTTACAGACTTTTGCATATCTAGATGCATATCTGCGCTTCTGTTGTCGTTAATGTACTGGACCTCTATCCTGTACTTTTTGCCCGGTATAAACTTGTATGAGAATGAGCCGTCTTTATTCGTGGCGAGGACTGTCTCTTTATTGATGAGTACCTTTACCTTTGCCGAGCTTGCAGCAACGCTAAAGATGTAAGTGACGGGTCTTACAAACAAAAAGTCTCCGACCCAGTAAGCCAGAAAATCACCCGCTTTGATCTCATGAAACTTGTTTCCAAACTGCAGAGTTATTTTTGGGGTTATCTCGCTGAATTTGACATTGGGCACATCGAATTTGTCTAGGTAATATCCTACAAATGCATTATTTGGGATGTCGGATTCCTGTACATGTAAGGCATCGAACCATCTCATATTTTTGTACTGATAAAACGGGTCTTGAAGCCTTTTGTTCAAATCCTCTTTTTGTATATCTCTGTTTTTTACGTACGTCTGAAGCTTTTCATAAAACTGCTCATCGAGTCTCAACAGGGGAACGCTCACCTCAGCAGTTTGCCCCTCCATTGCCGTGTCGCTGAATCCGTCCGCATTTTTGCCAGCGATCCTTTGCATCCAACTGTTTAGTATGTCTACCTCGTTGAAACTCGGGCAGATGATGCCCCTTGGCGCCCTGTTCATACACTGCGTATCTTTTGGAAGCAGACTTGCGAGTGCGGGCATACTTCCAACGCGAAATGTCGGGATTTTCTCTCTATGTTGCAACCTTACGCCTATGCCTGAGTAGACTATCGCTTTGAGGTTTGCTTTTTTGATATTGTCTATCTCATAAGTAGCCGCGCGGGTAGAGTTTAAAAACAACAGGGTCGGCTTTTGCGATTCTGTAAGTTCGATCTTTTTATCTGCGTTTTGCGTCGTGAAAAGAGCGTCGTAATCCTCACCTTTCATAACCTTTTTCAGCTCTTGGGTCAAGTTCTCATCAGAGATGATCGGCATGTAGTCGTTCATGCCTACATGTACCATTATCGGCGGCAATTCAGAGTTGTAGATATATATTTGCAGATGATGGATCCCTCTTGAGAGTTCCAAAAGCATATCTTGTTGCACGGAGCCAAAAGAGCCCAAGAGTTTGCCGTCTAGATATATCTCCGTCTTTGCCCAGTTATTATCGATGTATAGCTCTTTTTTAACGGATGAAAAATTGACGAAGTACCCGTCCATCTCAACAAAAGCATCTTTTGTCTTATCGTTATAGAACTGATTCATAAACAGGTCTATATCTACTTTTGTACCTTTTCTTGGTGCGATATCTTCTGGAAAATTATTATAAGTGATATAAAAACTGTTTATCTGATGATCGAACACCTTTGGCAATGAGGTCTTAAAAACAACTAGGACAAGCAAAAGCGCAGTAAGAGATACAAGCGGAATGAACCCCTTAAATACGATAAAATACCGCGCAAGAACGATCAATGTCATCACAAAAAGCAGTAGATAAACTACAATGTCAAATACCAGCATAAAACTTCCTCACTCATTCTAAAGAACAGATTATCGCACAATTATTAGTTACATAACCTAAAACGTTTTATTTAATCTTCCTTTTACCTCATTAAATATCTTCTGAACATTTTTAGAGTTTTGAGTTCCTATATTACTAAAGAGCAGTGTCGCTATCCATGATGCGATAAATCCGGGAAAAATCTCATAAAGGTCAAATATCCCGCCATGAAAATGTTTATAGAGGATGACAGTCACGGAACCTGCGATCATTCCCGCGATCGCCCCGTTTTTTGTGATGCCCGAATTGTAAAGCGATAGGATGATGACAGGGCCAAACGCCGCACCGAATCCCGCCCATGCGTATGATACGAGTTTGAGGACGCTTGAGTTTTCATCGGTAGAGAGATACCATGCAATGAGTGCAATGGCGATGACCGTGATGCGCCCCACCCATACAAGCTCTTTGTCCGAAGCATCTTTTCTGAGTATGACATGATAGATATCTCTTGTGAGTACCGAAGATGAGACAAGAAGCTGTGAATCGATGGTACTCATGATGGCCGCCAAGATCGCCGCAAGCAGGAAGCCCGCTATCCAAGGGTTGAAAAGCAGCTGCGAGAGTGCGATAAATATCTTTTCGCTGTCTTTTAAATCTACTCCATGAGAAACGACATAAGCAAGACCGAAAAATCCCACTGCCAACGAACCGATGATGGAGAGTATCATCCATGTCATGCCTATGGTCTTTGCACGGTTCATCTCATCCTCATGGCGGATCGACATAAAACGAACCAGTATGTGAGGCTGACCGAAATAACCAAGCCCCCAAGCCATCAAAGAGATGATGCCGATAAACGATGTTCCGCTGAGTATGTCTAGATTAGCAGGGTCTACCGATTCTATGATCCTCAGTCCCTCGCCCACTCCGCCAAGATCATAGATGACGACGACAGGCACGACTACAAGGGCTAACATCATAAGAATCCCCTGTATAAAATCCGTCCAGCTTACCGCATTGTAACCGCCCAAAAAAGTATAGGAGACGATGATGAAACTTCCGATGATAAGGGCTGTTTGATAATCAAGATGAAAGGTCGCTTCAAAAAGTTTGGCGCCTCCGACAAGTCCCGAAGAGGTGTAGAGCGTGTAAAAGACAAGGATGACTACCGCCGTGACCACGCGCAGGGTGTTGCCTTTGTCTTCAAAACGGTTTGAAAAATAATCGGGTATCGTGATGGCATCATCGAGATGATGGGTATAGACACGAAGCGGTTTGGCCACATAATGCCAGTTGATATATGCGCCGAGGATGAGCCCTACGGCGATCCAACTCCCGACGATCCCCTGTGTGTACATCATACCGGGAAGTCCCAAAAGAAGCCATCCGCTCATATCTGATGCGCCCGCGCTCAGAGCCGTCACTCCCGGTCCCAGACTTCTTCCTCCAAGGACAAAGTCACTCAGGTCATTTGTCTTGAAATAGAAATATATCCCTATCCCGACCATGACCAACATGTAGGCTACAAACGAAACTATCAACGGTATTTGCATACTGCTCCTTTTTTTATTTTTTTAGACCTCGAGATCCAAGGTTTCCGTATCTGTGATAACTGTGCGAAACGCTTTGTTCGACAAAATAGTGCATCAGTTCGATGCGTCCGTGTGCGACAAACGGATCTCTTGCGATGTAGAGTGCATCTTCGGCAACTGCTTTATAGATAAACTCCGAGACGTTTTGAGGTTTTAAAAAACGGACTCTTTGCACCCTCTTCATAGACTCTGCCAAAGTACCTTCATCTTCAAGTGCGAAACTGTCATTTTCATCCAAGAAAACGGAGTTTTTCTCATGCAGATATGCCAACCCTTCGCTTTGATACTCTTGTGGCAAAGAGAGATGCACTCTTGCACCTATGATCTTTGCCGCGGCTATGGATGTGAGCATCTCAAACAAGTCGTCATCATCGGCAAATCTAAAGAGTACACTCTCTACACCGAGATATCTGATAACATTGCTCTCGCCTCTGATATGTGAGTAATCATGCTCTTTTTCAAACTCTCTGTCCAGCCAATACTTGAACTCATCGATCGTCTTGCGCATCTTTTCAAGACTAAAAGCGATCCTGTTCTCCTCTTCAAAAAGCGGCTGTAATTTGTCAATATAAGAATCGATGGCATTACTACTTTGTAAACTTATCTTCATAAACTGACTGACGTAGTTAAACCCGCCCGCTTTTTTTCCGCTGCCTATCGCCGACTTGCCCATACCGCCAAAGGGCTGTCTTCTCACTATCGCCCCTGTCGTCATACGGTTGATATAAAGATTTCCCGCACGAAGAGATTCTTTAAATATCTCTATCTCGCGTTCATCAAGACTCTCTAGTCCCGCAGTGAGTCCGTATCCCGTGGAGTTTACGATCTCTATGGCATCTTCAATATCCTCGGCACACATGACACTAAGCACGGGACCAAAAAGCTCATTGAGATGACAGAAATCCCCTTTTGCCGTACCGTATCTAATGGAGGGTTTTAACATGTAAGGGTTCTCATCCGTATAGGATGGTTTTAGCGCCCACTCCTCATCCTTATCCAGATGATGAAGCGCTTTTTCGAGGTTGCCAGAAGGTTTGTTGCTAAGTGTGCCTATCTTGTTTTGCAGTTCCCAGACCGAGCCTACATGTAAGGATGAAGCCGTATCTACAAGCATCTTTTTAAAACTTTTATCCTCATACACTTCGCGCTCCAGCACCAAAAGCGAAGTAGCGGAGCATTTCTGTCCTGAGTTGTTAAAAGCCGAAGCCGCGACATTTTTGACCGCCTGATCTCTGTCTGAAAGAGCGGTGACGATGGTCGCATCCTTGCCTCCCGTCTCGGCACTGAGATAAATATCCGGACGCGCTTTTATCATCTGCTGTGCCGTTGATTCGCCTCCCGTGAAGATGACGAAATCCACACCTTCGTCTTTTATAAGATATTCACCAGCAAGAGCTCCGTTACATGGGACGAACTGCAGGGTGTTTTTACCCACACCCGCGTCCCAGAAACATTGGCATAGTCTGTATGCACAAAGAACCGCATCCGATGAGGGTTTGAGGATGACCGTGTTTCCCGCAGCGAGTGCCGCAGCGACGCCTCCCGTGGGAATGGCAACGGGAAAGTTCCATGGGCTGACAACCAGTCCGACGCCTTTTGCTTCTGTTTGTATCCCATCAAGTGCGTTTAATTTTTCTACGCTGTAAGGGTAAAAGTTTAAAAAATCTATCGCTTCGGTGACCTCGACATCCGTTTCCGTAAACACCTTGCCCACTTCCGCGGCCGCAATTCCAATGAGGTCGGCTCTGCTTTTTCTAAACTCATCGGCTACTCTCATCAAGACCTTTTGGCGCTTGTTTGAACTAAGATTTCTCCATCCGTCAGGATCTGCTTTTGCGATGGCGACTGCCCTGCTCAGATCACTCTGCAAGGCTCTTGTGTAGCTCCCGACAAGGATCTTTTCATGATACTGTGACTTATCTATGACCTCTACCCTGTCGGCCGTACCGAGTTCTTCACCTGCAATGACAGGGTTTGCATGAAAGCCGCCGTTTTTTGAGATATTTTTCCATTTGTCGCGTATGGACTCCGCCCATTTTCTGTTTTTCGGCAATGAAAAATCGGTATCGCTCTCATTTACAAATTCGTACTTTTTAGTGTAAGTGTGAGGTTTTACGATTTCTGTATCTCTATCTTGTATGCGAAAAGGCTCCAGTGAAATATTTGGCAAAACTTCGAGGGCGTCATCATAACTTTTTACAAGTGTCTCCCAAGCAGGAGTATCCACGCGCAGTCCAAAACTGTGGCGCAGGAAGTTTTCTTCCGCCGTATTTTCATCAAAACGTCTCACAAGATAAGCGATGGCATTTGTAAATGTCTTCTGGGTTGCTATGGGAGCATACAAGATGACATTGAGCCCCTCGTTTTTAAGGATACGGTATGCGGTCTCGCTCATCCCCTCAAGCATCTCCGCCGTGTAGTACTCTTCTACACCCCGCTGGCGTGCTAAAAGCATCCCCAGAGCTTGATCGAAAAGATTGTGCGAAGCGATCCCTACATGTACGTAAGGGGTCACTTTTGCATCTATGAGATAATCCATCAGAAGCTTATAGTTCGCATCGGTCTGTGCTTTGCTCAAGTAGGTCACACATGGCCATCCGCGCAGACTTGCTTCTGTGAGTTCCATCTCCTGATTTGCACCTTTGACTAAGCGGATCTTGATGGGTACTCCGCCTCTGTTTATCCTTACCTTCGCCCATGTGACGAGTTTTTCAAGGTTTTTCATGGTGTCTGGGAGATACGCCTGCATGACGATCCCCGCTTCAAGAGAGTAAAACTCCTCTTTTGAAAGAGTCTTGATAAACGCATCCACGGTTATGTTGATATCGCGGTACTCCTCCATATCGAGATTGACGAATTTCGATCTTGTTTTGCCCTGAGCATCCTTAAAGCTGTTTTGCATAGCCGCTTTGTAAATGACCTCCAGCCTCTGTGAGACCTCGTTCACGCTCCATTCATGTGCAAGAGGGAGTATCTGGGAAAAGATGGTGGATATCTTGATAGAGATGTAGTCTATGTGAGGATTTTGCAAAGCTTTGATATATTTTTCTATCCTTTCACGGGCTTCCTCTTCGCCCAAGACCATCTCGCCGATGATATTGATGTTTACTCTCGTACCCTCTTTACGTCTTTTGTTCAGATGTTTGTTAAGCGGAGCATCTTCACCTTTGATGACGATACTGCCGACGTCGTTACGCAGGTACTTTATAAAAAGTTCGACGGAGATATCGGGCATGTAAACACCGATGTGTCTAAAGGACCAGACAAGAAGCTGTTCAAACTCTGTAAAAATATCCGTGTTCTCATATTTATTAAATATATATTCCAGTTGATCGGCGATGCGCTTGGGATCGTGAGAACGAAAACTCTGGTCTAATAGCTCTATCAAGAACACCTTGTTCATAGGGTCTTTGAGCATTCGCTGCATTATTTCATGAAATCTCTTCTCATTGCTATCTCTATTTTTTTCGATCTCTTTCTGCCAAGTTCTAGCTACACTTTTTGCCGATTCAAATGTTGTTTTATCTATCTGCATGACATCCCTTTCTCCCCCTATGATAACAAATTAGGTTTAAATCAAACTTGCACGAGCAGTTTGCTACAATCTGCCAAAGAGCATAAGTTTCAACATAAACACACTCATTTAAGCGCACTATTAGTAATATTTATCTAATCTATACCTAATCAAGTTATAACTATAAACCTAGGAAACGACAATGGCAAACAGACTAGAGTATGAAGACTCTCCATACCTTCAACAGCACAAAAACAACCCCATAGACTGGTATCCTTGGTGCGATGAAGCTTTCAAAAAAGCAGAAGATGAACATAAACCCATCTTTATATCCATCGGCTACAGCAGCTGTCACTGGTGTCATGTCATGGAAAAAGAGGTCTTTGAAAACGAAGATGTCGCAAAATTTGTCAATAAGCATTTCGTCTGCATCAAAGTCGACCGTGAAGAGAGACCAGACATCGACAAGCACTATCAGGAAGTGTATCAGCTTCTAAACCGCAGAGCCGGAGGCTGGCCAACATCCATCTTTGCCACACCGCAGAACAAACCTTTTTTTGCGGGGACGTATATGCCGCTGCATAACAAAGAAGCCCATGTAAATATGATGGGATTTACCGAGATCACAAAGATCATCGCAGAGAAGATCGAGCAAAAAGATGAGCAGATATTTAAAAACGCCGATGAGATAGTCAGTTTTTTAAGACCCGCTGCCCATCCGACAGAAGCCACAAAACTTACCGAAGATTTTCATAAGAACTTTATGGTTCAGGTGGAGAGAAACTATGAAAAAGCATACGGCGGTTTTTCCACATCCCCCAAATTTCCGCACACTTCGACACTGGACACTCTTTTAAGCATCTATGCTCTTTATGACGACCAAGAGGCAAAGAAGAAAGTCACTTTCACTCTGGACAGTATGATAAAAGGCGGACTGTATGATCTCGTTGACGGAGGATTTTGCAGATACTCCACCGATGAGAAGTGGCTTGTTCCCCATTTTGAAAAGATGACTTACGACAATGCCCTGCTTTGCGAGCTATACACAAAAGCCTATCTTACATGTAAGGATGAAAAATACTTACATGTAGCCAAAAAGACCGCAGATTTTATGCTGAATTTCATGCAAGAAGATGACCTGTTCTACTCTGCCAGCGATGCGGACAGTCAAGATGGAGAGGGAACCTACTTTACTTTTACCAAAGAGGAAGTCGAGACCGCGCTCATCATAAACGCCTATGAAGACGATGAGATAGCCCAAATACTAAGACTCTTACATGTAAGCGAAAACGGCAATTTCGAAGGACGCAACATCATACGTTTTGAAGAGAGCACCAAACCACAGTGGTGCGAAAACGTCATGCATATTTTGAGGTCGATAAGAGAAAAAAGAGAGTACCCATTTATCGATAAAAAGGTGCAGACCTCTTGGAACGCTATGATAATAAAGGCTCTTTTTACCCTTGGACAAATAGACAGCCGCTATACTGCCATGGCAAAAAAATCTCTCGATTCTCTTTTAAAGAGCATGTTCATCAACGGCACGCTTTATCACTCCGTGCTCATCCATAAAACGCCTAAAGTAAAAGCGTTTTTAGAGGACTATGCTTTTATGGGCGTGGCACTTATATCCGCTTACGAGCAAACAGGTGATGAGCTTTACCTCATCACTGCACAAAGGTTCGCAAACAATGCCCTAGAAGAGTTTTATGACAACGGAAGATGGTTTTTCAGCAAAGGCGAGTTTACGACTCAGGCGGAGATAAGCGACAACACTTACCCTTCAACCGTCAGTGTCATGATAGACCTGCTGCTGTCTTTGGGTGCCCTGATCGAAGAGAAATACAGGACATTCGCATTTAAGACACTCGAATACAACTCCTACGATCTTGGAAGAAAACCTATTTATGCACCCTACATGTTGGATATGACGCTCAGGTATCTAAAGGGTGAGAGGATCATAAAATCAGAACTGGGCAACCTCAACGCACATGCACAGATCATCGCACATGTAAGCTATCCCTATGTTTTAAAACAACCAAGCAGCAATAGTGATTTTCTTGTATGCGGAACCAACAGCTGTTTTGCAAATACGGAAGATGCAAACCAGATAGAAGAGATCATCAACAACTCTATCATCTAAGAAAGGATTATCTATTATGAAAAAAAAAGAGGAAGAAAAAATGGTCAAGATCATGGTCAAGGAATCAAAACTTGCCTATGAAAAAGAGCTGAAAACACTTCAGATCGAACTTTTGAAGATGCAAAACCATATCAAAGAGAACGGACTGAAACTTCTTCTGCTTTTTGAGGGTCGCGATGCGGCAGGAAAAGGCGGGACGATAAAACGCATTACAGAGCATTTAAATCCCCGCGGTGCTCGTGTGGTGGCGCTTGATAAACCATCAGACATCGAAAAGACACAATGGTACTTTCAAAGATATGCAGCTCACCTGCCCTCTGCAGGAGAGATAGTACTTTTTGACAGAAGCTGGTACAACCGTGCGGGAGTCGAACCTGTTATGGGGTTTTGTACACCTGAAGAGCATGAAGATTTCCTGCGCTCTGTCCCGGGATTTGAAAGAATGCTTATGAACGCGGGGATACTCGTACTGAAGTTTTATTTCTCCGTCTCAAAAGAGAGACAGGCAAAACGCTTCAAAGACAGAAAAACAGACCCTCTCAAACACTATAAGATCTCCCCTGTCGATGAAAAAGCACAACAGCTATGGGATAAATACACCATCGCAAAATACTCGATGCTTCTATCTTCTCAGACTCCAGGGACTCCATGGACAATTGTGCGCTCAGATAATAAAAAACAGGCTCGCATCAACTGTATCAAACACATAATCGCACATATAGATTATCCCGATAAGATCTCCGACAAAGCTTTGCAAACAGATAAAAATATCATTTTAGACGGAAACGATGAGATAAGGATCATGGAAGCCAATATGAACATCGAGACAAAATAAGATCTCATTAACTTTGTCCTAAGGGCACCTCTAAAAACCCGAGTCATCCTCAGAGTCCAAGCCAGAGATGAGATCGTGCAAAACTTTTTTTGAGTCATAGCCGAAGCTACGACGATGAAAAATCTTGTGCGAGATCGCTCTGGCTTGGATTCCCTTCGGGCACTAAATAGCTGCCCATACTCTGCGTTGCCCTTTCTCGCCTTAGCTTCGGCTAGGGCTTCTAAAGATCGCCTTGATTATAAACAGCTCTTTAGTGCTGAGGACGGCTGGGTTTTTTAGAGGTGCCCTTAACTCTATATTAACGGTTCCTTAACTGCGATAAGTATATAATTTTGCACAGAGTTCCTCTGCAAAAATTAGATCCGATATATAGAATTTTACAAAAGGCTGATGTTTGAAACGACTATCGATGCTTCTGCTATTTACAATAATGGCATACGGTGAATCCACACCTCTTTCTACCCAAAAACAGGAGATCCTGCAATTAAAACGCGAACAGATCAAAAGAGATATGGGGGCTTCGACAAAAAGCTGGATATCTCCGCTGAATCTCTCACTCTCGATCAATAAAAGCGAAGATGCGACAAAAAACAATATCGAGACAAAAAAAGGCGCCGTTGAGTGGAGCCAAGACCTCTTTCGAAGCGGAGGGATCTACTATACCATCGAACAGGCAAAAGCTTCCGGTGAAGCCAATCTGCTTGGAGTCGACAGTGAAGAATCCACCTACCTCAAACAGATATATACACTTAAAGCTCAGGTAGAACGTGATAAGTTAAGTCTAGAACAGGAACAGTTGACTCTTAAAAATATGGATATAGACCTTTTTATCATCAAAGCAAAATATAAAGTAGGGACCTCTGATATCAGCGAGTTAAATCAAGCGACCATCAACAGAGACAATGCCAGAACCAGCATGATCGTCACCAAAAACGCTTTGCACAGCGAGACCTATGAACTTAAAAAACTGATAGACAAAATAAATATAGACTCGATAGAAATCCCAGAGTTCCCAACCATCTCAAAGGATGAATATATAGATAAGAACATCGAGCTGCTTCAATATAAACAAAGCGACATAGCCAAAGAAGCAAGCTGGAAAAACACGCGTTCTGGCTATCTTCCTAAATTGACGTTCAACGCTTCATACGGATATACGGATTATAGCAGCGACACGACTGACTACAATGGAAATGCCTACAGTTACGGTGCGACACTCAGTATGCCTCTGGATATCAATACTAATGACAGCATCGAATCTGCAAGACTGCAATTTTTACAGACCAAAAGTTCTCAAGCAGACCGAAGAGCAGAATTGCAAGAGGAGTATGCAAAACGCATAAGCAATATTGAGGATTATAAAGAGAAGATATCCGTAGCACAAGAGATGATAACTATGTACACTGAACTCTATGATTTTACAAAACAGCAGGCTAGTGCAGGCTTTAAGTCTTCATACGATCTGGAATCGCTCGGAAACTCTTTAAAGATTCAAGAGCTTGAAGAAAAAATACAAAATTACAATATAACAATAGAAAAAATATCACTTTACTTCGATGTAAAACACTAAAGGAAACAAAATGGAAGAGATGAAAAAAGTCACGACTTATAAAAGCAAAAGATATGTATGGAAATTTCTTTTACTCCTGTTTATAATCATCATAGCTTTTGTCGGCTATAAGATATTTATGCCAAAAGAGGATAAAAATGCTTATACATACGTCTCCGAACCTCTTAAAAAAGGCGACCTTGTGATGACGGTATCTGCCACTGGAAATCTAGAACCGATCGAGCAGGTAGAAGTCGGTAGTGAAGTTTCCGGCACAATAGAAAAAGTCTTAGTCGATTATAACGACGTCGTAAAAAAAGGAGAGGTTCTCGCAGAACTGGATAAAACAAAATACCAGAGTGCTCTTAAAAAAGCCGAAGCCTCTTTATCCGCATCTGAATCTTCTCTTGAAAACATGAATGCCCAGCTCTATCAGGCAGACTCGGTCATTTCAAGAGATAAACTGCTAAAAGAATCCACCAAAGGCGCCCTGCCTTCAAAAAACGACTGGGACAAAGACTGGTCAAACTATCTTGTAGCAAAAGCGCAGGTCAGCAACGCAAAAGCGCAAGTGGAACAGGCGAAACAATCACTTATATCCGCACAGTATGATTTGGAAAAAACAACGATCTACTCTCCGGTTGATGGGATCATACTTGTTCGTGACATCGATCCAGGACAAACTGTCGCAGCGTCGTTTCAGACTCCTGTTCTTTTCAACATTGCCAAAGATTTGACAAAAATGGAACTGCAGGCAAGCATAGACGAAGCCGACATTGCAAAGGTCAAAGCGGGTCAAGATGCCACTTTTACGGTAGATGCTTATGCAGATAAGACTTTTAAAGCAAAAGTGAGACTCGTACGTGTCAATTCCGAGATAGTAGACGGTGTCGTGACATACAAAGCCATCATGAACGTAGACAACAGCGATCTGCTTTTAAAACCCGGGATGAGCGCTGATATTGACATTACGACTCAAACGATACATGATGCGTTTATCGTGCCTAGAGCGTCGCTGCTTTTTATCCCGGTCAAACCAAAAGTCAAGACACTCTTTTCATCTAGAACATTCGCAAAAGCCGTTATTGATCCAAAAGCACATGTTTGGAGATTAGAAAACGGCGAACCTAAAAAGATATATGTCAAAGTCCTTGGAAACAGCGGTTCAAACTCTGCCATTGCATCAGACACACTAAAAGAGAACAATCCTATAGTCATGACTCAGGAAAAAAGCAAATGATCGAACTTAAGAATGTCACCAAAGTCTACGGTACGGCAGAGGTCGCATCGACGGTTTTAAAAGATATTAACCTCAAAATAGACCAAGGTGAATTTGTCGCGATCATGGGACCAAGTGGAAGCGGAAAATCTACTCTTTTAAATATTCTAGGGACACTGGACGTTCCAAGCAGCGGTATATATAATTTTAATGATACTGATATCGGCGCACTCAGTAAAGACCAAAGATCACTCTTTAGACGCTATGTCCTTGGCTTTATATTTCAAGGGTTCAATCTATTGAAAAAGACTTCTGCCCTTGAAAATGTTGAAATGCCGCTTATTTATCTTGGAGTCAATGCCAAAGAGAGAGAACAAAGAGCACACGATGCACTCATCAATGTCGGTCTTGAAGAACGTATGAGTTATGATCCCTCAGAACTCTCAGGCGGTCAACAACAACGCGTGGCCATAGCAAGAGCTATCGTGACAAAACCAAAAGTGCTTATTGCCGATGAGCCGACGGGAAATCTTGATACAAAAAGAAGCCACGAGATCATGGATATCTTAAAAAGATTTAACCAAGAGGGTATAACCATCATCATGGTCACACATGAGGAGAACATAGCCGCGTATGCATCCAGAGTCATATATGTACGTGACGGACTTATTGAGAAGGATATAAACAATGCTGATTAATGCACTTCTTCAGGCACTTCGTGAGATCAGACGCAATCTTATGCGTTCAATGCTCACAGCTATTGGTATTGTTATCGGTATCGCCTCTGTTATCGCTATGGTCAATATCGGCAAGGGGGCAAGCGAGTCTATAACTAAAAGTATCACAAAACTTGGCAGCAATACCCTTTACATCCTTCCCAGCCAAGAGCATGGCCCGGGAACGCAATCCGCAGTTTCCAAACCTTTCAAGATGAGAGACGTAGAGCTTATAAAAGAGTCTATATTTGCACTCCAAGCCGTTTCTCCGGCGGAAAGTGCCACTTTGACCGCTTTATACAAAGATAAAAACTATCAGACAAATATACGAGGCGTCGACAACGATTATTTCACCATACAAAACTGGGAACTCACATCAGGACGCAAATTTACAAACAGTGAAATCCGCACAGGACTCAACACCTGTATCATCGGTAAAACAGTCGTTGACACGCTATTTGGGCAAAATGAAAATCCCGTAGGCAAAAAGATCCGTGTACAAAAATTTACATGTGAAGTCGCGGGAGTCTTGGAGACAAAAGGTGCCAATACATTCGGAAGAGATCAAGACGACATCATACTTGTACCGTTAAAACTGTTTCAACGCCGTATCAGCGGAAATGACAATATCCATCTTATCATGGCATCGGTCAAAGAGAACATCCCGTTAGAAGAAGCTACCGTACAGATACAGCAACTCA
The DNA here is from genome assembly GCA_018824305.1 of bacterium. Classification (GTDB taxonomy): domain Bacteria; phylum Campylobacterota; class Campylobacteria; order Campylobacterales; family Sulfurimonadaceae; genus Hydrocurvibacter. The sequence continues at coordinate 16,453 of JAHJGM010000047.1, forward strand.
TACGTGAAAGACGGCATCTCAAACCTGAGGATGAGGAAAATTTCTCGGTCAGAAACATGTCTTCACTTGTGGATACTATCAGTCAGATCACCAATATGCTGACCATCATGCTCGGAGCCGTGGCGGCTATTTCGTTGGTAGTCGGCGGGATCGGGATCATGAACATCATGCTTGTATCCGTTACCGAAAGGACAAGAGAGATAGGTATCAGAATGGCTGTAGGAGCGATGGCGCAAGATATTATGATCCAGTTTCTCATAGAAGCCGTCGTGCTTTCAGGACTTGGAGGGATCATAGGGGTCATCGTCGGCATAGCCATTACGGTAGGAGTCTCTGTGGGAATGGATATCACGCTCATCATCGATCCGAGCATCACTATCATTGCTCTTATGTTTTCGATGCTTATCGGGATCGTGTTTGGGATTGTTCCTGCGAGAAAAGCATCAAATATGAACCCTATCGATGCTTTGAGGTATGAGTAGCTTACATGTAAGCTGCTTCTCGTTCCCAACGGTTGAAATGAGCCGATGAATTTCCCTGCGGGCAATTTATTAGCTCCACTGAGACTGTGAAATAACTAAACCCCTACAGTCTCATAAATTACAAAAATTCTAACACAAACACCTTGATTTCAACCATCTTTAAATTCTAAAAACAGTACAATACACATAAGTAATAGTTCGTAATACACGAACTTTGAGA
>JAHJGM010000048.1 GCA_018824305.1 bacterium
ATGCAAATGGAAATGTCATAGTCACTGAAAGTTCTGCAAGTGATAGTGATGGAGATGGTGTAGGTGATGTCACAGAATTACGCAATGTCGAGACTATTGAGTTTGCAGATGGAACTTATAATACTGCAACCGGTGAGTTTACTGCTTATGATACAGAAATAGGTACACCGACAATTACATTGGAAAGTACAGGAACAGATGGAATCTATAACGCAAGTGAACTAGGAACAGACGGAACGGTAACAGCAACTATTAGTGTTGCTGGTTCTACTATTGGTGATACATTAACGTATACTGTAGATGGAATAACGACAATAGTAACATTAACGGCATCTGATATAGCAAATGGTGTATCATTTGAGGTATTACCAGAATCAGAAATTACAGCAATACTTTCAGATACAGCAGGCAACACTTCTACAGAGGCAAGTACAATAGTAGCGAGCGCAGATATAACAACAAGTGATATTGATAAACTTACTATTACAAATATTGTTGATAATAATGGGGATTATAGTTCAGTAACAATTAGTGGTACAGGTGCAGAAGCAGGAAATACCATCACATTGTATGATGAAAATAATAATGCTGTAGCAACAGCGACAGTTGATGTAAACGGAACATGGAGTGCGGATATATCTAGCTTAGACGGGACTCCTATCAATGATAATGAGTTCTTCAAAGCGACAGAAACTGATACAGCAGGCAATGAAACAGCTCAAACAGACAGTACTCAGTACTGGCATGGTAATTGGTCAGATAGTAACACAGAATCAACTGATGATTATGTTATGGCAGGAAGCGGAAATGATACTATAAATACAGATGCTACATTGTCCGGTACCAATGAAAACGGATATGTTATAAGTGAAAACAATGATGCAAACGATAAGCTTGTGATTGATGGCGGTGACGGTACTGATATTGTTACATTTGGAAAAGATAGTTCAGAATATACAATTACAACAGATGCAAATGGAAATGTCATAGTCACTGAAAGTTCTGCAAGTGATAGTGATGGAGATGGTGTAGGTGATGTCACAGAATTACGCAATGTCGAGACTATTGAGTTTGCAGATGGAACTTATGATACTGAAACAGGAACATTTACATCGAATATTCCTGAAAATTTAGTTCCAACATCGGTAGATGAAGTGAAAAATATTGATTTTGAAGGGACTTCACAAGCGAGTGATAATACAACAGTATCAACACAACATTCGACAAATGTCGTGATTATTCTCGACCTTTCAGGCAGTATGAAAGATGATGGGGGAGATGGACATAGCAGACTGGAGCTAGCAAAAGAATCTTTACAAGAGATGATATCTACTTATGAAGATTTAGGCGGTGTTAATGTTAAACTGACTACTTTTGGCACTACAGGAACAGCAACGGATTGGATGAATGCGAGTGATGCGATCAGCGTTATCGAAGCTCTTTCAACACATGGTAGTACAAATTATGAAGACGCATTATTTAAAACATACGATAATTATACAACTGCTCCTGATGGACAAAAATCAGTAGTCTATTTTATAAGTGACGGTACGCCGACGGTAGAAAATACAGACACGACAGGAGATGGTAGCAATCATACACAATATATAAGCGGTCAAGCTGTTGATAGCGGTTACATCACACAATGGACGAATTTCTTGACAGATAATGCAAAAGAGTTAAATGTTATAGGAATTGGGACAGGTTTACAAGAAAATGATCCTGATTTTCAAAGAGTGGCTGTTGATATCGGTACTATTAAAACAAATGTAATGGTTGTAGAAGATGTGACAGAATTAAAACAGGTTTTAATTGAGTCAACAAATGCTAAGGTCGAAGGTAATGTACTTGATAATGTAAGCGGTGGAGATGGAGATATATCTATCTCATCTATTACGGTGGACGGAACTGTATATACACAGGATACTTTCCCAGAAAATGGCCTTACAACTCAAGAGGGCGGTAAGTTAATCTTTGATTTTAAAAGTGGAGATTATACATACAGTGCAAATTCGCAAAGCTTTTCTGCTGATACGACCGAAGTATTTGCAATCACGGCAGTAGATGCTGATGGCGATAGTACGACTTTTGATTTAACAGTAAATATCAATGTAGATGATACTGCTTCGACTCCGACGTTAACTATGAGTATAGGAGATGTTCAAGTAGTAGAAAATACGGTAGATACATTTACTGATATATCCGTTCATACGAGTGGAGGTACAAATTTAGATAGTGACTATACGGCACATGGACATGATGATATTACTTTAAATATCGATAATATGAACGCAACAGATATTACAACAAGCAGCGGAGACGACAGTATTAATATTCGATACAGTGCAAGCGGTAAGGATATCGATCTTGGAAGCGGAGATGATACTTTAGTCATCGGTGGAAGTGCCGATAGAAGTGAAATCAATATGGGTGAAGGTGATGATGTTGTTCAGATCAATGGTAATTTCCAAGGAACAGCAGATACTTCATCACATGGTGATAATAGCACAGGACACATCGATCTTGGCTCTGGAGATGATAAAATCCAGCTTCATACCGGAAGTAATTTTGACAACGGACATATTGACGGGGGAAGCGGAAACGATACACTTTATTTCACTGGCAGTGCAAGTGATTATAAAATATATGACAGTAACAATAATTTAGTAAGTAGCTTGAATCTGACAAATATGAACGGTACGGGAAATTCTGACAACAGCGAGTATCAAATCTATCGAGTTGATGGTAATGGAACTCTTCAAGGTGCACCGCTGACTATATCAAATATTGAAAATATCGTATTTGAAGCAGATCAAGGAAATAGTACTTCACAATCTTATGAGTACAATATTACCTTAAATGCAGGATTGACAGATACAGATGGCAGTGAAAGCTTAAGTGATATAACACTTGATAAACTTCCGGATGGAACAACAAATTTAATGGATAGTGAGGGCAATATATTATCTGCAAATGATGACGGTACGTATACATTAAGCGTAGATGAAAGCGGTAATGCAAATATTACATTGGTCAGCAGTGCGCAAATAGATACTGACTCATTGAATTCTATTTCGGCATCTGTTACTTCAACTGAAAGTACCAGCGGAAATGAAACTACGATCAGCACTACTGCAGGCGGATTCGATCAATTAGTTTTAGACGGAGATATGCATCTTGATTTAGGCAATATGATTAATAATGCAAACAGCATAGAATCGGTAAATCTGGGAACAGGTACTCAAAATATATCTATTACTCTTGGTGATGTGCTTGAAATGACAGATGATAATAACAGTTTAAAAATCGATGGAGACAGTACTGATAGCGTGACATTGAACAATGACAGCAATGGTGATGGTACAGCAGATACTACATGGACACTGGGTGATTTTAAAACCAATGCAGAAACAGGTACGTCATACCAAGAAGTGACGGGAACAAGCAATGATGGAAGCGGAAGTGTCACATTAGAGGTAAATCATCAAATACATATAGACCAACATTAATATTGGTCTATATACGACCTTGCTTATGAGGTCGTATACGTTAAAATGATCTTTATTTTAAAAGTAGGACGAGAGAGATTCTATCGTTTACATGTAGCTTTTGAAAGATAGAAGTTACATGTGCTTTTACTGTTCTTGTCGAGATATCCATTTTATTAGCGATTGCTGCATTTGTAAGCCCATTTAGTATATGCATCGTCACTTCTTTCTCTTTATCTGAAAGCCTTTGAATAAGAGGTTTTGCATCCGGATTTATCATATTTGAGTTTAATGTTACAAGCGATGCCGTGAGTTCCGGATAAGTCCATATTTTTAAATCAGCTACGGTCTCGATCATCTGTTGATAGTGAACCTTTAGCATCCTTGAGTTTCCATATCCCTTAATACCGTGAGAGAGTAGTATCTTCCCGGTTGCAATAGTAGGCACTCTTTCTAAAACAATGAGATTTTCAGGGATGACATCAGAAGATATCCAGTTATTTACTTCATGTGAGACACTATCATAATCAGCTACTATAATTGAGCTACGACACCCTTTTATGTATTCTAGTAGCGTAGTTTCCATATCAAAGCTTTTAAAAGGATTTATATCCTCTTTCTTTTCAAACTCTTGAAGCAGACTGTAGTCATAACTGAAAAATAGTATCGTTTGCATTTTATCGCTCCGTAAATACATATTGCTTAGATTTTAAAATAGGTTTTAAAATATATTCCATAACTGTTTTCTTACCTGTCACAATATTGACATCGACTATCATACCTGGGATGATTCTAAGCGGATGCTCTTGCGTTCCTAAATAGTTCTTTTCGGTCTCGATCTTGATTTGATAATAGGTGTTCTCTTTTTCATCTGTTATACTATCCGGACTAATGCTTATGACTTTCCCTATTAAACCGCCGTATATTGCATAATCGTAAGCGGTAAATTTGACTTTTGCTTCTGCTCCGGGACGGATAAACGCTATATCTGTCGGCTTAATCTTGACTTCTAAATAAAGCTTTTCACTTGTCGGAACGATTTCAACTAGATCATCACCCGGTTTAATGACTCCTCCTACCGTATGGACGAAGAGTTTTTGAACGATACCGTCAACAGGAGATCGGACTAATGTTCTGTTGACCTGATCGGTAAAAGCGACTTGTTCTGCACTTAAACCTTCCAGGTCAGAATTGACTTTATTGAGTTCCTCTCTTGTATCGTTGACAAATTTTTGTTTAGATTCTATTCTTTTATTTCTATATTCGCTAATTGCTGATTGTAATCTTGGAAGCGATGATTTTGCAGCATCCAGTTTTTGTGTGATATCGTTGCCTTCACGTTTGAGTTTTAAGAAGTCTACTTTTGATTTAACTCCCTCTTTGACCATCGGAGCTGTCATTTCTATCTCTTCTTGTACGTATCGGAGAGATCTTTGGATATTGTCTATGCTGTCAACGGCTTCTTGATATTCCTGTTTTTTTTGCTCGATCTGATCTACTAATGAATCATCTTTCGCTTTGTACTCTTCCATATCCGAGTTATAGAGTTTTTGTTCTAGCTGCAATTGTACTTTGAAAGTCTCATCATCGGTTTGCGGTACCGTGAAAGGCAAAAGATTCGCTTCTGCTTGCAAACGGATTTTTTTTGCTTTGAGTGCAGTCAGTTTGATGACATTCGAAGTAGAACTTGATATAGATTTTGAATTATTTATTTTTAAAATGATCTGATCTTTTTTGACCTCGTCGCCTTCATGTACCATTATGGATTCGACTATACCGCCTTCGAGATTTTGTATGACCTGATTTTGTCCATAAGGAATGACTTTCCCATCGCCTCTGGTTATCTCATCGATCGGCGCAAGAGATGCCCAAATAACGGCAATAGCTATGGTGAGCAGCCAGATTCTTAGTACATTGCTTATTTTCGCAGGTGAAGTTTGGAGTATGGCAGCACTAAGGCTTTGCATAAATTCATAGTCTTTTTCATTGAATTCATTTTTAGCCATTTGAACTACCTCCTTGCAACTGTTTTAAGGCTTCATCTTTTGGCGCATCTACGAGTATTTTTCCCTCATTGAGAACAATCACTCTATCGATGATTTTAAGAAGATTCATTTTCTGGGTTACAAAAATGGCTGTTTTATTCTTTAATTCACTCTCTAGGTTATTTAAGAGCTTAGCCTCTGTTATTTGATCCATCGCGTTTGTCGGTTCGTCAAATAACATGATCGGAGAATCAAGTAAAAATGCGCGTGCGACACCTATGCTTTGTCTTTGTCCGCCTGAGAGTCCAGATCCACGTTCACCGATCGGCATCTCATATCCTTTTGGATGTTTTTTGACAAATTCGGCCGTCGTGCTGATCTGTGCTGCTCTTACCATCGCAGCATCGCTTGCATGTGTCGCACGATAGGTGATATTATCTTTTAAAGTTCCGCGAAACAGCATAATATCTTGAGAAACATATCCTATATTTTTACGCAGATCGGCAGGATCGATCTGCTTAATGTCGATCCCGTCAATTAAAACTTGCCCACTGTCAGGCTCATAGAGCCCAAGTATCAGTTTTTGGATGGTACTTTTTCCGGAACCTATTCTTCCGATAAAAGCAACATTCTCACCGGAGTTTATTTTAAAAGAGAGATTCTTGATAACTTCTACATCGGTATCGGGATACTTAAAGGTGACCTCTTTGAACTCTATTGTGCCCGTAAAGTCCGGTTTTTCTACAAATTTCTTACCGGCGGGTCTTTCACTTGGTTGTGAGATGATGTCATTGACGGTTTGGTAAGATGTTTTTGTATCTTCATAGTTTGTCATTAATGCCGCGACTTGTCCCATAGGAGCAAGGGTTCTTCCAGTCAATATGACGATCGCGATAAGTCCCCCCATTGAGAGTTCAAAATCTTTTATTAAGTACGCACCGTACACTACGACCATTACAGTATTGAGCTGGATCAAGAATTGGGTTACAGTAGGAATGGAAGCTGAGAGTAAGCGGGATTTTAGACCACGTGATGCGATCTCGCCCGTTGCCTCTTCCCATTGCCATTGAGCAAGATTGGTCGTTCCCAAAGTCTTTAAAGTCTCTATATTATTGAGTGTTTCTATGAGAATAGAACTTTTTTTCGCACTTGCTTCATGTGTACTTTCTATACTTGTACGTAGAGGTGTTTTTATTAAAAAAGCATAACCTAGGATGAATATCATCGTTATGAATGGTATAAATACAATCGTGCCGCCGATATAACCGATTACTGCTAAAAATATGATGGTAAAAGGAAGATCTATAACAGCAGCCATCGTAGCATTTGTCAAGAAGTTTCTTATAGCATCGAAATCTCTTATATTGCTTGCAAAAGAACCCACAGATGCCGGATGAAATGCCATTTTTAGGTTCAAGACTTTTTCAAAAACGATCGATGACATAATGATGTCGCTTTTTTTAGCTGCGATTTCAAGCAGATAGGTTCTGGTAAATTTTAAGAAAGTATCCAGACTATACGCTATGGTAACACCTATTGCAAAGACCCAAAGTGTCTCCATGGCATTATTTGGCACGACTCTATCATAAACATTCATGGTAAATAGCGGACTTGCCAATACGAAAAGGTTGATAAGCAGCGATGCAAATATTACATCTTTATATGTTCCTAACGAGAGTTTGATAGTGCTCCAAAACCAGTGTTTCTGAGTGAGTTGAAGCGTTCTCGAGTTCTGGTCACTATATTCAAAAGCTTTTTTTATCATAAACGAATAACCGATATATTCATCGTTCAGGGCATCAAGATCGACCCATTGTTCTATCGCTTCTTCACTCGGCATGATTATTTTTGCTTCACTTCTATCTTTACTGAAGCTGTCTAAAATACATGCACCCTGATTGGACAGTAACATAATGATAGGAAGCTGTAGCGGTGATATTTGTTGTATAGGTCTTTTAATGAGAGATGATTTTAATCCTGCCCGCTCCGCTGCACGAGAAAATAAGCCTTTTGAACTGTTAATCGAAAAGAGTTCAGGCGCTTCTTTTCCCATTTCTATGGGAAGTCCTGCAGTTAAAGCTTCTGCAGAATAGGGCTTATGATAAAGTTTTGTGTATAAGACTAGACAATCTAAGAGAGAATCCATTCTTAGATTGTCATAAGATGCTATTGCCACGTATTTTCCCTGTTAACTATTTTAATTTTTTTACTATTATATCGACTCTATTGTTTAGTTTTTTGCCATAAGAGGTCTCATCGCTTATTATCGGTGCTTCATTTGATTTAGAGAGTATTGTAATGTTTTCTTTTGTAACACCTAATTTGACAAATATCGCTGCTACTTTTTCTGCTCTTTCTTGAGAGAGTTTCAAACTTTTTTTACTATCTAGACTATCGTTATCGACGTTGCCGGTAATGAGAAGCTTTATTTTATCAAATCCGTAAGGCTGCAGTTGTTTTATGAGTGCATCTAGTCTTTGTACACCCTCATCACTCAAGTCTGCTGAATCAGTTTCAAAGGTAAAAGGGGAATATCTTTCTATTACCGAAATATTTGCATCATTAAAAGCACAGCCGTACATATCTTTCATAGTTTCAGAAAGTGAGTTATTACATAGATCGCTGTCATCTGTGACAAGGTCATGGTCATTATCATATGAGATCGAAAGATCATCAGTATTTTTTGGAGTTTTGCCTCTTAGTCCTACTGAACTGTAATAGCTTGCATCTTTGTCTTCTAGTACAGAGTCTACAAGTATACCCATAGCATCAAGGATTCTAAATTTTGCAAGTAGAAGGTTATACTCATTGTTTATGATCTGTGACTTTGAACCAATGAAATCATTTTGTGCAGATAGAAGATCGAGTAAAGAGCGTCTTCCTAGATCATACTCTTTTGAATAGAGTGTAAGGGTTTTTAAACTGTACACTTTGTAATCTCTTAAGTTTTTAAGCTGATCTTTGAGTTTTTCATAAGAGAGCCATGCTTGATTGATGTTTTGAAGGATTTGTCTTCGAATGGAACTTTTGCTTTGAACCTCTTGGTTAAGCTGGCTTATGCTTTTTTGTAAATTTGCCTGATCGGAAAATCCATTAAAGAAATTGTATTTCAGATATGCCATAGCACTAAATGTATCGGTGTTTTGTTCGATCCCGCTAGTGTTTTTGTTCATAGACTGTGAGACTTCAAGATCAACGCTCGGGTAATAGGGTGATCTCTTCTCTTTGTATGTCGCTTGAGCTAACTCAATATTGTATTTGGATACAAGTATTGAAGGATTGTTCAAGATCGCTTCTTGAGCGGCATCTTCCATTGAAGCGGGAAGCGGAACGTTGAGTTCAGGTTTTTGCATATCATTAGGATCTAAATATCTGCCTAAAAATCTTTGCAACGTAAACTTTGCGTCCATCATAGTGCTTTCTTGAACGACATAGTTAGACTTTGCCAAAGAAAGTGAAGACTGGATCTTGTTTACTTCTGAGAGCGTAGTCAAACCTGAATCGTAAAGTTTTTGCACCTTTTTGAAGATCTCATCGGTGATATCGACATTCTCTTTTGCGGTCTCTAAAAGTTCCCTGTTTCTCATAAGTTCCAGATAAGCACTCGCAGTAGAAAATGAGACGGAGTTTACTTTTTCTATGTAACTGTAAGCAGCCGAGAGAGTTCTTGCCTCTTGTTCTTTTACCTGATATGTGGTCGAAAAACCGTTGAAAACATTCTGGGTAAGGGTAATAGAGTTTTGATAAACAGCGAGGTTCTTATTATAGTTCGACGATGCTACGGGATTATTGGTAATATCCGTATTTTGAGTTCCTGCACCAAGTGATAAATTTAATTTTGGATAATATCCGGACTTGGCGACAGTGACATCCTCTTTGGTCGAGTTATAGTTTTTTGCTCTTTCGACAATATCCGGGTTTGTCTGAATGACCTCTTGCAATGTTGTTTTGAGGTCTTGGGCAAAAGTCGTAGCCGCCAAAATAGATAAAAGCAGTAATCTTTTCATTTACACACTCCTTTTTAAATGTTTATTTTTATTTTTGTTCTTGTTCTATCATCTCTTTATACTGCTGAGATACTTTGCTTATCATATCTCTGTTAGGAATCTTTCTTGAAGCAGTGTATCCAATTATATTATGATTTTCATCATATTTTGGTATAATATTTACTATAACCCAGTAAAATTTACCATCTTTCCTTAAATTTTTTACATAACCTTCCCACATCTGTCCTGTTTCAATTATTTTCCACATTCCTTCAAAAGCAGCTTTAGGCATATCCGGATGGCGTAAAAGACTGTGTGGCTGTCCAAGAGCTTCTTCTGCTCTATATCCGCTCATCTCTACGAACTTTCTATTTACATAAGTAATGATCCCTTTTGTATCTGTTTCAGAGATAAGAGTCTTGCCGTCAAAAAATACTTCTTCATCAACTGGCTTAGGTCTTTTCATTAATTTGCCTTTTTAATAAATATTTTTGAATAGTATATCTTTTATAGTCTTATGTAATATTTATATGAGAACAGTTTCGTTATAATTGTGTAAAAAAATAAGTATAAATTATAAAGGTGCCTATAAAATGTTGTCATCAGACGTAGATAAGCTTTTAGACCAGAAAAACAGACTCCTCACAGAGACATATTTTGACCTTCAAAGACATTTTGAAGAGAAATACGGTGATGATACCGTCGTGTTTATGGAGATCGGTACTTTTTTTGAAGTCTATGAGATAAATAATGATGAAGAACAGATAGGCAAGGCAAAAGAGATAGCCGAACTTTTAAATATACAGCTGACAAAGAAAAATAAATCTATTATAGAAAACTCTGCGAAAAATCCTCTTTTAGCAGGAGTCCCTGCAGTTTCCTTTGAAAGGTACTTAAACCGTCTTATTCAGGAGCAAAAATATACGGTCGTCGTCGTTAAACAGCGAGGCACCCCTCCAAAGATCACAAGATATGTCTCGCAGATCATCTCTCCGGGTACGAATTTCGATCACATTGTAGACAACGATGACAATTACATAGTCTCTTTGTTGGTGGACAGACACAGAGATATCTATACGGTCGGCTACAGTGCTATCGATATCACAACGGGAAAAACTTGGCTTTATGAGACACATGGAAGTAGTGAAGACCCCTCTTATGCACTTGACGAGGTGTTTAATCTTTTAAATATCTATAAGACAAGCGAAGTCGTACTTACTTTTTTAGACGGAGTGGATGACCAAAGAACCGTATTAAACTACTTGGAGATCCCGGAGCATTATCATTACACCGTAAATCATGACATCCCCCGCATCGATTATCAAAACGAGCTGTTTGAAAAAGTGTATCAGATACAGTCGCTGCTCTCTCCCATAGAGCATTTGGATCTGGAACGCTCTCCTATGATCTCTCAATCTTTGGCGATCTTGGTTCATTTCGTCATCGAACACGACGTGCATATCATCCAAAAGCTGGATCGTCCGAAGATCATAGACAACCGCCGTTACATGTACCTCGGCAACAATGCACTAGAACAGCTTTCCATCATATCAAAAGACAGAAACGAAATGACGCTTTTAAAGATGCTAGATAAAAGCGCTACAGCGATAGGTAAGCGTCTTTTAAAAGAGAGACTTTTAAATCCGATCATGGAAAAAGAGGAGCTTACCCGTCGTTACAACCTCATAGAAAGAGTCAATTCTCATACAAGATACCTCGAAGAGATCATGCGCGGCATCTATGACTTGGAACGTCTTTCCCGCCGTCTTGATCTGGGACGTCTGCATCCATTTGAGATGAACCATATCTATGAGTCGATGATAAACGTCAAAGAGCTGATGAGCTATATCAAAAAGCATAAGATACAAAAGACGACGTTTGGCGAACATGAGGTGGATGAGTTTTTAAGAGATATCTCCAAAAGCATCGACCTTGATGTCTCAAGACGATTCACCGTTGCGACGATTGACGAGAACTTCTTGATGAGAAACGTAGATGCGGCGGTAGATACGCTTGTGGATGAAAACGCGAAGATGCTGCAGACGTTTAATATCATTATGGATCATATTCAAGAGCTCATAAACGGTGTTACTTCAAACAGTTCTACGGGAAGTGTCGCTCTTGGCGTACTTGATAAAGAGGGTTACTACATCACGCTGAGTAAAAACAGATATTCGCTTATCGAGAGTGTCTTCAAATCTCAGGTCATCGACATAGAAGGCTTACATGTAAGCTTTAGCGAGTTTAGCATCAAAAAACTGACAAACAATGTAAAGATAACAGCACCTCTGCTCGATGAACTATCCGATAAGATCATGCGTAATAAAGCGAAAATAGTAGCACTCGTAAAAGAGCGTTATACTCAGCTTCAAGGTGTTTACGAGCGCCGTTACGCACTTTTATTTGACAGAATTATCCAGTATGTGGCAGATCTTGACGTGGCTGTAAGCTCATCAAAAGTCGCACAGATGTATAACCACTCGCGTCCGATGCTTGTGGATGTCAAAGAGGATGAGAACTTTATGCAGATCATGCAGCTTCGCCATCCACTCATCGAGCTGCAGCAGCGTCGGGGCATCTACATACCAAACGACATCGTTATGGGAAACCGCGATTATATGGACGTTCCCTATCCAAAGACGGTGATGCTGGACGTACATGTACATGACGGACACGACATAAACGGCGTGCTTCTCTACGGCATCAATTCAAGCGGAAAATCCTCTTTGATGAAGAGCATCGGCATTTCAGTACTTATGGCACAAAGCGGATTTTTTGTAGCTGCATCGGCGATGAAGTTTTCGCTTTTTGAGTCCATATTTACGCGCATCGTCTCGCGTGACAATTTGGCAAAAGGGCTTTCGACTTTTGCCGTGGAGATGGTCGAACTTAAAAATATCTTTAACCGAGCGACGGTTAAATCTTTAGTCCTTGGTGATGAGATATCGCACGGGACGGAGACACTCTCGGGTGTCGCCATAGTCGCAAGTGCCATTATCAAACTGGCAAAACTGAGATCTGTGTTTCTCTTTGCTACGCATCTCCACCAGCTCTCGACAATGGGTGAGATACGAAGACTTAAAAACGTGGTCGATCTACACTTGAGCGTGGAATATGACGAGGCAAAAGACCTTTTGGTGTTCAACCGTGTGCTTCAATCGGGAAGCGGAAGCAGCATCTACGGGCTTGAGTTCGCAAAATCGCTTCATATGGACGGCGAGTTTTTAGAAACGGCGAATTCTATCCGCAAGCGCCTTGCCAACGACTTTGATGAACTTGAACTTCTCGTAAAGAAAAAGACAAGCAAATACAACAAAGAACTTTATGTGACAAAATGCGTCATCTGTGGTGTTATGGCTGAAGATGTGCATCATATCAGCCAACAGTCTCTTTCTGACAAAGCCGGTTTTATCGGGCATTTTCATCAAGACCACAAACATAACCTTATACCGCTTTGTAAAGAACACCATAAATTGATCCACGATGGAAAGATAAAGGTCAGCGGGTTTATAATGACCTCAAAAGGTTTACAGCTTGAGTATGAAGAGATGCTCAAACCCTCTTTGTCTCTTGTTTCTCAGGATGATGAACTGAAAATAAACATCGTTGAAAAGAAAAAAGATGAGGTCGTAAAAGAGGAAAAACCTATTTTGGATGATTGGGATTTTTAGAAAAAGAGTTTAGACTAGCTTACATGTAAAGATGGAGGTGTGTGATGAATTTAAAAGAACCAACAGCCTGTAATGACGGAAGTTGTAAGATCGGACAAACCTTTTACACCTGTCCTATGCATCCTGAAATACACCAAGACCATCCCGGCTCATGTCCGAAATGCGGGATGGCTTTGGAAAAAGAGACACAAACAGCTTCCACCGTAAAAACACAGTATACCTGTCCCATGCATCCTGAGATCGTCAGAGATAAACCCGGCAACTGCCCAAAATGCGGGATGGCACTTGAACCAGTAATAGTTGCAGCCGATGAAGAGAATGTTGAGCTAGACTCTATGCAGCGCCGCTTTTGGATCAGTCTTGTTTTTTCCCTGCCTCTTTTTATCGTCGCTATGACAAGTGATCTGGCGCCTCAATATCTGCCAAGCGGTATCTCGATGAAAGAGATACAATGGTTTGAGTTTATTTTCTCATCCCCTGTGGTTATTTGGGGCGGCTGGCCTTTTTTCGTGCGCGGCTGGAACTCTGTGAAGAGTTGGAACCTCAATATGTTCACGCTTATCTCTATAGGTGTCGCAACAGCGTGGATATACAGTATCGTTGCACTTTTTTTCCCGCAAATATTCCCACAGCTTATGCGGACTGAAGATGGATTGGTGCATGTTTATTTTGAAGCCGCTGCAGTCATTACGACTTTGGTTCTTTTGGGTCAAGTCCTTGAGCTAAATGCCAGAAGCAAGACAAATAACGCCATCAAGACACTTTTGAATCTGGCTCCAAAACACTCACACCGCATCGATGCAAACGGGAGTGAAGAAGATGTGCCACTTGACGTAGTCGAAGTAGGAGACAGGCTCAGGATCAAACCGGGAGAAAAGATTCCCGTGGATGGGATCGTCATCGAGGGTAAAAGCAATGTGGATGAGTCCATGATAACGGGAGAAGCTGTCTTAGTCGCAAAAAACCTAAATGATAAACTCATAGGTGCAACGTTGAATAAAAACGGCACACTTGTCATGAGAGCCGAGCGTGTCGGGAGTGATACGATACTTTCTCAGATAGTAGATATGGTAGCAAAGGCGCAACGCTCACGTGCGCCGATACAGCAACTGACAGACACGGTGTCGGGATATTTTGTGCCTGCTGTTGTCATCTCGGCAGTTTTAGCTTTTTTTGGATGGTTTTTTCTTGGGCCTGAGCCGCGTTTGGCTTACGCTATGGTAGCGGCTGTCTCCGTACTCATCATCGCTTGTCCCTGTGCACTTGGTCTTGCTACTCCGATCTCT
Source organism: bacterium (assembly GCA_018824305.1). GTDB lineage: Bacteria > Campylobacterota > Campylobacteria > Campylobacterales > Sulfurimonadaceae > Hydrocurvibacter. The sequence goes on from JAHJGM010000048.1 coordinate 14,417, forward strand.
ATCATGGTAGGTACGGGCAGGGCGGCACTCTCGGGCATCCTCATAAAAGATGCACAGACCTTGGAGCAGATGGAAAAAGTCATGACGCTTGTCGTCGATAAGACAGGAACGCTGACACAGGGAAAACCCACGCTTACAAAGGTAAAAACGCTGAACGGTTTTGATGAAGATGAGGCTTTGCAATACGCCGCAAGTCTAGAGATCGCAAGTGAACACCCCTTGGCTGAAGCGGTGGTCGAGCAGGCAAAAGAGCGTAGTTTGACACTCTTTGAAGTTGTAGATTTTAATGCCGTGAGCGGAAAAGGTATCGAGGGCAGGCTCAAAGATAAAAAAGTTGTTTTGGGAAGTGAAGAGTTTTTAGAGAGTCTGGGAATCTCAACAGATGAGATAAAAAGCGAGGCAGATAGCTTAAGAGACGAGGGTAAGACGGTTGTCTTTATGGCAGTCGATGAGAGACTTGGCGCACTTTTTTGTATAGAAGACCCCATAAAAGAGAGTTCAAAAGAGGCTGTGCGGATGCTTATGGATGAGGGCTTACATGTAGTGATGTTGAGCGGCGATAACGAGCATATTGCAAATGCCGTAGCAAGAAAATTAAACATCGATGAAGTCTATGCAAATATCCTGCCTGAGGGTAAAGCAGATGTGATCAAAAGACTCCAAGCAGGCGGTGCTGTTGTGGCGATGGCGGGTGATGGCATCAACGATGCGCCGGCTTTGGCTCAGGCGGATGTAGGCATCGCGATGGGTAACGGGACCGATGTAGCCATAGAAAGTGCAGGGATCACTTTGATAAAAGGTGATCTGATGAGTATAGTAAAAGTGCTCAGACTCAGCCGTGCCACGATGAAAAATATCAGACAAAACCTCTTTTTCGCTTTTGTCTATAACAGCGCAGGCATCCCAGTTGCTGCGGGTGTACTGTATCCGTTTTTTGGAGTATTGCTTTCTCCTATCATCGCGGCTACGGCGATGAGTTTTAGTTCTGTGTCCGTTATCGTCAATGCACTGCGTTTAAAAAATATAAAAATATAGGATCTTTTATGAATATTGCAGTTTCAGGATGTCTTTTAGGTGAAAAAGTCCGTTATGACGGCGGAGATAAGCATGATCTTTTCATCACCGATGAGCTAGGAAAATTTGCCGAGCTTGTACCCTTTTGTCCCGAGGCTGTCGTCTTTGGTACTCCAAGACCGACCATCAGGCTTGTAGATGACAAGAAAAAGATAAAAGTCCTGAAAAACAATGATTTCACAGATGTCACAAAAGAGCTGCAAAAGGGTGTGAAAGCAGAGCTAAAACGTCTCAAACAGATGAGGCTCTCGGGTGTCATCCTAAAAGCCAGATCACCAAGCTGCGGAGTGGGAACTACAAAGACCTACTCAAAGGGCGGTTTTATCGAGGGGGAGAGTTACGGTCTTTTTGCTAAAGCTTTTAAAGAGAAGTATCCTTTTTTGCCGATGGAAGAGGAAGACAGACTGTGTGACCCATGGTTTCGCGAAAACTTCGTGATGCAGCTTTTTGCCTACGATGCTTTTGAACAACTCAAAGCATCCTCTCCAAAGATGAAAGAGCTTGTGGATTTTCATACGCGCTACAAATTTCTGCTTCAGGCAAAAGACGAGAAAAGCTACAGAGAACTTGGTAATGTCGTGGCAAATCACGGCAGTTTGGAGTTTGGCAGTTTATTGAAAAACTATGAACTGCTTTTTAAGAGTGCCATCGCAAAAAAAAGCTCCATCAAACGCAATCGCAACGTCCTCGAACACATGGCGGGATTCTTTAAAAATGAGCTCACGGCAGATGAAAAGCACACGCTACATGAACAGATAGAGGCGTATGCGAACAAGAGAGTCCCTCTTATCGTGCCCTTAAGCACTTTGCATCTTTATGCCAAAAAGTATGAGACCGAGTATCTCTTAAATCAGGTTTTTTTGGCTCCGTATCCCAAAGAGCTTGCGCTTCGTTCACATTTACAGAGTTCAAAATAATGCGTATCCTATGGTTTAGAAGAGATCTGAGAGTCGAGGACAATCCGTTATTGTCCATCAGCGGTGAGGTCTTGCCTATCTTTATCTTTGATGTAACGATCTTAGAAAAACTGGAACCAAATGACAAAAGAGTGAGCTTTATCTTTGATACGGTGATGAGCTTAAAAAGAAAATTAAAAGAGTCGGGTCTTGATCTGGCTGTTTTTTTTGCAAAACCAAAAGATGTGTTTTTATATCTGAACCGATTTTCTCCTCAGGAGGTCATCGCATCGGGAGATTATGATTTTTACGCCATAAATAGGGACATAGATATCTCTCATATCCTCCCGTTTCGATATTTGTACGACACCTATATATTTGAGCCAGATGAGGTCGTAAAAAGTGACGGTTCTCCTTATTTGGTTTTTACACCCTTTTATAATCAGGCAAAAAAGATCTTTAGCCAAAAACATCTGAGGTATTATGAGCAGGCAGAGAACAGTTTGTTTGATTTTGATTATGCAAAACTCATCCATGTAACGGATCAAAACATCATCCGGACACAGTTGAGTATAGAGTCGTTCGGATTTAAAAGAAACGTTTATGAGATAACCCCTGTAGAGGCTCTTATGGAGCGATTAAAAGCAAAGCTGGATAGTTATGAGAAAGAGCGTGATTATCTGCAAAAGGATGCAACTTCGCATCTGAGCGTTCATCTGAGATTTGGGACGCTTGGCATCAGAGAACTTTTGCGTTTTCTTGTTACATGTAAGAAAGAGGGGGTTGAGACGGAAGCATTTTTTCGTCAGCTCGTGTTTCGGGATTTTTATGCGTATCTTCTTTTTCATTTTCCGGATCTGGAGTGGGAAAACTTTCGTTATCCGTTTAAGGGGATAGAAGACGAGGAAAAATATAAGGTTTTTTGTGAGGCAAGAACAGGTGTTCCTATCATTGATGCGGGAGTAAGAGAGTTACTTGCTGCGGGAAATATGCATAACCGCGTACGCATGATATGTGCTTCATTTTTCACAAAAGACTTGCTGCTTCCGTGGCAGTGGGGAGAAAAGTTTTTTGCAAAACATCTTTTTGACTATGATGCTGCTTCAAACATTTTGTCTTGGCAGTGGAGCAGCGGAACGGGAGTCGATCCACAGCCCTATTTTAGGATATTCAATCCCTATCTTCAAGCAAAAAAGTTTGATAAAGACGCGGTGTATGTAAAAAGATGGGTAAAAGAGCTTGCGGAAATAGATGCAAAATCTACTTATGACGAGAGTTCTTTATTGAGATCAGGACTAAAAGGGTATCTTCGACCCATCGTCGAGCATAAACTCGCCGCAGATGAAGCAAAAAAATATTTTGCCAAATCTTTAAAAGGTCATTAGAACTTATTGTTGCTGTTTCATCATCCGCTCTTTTTTGAGCTGCTCATGGTATATCTCCACACTTGAACCTTTTGAAATATTGCTGTTCATCATCACTAAAGAGACGAGGTATACAACGGCAAAAAAAGCAAAAAAACTCGATACAAAGTAAACATTCATATATTTGCTAAATCTTTTCATCTTATCCTCCTTATAGAAGAAATAAATTATTTATTGATAAATAATATTATGTGTAAAGTCTACATGTAAAGAGAATCAATATCAATAATAAAATATGATTAGTCTATAAATTTAAGTAAAAGCTATTAATCGTTTTTTTTATTTGAGTAATGGGTGGCACTGACCACGTCGCCTATGATCGCTCTATGGTATACGTAAGGTTTTTTGATGTGGCTGATGACGTATCTGCCGCCTGAAGTCGTTATGACTTCCAAAGTTCCCACGTCAAGCAGTTTTTTAAAGCGCTCAGAGTTCGGTTTGATATAGATAGTCCTGATATCTTCGAGCTGTATCGGATATATCTCTTTATTTTTGTATCCTTTATGGATGATGAGGCGCTGTTGAGTGAGGACACAATGATAATGTTTTTTCTCTCTTATCTCCTGAAGATGCATATAAAAGGTGCGGATAATGAGAACTAAGCCGATCACTCCTATCTCATAGGTATAGCCTATAAAAAGAAGCAGAGCGCCCAGAGCATAAAGAGAGATGATACTGTTATAGAAACTCTTTGAAATATCTGCGGCGACTAAGATATCCTCATCTTCGTGCAATACTTTTTTTAGGGCATCCATATACACTTCTTCTTTTATGATTTATATAACAATTAGTATATACAAATATTTCGGTTTTCACGTTTAAACGGGACTGTTTTAACTTTGTTTATGTCCTAAACTGTTCTAGTTTTGCATTGAGTTCATCAGTCATTTTGGAGAGATGTTCACTGGCAGTCGCTATCTCCTGAACACTTCTGGCATTTTGCATAGAGACTTCGTTGACCTCTACGATGTTTGAGATCATATTTTGTATCTCGACACCTGTTTGTTTGGTGCTTTGTGCCGACTCTTGGACTAAGCTAAGCGTATTTGTCATACTTTCCTGACTGTGTATTACTTTGTTGTTGACATCATTGGAAACGGTGACCATATCTTCGATAAGCATCGCATTTTTATTCATTTCACCTGCACTGTCTACGATATTTTGAACGATCATATTTACCGATGTCTGGATATCCGTCAGACTTTTTTGTGTACGTTCGGCAAGCTTCCTGACTTCATCCGCAACGACCGCAAAGCCGCGTCCGTGTTCACCCGCGCGGGCTGCTTCTATCGCAGCATTAAGTGCTAAAAGGTTTGTCTGATCGGCAATGTCTCCTATGATGGAGAGAATCTCTTTGACCTGCGCGGCATCTCCTGAAAGCTGGTTTAGTTTTTGTGCCAGTTGAAGTTCGATATCTGCGCTTGATTGGATCTTCTGTATCAAAGATGCATATTCGTTTGATACGGTATCTATATCTTGAGACGTGCTTTGTATCTCGGTCATAACACGTTCATTCTTTTCTAACGTCATTTGTAAGTCTTGCTGGATCGCTTTAGCATTGGTTGTCGTTGCGTTGATGATATCCGATGATATCTCTATGTTTTTTCCGATGTTCATAGAAGTGACGGAAAGCTCATTTGCCACCGCCACATTTTCAAGACTTGTCTGTTTTGACGTGTGTATGGTCTCGCCAAGTCTTTTCATAAAGGCATTGAGAGCATTGACCATCTTCGATATCTCATCATTATAATCGTAGTTATATGAAACGGTAAGATCATTTTTATTGTTTGATATCTGTGCAGTCACTTTTTGCATAGGGCGCAAGATAGAATTGATGATAAGCCATCCGAGTACGGCTATAAAAATGATAAGAGATATAACACTGATGTTATAGATGATTTTCATACTAGATATTTCATGATGCATCTGACTTTCTGTTTCTTTTAGCATTGCACTGAGTACGGATTCTGTTTTATGGATGGTGTCTCGCATCTCGCCTTGGATACCCAGTGTCTCATTAAATCCGAGTTTAGCAAATGCACTTGTGATGGTCTTAAAACTCTCTTCATATACTTTCATATCATTGAAAAGCTTCTCTTTATCTGCGGAAGAGAGATGCATAGAATCGATGTAAGCAAAACATATTTCACTGTTTTTAGCGTGTTTTTGTATATACTTGTCATCTTTGCGCAGTAAAAAATCTTTCTCGTTTCTTCTAAGCTGCAGCATCTTTGCATTGAGGGAGTCATCATGTAGTTTTTTAGCTTCCGCTTCGACATCATGCACAGCTTGGCGCATTTTACCTCTTAGACCATCTTCTTCATCAAGACCTATCTCTTGCTGCATCTTGACAAACTCTTTAAATGCTGTGTCATAGCCGATGATAATCTTACTAAGATCATTTACTTTTGATGTATCGAGATTAACGACACTCATATCTTTTTCTAGAGCCTCGAGACTCTTTTGCAGTTCAGAAAATGTCGCAGTGAATTTTTCATAATATTTGAGTTTGTTTCGTAATATGAAATCTTTTTCATTTCTGCGTTCTTGAAGTATCAAGAGTTGCAGTTTGTACAGATCTGAGTTAACATGATTGAAGTTTTTAACTTTAGATTCTTCAAAAGCCGAGATCAGATACATCAAACCGATGCCTAAAAACATCACAACAGCCAATATACTCAGACGCTGCTTGATGGTGGTGTGTTTTAGCATTACTTAAATCCTTATTGATAATAACAATAAATATACAATTTTTGTTCTAATAGAGTTGGTATGTTAATTTAGTGTTAATTTAG
>JAHJGM010000049.1 GCA_018824305.1 bacterium
AGAACCTGTGATGGAAGAAAAAGCTGAACCAAAAGCAGAAGAGGTTTCAGAAGATGATTTCAATTTGGATGATTTCGGACTCGATGAAGAGGAAAGCACAGAGCCTGAGACAGAAGAGACCGACGCGTTAGATGAAGATGTCGATGCTGCTACACAAGAGAGCGTGATAAGAGAGCTGGAAGAGTTAAATGATGAACTAGATCTTGATGAAGAATCAGAAGAGACAGAGGAAGAGATTCCAGTTGCTGAACAAGAAGACCTCCTTGAGCAATCTGATGCAATAGATATTGATAATCTAGAGCTTGGCGAAGAAAATGAAATTGATGCTACTGTAATGGATCAAGATATGATCTCTGAAGAGCTTGCTGAGTTAGATGAGATTGATAACTTAGAGCTTAACGAGGAAACGTCGCAAGAGGAATCACTCGAAGATGAAGAAGTTGATTTAGACAAACTTGATCTAGATGAACTTGAGAGCAAAATTGAAAGTGCTGTAGGTGATTTGACACAAGAAGACTTAGACCAAGAAGTGGAATTAGATATAGATACAAATGATTTGAATGAACTTTCATCACTGGACGAAAAGTCGTTAAAAATTGCTTTAGGTGAAGAAGTAGAAGAGAATACAGAAGAGGCAGAAGATGAAATTCCTCTTGAGTTTGAAGATGATGAAGATGGCAATAGCTCTTTTGAACTCGATGAAAATATGAAAGATCTAGTGAAAGAGCATACTTCAAATGATGGTGTAGAAGCATTGAAAACGCTTTTAGAAGCATTGAACAATAAGGATGTTGCAGCTTCATTAAAAGGTGCAAATATCACGATAAATATCTCATTTGGAGATAAAGTTGAAAAGTAGCGGTGCGATTCTTGTCCTCTCCGGTCCAAGTGGAGCAGGAAAAAGTTCTTTGATTAAGAAAGTTTCCAGTGAGCTGGGAGAATACTATTTTTCCATATCAACCACGACACGTCCAATGCGTGATGGTGAGGTACATGGAAAAGATTATTATTTTGTCAGTGCAGAAGAGTTTAAAAAAGATATAGAAGAGGAACAGTTTTTAGAGTATGCCGTTGTTCACGGAAACTATTACGGGACATCTGTAAAACCTGTAAAAGAAGCACTAAAAGCCGGAAAACTAGTGGTTTTTGATATTGACGTTCAGGGAAACATGTCTGTAAAAAACAGATTTAGCGATATTACGACATCGATATTTATTACGACTCCAAGTCTAAAAGAGCTTGAACATAGATTGCGTTTTAGAGGAACCGATAAAGAAGAGATCATCCAAAACCGTATCAGTATGGCAAAACGTGAAGTCCAACGTATATCTGAATATGAGTTTTTTATTGTCAATGAGGATCTGGAAAAAGCTGCAAAACATCTTCTGACTATAGCTAAAGCAGCAAGGTTGAAAATCCCGACTTCAGAGATCAATAAGTTTATAATTGACTGGGAAAACTAAGGGCATATACAGCAAATTGTAGATACACTTTCGATATTTAAAATATTGTGATATTATTGTGTCAAAAAGGAGTGTCATGGGAATGCCTGGTGGATGGGAATGGATAATTATCCTTCTTGTAATCGTTATATTATTTGGTGGTAAAAAGATTCCGGAACTTGCAAAAGGTTTAGGAAAAGGTATTAAAAGTTTCAAAAATGAGATGAAAGATGAAACTACATCTGAAACTGCATCTTCTGAACAACCAAAACAAGTAGAGGCTGATACTAAAGCTTCAACTACTGAAGAAACAACTTCGTCAACTACAAAACAAGCATAAGCATTGAAACAACGAGTAGGATCGCTTTTACGCGAAAGATTTGATCGTGACGTTGTTTTAGAAAAACCCAAAGACAGAAGTTTTGGGCACTTTTCTACTCCGATAGCATTTTCTCTCGCTAAGGAACTCAGAAAGTCACCTATGGTGATAGCCGAGGAACTTAGTTCATCTTTTGGTGAAGCTGATATGTTCAGTTCAGTAGAGTCTGTTCAGGGATATATCAACTTTCGTTTAAGTGAAACATTTTTAGATGAATACGCTTCATGGGTTTTAAAAAATCAAGATCAATTTGGAAAATCAGATAAAAAAGAGAAGATACTTTTAGAGTTTGTAAGTGCAAATCCTACAGGTCCTCTTCATATCGGTCACGCTCGCGGGGCTGTATATGGAGATACTCTTTTGCGTCTAGGCCGTCATCTTGGTTATGATATCACGGCCGAGTACTATGTAAACGATGCCGGTAATCAGATAGACCTGCTTGGGCTTTCTATTCAATTAGAGGGTAGAGCGAGTATCTTAAATGAAGATGTAGAATGGCCGGAAAGTTTTTATCGCGGCGAATATATGACAGATCTGACGATCAAGGCTGTTGAGAAGTTTGGTAAAGAGATACTCTCTGATGAATCCCGTCAAAAAGAGCTTGCACTTTGGGCAAAAGAGAGTGTGATGGAACTGATCGTCAAGACATTGGCAGACACGAACATCCACTTTGATACTTTTGTCAACGAATCGTCTTTATATGATGATTGGAACAGAGTCATGGCTAAGATGGGCGAGGGCATTTACAAAAAAGATGACAAGATGTTCATAGCGTCATCTTTAAAAGGTGATGATGCGGACAGAGTCGTCGTTCGTGAAGATGGCCGCCCGACATATCTTGCCGGAGATATTGTCTATCATAACCAAAAATTTGAAAGAGGTTATGAACACTATATCAATATCTGGGGAGCAGATCATCACGGTTATATACCACGCGTAAAAGCTGCCGTTGAGTTTTTAGGCTATGACAGTTCAAAGCTGGAAGTGCTTCTGTCTCAGATGGTCAGTCTTTTAAAAGACGGTGAACCGTACAAGATGAGTAAACGTGCCGGTAATGTCATACTTATGAGTGATATCGTAGAAGAGATCGGTTCTGATGCACTTAGATTTATCTTTGCTTCAAAAAAGAGTGATACAGCTTTAGAATTCGATGTCGAAGAGTTTAAAAAACAAGACAGTTCAAACCCTATATATTACATTCAGTACGCACATGCACGTATTAAGACTATTATCTCAAAAAGCGAGCTTTCAATAGATGAGATACAAAGCACACCGTTAAAAGGTCTGAGTGCCGACGCAGATTCTCTTTTATTTGAAGCGCTTTTACTCGCAGAAGTGATCGAGGATGCTTTTAGTTCTAGACAGGTTCAAAAATTAACTGATTATCTCAAATCTCTTGCGGCAAAACTGCATAAATTTTATTATGATTGCAGGATTATCGGCACAGAGGATGAGGCAAAACTTTTAAAAGTTTTAGAAGTCGTCGCTCTTTCTTTGAAAACAGGGATGAACCTGCTTGGTATCGAAGCAAAAGAGAGAATGGTCCGTGATGAGGAAGAGACTGTATAAGCCTCTCACTCTATTCGGATTTGTGGAAAAAGTTTTCTAACATCGTTTAGATATTTTTTCGGGATCTGCACTAAAATCGGCTTTTGAGCCGGATCCAGCCATTTTAATATTATTTGCAAATCATTATAGCTCATAGAAGTACATCCTGAGGTGGGATGAGAAAGCTCTTTTTGTACATGTAAGAATATACAAGAACCTCTGCCTTTGAGACCCTTCGGATTATAATTTATAACTGCACCAATCGCATACTGTTCATCATCTCTTTTCATAAATTCAAAGCTCTTTGGCTTAATGGTCGGCATATCTATTATTTGATTGTAAAATGTTGAATTGACATCATCCACACATATTTTATTAGCTGTATTTTTTATATAAGGAAGCAGAAAACTGCTGTCTTCATATCCAAAACTTTTTGTCAGTTCAAAAATACCCGCAGGTGATTTTCCGTCACCCTCATGTTTTATGGGTTCATCTGCTTGATGGATGAAATGTTTATCGTCCAAATCCCATCCAAGGCCATTTCTTCCCAAATTGACTTCAATGCCGCTAAAGGGGTATTTTGAGCCATCGTAACAGAACAGTTTTGCCTTTGATGAATTGAAATCATCACCGACAACCAATATGATTTGACGGGCTGTTAAAACATTAAATTGAAACAGCATGAAGATTAAGAATACTTTTATCATAAAATATGATACTATTAGTAAGATTTAATAAATATAAAGTGTAGGTTAATGAAAAAAATTGAGATTAGAAAAGCTGTTAAAAGTGATTCAAAATTTTTAGCTTTATCAATGTTGAATAGCTCTCGTGCCGGAAAAAAGATAGGGATATTCGATCTTATTTTTAATGTGGATAATGATGCTGTGTTATTAGAGAAGTTGGAAGCACTGACAACTTCTGATATAAAGACATATTGTCATTATTCTAATTTTTTTATAGCGGTCATTGATGGTCAAAATGTCGGTACTCTATGTAATTATGAGCCAAGAATAGCTACTGCAGAACTGCTGACAAAAGCCCTTGAAGAGTTAGGAGTGAGTGAAGAGTATGAAGAGCGTGCTTCAATGATCTCGCTCTGCAATTTTGAAACGGATAAAAGAACATGGATGCTTGACTTCTTAACAGAGCAAGACGGATACGGCGGATTAGTGATCATTAAAGAGCTGATAAAGAAAAGTTTACTTACTGCAAGCCTCAAGGGCTATAGAATAGTACACACGATTGTCGAGATCGGCTCAGCCGATATTATGTTGGTATATAAAAAGCTTGGATTTAAAGTTATCGATGAAAAGAAATGTGAGATTTTTAAAGAGAACTTCGGACGAAGCGGGGTTGCTCTTTTAGAATTTCACCTATAAGGTAAAACAGATAGATTACTTAAGTGTTTTACCACCTCTCTTGGCTATATTTTTAGCTTTATTTACGAGAAATGTATTAGTCTCACTTTTTGGCGGTATATTTCTCGGATTATTTATTCTTAACAGCTTCTCTTTTATTGATTCATTTGGTGCAGTCTTCAATCTATTTTTTACTCTTTTATCACAGGCTTGGATACTCAAAACTCTCGGATTTGCTCTTCTTGTAGGTTCTATCGTTATTCTAATAGAAAGTTCCGGCGGCATAGGCGGATTCATTCATTTTGTACAAAAAAAGCATTCGATAATATCTTCTGCCAGAGCATCTCTGCTTTTAGCATATTTTATCGGTTTAGTGATCTTTGTCGAATCTTCTATAACATCACTTATAGCAGGTACCGTCAGTCGTCCTTTGAGCGATAGTTATGGCGTATCTCGGGCAAAACTTGCCTTTGTTTGCGATTCTACTTCTGCACCCGTTTGTTCTCTCATCACGATCAACGGCTGGGGTGCACTCCTTTTAGGACTGATCTCTACTCAAGTGCTTGCCGGTGTATTAACAGGTGAAAGTATAGATATCCTCATACATTCGCTTGCATACAATTTTTATGCAATGGCCGCTCTTGTCGTGACTTTCCTCGCGATTTGGTTTAATATAGAGATCGGACCTATGAAAAATGCTGTAGTAATACAAGAGAGTGCGATAGATTACAAAAACGGAAAAATAGGACATATGGTCTATCCCATACTATTGATGGTTATTTTGGTTTTTGTCTTTTTATACATAACAGGCAGTGGCAATATACTAAAAGGAAGCGGTTCTTCATCCATATTTTATACGATGATTTTTACGACTCTATTCTCTCTTTTGTACTACAAAATCGATGGTATTATGAGCATAAAACAGGGTTTATTCCTCTCATATCAGGGAATAAAGAAAATGATACCAATCGCTACAATCCTACTTTTTGCATTTGCTATTGGAGAAGTGACAAACGAGCTTAAAACAGGGCTTTATTTGGCCTCATTTACCTCTAATATTTTGTCTGTACACTATCTAGCTGTCATAATATTTATACTCTCATCTATTATGTCCTTTTCGACCGGGACTAGTTGGGGGACTTTTAGTATTATGACACCGATAGCAATGCCGATGGCAGTAGCTATGGGTGCTGACATCCCCCTTGTTATGGGCGCTGTGATCTCCGGAGGAGTTTTTGGAGACCATTGTTCACCCATTTCAGATACGACGATTATCTCTGCAATGGCCAGTAAATGCGATGTAGTCGAACATGTAAAAACACAGCTTCCCTATGCCCTCATATCCGGTTTGGTAGCATCTGTAATGTTCGTTATTTTCTCTTACATGTAAAAAGAGGAAAAATAATTTTACCATAGGTTACATTTGAGTAAAATTGTAACATTACAAAACGTAACATTGTTACTATAATACACATTTTGATGAAATAAATATGAAAAAAAATCTAATTTCATTTAGATATATAAAACTATGTTAAGATACCTGAATTTTAAAATCTGATTTAGGAGTCATAGATGGCAAACCCAACTATTATCTGGTCTGTAATAGATGAAGCACCTGCTTTAGCTACATACTCATTGTTACCAATCGTACAAGCTTTCACTAAAGAAGCTGGAATCAACGTTGAGCCAAGAGATATCTCTCTTGCAGGAAGAGTTATTGCTACTTTCCCGGAATATTTGACAGAAGATCAAAGAATAGCTGATGAGCTGGCATATTTAGGTGAAGTTGCTAAAGAGCCTGAAGGTAATATCATTAAATTGCCAAACATCTCTGCATCTATCCCTCAGTTAAAAGAGTGTATCGCTGAGCTTCAAGAGCAAGGCTACAACCTTCCAAACTATCCTGAAGATCCACAAACTGAAGAGGAAAAAGCGATCGCTGCTAAATACTCTACATGTCTAGGTTCTGCAGTTAACCCTGTACTTCGTGAAGGTAATTCTGACCGTCGTGCGGCTGTTGCAGTTAAAAAGTTTGCACAGAAAAACCCACACAAACTAAGAGCATTCGAAGAGAACTCTAAAGCGTGTGTCAGACATATGCAAGATGGTGACTTCTATGAAAACGAGCAATCAGTTATCACTGATTCTGCTGCTAATGTCACTATCACTTTAAACGGAAAAGTTCTTAAAGAGCTTAAAGATGTTCAAGACAAAGAGGTACTTGACGGTACATTCATGTCTGCAAAAGCATTACGTGCTTTCATCGCTGAGACTATCAAAGAAGCTAAAGAGGAAGGACTACTTTGGTCTATCCACTTAAAAGCGACTATGATGAAAGTTTCAGACCCGATCATGTTCGGTCACGCTGTTGAAGTATTTTTCAAAGATGTATTTGCAAAATATGCTGATGAGTTCAAAAAACTAGGGGTAAACTCTAACTTAGGTCTTGGAGATATCGCTAAAAAGATCCAAAAATCTGATAAAAAAGCTGAGATCGAAGCGGCTATCAAAGCTGTTGTAGATGCTGCTAGCCCTGCGATAGCAATGGTTGATTCAGATAACGGTATCACAAACTTACACGCTTCAAATGACGTGATCATCGATGCTTCTATGCCAGTTGTTGTACGTGATGGCGGTAAGATGTGGAACAAAGACGGAAAAGTTCAGACTTGTATGTCTGTAATTCCTGACAGAAGCTACGCGACTTTTTATAAAGAGATCGTAGAAGACTGTGTTAGAAACGGACAGTTCGATGTTACTACAATGGGTAATGTTGCAAACGTCGGTCTTATGGCTCAAAAAGCTGAAGAGTACGGTTCTCACCCGACTACATTCGAGATGGCTGAAGACGGTGTTGTCGAAGTAACGCAAAACGGAAACGTTCTTATGACTTTCAAAGTAGAAAAAGGTGATATCTGGAGAATGAGCCGTGCTAAAGACGAGCCGATCAAAGACTGGGTAAGACTTGCACATGAGCGAGGAATGCTAACTGGTGATCCTATCGTATTCTGGTTAGATTCTAACAGAGCTCACGATGCGAACATCATCAAAAAAGTTATGGAGTACCTACCGGCACACTTAGCAAAAACTCCGATCGAGTACCATATCATGGCTCCAAAACAAGCTATGAAACATGCACTTAGACGTGTAAGAGCGGGACTAAACACAATTTCAGTGACAGGTAACGTTTTACGTGACTACTTAACTGACTTATTCCCGATCTTAGAACTTGGAACATCTGCAAAAATGCTTTCAATCGTTCCATTACTTGCTGGTGGCGGTCTATTTGAAACAGGTGCGGGCGGATCTGCTCCTAAACACGTTGACCAATTCCTTGCAGAGGGTCACTTACGTTGGGATTCACTTGGTGAGTTCTTGGCACTTGCCGAGTCACTAAGATACATCGCACAAAAACATCCAAGTGACAAACTTGCTGCTATGACTGCTGCACTAGATGCTGCAAATGCAGGTTACCTAGACAACAACAAAGCTCCGGGAAGAGCTGCTGGCGAGCCGGATAACAAAGCAAGTCACTTCTATGTAGCACAATACTGGGCAAAAGCATTGGCTGAGTCTAAAGATTCTGCACTTGCTGCAAAATTTGCTCCAATAGCAAAAGCTTTAGTTGATAATGAAGCAAAAATTATGGAAGAGTTACTTTCAGTTGAAGGTAAAGCGCAAGATATCGGTGGTTATTACCATCCAGATCTTGCAAAAGCAAATGCTGCTATGCGTCCATCTGCGACTCTTAACGCTATCATCGACGCTATATAATCTTTCTTTTTTAAGATTTCAAAGGGTTTTGCCCTTTGGAGTCAATTCAAACTTCTTAATTTGTAAATCTGATTTTATTTGATAGTTTTTATTTTGTGGAAATTTATGAAAATAAATATTTCATGTGGAGGGATGACCTCCAATGAAAGAGAGTTTGGTACTAAGCTTTTTTAACAGCTTTTTTTGCTACTTTTCTCGCAGCTTTTTTTGTCGTAGGTTCTTTTTTGGCTACCACTTTTGCTACTTTTTTTGCTACTTTTTTAGATGCATCCGCTTTTTTAACAACTTTTGCAACAACTTTCTTTACAGCTTTTTTCTTTAATGCTTTTGCCATATTAGGCTCCTTAATTGAAGTAATATTAGTACAAATAGTAATAATATATAGTGATTGTATATTGTTTATATAGTTATGTCAAGCTTTTTTAATACTAACAGTAATAATTTATAGATATTTTATTGGATATCATAATCACATAAGATATAATTTCACATAAAATATAAAAAGATTGGAGTCTTATGACTTTTATAGAGTTTAAAAAATTGCTACTCGATGCCGAGATAAGCCTTCCCAAGTTTAGTAACTTGATTAAAGTAAGTGAAAAAAACATCCAATCCTATAAAAAAAAGGGAGATGTACCAAATACTATAGCAGTTATAGCAAGCTGTTTTGCTGCTATGCACAAAGCAGGTATGGACTATCGCCAAGTAGTAGAATTACTGGCACTTGAGGCCAAAAAGAAAGAGGGAGTAGGATTTACAAAGAAAAAGATGGGAAAAGTAGAAGAGTAAGATACCTATCTACTTCTTTTCTTAGTCGCAGTTGACATGTAAAGCCATAACAATGTAAAAAAAGTCGCCACGATGATAACGGCGATATATGGTTTTGCGGCTATAAAATCATATGCTTTGACAATAGCACTGCCTGAGAAATAACTTGTAAATCCAACCACTAAAGTCCAAACAGCGGCAGATAAAACGTTTAAGATAGTGAACTTTTTGAGATCATATTTCGTAAGACCGATGGCTATTGGGATAAGGGTTTTTATCCCGTAAATAAACTTTTGAAAAAGGATGATCCATGAACCGTACTGCTTCATCTTTATGTGTGCAAGGGCAAGTTTTCTACGATGTTTTTTGAGATAGTTGTGCATATCCGCTTTTTGGTTTCTTGCAAGGTAGAAAAGCAGATTATCCCCTATGGCGTTTGCGCTAAAGGCGATGACCATCGAAGTGGCTAAGTCCATCTTTCCCATGTAGGATAGAACCGATGCCGCTACAAGCGCTACAAACCCACCGCCGAGTGAGTAGATAAAAAGTCCGATGTAGCCGTAAGTGGCGATGTTGCTTAACATATCTTCCATATATTTTTTCCTTTACATGTAAGGCTTGTATGCCTATAGTTTTTTGATCTTTGTTATTTCGTCACGCAGGCGGGCCGCTTCTTCAAACTCTAGTTCACGCGCTGCTTTTTTCATTTGCTCCGTGAGTTCTTTTATGATCTTTTTCTTTTCAGTAGGTGGCATTTTATCGATATTTTTGCGTTTTGAATAGAGATCGCCGTGATCTTCCAGTTTGAGGTTCTCATCTAGTGTACGTATAGTCGTTGTCGGTGTGATACCATGGATCTTGTTGAACTCCTCTTGGTGGGCACGTCTGTTTTTTGTTTTCTCTATGGCTCTTTGCATCGATCCTGTTATCTTGTTTGCGTACAGTATAACACGTCCGTTAGAGTTTCTCGCAGCACGACCTATGGTCTGTACAAGTGCGGTCTCGCTTCTTAAAAAGCCTTCCTTATCTGCATCCAAGATGGCTACAAGGCTGACTTCAGGAAGGTCGAGTCCCTCACGAAGAAGATTGATCCCGATAAGCACGTCAAACTCTCCGACACGCAGGGAACGGATGATCTGGTTACGTTCGATTGTATCGATGTCAGAGTGCATATACTGCACTTTTATGCCAAGATCGGCAAGGTATTTTGTAAGAGCTTCGGCCATCTTTTTAGTAAGAACGGTGATGAGGACTCTCTCATTTTTAGCCGTGATCTTTTTTATCTCATCATGGATATCTTCTACCTGATTATCAAGTGGTTTGATGTCGATGATAGGGTCAAGCAGACCTGTCGGACGGATGATCTGCTCGGCTTTTACAGCGGAGAGCTCCAGTTCATACTGAGAGGGAGTCGCAGAGACGAATAGATAGTGAGGCGCTTTATTGATGTATTCATCTGCCTTTAGCGGGCGGTTGTCTAAAGCACTGGGAAGACGAAAGCCGTACTCGACAAGCACCTCTTTTCTTGCACGGTCGCCTGCATACATCCCGCGAAACTGTGGAAGACTTACATGTGATTCATCGACGATAACAAGATACTCTTTATGTTTGACTTCAAAATAATCGAGCAGAGTAAAGGGTGCTTCACCGGGTTTTTTATCGGTGAGCAGTCTTGAGTAGTTCTCCACCCCTTTACACATTCCTGTTGTTTGTAGCATCTCAAGGTCAAACTCAACACGTTGTTTTAGACGTTGTGCTTCGACGAGTTTCCCCTCTTTTAAAAAGTAGTCAAGTCTTTCTCCAAGTTCATCTTCTATGCGTTTGATAGCTACTGCCATACGATCTTGCGTTACACTAAACTGGCTGGTTGCGTAGATATTGATGTTTTTATAGTCTTCGATGCGTTTGTTTTCTAACACACTTATTTTATAGATAGATTCGACTTCGTCGCCAAAGAACTCGATGCGGATCGCTTCATCTTCAAAGTAGGGTGGATAAACATCGATGACGTCCCCGCTCACACGGATATGTCCGCTGTCGAAGTAAGCATCGTTTCGGGTGTAGCCCATTTCTACAAGGCGAAGAAGAAGTTTCTTTTGGCTTATCTCATCTCCCACTGTAACAGCTTGCACCATCTTTAGGTACTCTTCAGGATCACCCAAACCATAGTTTGCAGAGACCGAAGCTATGACGATGACATCGTCATAGCTAAGCAGATTTGCAGTACATGAGAGGCGAAGACGCTCTAATTCGTCGTTGATAGCACTGTCTTTTTCTATGAAAAGATCTTGGCGGGGGATGTAAGCCTCTGGCTGATAGTAATCATAGTAAGAAACGAAATACTCGACATGGTTATCTGGAAAGAACTGCCTAAACTCGCTGTATAGCTGAGCCGCGAGCGTCTTGTTGTGGGTCATGATGATGGTCGGCATCTTCACGTTCTCTATGACACGCGCCATAGTGTGCGTTTTACCGCTTCCCGTCACACCTTCAAGGGCTTGGTAACGATTGCCATTTAGTATGGAGTCGCTTAAGACTTTTATGGCTGTAGGCTGATCTCCCGCAGGAGAATAGGGTGAATGTACTTTAAAATTCGGCATCTGAAATTATAGCTGATTTGGTGTTTGTTTATCGATTAGACAACAACTTTATTAAATTTGTGCTAGACTAATGTTAAAAAGTAATTAAGGAGTGAAATATGAAAAAAACTTATACTATTTTGACTTTAACAGCTTTTATTATCTTAGTTGTTGCAGCCGTATTTTTCTATCAAAACAGTTCAGATAAGCAGTCTATTAAAATTTCCAGTAATCCATGGGTAGGATTCACCCCTTTTATCTATGCGCAGGAAAAAGGGTGGCTTGATAAAACCCCTTTTAAATTTATGTGGCTGGTAGATCTTTCAGACAATGCTCGTTTATATGACAGAGGTTTTACACAAGGCTTTACCGCTACTCAATATGAACTTCTGCGTTTTAAAGAACATAGTCGTCTGAAGCCGGTATTTTTAATCGATCGTTCTTATGGTGCTGATGCGATTTTATCAAATCGTCCGTTGAGTGAACTCAGCACAGCGAATGAGCCAATAACTGTATATTTGGAATTAGGCTCTTTGGATGAAGATTTTTTCAATGCATTCATCCATGAAAATAAATTGGAAAAGCTAAAGTTTATATTAAAGAACAGTTCGCAGAAAACGATGACCACGGTGAGCCCATCAGGCTCTGCTGTCATTATGATCTCGTACGCTCCGTATGTTTCAGAGTTTCTTAAAAAAGGGTATGTGACAGTTGCCTCGACGCGCAGTATGAAATCTTTTTTCGTCATTGATGCTTTGTATGTCGATGAGCGCTTTGTGATTGGACGAGAAAAACAATATCGAGAGCTTCTGATGATCTTCAATAAAGCTTTGCAGCAATTTAAAAAAGACCCACACGAATATTATGAAACGATTCGAGGATATTTGGAAGGGCAAAGTTATGAAGATTTTATGGATACGACTACCAAAATTCAATGGCTTAACAGTGGTATACATAAAGATGTTGAGGCTCAGTTGTATCTTCAAAATGTATCAATAGATAGGTTATTACGTTGAAAATCAGTAGATTAGCACTTGTTTTGGTTAGTATAAACGGGCTAATCCTTGCATTGCTATCAAAAGAACTTTACTCTTTACAAAGAGAGATGCAGCTGCGCATGGTGGCAAATAGCATCAATAAAAGCTTATTTCGCCTTGAAGATGATGTAAGACAGGTTCTTAGCAGTAATCATCATGAGGAACTCCAAGCTGTACTTGACCGGGCATCTGCGATCAATAATGCTATAGATACCGTTTCTATCTCACGTAACGGAAAAAATATAGACTTTTCTTCATCCCGTTCCTTACAAGGCAAATTGATAGGTAATGAGTATTATCCTATATCTAAAATTCTGCATGGCTTGGTGATGGATCATGAGTTGGAGTATAAAAGTGATTTCTATTATTTTGAAGGTGCTGAAAAACGTGATGTGCAAATGTTGGTGCAGATAAACAATGAGTATGTCTTTGGCGAACTCGATAAAGCTGCTTTTATTTATGGTGTGAGTATTTTTCTCATTTTCGCTTTGTTAAGCGCCATTATATTCGTGTTAGTGCAGAAGTTTCTGGTGAATCCATTGGAAAAACTCACACAACACGCTCACGCAAAAAACGAGGAACATAATGTTTACTTTGTCGATGAACTCACAGAGCTTGATCTCACACTTACAAACTCTTTTAAATCGATGATAGTGCAACAAGAAGCGTTAAAAGAGTCATTGGAAAAAACTCGCTATCTGGATGCGATCCTTCGAACCGTTGCAGATATAAATCAGTTACTCATCTCTGTACAAGATATTGATGAATTGATGTTTAAAAGTGTACATCACCTTGCAGGCCATCATGGATATGGACTTTGCTGGATAGGACTGGAAGAGGCGGGTGTCATTAAACTCCAAGCAGCGTCTAGCAATGAAGAGATACCGGATATCGTTATTGAACATACAGCTGCCGATAATCCGGTTCTGCAGGCATTTTTTTCAAATAAAAGTGTCATAATTAATCATATAGAAAATCTTGAATCTATCGATTCCTGGATAAAGATCGCTCAGAAAAATCTTTTCGGATCTTTTATCACTCTTCCTCTTAGATCAAGTATTCATGAGGACTCGTTTGGTGTATTGTGTCTGTATACTTTTAACTCGGAGGGATTTGAGTCAAAAGAGGTCGCTATGCTTGAGGAGCTGGCTGGCGATATCGGATTTGCGATTGACTCATTTCAAAAACGTCAAGAACTAGAGTATCACTTGACGACAGACGCTATTACAGATCTTCCAAACAGAATCGTTCTAGTAGATAAACTAGCTGAAGAACGTAATGATGCAACACTTGCGATCATCAATTTGGATCGCTTTAATGACTTTAACGATGTATATGGCGTCGCTATTGGGGACAGTGTTCTGGCGGTTTATGCAAATTGGCTGTCGTCAAAGATAAAGTCGCATAAATTTATGTCTCTCTATAAACTAAGCGGTGATGAATATGCTGTTTTATTTGATAAATGTGTAGATGTGGGTAAATGTAAACAATTTATGAATGATTTGATTTTTGCAACGTCGCATGAAGTTTTTTTAGTAAAAGAGATTGAGATGACGTTTAGTATTACCGTTGGTATAGCATCAGGTCTTGAGCGTATTATTGAACACGCGACAGCGGCATTAAAGCGTGCAAAAATCTCTCGGCAACCTCTTGAAATACATAGTGAATCATCAAGCAGAATAGAGCATGAAAACAATATTTCTCGATATAAAAATATAAAAGAAGCGATCGATGAGTCTCGAGTTGTACCGTTTTTTCAGCCAATAGTCGATAATAACAGCGGTCAAATCGTCAAGTATGAAGCACTTGTCCGTATTATTAACAAAGATGGAACTGTTATGAGTCCAGTAGCATTTTTGGATATTTCCAAGAAGACAAGACTCTATGGACAGCTAACGAAAATAATGGTCGATAAAACATTTGCAAAATTAAAAGAGAGCAGAGTACCGATAAGTATCAACCTTTCAACGGAAGATCTGCTTAATGTCGATCTTGCAGAATATATCGAGAATTTGATACAGTTGCATCAGATAGGACAAAAAGTGATATTTGAGATTTTAGAGAGCGAGGGTATCGATAACTATAATGAAGTCCGTGTATTCGTCGAGCGGTTTAAAGTCTTAGGATGTCGATTTGCAATCGATGATTTCGGTGCCGGATATTCAAACTTTGATCATCTGCTCAAGTTGAATATAGATACTTTGAAAATAGATGCTAGTTTGATTAAAAATCTTTCTCACGATGTAAACGCCAGACTTTTCGTTCAGCATATCAATGATTTTAGCCATAAGATCGGGATCGAGACAGTCGCCGAATTCGTTGCAAACGAAGCCATTTATGAAGAAGTTAAAAGGATCGGGATCGATTATTCACAAGGGTATCATTTTTACGAACCTTCTGCGGATCTTGTTAGCGATAAATTTAGTATTTAAAATAAAACCGAGAATTTATACTTGGGACAAATCTTCTATAGGTTGATGAATCAGAATTTTCAGTTTTAATGATTTGAATATTTCTACGGTACGATTGTCTTTTTAGACACAAGAGCTTTAGCTAAGGCGTGTTTTATTGACAAATAGGCCGGTTTGTTCTGTTCTAGGATTTTTTCTTCTCGATGTATTTGTCTTACTCTTGTATCCAACATCTTTCTTAAGCTATTATATTCAGTGATAACGCTTTTTTGGACGGTCTTTGCGATTATTTTCGCTTTTTCATCTGTCTTTGCTTGTATCCCCTCTTTGATCTCATGCAGTTCTCGTTTGAGGATAAATTTTCTTTCTTCATTCTTAACAGAATTAAGGGTATCCGTGACTCTGTCTAATCTTTTTGCATCATGCAGCAGATCTTGTTCAAGGTCATTTCTTTCTTTGTTAAGGTAGGTTTGATACTCCAAAGGTGAATAATTGCCAATATATAAGACCTTGATTTTTTTATTGAGTTCATCGGCCTCTTTTTTCAAAGTATCTATCGATGTTTTTGTTTTGATATATATTTTTACGATAGACAGCATAGAAACGACATTCCATTTCAGACCGCCTTCTGTTTCTAATTCGGGAACTTTGTATTTTTTGCCATCCATGACGACGATATTTAAAGAGTAATATTTCAAAAAGTCCATCATATATTCATTGGAAGATGCGATCTCTGCCAGTATAAGATTAGCGATATGCCCAAATACCTCTTCAAAGTGCATTCTAAAAACATATCCTGAAAATCCCGTACAGAAATCTTGATCATGATTGTATGAATTATTCATCTGCTCGGCTATGATCGTCTGGATGAGTGAAAATACTTTTTTCTCATATGTATTGTTGTCGATTTTGTTATCTAATAAGTGTGTTTGGACAAACAGTTTTGCGACATAATAAAAAAAGCTTCTGTTCTCCTCTTTAGAGATAAAGTCGTCGTAAAGAGTTTTGAGTTCCTCTTCGTTTATCCCGTTGTATCTGCCGGCAATAGTGCCTTTGTCGTTTTCACTGATATCTCTTTTGTATTTATCATCTAATATTTTAATAAATATCTGGTCATCTTTGATGATTACGATATCATGGGGCTGGAGTTTAAAAAATTCATTGACTGCAAATCTTCCCAGCTCTTTTTTATTGATCTCTTCATTATCGATCTTATTAATAAAGGTATATATTTTTTCTTTTAATTTTTTTGGTATCGATATCTGATTTTTATTGCCGTTATAGTTATATTCGATCATCTCTTTATGCTGTGAGAGTATCTCAAGAATTGCAGGGAGGTTTATACTCTCTTTTGGTTCTATCTTGTATGGAAAGACTTTGATGAGTATCTTATTTTCGGTTATCTTAAATAGTATGTACCCTACCGATTCAAAATACTCTTTAAAGGCTTTTTTTATTTTTAATTGCTGTTTTGCATCTTGCAGACAGCCATCCTCACAGTGTTCATTTAAATAAGCAAATAATTTCTCATTCTCTTCATCGCTTAGTTTAAAGTCGACAGAGGGCTTGCCTAAATTTGCTTTTAAATAAAACCTTAATTCCGAATCCAACATAATCATCCCAGATAAAATTTATGATTTAAGCTTTGTCCTATAATAACCTTAGCTTTGATCTCAAATTCTACAATAAGTAATACAAAGAATGCCTAAAGTTTGAGTTATATCTTATATTTATTATGAATAAGTAATGAAATTACATGATATTTATAGTAATTGTATTGTAAAATAATATATAGATACGCAGGGTGTTTTGTTTTGTTAAAGGAGGTCTGTTATGCTATTGATGAAAATAGATAAAGAACCTATGTACCGTAAATATAAAGTGGGTGATACTGTCACAGAAGATATCGTATTAAAAATATCGGATGATTACATCATTGTTATAAAATCGGGTACACAAATAGATGAGAAAATACTATATACATTATTTAATTATGAAAGTGCATATAAACTAAATTCTGAGTTACAAGAGTTTGATACTTTTCAAAGCAAAATAAAACAGATGCAATGTAAATCATTGCTGAATCGTGTTCAATTTTTCAAACATGATCCATCAAGAGTTTTTAATATGCTTTTTCAGGTCAATGAGCAACTATTTAAAGGTTTTTTAGCAAGTGAAAACAATATTATAGATATGTCTTGTGTAAAAGCTCTTGTTGAATCGATTATTTCTTTAGTCAAAGATGAACAGTATCACTTAAAAAAGATCATGCCTTTGTTAAGAGATGATTTTAATTTAGCGACACACTCATTCAATACTACATTGTATGCATTGCAACTTGGTCATCTTTTGAACCTTGATCTTGACGAGCTTGTCAAATTGGGCTATGCCGCTTTATTACACGATATAGGGGAGAAGTATATAGATTCTATTGTCAATAAAAGTGGAGAATTGGATACGGACGAGTTTGAATTGTTGCGTAAGCATGTACAGTATACTTTAGATATACTTGGAGAAAACAATATTGAGGATCCTATCATTCTAGAAGCTGTGCAGCAACATCATGAACGATATGACGGAAGCGGTTATCCAAAAGGTTTAAAAGAGAGATATATCGGTCTTTTGGCTTCGATTGTAGGTATATGCGATGTGTTTGATGCTTTGACCGTCGAGCGACCTTATAGACGCGGATATAGCTCTTTTGAAGCTTTAAAATTAATGATAACGGATCCGCAGATGAAAAAGCAGTTTAACCATCATTATATTAAAAAGCTTTTGATCACGATCAGTGCAAGTTAGTTCTTTGTAGCATAAGAGACTTTATATTTAATCCAAAAATAGGATCTCTTTATTGACCGTATTTATGAGCTTTTCTCCGACATGTATGGAGATGATCCCGTGTTTCATCGATTCTTGTATGGAGTCTTTTTGTTTTAAAAGCAATCTTTTCAGAGAAGTCTTAAATTCATAATCTTTTACATTGGCTTCTTTTGCTAATTGTTCGATGATATCTTTGGCTTTTTCCATATCTTTGGTGGTATATTCTGAAAGCAGATTATACACATGAGTTGAGATCAAAGCGTCTTTATACATCCCCTCAAGCTCTTGAAAAGCTCCGTTTATTGCGATGAGTTTTCCTTTTTCAAGTTCATAGGATTCAAGATTTTTATCTCTTCCGCCAATTTTTAATATTTTTAGAAGGTTGCCTATAGATAACCCTTGTACTATCAAAGAGAATCCGACCACACCAAATGTCATAATCAAGATAATATCTCTAAATTCATAATCTTTTGGAATCGCCAAAGCCAGTGCCATAGCAAGTGCACCTCTGACTCCGCCCCAGATAAATACCGCCTGCCATTTAAACTCGATTTTTTTGTCGATTCGATTAATGATCTGGGTTAAAAATAGTATGGAAATTACTCTGCCGACTAAAACGGAGATGATAGCTATGATGATATAATGAAAATTTGTAAAAATGTTGACGATCCCGACTTCAAGTCCGATGATAAAAAAGACTACGGAGTTGATGATAAAGGCGATATAATCCCAAAAATCTTTTACCGATACTCTCGTAGTAGGACTCATACCTATTTTTGTCCCATAAGTTCCAACCATCAGACCTGCTGCAATAACAGAGATGACCCCGGATACTTCAAAGTATTCAGCAACAATGTATGAAAGATAGGTAAGAATAGTAGTCAGCGTGATCTCTATTAGATGATCGTCTATTAAGGCGGTGATCCTTGAAAAAGTAAGTCCAAGAATCGTTCCGATGAGCGCTCCGCCAAAAGCCACGGCAACGAACTCTTTTACTCCATAGACTAAGTTAAAGTGGCTATGTGAAATGACCGCAGATAAAATTATGCCGTACACGACGACAGAGACACCGTCGTTTAGTAAGCTCTCCCCTTCGATTATGGATGATAACCTTTTGGGAACGCCTAGCTGTTTAAATATGGCAAGAACTGAAATCGGGTCGGTAGAGGAGATGACGGCTGCAAATAACAAACAGGCGATCAGCGGCATAGCTATTTCAAGTCCAAATAGCGCAAATGTCTCATGAAGCAGGAATCCTGTGACAAAAACAGCCACTATGACGCCAAAAATTGCATAAACCAATATGGGTTTGATATTTTCTCTCAGTTCCAAGGTATTTAGATTAAAAGCAGCTTCAAATAGCAGCGGGGGAAGAAGAACATGAAAGATGAGTTCAGGCGTTAAATGAATATCCGGAAATATATCAAAAAAGCTTAATATGATCCCTGCAAATATCAATGCGATCGTGTATGGCAGTTGGCTGAAATATCTAACACCCATAGCAACGGATACAATAGCCATAAACAGCAGAATAATCTCGATTTCAATTGAAAAATGCATCGCAATCTTCCTCTCACTTTGGTTGATAATTGTAGCATATAATTCAATGTATCAACGCAATTTATAAACGGTTTTTTATGTAATTGAGAGTAAACCTTTTTTGAGATACTGATTGTTAAATTTATTCTTCATCGATACATCCTGCATCATTATTTTTAATGCTTCAAAAGTCCCATAGCCTTTTCTATGCGGTCTGTCAGTGGTCAATGCGTCAAAAACATCGCAAATAGCTAAGACAGAGCCAAATTCACAGATATCGTCTTTTCGTAAGTTATTTGGATAACCGCTTCCGTCATATCTTTCTTGGTGGTGTTTTATAGCATCATGAATCATTGTGTCAGTGATATTATTGTTTTCAAGAATCAATATACAATGTTCAACACGTTTATATATTAGTTCTAACTCTTTATCGGTGAGTTCACTGTTTTTTTCGATAATGGAACCAATGTTTTTCTTGCCA
This sequence comes from bacterium, assembly GCA_018824305.1. Lineage (GTDB taxonomy): Bacteria > Campylobacterota > Campylobacteria > Campylobacterales > Sulfurimonadaceae > Hydrocurvibacter. Next base: position 20,140 of record JAHJGM010000049.1, read on the forward strand.
AGATCATGCAACAGTGCAGATCGTCCAAGTTGAAAAAGCTGTTGGTCATCATAATGAAGGATGCTTCCAAGATGAAGCGCATATATCGTCACGTTCAATGAATGTATATAAAGCTTATGATCATTATAGATCTTTGGCATGATGATCTTTAAATAATTTTTATTATTTTGAATTAAAAAAATTATAGATTCGACAACACTGTCGATACATCCCAGATCGATTTTATTATCCTGATTATTTAAAAAATCCGTAAAAATTTTATGATTTGTCGTATAAAGCAGATCAAGAGTTTTTAAAAAATCGTTTTTATCCTTTTTTATACGCGTCAGCAATGTTTTACATTTGACATTTTTGGTATTGTCGACAAGCGCATGTATATCAGTCGGTTCAAGATTTACTATAAAGAGTTCTTTGTGTCTTTGCAGGGTGGCAAATAGTTTTTCCGTAAGTATACTGCCGGCTTCGATTATGATAATAAATTTCTCGGATCGTTTGATATAGATGTCATTAATGACGACATCACCTATTTTTAAGTTGCTTGCATCAAATAAACAGAATGATTCTTCGGTAAAATCTTGAGTTATTTCAATAAGTTTCATTTTGGAGTATCTTGAAATAGAAAATAATTTAATTTTTTTGTGAATATTTGCATTGAAAAATTCTTATCCCTGAATAAATGTTTTATTATATTTTTTTATGATTATATCATACCAAAATGAATGTAAACATAGTGCGCGATGAAATTTTTTATTTTGTGATAGAATTACAGAGTAAAACGGATATTATCCGAAAAAATTATTGTTAGGCTTGTTTATGGAAAAGATATCGATGTTAGACACATTGAGTGCGAAAGTTTCTGAGATTATTCATCAGTATCACAACTTAAAAGGTGAAAATGAGATGTTGCGAAATGAATTGGTGACATTAAAGGCTGAACGTGAAATAAAAGATCAAGAGATCGAGAGATTGGTTCAGGAAAATTCTACAAAAGACAAAGAGATCGAAGAGATAGTCAATAAGATCGAAAGCATATTAAGTTAGTAATCATGAGCAAAAAAATATCTTTAACTATAGGCGGCAAACGATTCGATTTAAATATCGATGATAAGTTCGCATTATTCTTACATCAGCAGATGGCACTGGATTTAAATGTTGACGGCAACAATGAAGTAAAAAAAATCCTAGAAGCTTATGTAAGAAAAACATATGAGCTGTATACAAAAGAACAAAAAATAGAAGAGATTTTAAAAAAATTTGACTAATTTATCTTATTGTAAGCTTTTTTATATATAATTTCGTTCTCTTTAATATATGTGCGTCCATAGCTCAGCTGGATAGAGCACCGGTTTGCGGTACCGGCGGTCAGAGGTTCGAATCCTCTTGGGCGTACCATCCTTCTATAAAACATCCTAAAAAATGATAATTTTCAAAAAATCACGATAAATAAAAAACCTCTTTACCTCTTATGTTTTACCTGTAATAATGTTTGAATCCGGCTCGAAAAAAGATTATTCGTGCACTTTATGCTAATATATAGTTATAAAAAGTTTACGAATCATTGCTTTCTCTATACTTTTTAGATATTTAAATAATTTATTGTGAGAAAAATATGAATTTAAGAAAGACGTTACTAAGCTTGATCTTCATTTTATCATTTATCTTAGTAGCTTTGATACTCGTTAAGTTCGCCTTGGAATCCGATTTTGCAAAATTAAATAGCAAAAATTTTCATGGCAATGACAGCGGGTATAAGATGAAAACAAAATACTATAAAGAGCTTTATTATGCAACCGGCTTCAAAAGAAGCACAAAGAATAACAATATAGTCTCTTTGGGCTATTTTAATATAAACATCAATGATAATATGCGACATAATAAGCTTATTATAGAGGTCGCTATTGAAACGGGAGAAGATACTATCGATACCATTATGGACAGACAATCCGTAATAAGAAACGATGTCATCGATAGTGTTTTGAATATAAAATCTTCAGGTGGCATCACTCAAGAAAATGTATCAAGAGAGATTAAAAAGAAACTCAATAAAAGACTTAATGCGAATGTAGTGAAAAATGTCTATTTTGAGAAGTTTATTGTTCAATAATAAAGTATCAAAGAGTATTGAAGCTATTCTTTCCTAATAGAATTTTTGTATTCATCACTAAGTTCTAGATTATCACAAGGTTTTACAAGACCATAGAGTTCCATCTCTGCTCCGCCTACATGACAAAGCGTCTTTCCCGTTTCATCTAAAAACACAAATAGTTCACTATGATGATCTGCTTTTTTGATATGCGGCGAATAGACTACATAAGCTGCATCATTTAAAAAACATATACTTTCGCACTCTTTTTGATATTTTTCACAATTTTTATCTACACGGCGAATAGCTAAAAAATCTGTCTGCAACGCTTCTTTCAATACTTGTGCTAAATTTGGCAACTCTTTTTCAATATTTGTATATTTGTCTATTTTTTTCATATTAGTTCCTTTTTATGCCATTTTATCTCGTTTAGAGATAATAGTGTAATAGATATGATAAATCTCTTAGTCTTTATTATTAATATAAGTTGTTAACGGAGTCGTACTCAGCTTTTAATAATTTTTCAAATTGAGCTGCCGGCAAAGGGACACTTTTATAATAGCCTTGATAGATATTGCAACCCTTTTCTTTTAAAAACTCGATCTGTTCGATATACTCAGTTCCTTCTGCCAGTACCTTGTAGCCCAAGGCTTTAGCCATCTCTATAATAGCTACGATAATCGCTTGGCTGTCATCCTGATATAAAATATCATCCACAAAGCTTTTATCTATTTTAAGAACATCGATAGGAAACAGTTTCAGATATGAAAGTGAAGAATAACCGGTACCAAAATCATCTATCGCCAGCTGAATCCCTTTGTCCTTGAGAATATTTAACATCTCTATGATCTCTGCTTCTCTGTTGATAATCGCACTTTCCGTTAACTCAAGCTCAAGATTTTCATATTTGAATCCGCTGTTTTGTATAGCATCGTCAACTAATTTCGGAATATTCTGATATTTTAATTGATGGGAAGATACATTCACGGCTAAAGTTAGGTCATACCCTAAATCAAGCCATCTTTTACCGTCTTTACATGTTTGATTTAAGACCCATTCACCGATAGCCGCAATAAGTCCTGTTTCTTCTGCAATAGGAATGAAGAGAGTAGGTAAAATGAGACCTTCTGTCGGGCATATCCATCTGAGGAGTGCTTCGGCACCGATGATCTTATCTGTCTGCATATCAACTTGAGGCTGATAATAAACTTCCAGTTCACAGTTATGTAGAGCTTTATGCAGTCTGTTTTCATAGTCTAAATATTTGAGTGCATCTTGAGTCATATTGTCATTATAATATCTATATTTGCCACGACCCTCATTTTTTGCTTTATACAATGCGCTATCGGCATATTGTATGATAGTTTCTACAGAATCGGCATCTTTTGGTGAGACGGCGATACCTGCACTTGTGCCTATATGTATCTCCAAACCATTTAAAATATATGGTTTAGAGATGATCTCAATCATTTTTTTTGCTGTGTGCGCGGCATCTTCTATATTAGTCATATTATCCAAAAGAAGTGCGAATTCATCTCCTCCCATTCTTGCAATAAGATCTTCCGTACTTAATGTTGTTGAGAGTCTGTTTGCAACAGCAACTAGGAGTTCATCACCGACTGTATGTCCATAGCTGTCGTTTATATTTTTGAATTTGTCCAGATCAAATATGATCAAAGCTATATACGAGTCATTGCTTTTAGCATTTGTAATAGCTTTTTTTAGATGGTATTTTAGTAAAGAGCGGTTTGGTATTTCCGTTAAAAAATCATAATTAGCCAGCTTTTTAAGCTCTTTTTCTTTTTCTCTTTGTTCAGTTATATCGTGTGCAATATATAATGTTCCGATAATGATATTGTCATTGGACAACATAGGAGTCTGGCGGATTTTGTATAATCCGCTGTGAGAACCATCTGCAAAAACAAGATATTCTTCACTTTCCATTGTTTTTTTATCATAGTCGTGAAGATATACAGGCAGTTTTTTATCGACGAAATCATAGTCGGCTTTACCGATAATATTTTCTTTTTCGATACCGAAGTAGTTTTCAAACAACCTGTTACATGTAAGATACTTTCCATCCAGATCTTTTATCCAGATGAGGTCAGGGATGGTATTGATGATATTGTTAAGAAAAGCAGTCTGTGTATTGAGTGCAGTTTGACTCTTTTGCAATTCTATAAGTGTGAGGTTCTTCATCTCGATCGTATTGATAAGATGCTTGAAATATGAGCCATAGAGTGCTTCAAGCAGATCATGACGAGAAATAATACCAATGAGCTCATCTTTGTCATCGACTATGATGAGTTGATGTACGCCCGCACTCTCCATAAGGACAATAGCTTCTCTAATAGAAGAGGATTTATTTAAAAAATGAAATCTTTGCGTTTGAAGTGTGCTGATCGATCTGGATGAGAGTTCATTCAGAGAGACTTCTGTGAGACAACGGCTTATATCTCTTTGGGTGATAAGAGCCTTTGGTTTGTTGTCTTCCGTGATGATCGCGAAATTAAAATTCCGCTCTTCCATGATTTTGGCGACATCTTTGATAAGTGCCGTTGCCTCTACCGTCAAGGGGACACTTATGCTGATGTCCGAAACACTTTTAAAGAGATTTATTTGTTTAAAAGTCGCATTTCTCAAAAAATCGCCTTGAGTCACAACACCTAGATACGATCCCTGTTTATCCACGACAACTAGATGGTTGAAACCCTCTTTATCCATCTCTATGTAAGCATCATTGATATTTATATCATCTCTGATTGTAAAAATCTTCTTTGTCATAACATCGGATATTTTATTTGAAGTATTTATAAAATTTGAAGCTATTTTCAAACTGTCATGTTCTGTGAAGATACCGATAGGTTTGTTGTCATTGTCGACAATAACAACAGAACTGATCTGGTTCTCTGTCATTAAAGTGAGTGCATCATAAATAGAATCATCACTTTTTAACGGGAAGGCTTTTTTTGACACGATAGAACTTAGTTGAACATTCTGCATGATTATCCATAATAATTATAAAAGTGATATATATTTTTTATGTTATGGTAACAGAATCCAAGCTAAAATCATCTTAAAGAGCTATGCATAAAAACAGGAGCTTAGATATCCGACGACTCTGTCTTTGTCTCCGCTTGCGTCCGCACTTGTTCTATAATCCAATATATTTACATGTAAGCCTGCTTTTTTAGCACTGATTATCATCGCTTCTACACCAATGATCCCGCATGCCTCACATCCTTCATGGATCCCACGGAGGTCAAGATTTTTTACAGCGTCAATACAAATATTGTCTAGTTGATTTGCCGTTTTTTGATCATAAAAATGACTTAGATCCGTGCTGATGATGATTCCTGTATCATCTTTACTTAGCAGATAGTCGATGATTTCGGATATCTGCTTTGGATCAGCCATACCGTAAACAATCTCCAAAATAGACACATTATCTAGATAGTGTTTGATAAAAGGAAACTGGACTTCCGTACTGTGTTCATGATGTGCATCGGCAAAACAACTAAGATTAAATTCTTGTTTGAGATCATCAAGTAGTTCCGTAGAGCTGTTAAGCTCTCCCAGCGGTGTCTTGTATGTTTCAAACTCACAGAGACTGGCTCCGTGAAATGAGACTCTGTGGGAAGGACCTATGACAACAAACTTTTTCAAACCGCTGTTTTTTAAAACTCTGTATGCGACATTGGCAGTAAATCCGGAGTAGATATAGCCTGCATGAGGGACTATGACGGCTTTTGCTTTGATATCCGGCAGAGTAAGGTTTTTATCATAGAGGTTCGTAAACTGATTAAAATATCTTTTTATTTCATCGGGATCATTTGGATAAAATGCTCCGGCTACACTCATCTCTCTTTTCATGACCATCTCCCTTTTATCTCATATCCGCAATTTGTACATTTGCCATCTATGAGACTTAGAATCTGCGAATTAAATCCATTTCTCTCTATCAGCTTTTTAGCGCAATTTGGACAATAGGTACTGCTATCATTTGCAATATTGCCCAAATAGATATATTTGATCGCGTGTTTTTGTGCTATTGCTTTGGCTTTTAACAGTGTATTAAGGGGGGTATTGGCTGTATCTTGCATCTTATAATCCGGATGAAAGGCACTGAAGTGCCAAGGTATTTCGGTACCCAGTTTCGTAGCTATAAACTCCGCCATTTGTTCTATCTCTTCGCTGCTGTCATTGACCCCCGGTATAAGAAGTGTTGTTATCTCAAGCCAGATATTGCTTTTTGCAAACTCTATAAGCGATTCTAAGACACCTTCAAGATTTACTTTTAAAACTTTTTTATAATAATCATGCGAGAAGCTTTTTAGGTCGATATTGGCTGCGTCAAGCCAAGAGTGCATGTCTGCTATCACTTCATGTGATTCATACCCGCTGGAAACAAAAACATTCTTTAGTCCCTTTTCTCTTGCCAATACTCCTATGTCTTTTGCATAGGGATACCATATAGTCGGTTCATTATAGGTGTAGCTAATACTTTGGCAGTTGTATTTTAGAGCGAGTTCGACTACATCTTCGGGCATCAATGTGACACTCTCATCTACGACTGTTGTTTGCGAGATCGAGTAGTTTTGGCAGAACGGACATCTGAAATTACACCCTACGGTCCCCAGTGACAAGGAGAGCGTATTTGGCAAAAAATGGTAAAGAGGTTTTTTCTCTATGGGGTCTACATGTACGGCACTTGGATGACCGTAAGTTTTATTGACTAGTTTGGAATCTATATTGTAGTTGATACCGCAGATCCCGTGGCCATCTTTTTTTAGAGTACAGTAATGTTTGCATAAAACGCATTCTATGGAATTTTCATCATTATAGCGGTAGTACTTCATCGAATCTCTCCTCTAAGGCATCGACTCTATAACTGTAGATGCTTGGATGTTCCTCATATATAGACGGATTTGCACCTGCCTTATAGCTTAAGTGTTCTAAAAACTCTTCAGTTGAGGGCAGTTGTTCCCATACTTGAGGTAAAAATGTTCCCTGATATATCCCCTGTTTCAAAATCAATCCGTCAAGACGGGGTGTTATCTTCGTAAGAAGATCAGTATAATCATCATAGTTTATCAATTCAGGTTCTGTCAAAACAGAGACTTCTAGCTTCAGATGTGATAACTCATCTACACTCAAAGATGAAAATCTGGGATCGTTAAACGCGGCAGAAACGGCATTACCTACAATATCATCCAGTAGACTTCTATGGGCGATAATAGAACCAATACAGCCTCGAAGCTGATTGTCATAGTGCAGTGTTACAAATGCCGCACCGTTTTTTAAAAGGTAAGGGTATTCTTCAAAAAGATCTGCTCTATCGATCTTATAATCGGCATCAAATCTGTTAAGAATCGCTGTTTTTGCAATACGAAGTAAAATATTATCTAACATAATTTCCCCTTTAAAAAGAGATTGTTTGATTATATAACAAATTTAAATTCAGGAAGTTTAAAAAAAAGTTTTAGGTCGGCAGTTATAAGGAAGAGTAGGCACAAAAGATTTGTGCCTAAGGTTGCTATATAGCTTCGTTATCTGTTTCACCAGTACGGATACGGATGATTTTGTTTACGTCGCTGATAAAGATTTTACCGTCACCGATCTTGCCAGTGCGAGCAGCATTGATAATAGCGTTTGATACAGCATCTACTTGCTCATCAGCTACTACCATTTCCATTTTTACTTTTGGTAGAAAATCTACAACATACTCAGCACCGCGATAAAGCTCGCTGTGCCCTTTTTGACGACCGTAACCTTTTACTTCGCTTACTGTCATACCTGTGATACCGATCTCTGCTAAAGCATCTTTAACATCTTCTAGTTTGAATGGTTTGATAACCGCTTCTATTCTTTTCATCTAAATATCCTTCAATTATAAGTTTAATCCACGTTCACCGTGTACTGCTTCATCAAGACCAACTGTTTCTACTTCTTCACTAACACGTCCGCCACCAGTGATTGCAGAAGCTATAAAGTAAACTATAACTGTACCGACTAGAGTTACTAGACCGACAACTGCGATAGATTCAAGTTGAACCATGATTTGTCCCATTCTGTCATCACTTGCTTTAAGTGGACCGTCCCATAAAAGATCTTTGTCGTTTAGAGCGAATATACCAGTTGCTAATGCACCCCATAGACCAGCTAGGAAGTGAATACCAAATGCATCTAAACTATCATCATATCCAAGTTTTTTCTTCAAGAAAGCTACACCGAAGAAACCGATTACTGAACCAACTATACCGATGATGAAAGCTCCGCCAACACCAACAAAACCAGCAGCCGGAGTGATCGCAACTAGACCAGCTACAACACCTGAAGCTGCCCCAAGAAGAGTAGGTTTTTTGAAGATTACCCATTCAATTACCAACCATGTGATAGCTGCTGCTGCAGTTGCTATTGTAGTAGTTAAAAGAGCTACACCAGCGATTGCATTTGCACCGAATGCAGAACCTGCATTGAATCCATACCAACCAAACCAAAGGATAGCTGCACCAAGAGCAGTTAACATAACACTCATAGGTTTCATAGCGATTTTTGGATATCCGGCACGTTTACCGACCAAGAAAGCAAGAACTAAACCAGCAAGACCACCATTCATGTGAACAACTGTTCCACCTGCGAAGTCAAGAGTACCGGCATCAAATAGGAATCCTCCACCCCATACCATGTGAGCGATTGGAGCATAAACTACAACTGTCCAGATAGCTGCAAATATTAGCCATGTAGAAAATTTCATACGCTCGATAATAGAACCACTAGCAATAGCAACAGTAATAGCAGCAAATGTACCTTGGAACGCAATGAATACGAAAGTCGGGTATGTACCGCTTAAATCTGTCCACTTAATGCCCTCAAGCATAAAGTTAGATAAACCACCTATAACACTGTTTAAACTGCCATCAGCTGAACCAAATGCCATTGAATAACCAGCAACAACCCAAGCGATAAACGCAACACTAAATCCTACGAAAACCATCGCATATGCGTTAAGCACGTTTTTCGCACGAGTCATACCACCGTAAAACAGAGCAAGACCTGCCGGAGTCATTAGTAATACCAATGCAGTAGAAATCATCATCCACGCAGTGTTACCACTATCTAGTGTAGGAGCAGCATCTTCAGCAAGTACTAAAGATGGTAAAAGCAATAACGTTGCTAAAAGCCATTTTTTCATTTTCTTTCCTTTATACTCAATTGCTTGAGTGAATTAATTTATGAGAAAAGTATATCACTTCGTTGTATATTAAAAATCAATTATATGATTAAAATTTAATCAATTGAAAAAATACCTATAAGTTTTGACTATATTGCATCGCTTATATGCTTTGAAGCTATATCTATGTAAAACTGCAGGTATGAAATTAGAAAATATAAAGTTAAAGACCGATTATCTGAATTTTGATGAAGAGTTTTTCCATAAAGTAAAACCAATGCCCTTAAAGGGGGCTTTTTTGATATCTGCGAATGCTGAGATCGCAAAGCTATTAAATATAGATATTGATGAACTCTCTAGTAAAGAGTTCGTTGAGTTTGTCAATGGAAATACTATATTAGAGGGAAGCGAACCGTTTGCTATGTGTTATGCGGGTCATCAGTTTGGATACTATGTTCCGCGTCTTGGCGACGGCAGAGCTATTAATCTTGGAGAGTTAAATGGGTGGCATCTGCAACTCAAAGGATCCGGACTAACGCGTTATTCAAGAGAGGGTGACGGAAGAGCCGTGCTTCGTTCCTCCATCCGAGAATATCTGATGAGCGAGGCGATGCATGCTCTAGGTGTACCGACGACGAGAGCTTTGGCTGTGATAGGCAGTAATGAGAATATCGCACGTGAAAGATGGGAAAAAGGAGCGATCGTTTTAAGAGTATCGTCTAGCTGGATACGATTTGGTACATTTGAGTACTTCTATTATAAGAAGAGATACGAAAAACTTGAACAGCTGGCAGATTATGTTTTAAAACAAAGCTTTAGTGAGTATGCCGATAAAGAGAATAGATATATATTAATGTACGAAGAGATAGTAAAACGCACTGCACACCTTATGGCTTATTGGCAAAGCATAGGTTTCTCTCACGGAGTAATGAACACGGATAATATGTCCATTGCCGGACTCACTATCGATTACGGACCGTACTCGTTCTTGGATGACTATGATTTTGACTTTATATGTAACCATACCGATGTGGAGGGGCGATACAGTTTTGGAAATCAGCCCAATATAGGTTACTGGAATCTCTCCATGCTGCTTAAAGCTCTCTCTCCTCTTATAAATATGGATAAGGGAAAAGAGATACTAGAGAAGTATCCTGCATATTTCACACAAAAGTTTCATTCTTTGATGTGTGCAAAGCTTGGAATTAGTGAGAGCAAAGAGCACTCAAAACTTATACAGTGGCTTTTTAATATTATGCAAAATGATGCTGTTGACTATACGCTTTTCTTTAGAACACTCAGTGAATATAATGATAGAAGCGAGATATCTAAGCTTTTTATATCAGATAAACGAATAGTTGAGTGGTTGGAGGAGTATGAAAAAGAGCTTCCATATAAAGAGGGCATGAAAAGAGTCAATCCAAAATATGTTCTAAAAAACTATATGCTTCAAGAAGCAATAGAAAAAGCGGAGATCGGAGATTATTCTTTGGTTGATTCACTTTTAAAGATAGCACAAGATCCATATGAAGAACATGCAGAATTTAACTCTTATGCAAAGGCTACACCGCATCAGTTAAAGGCATTAAAGCTCAGTTGTTCCTCCTAGACGTTCATTAAGAGATTGCATATTGCAAAGTTAGTAGAAACTTAAGGCAAGTTTCGCTAGAATGGGAAAAAATTATTTCTAGGCATGATTGATGAACGATTTGTTGCAAAACGGTGAAATACAAAACATAAACATAGAAGACACTTTACAGAGCAGTTATCTTGACTATTCTATGAGTGTCATTATAGGTCGTGCGCTTCCTGATGTTCGTGATGGTTTAAAACCTGTTCATAGACGTATACTTTATGCTATGGATAAACTCAACTTATCAGCCGGTGCAAAGTATAAAAAATCAGCGCGTATAGTCGGTGACGTTATCGGTCAGTATCACCCTCATGGGGATACTGCTGTTTATGACGCGCTAGTACGTATGGCTCAGCCATTTTCTATGAGTATGCCACTCGTCGACGGACAAGGGAACTTCGGTTCGATCGATGGCGATAATGCGGCTGCTATGCGTTATACGGAAGCTCGTATGACAAGATATGCAGGCGAACTTCTTAAAGACCTTGAAAAAAATACTGTCAATATGATAGACAACTATGACGGTACGACTCAAGAGCCTGATGTTCTTCCTACTCGTGTTCCAAACCTTCTTATCAACGGTTCAAGCGGGATCGCGGTCGGTATGGCTACAAATATTCCTCCACACAATCCAAGAGAGATCATAGATGGACTAAAAGTTCTTTTAGAAAATCCTGACTGTGAACTTTATGAACTTATGGAGTATATCAAGGCACCTGACTTTCCAACCGGTGGAACCATTTTTGGTAAAAAAGGGATCATGGATGCGTATGAGACAGGACGCGGTCGTATTAAAGTGCGTGCAAAGACTCATATTGAGAAAAAAGCGAACAAAGATGTCATCGTCATAGATGAACTTCCATATCAGGTCAATAAAGCTCGTTTGATCGAGAGTATCGCTAACCTTGTAAAAGAGAAAGTGATAGAGGGTATCTCTGAGATAAGAGACGAATCTGACCGTGAAGGTATCCGTGTCGTCATCGAACTTAAACGCGATGCGATGAGTGAGATCGTACTGAATAACCTGTACAAATCTACAAATATGCAGACTACGTTTGGTATTATCATGTTATCTATCCTAAACCAAGAACCTCGTATTTTTGGGATTAAAGAGATATTGAAGCAGTTTATCAACCACCGTAAGACTGTCATCATCCGTAGAACTATCTTTGATCTTGAAAAAGCAAAAGCTCGTGCGCATATCTTAGAGGGTCTGAAAAAAGCGCTTGACATCATTGATGAGATCATCAGAGTTATCAAGACAAGTGCAAGTATCGAAGATGCCCGTGACAATTTGGTAAGCGAATTTGATTTTTCACCTATTCAGGCACAAAGTATCGTGGATATGCGTCTTGGTAGATTAACAGGTCTAGAACGTGAAAAGATCGAGAATGAACTAAGAGAACTTATCGCACTTATCGAGTATCTAGAATCTATCTTAAAAAGTGAAGAGGTCTTACACGGAATCATCAAAGCGGAATTTGATGAGATATATGAAAGTTATTCTATAGAAAGACGTACGGATATCGAAGATGATTATGATGACATCGATATAGAAGATCTTATCCCTAATGAGCCTATGGTCGTTACAATTACTCACCGTTGATACATTAAACGTGTTCCTCTTGCACAGTATGAAAAACAACGCCGTGGCGGTAAAGGTAAAACAGCTGTAACTATTTATGAAGATGACTTTATAGAGAAATTCTTTACATGTAACACGCATGATACTTTACTGTTTATAACTAACCGCGGTCAGCTACACTGGTTGAAGGTATACAAAATTCCTGAAGGAAGCAGAACGGCAAAAGGTAAAGCGGTTGTAAATCTCATTAATCTAATGGCTGATGAAAGTATCTGTTCTATCCTTCCTACAACTGATTTTAGTGAAGATAAATCGTTGACTTTCTTTACTGAACAAGGGATTGTAAAACGTACAAATCTTTCAGAGTTCTCAAACATCAGAAGCAACGGTGTCAGAGCTATCGTTCTTGATGATGACGACACACTGATCGTTGCTAAGATAGCGACTAAAGAAACAAAATATCTTTTCATCGTGACTCAAAAAGCTCAGTGTATTAAATTCGATATAGAAAAAACTCGTGAGCAAGGTCGTAGCACTCGTGGTGTAAGAGGTATTAAGTTTAAAATAGCCGGCGATAAAGTAGTCGATGCGAATGTCATAGAAAGCGATGAGCAAGAGATCCTTATGGTGAGTGAAAAAGGTATCGGCAAACGTACGGATGCCGGAGAATACAGACTCACTAATCGTGGCGGTTCAGGTGTTATCGCAATGAAACTAAACCAAAAGACAGGCGTGAACGTCGTAGGTTGTCTGATGGTAGATGAAAACATGGATATGATGGCTCTGACTGTCGGCGGTAAGATGATACGTGTCGATATGCAGACGATCTCAAAATCATCAAGAAATACAAGCGGTGTCTATATCGTAAAAGGTGATGATGTCGTCAATGTGTCTCGTTGTCCGAAAAAAGAGGAAGATGAAGATGATGATTCAGAATCTGAAGATGTTTCGACTTTAGATCTAGAATAAAACTTCTTACAGTTTCGATATATCGCTTATAAAGCTGATATATCGAAACAAGCTCCCATCGTATCAATATATATCCCATAAATTTCACAGTCGAGTTTAATGATAATTTAGTTAAAATTGCCCCATAAAAATAGTAGTTTTAAAGATTAAAAGTGAGGTTTATGGTGAAAATCGCCATCGTTGAAGATGATATCAATATGCGCAAATCTTTAGAGATCGCAATGGAAGATTATAAAGAGTTTGATATCAAAACCTTCAAGAATGCAAAAGACGCACTTAAAGGCTTAGACAGTAGTTTTGAACTAGTAATCACAGATATCAATATGCCGGGAATGGATGGTATCGAATTTGTAAAAGCATTAGAGGGAAAATATGAAGTCATCATAATGACCGGAAATGCTACGCTTCAAAGAGCGATCGAATCTATCCATCTGGGCGTGAAAGATTTTCTGCTAAAGCCTTTTGAGATCGATACATTGATAAAAGCTATTAAAAGAGCGGATGAAGTATCTAAAGTCGTCAAAAAAGCTGCTCCGAAAATAAAAACTAGCACCTCTAACGGCTTTATTGCCACGTCGGATGCTCTAAAAAAGGTTATCTCTATCACTGATAAGGCTGCTAGGACAGATGCAACAGTGATGCTTCTTGGCGAGAGCGGTGTAGGTAAAGAGGTCTTTGCAAAGTATGTACATGAAAACTCACAAAGAGCTAAAAAAGTATTTGTAGCTATCAATATGGCGGCGATTCCAGATAACCTGATAGAGAGTGAACTGTTTGGTTATGAAAAGGGTGCTTTTACCGATGCGACTGAAGCAAAAGCAGGACATTTTGAAAACGCAAACGGCGGTACACTTTTTTTAGATGAGATAGCAGAGATGCCCTACGGTGTCCAAGCGAAACTTCTTCGCGCTTTGCAGGAAAAAGAGATAAGACGTCTTGGATCATCTAAATCGATTAAGATAGATATTCGTATAATATCGGCAACGAATGCCAATTTGAGCGATAAGATAAAAAATGGCGAGTTTAGAGAGGATCTCTATTATCGTTTAAACACGATCCCGCTCAATATCCCTCCTTTACGTGAACGTAAAGAGGAAATTTTGCCTATAGCGCAAAATATTTTGGAGCAGAGCTGTAGAGAGTACGGGCTTTTTGAAAAAAGATTTCAAGATTGTGCAAAAGAGCAGTTAGTACTGTATAAGTGGCCCGGGAATATAAGAGAGCTTATCTCTGTTATTCAAAGAGCAGCGATACTAAGTGACGGTAATGAGATTACAGCTGAAGATCTTTTTTTAGAAAGTCGTGGATTACATTAAAAATTTAGGAGAAAATATGAGTAAATATAATGTTGCTGTTGTAGGTGCAAATGGCGCTGTTGGAGAGGAAATTTTAAGAGTTTTAGAAGAGGTAGATTTTCCTGTTGCAAAACTAGTACCGCTGGCAAGTAGCAGAAGTGCCGGTCAGACAGTTGAATTTAATGGTAGAGATGTAGAAATAAAAGAGTTGACAGAGACAATTTTTGAAGAGGAAGATATCCAAATAGCACTTTTTAGTGCAGGCGGAAGTGTTTCTGCTAAATTTGCTCCGTTTGCTGTAAAAGCGGGAGCTGTAGTCGTTGATAATACAAGCCATTTTAGAATGGATAAAAATGTTCCTCTTGTAGTTCCTGAAGTAAATCCTGAAGATATCGCTTTGTGGAAAGACACGGGAATCGTAGCCAATCCAAACTGCTCGACTATTCAGATGGTTCAAGCACTTAAACCGCTTGATAAGGCGTATGGGTTGGTTCGTGTAGATGTTGCTACATATCAGGCGACTTCGGGTGCAGGTAAATCTGCTATGGAAGAGCTTGTAAATCAGATGCAGTCATTTTTTGCATTTAAACTTGATGAAGCGGCACACACTAAGTTTCCACATCAAATAGCACTCAACGTCATCCCTCAGATAGATTCGTTTACTGACAGCGGATACACAAAAGAAGAGCTGAAAATGGTCAATGAAACTACTAAGATCATGCACAAAAATATTCAGCTGAGTGCTACATGTGTACGTGTGCCGACACTTCGCGGACATGCAGAAGCTCTTACTCTTACATTTGAGAACAGTGTTAGCGCAGATGCGGCAAGAGAAGTATTGTCAAAAGCACCAAACATTATTATTTTGGACAACCCTCAAGCCAGCGAATACCCGATGCCGATAGCTTGTATGGATCAAAACGAGACATTCGTAGGTCGTATCAGAGGTGACTTATTTAACGCTAAGATGATCCATATGTTCATCGTAGCGGATAACTTACGAGTCGGTGCTGCTACAAATGCTGTCCGTATTGCCCAAAAATGGGTAGAGATGCAAGAGGCTAACTAAGATGATAGAAAAAATATTTGAAAGCGGTCTATGGAGCAGTAGATTTATAGTTCTGCTTGCGGTTATATTTGGTCTCATCGGTGCTATCGCTCTTTTCGCGGTGGCAAGTTTTGATGTTTATGACACTGCGAAAAAAGTGTTTTTGACATATTATGATCATCTGCATCCTGAAAACTTCCATGAAGATGTCGTCGGCGGCATCATCGGTGCAGTCGATCTTTATCTTATCGGTGTGGTTATGCTGCTTTTCTCATTTGGTCTGTATGAACTCTTTATCTCTGATATAGATGCTGCAAAAGAGGATGGAGAAAGAGAAAACAAGATACTTGCTATCCATTCGCTTGATCAACTAAAAGACAAGATATCAAAAGTTATCGTTATGGTACTTGTTGTGACTTTCTTTCAACGTGTAGGGCATACCGAGTATCACGGTGCATTAGAGATGATGTACTTTGCACTTTCAATCACTGCGGTGAGTGTAGGTCTGTATTTTTTAAGCAAAGTCGGCGAGAAACACTGATTTTTCTAGTGTGACTTGTTGCAATAGCGTATTAAATAAATGGAGGTTCCCTTCATTTTATGCAATAAAATTAAGGAGAATATTTTAATGAGTAAAATTTTTGTAGATGCATGTTTTGGCAAAGAAACACCGTATACTCCAGTTTGGATGATGCGTCAAGCGGGACGTTACCTTCCGGAATATATGGAAGTACGTGCAAAAGCCGGCAACTTTTTAAACCTCTGTCATGATCCGAAAAAAGCATGTGAAGTGACACTGCAACCAGTTGATATCGTCGGTGTCGATGCTGCTATTTTGTTTAGCGATATTTTGGTGATCCCCGATGAGATGGGAATGGAGCTCTCTTTTGTAAAGGGGGAAGGTCCTAAATTTTCTGACCCTATCAGAAACGAAGCTGATCTTGAGAGACTTATCGGCGGCGAGGAAGCGGCTTCAAAACTGACTTATGTTTACGACACTATCAAACTTATAAAAGAGCAGTTGGCTGAAGATAAAGCGCTTATCGGTTTTACGGGAGCACCTTGGACGCTTGCAACATATATGATAGAGGGCGAAGGTACGAAGACATACAACATCTGTAAAAAGATGATGTATTCAAATCCGGAACTTTTACATAAAATTCTTGCAAAAGTGACAGAAGTCGTAAAACTCTACATGGAAAAACAGATACAAAGCGGTATCGATGTCGTTCAGATATTCGATTCATGGGCAGCGGCGATCGAGCCGTCCAAATATGATGAATTCTCTTGGAAATACATGGTCGAGATCGCTGAGTATTTAAAAGAGAAGTATCCGCATATCCCTGTGATCATGTTTCCTAAAGGGATTCCTGCGTTTTTAGACAAAGTGTACGGAAACTTCGATGTATTTGGTGTAGACTGGTCGACACCTATGGCTTACGCGAAAGAGAAACTTGGCGATAGATATGTGCTTCAGGGAAATATGGAGCCATGCCGTCTTTACTCAAAAGAATCGACTACAGAGTGCGTAGAAGCACTTCAAAAGATCATGGGCGGAAAACGCCATATCTTTAATCTAGGGCACGGCATCCTTCCCGATGTTCCTGTAGAAAATGCGAAGCATTTTATCAATGAGTGTCACCGCGTTAGTGGAAAATAAGACCATTTTCGGACCGATCCGCTCAAGACGGTTCGGTAACTCGCTGGGTATCGATCTCTCTCCTGCACTAAAACAGTGCAACTTCGACTGTCTTTACTGCGAACTCGCTCCTGCTGCTACAGTCGATAAACAGACAAATATTGTAAGTGTACAAACGATTATCGAGGATCTCAAAAATGCGCTTGATGAGCATAATAATATCGATGTTATTACACTTACCGCAAATGGTGAACCGACTCTTTATCCATATCTAAGCGAACTTATAGATGAGATAGCGAAGATAAAAGGTGAACGAGAGATACTCATCCTCACAAACAGTGCAGCACTCATAGATGAAAAAGTATTTCAAACACTTTTAAAATTAGATCAAGTGAAACTTTCTCTTGACGCCGTCACGCCGGAAGTGTTTAAAAAAATAGACAGACCGCATAAAGGTATAGAGATAGATATCCTTACATGTAAGGTACAAGAGTTTTCACAAGAGTTTGCAGGCAAGCTTTACATAGAGATACTTTTTGTTTATGGGCTCAATGATACAAAAGAGGAAGTACAGGCTATAAACGAAGTGCTAAAAACTCTTTCGCATGTAGAGCGCATAGATATAGGAACTATCGACAGACCTCCGGCATATCCTGTGCAAGGCATAAGCTACACAGAGTTGTATGAGATTGCACAGATGTTCGATGCCTCTTTGCCGATTCATATAGCTTCACGTACTCATGCTGAAAGCTGCGTAAGCAGTTATACGGATGAAAAGATTATCAACACACTGGACAAACGTCCTCTTACTTTGGAAGATATTGAACTTTTGTTTGATGAAGACTCAAAATCAAGACTCAAAAAGCTGATTGAAACAGGTGATATAACTACAAACAGAATCGGAAATTTAGAGTTTCTCGTACTATCAAAAAATCTCAAAAGAAAACGCTAAATAAGCTTAGTTTAAAGGTGCTCTTAAGTTCCTTTAACATATAATTTCGGCTCATAAATATTCCGGATTAGCTCAGCGGTAGAGTAGG
>JAHJGM010000050.1 GCA_018824305.1 bacterium
CATAAACTTTTTATCTGTATATTGTAAGGGGATATCTATGAAATGGATAAAGATGGATGAAGAACCTGTCCATCAAGAATATCAAGTAGGAGACACTATAGAAGACGACATTCTACTAAAACTCTCCGATTCATATCTTTTTTGTATAAACTCTGGTACATTGATCGATGAAAAACTTCTCGAAGTACTGCATACCTATGAACATCTAAATACTTCAAGCGGCAAAATAGAAGATATACACTTGCTGCAAGAAAAAATAGAACACGTTCATAATAAAACACTTTTTACATTAGTGAAACATTTTAAAAGCAATCCTTCAAAAATATTCAACCTGCTTTGTGAAGTCAATGCGAAGCTTTTTAAGGATTTTTCGGCAAGCGAAGAGGATGAAGTAGATACCTCTAGTGTACAAGCACTTGTAGAATCAATGGTCTTTTTGATCCAAAACGATCAGTATCGTCTAAAAAACATCATGCCTATCATGCGAAATGATTATACTTTATCTATTCACTCGTTCAATGTCGCGATGTACGCATTGCAACTTGGCTATTCTCTTCGTTTAAGTTATGATGAACTTTTAAAATTGGGATACGCCTCGCTTTTACATGATCTTGGAAAAAAACATATAGAAGAGATCATCGATCATGACAGGCTGTTAAATGAAAAAGAGTTTAAAGTAGTCCAAAAACATGTAGATTTCAGTACGGATATACTGAAAAAAAACAAAATATATGATCCCATCATACTAACTGTCGTCGCACAGCACCATGAAAGATTTGACGGAAGCGGTTACCCAAAAGGTCTGAAAAAGAAGGACACAAATATGCTCAGTACTATTTTGGCGATATGTGATGTTTTTGATTCTTTGACGATAGAGAGACCTTACAGAGGCAAAGTCTCCTCCTTTGAAGCTTTAAAGATGATGATAGCCGACCCTTTTATGAAACATCAGTTCAATCAGCATCACATTAAAAAACTTTTGTCCCTACTATAAACAAAACTGTTCACTTTGCAGGCCGTGTGCTTCGCCTACGGCTTTGTTGTAAAGAACTCCGTCATAGGTATTAAGCGAACTTATCATCACGGGCAGCTCCCGACAGACATCTTCCGCACCATGGCGGGCAAGTGCTTTTACATACTTGAGCGTTGCATTTGTAAGCGCATAGGTCGATGTATGCGGATATGCTCCGGGCATATTTGCCACACAGTAATGCACTACATCATCCTCGATAAATGTTGGATGTGTATGAGTCGTAGGACGTGAACTCTCAAAACATCCGCCTTGGTCTATCGAGACATCCACTAAGACACTACCCTTTTTCATCGTTTTTATCATCTCTTTGGTTATGAGTTTTGGTGCTTTTGCACCGGGGATAAGGACTGTTCCTACGATAATGTCGCATTCAGGCAAAAGTGCGCTTATAGTCTCATGTGAACTATAAAGAGTCGCTACATTTGCCGGTGTCACATCGTTTAGATAATGAAGACGTTCTATGTTGATATCCAAAATAGTTACGTCCGCGCCAAGACCTGCTGCGACCTCAGCTGCAGCTTTTCCTGCCACTCCTCCGCCAAGAACCATCACTTTGGCTCTTTGTGTCCCGACAACACCGCCTGCAAGCAGTCCGCTTCCTCCGTTGTATCTGCCAAGATGCACGGTTCCCATAATGGCTGCCATCTTGCCTGCTACCTCACTCATCGGCTCTAATAGCGGAAGATGCCCGTTGACGTTTAATGTCTCATACGAGAAAGCTCTTATCTTTTTTTCCAGTAAAAACTCTGTCTGTGCTCTGTCTGCGGCAAGATGCAGATAGGTAAAAAGTATCTGTTTCGATTTAAAAAGTTCATATTCTAGAGCAATAGGCTCTTTGACTTTCACGATCATATCTGAGAGTTTAAAAAGCTCTGCGACATCATCTAAAAGCATAGCACCAGCTTTTTCATACGCTTCATCGCTAAAACCGCTTCCTTCACCTGCACTGTTTTGAACATAGACACTATGTCCCTCTTTTATCAGTTCACTCACTCCTGCAGGTGTGACTGACACACGATACTCATCCGTTTTGATCTCTTTTGGTACACCGATAATCATTTTTGACTCCCTATAAAAAAGAGGTCTAATAACTTCCCTCTCCTACTGCTATGACATAATTGTCATCCACTTCGATCACTTCAAACCCGTGATTACCGCAAAAAGTCTCGTTTAATTCCTGTGCCCAAGCACGTGCTACTCTGTGAGCGTTTTCTTTATCATCAAATGTTTTTATCTGCGGCATATTTTTGCGACGTGCACATGCGCACATCTTCTCTACAACAACATGATATTCCATAATCTCACCTTTTTTTATTTAATAATTGCATTAAGTGTTCTCATTAAGAGATTATATCTCGCAGGCCTCGACAAAACCGCCCTCTTCTACGGATATGACAAAATTATCATCGACCTCTACAACATCAAATCCGTGTTTGCCGCAGTAAGTATTGTTAAGATTGTCAGCCCACTCATAAGCATGTTCTTGGGCTTCTTCCCGCGTGGAAAAACTGCGTATTTGTTCCAAGCCATTTTTCTTGGCACACTCACAGCGCTTTTCTATTACAACGTGAACCATCAGGACAACTTGCTGTTTTGAGAGATAAGATAAAACTGGTCTTTGAGTTTGTTAAGCTGCTTGATGATGAGAGTGTGGTGTTCATCGCTTAAGATATAGTGTTGTTCCATGTAATCGTACAACCTGTCTATATTTGTGTACATCTCTTTTAAGAGGTTCTCTTTTATCTTCTCTTCTACGTTCATCAGTTTCCCTTGTTTATTTTATATAAGTGCATTATGTGTGCTAGAAGAGGGATTATTACTTATCCGGTTTGGTTATCGAGTCGGGAAGTTCTATCCATAACGCTTTTAGAGAGAGTTCAAGATCATAGATAAATAAAGAAAGAGCAAGGATCAAACTGATGATGCTGGAGATAAAAAGCACGACGATAAGAGAGCCAATATTGACATCAAATAATGCAGACCAAAACAGACTGATAATGATGAACGAGACAAGTAAGACACTCAACACGGCTGCGACATTGCTAGCTCTGATCACTTTTGCTCTGACTGTCAATATCTTTAGTTCCGACAAGATGCGGTAAAGGTCAGATCCCGAAGCACTGCGGTACTCAACCGAGAGTTGTCGCGTTCTGTCGGTTATGCGCCCAAAACGGTTTGTAAGACTCAAGATGATAAGTCCGACTCCCGAGATAAGGATGACCGGACCAATGGACAACTGCAATGTGGCTATGAGATCGGTTAACACCATAGGGACTCCCTTTAAACTTAGTAATTACGGCATTATAAAACAAGATCTCTGTAAAAAAGCCATTAATTTGAAACTTTCATCCCGATATAAAGCATCTGTGACTACAATACAGACAGTTCTACATTCTCCAAAAGGAGACCTTATGTCCTCTATCAAAGCTGTTTTGTGTGACATTGGCGGGGTGCTTTACGTAGGTGACACTCCCATAGAAGGTGCCATCGAAGCCGTTGCACGCATAAAAGCGCGTTACCCTGTTCGCTTTTTAACAAACACCACGCAGACACGCGGCGATCAGTTGGCGGCTCTTATACAAAAAATGGGCTTTGCCATCGAACCTCACGAGATCATCACCGCACTCGACGTGACCGAGCGTTACTTGCAAGAGCATGAATCAAACGCGTACTTCCTGCTGACTGATGAAGCAAAAAAGCAGTTTAAAGACCTGTCAAACAAGGACATAAAATATGTAGTCGTCGGTGACGCACAAGAGAACTTCAGCTACGAGAGTCTCAATACCGCCTTTCGCCACTTACATGCAGGAGCCGAACTTCTAGCCGCTGCAAAAAACCGCTATTTTAAAGACAATGACGGTGAGCTAAGCATAGATGCGGGAGGCTTCGTTCAAGCACTAGAATACGCCTCGCAAAAAGAGGCAAAGATCATCGGCAAACCAAGCATAAAATTTTATCATCTCGCTTGTGAGATACTGGAGTGTAAACCAGAGGAGTGCATCATGATAGGCGACGATATAGAAAGCGACATAGGAGGAGCGCAAGTTGCAGGTCTGCAAACAGCTCTTGTAAAGACAGGAAAGTTTAGAGAACAAGACCTAAAGATGGGCATAAAACCGGACATAATCATCGACTCTATCGCTGACTTCACACTCTAGATCATTACATGTAAGCTTACATGTAACCATCTTTTTTCAGATTTTTTTCCAACCATTCAACGCTGTATCGTAAGTCACTATCTTTTGATGTTCTATAGGCTTCCAATTTTGCTAAAGCTTGGGCGGCAGGCTCTTTAAAGTAGATGAAAAATGTGATGACCCGTCTTTGTTCTTGTGGACTTAACTTTGGAAGAACACCAATAATAGCATTTATGCGCTTTGTAGGATTATCACATTTTAGTAAATAGCCACTTGACCTTCTCGAAATATTTGGATTTTGTGAAGAAAGAAACTTACTTAACAACATAATCGACGTCTCATCTTCATAACCGATTTTTTCCATTACACGCGACAATACTTCTGCATCATAATGATCTTTCTTTTCATCCAAGAAACGCAATGCATTCAAATACTCTTGATGATTTTTTCCGCCGTTTGCTATGCCATAATCTACTATCGCATCTACCCATGCCCGACGGTGAGATTCTTGAGGTTCATCATAAAGTTTTTTATAGTATTCTTGAAGAGTAAATACCTTGTCTGGGACTGTAATGCCATTAGCTATACAAAAAGCGATATCGTTATCATAGAGTGTTTGTTTCGCATAAATACGGCGGATATCCGCTAGTAAGATAGTTGTTAAAGTAGCATGTAGAGTTGTATCTGTGCGTTTATATAGTTCCTTAATAGCATCTATTGCGTTATTATCTTCAGGAAGATGTGGAGCACAGACTTTGACTAAGGCAGGAAGCTTTTTATTTGCATCTGTGTGATTTTTGTCCGAAGCAACAGCAGCTTTTTTGATCACCTTTGTCCAGATATCCCCTTTAAGCGTATCTGCTTCATCACTTTTGAGTGCTTCTAAGATGGCATCGCTTCCTAGAAACGGACACTCAGCGTTCAAAGTATGCGACCATCCCTCAACAACAAAAGCGAGTTCATGATGAAGATCCGTGTAGACGGGAAGCCCTGCTTTGCCATCTCGAATAAGCTTTAGATAGTTTTCCATAAGCTCATCGACACCCTCATCACACACTCTGGCATTTGGTGCTAACATAGGCTCAAGAGCCCATACGCTTTTTGCCACTTGTGTGTTTTCTAAAATTTTCAGTAAGACTTTACGCTCTTTTTTATCATAAGGACGCGATCCCTGCAGATAGGTTAAAATCGTTTCCGTACGACTGTCCCACGAAGGATACTCAATAGTTTTTAAAGTCTCGATCAAGAAATTACGATAGCGCTCATCAAAGATTTTATTGTATGTAAAGATACGTAAGGCTTTCATATGTGCTTTTGAGCCTATATCTTGTGTAAATGGAAGTGTGATCGCTTTATCGATGAAACTGTCCAGTTTTTCTTTGGTGCTGATATCTTCTAACATCGCCTCCAGTTCTTCCCCTTTTGATTGGGCTTGAAGTTCTTCATAATGAAGCTTGAGTTTCTCATAAAGTCCTTTATCATCCACATCTATGGAAGCTTTAAGCCAATAACTACTCCCGTCCCAAGACTCATCGATAATCTTGCTTTGAATAAAAGCATTTGTAAAACTATTGACGCTGAGGCGCAGCTCACGCTGCATATTTTCATCTTCAACTTTTTCATTTTTTTCAAATCGTTTTGCAATGCCGCTACCCAACTCTTCAATAACAAGATTTTTGAGTGTTTTAAGCGCTTGGTTTTTAGCACTCGTCTTAGAATCGCTATCACTTGCCATATAGCGATACTCTTTAACAACATTCATGGCATTAAGGCTCATTGTCAAGATAAATAAAAATATTGCAAAACGTATCATTTAATCTCCTTTTTCCATTTAAGCTCTAAAGTTTTTGAAACTTCTTGAGGCAAGATGCGAAGAAGTGTCGGAAACTCATTTTGAAGCATTATCGGTAAAGGACGACCTATTTTCCCTTGACTCAGACGCGATACATAGGCGTCTGCCGCTGCTAAAAGCACCTCATTAGTTTGCGTTTTATTAAAAAAATTATAATAATAATTGTTTGGCATACTTTTTGGCATACGCGCAAAAAAATCGAGTAAACCATCTATCTCTTGTTTCGTATAACTACCCGTATTTCCTAAATATTCAAATATCCAATGGGCACGGTTATCATTCCAATCAGGTTGAATTTTCTTCAATGTCGACACTAAAAAATCTCGATAGAGTGTATCATCAATCGCATATTTTTGAAAAACTCCCAGTACT
Source organism: bacterium (assembly GCA_018824305.1). GTDB lineage: Bacteria > Campylobacterota > Campylobacteria > Campylobacterales > Sulfurimonadaceae > Hydrocurvibacter. Next base: position 6,395 of record JAHJGM010000050.1, read on the forward strand.
TCCCGATGTACTAAAAGGTTATTCTCTCCCTCCATAGGCAGTTTCACAGCCTTAGAAGTTACAGCACGGATGCGTTCTGGCGTGCGGAGGTTACGGAGTCCAAGGAGCACCTCTTCTCGCAGTGGTTCTAGAAGTTGTTCGTTTTGTTTTTCTACTTCTACTTGAATCGTTTTTTTTACTTGTTCTTTCATAGCATCACTATCTACTTCGATCTTGACCTTGATCCAAAATTTTTCTCCATCCCACTTTTCATCTAGTATCTCTGTTTTTGTCATAGCGATTGAAAAAGTCTGAAGTTGACTTTTTATCATTGTTTTGACATCGTCTCCCTCGACCTTTGTCTCATTTTCCAAAGAGCTGACGACACTCACGCCCACCTCTTCTATTAACTCACTTTTCAGTGCTTCTAAAGCCGCATTACGCGCACTTGCTTTTGAGTCGTTTTCACTTGCATTGTACGTGTATTCACGGACAAAACTCTGTGCTTGTAACTGAGATGCTGCTATAGTAAAAAATATAATCATAAATACTTTATACAATTGTTATCCTTTGTTGTTAAAAATGTGATTTTACTCTAAAGATACTGAAATATCAAAAAACTAAAGATTCGTTCTATATTTTTTTCTAGTGTTGACCGCTGTTTTTATTCCGATTAAGAACGTAAAGAGGCATCTTTAAAACTTTAATATGAGATTTAGTAGAGTTTAACAAAATAATACCGTTATTTATTTTATGATATATAGAACTTTAATCTTTCCTCATATATACTTCTTAAAAAGGAAAATTACATGAAAATCAATCTCTTATGGATTATGATGCTAGGTAGTGTACCACTGTTTGCTGCAACAATGTCGGGACAAGCACTTTTTGAAGAGAAGTGTGCCGTGTGCCATACGAAAGAAAAACCAACGCCAGAGATTCGTGCGACTATGATCGCTCCACCTGCGATGGGGTTAATGTTCAATTTGAAAAAAACATTTAACAATGACAAACAAGCAAGCCTTGCCTTTATGCAAGATTACGCAGTAGCACCTTCTGCTGAAAAAGCAAAGTGTATGCCTCAAGCTATTAAGCGTTTTGGACTTATGCCATCATTGAAAGGAAGTGTCACTCCTGAAGAACTCGCGCTGATTACCGAATATATGTACGACACATTTCCACCAAGTGGATTCCAGCCTCTCCAACTCAATATGAAACCGTAAGGGCATCATAAAGACTCTTTGCTTTGTACTAATTTAATCCACGGTTCAAAGCAAAACTTCAACAAATAACTTCTTTAGTAGCTCTCAAAAAGCTCCTGTATCTTACCAAGATCGTGACTTGTCCTATAAAGCGGTTCCCCACTTTTTCGTATGTTTTCTTCAAGAGTAGCACCGCTGTTTTTGTTCTGATAGATCACACCAAGAGGCATCGGCATCATCTCAAAAGCTTTGCCGAGTGCCGCGTTAAAATCACTGCTGTCGTAACTATCTTCAAGTGCATACGTGTTGTCTCTAAACCAGTGGTAGGTGTTTGTCTTGTTGAAAGTCACACAGGGCTGGAAGATATCCACAAGCGCATAGCCGTGGTGCAAAAATGCGGCTTTGAGTACCTCTTTTGCATGTTCAGCGTTGGCAATGCTGACTCTTGAGACAAATCCCGCACGAAGAGAGAGTGCCACGGCGAGCGGGTTAAATGGTTCGTTTGTCACACCGTTGACCTGTACTTTCGTCTCAAAACCTTTTTGGCTTGTGGGAGAAGCCTGCCCTTTTGTGAGACCATAGACCATGTTGTTATGCACTACATGTACGATGTTCACATTGCGTCTGACTGTGTGGATAAAGTGGTTTCCGCCCTCTCCGTACATGTCGCCGTCACCACCCTCGGCTACTACGTTTAGTTGCGGATTTGCCATTTTAATGCCTGTCGCAGCTGGCAGCGCCCTTCCGTGCAGGACTCCGAACATATTTGTATCGACATAGTAGGGTGTTTTTGCAGCTTGTCCTATGCCTGAGACGATGACGGTGTTGTTTTTCTCTACCTGCAGCTCTTCAAGCACCTCTTTTATGAGTTTGAGGATACCGAAGTTTCCACATCCCGGACACCATGCCACATCCACATTTTCTCTATCAAACAGATGGCTCATGACAACTCCTTTAGAGATTTTTCTATCATGTTCGTAAGCTGATCGGCAAAGAAACTAAAGCCGTTGCTTTGCAGTATCTTGTCATCTACATGTATATCGTGAAGCTTCAATTGATCGGCAAAAGCAGCGTCGGCATTGTTTTCAACGACAATTTTGTATTTGTAGCCATCAAGAACGCTCAACTGTTCAGGACTCAGCGGATGCACCCATGCAAAGTGTACATGCGAAAGTCGTTTGTCATCTAGTCGTTCCAATGCTTCGGCTATGGCGCCTTTACTTGAACCCCATCCGATGACGGCTATCTCTCCCTTACCCTTACATGTAGGAGCAAGTGCCTCTTGTGTAAGAAGAGCTGCTTTTCTTGCTCGTTTAGAGACCATCTGCTCACGCATCTCATAATCCTCTGTGATCTGTCCGCGCTCGTCATGTTCGTCACCCACAGCACAGATAAGACCCTCGCCAAGACCTGGTACGGCTCTTGGGCTTATACCGCTATGTGCATCAGCATAACGTTCATACTCTTTTGTGCTTTTTGCGATGTATCGATGCTCTTCGTAAGCTGAAAAATCAACATCGGCTATCATAAAGATAGAATCTGCCAAATACTGGTCGCTTAAAACTATGACGGGTATCTGGTACCTGTCAGCCAGTTCAAAAGCAAGATAACCGCAGTCGATACACTCCTCTAACGAACCGGGTGCCAAAACCACACGGGGAAACGGCCCATGTCCCGAGTAAAGCGCCAGATTCAAATCTCCCTGCTCGCTTCGTGTGGGCAGTCCAGTTGCAGGTCCCGGACGCTGTGCGAGGTAGATGACTGCTGGTGTCTCGGTCATTCCGCTGAGGCTGAGTGCCTCGCCCATAAGAGCAAACCCGCCGCCTGAAGTGGAGGTCATGGCACGCGCACCGCCGTACCAGCCGCCAAGAGTCATCATCAAAGAGGCGATCTCATCTTCACTTTGTTCAAGAGCGATATCAAACTCTTTTGACATCGATGCCATAAAGTTGAGCACTCCAGTAGAGGGTGACATCGGATATGCGGTTATCATATTGCACCCGCCAGCCAAAAAGCCGAATCCGCACGCCGTCGTACCATCCATAAGATGCAGTTTTTTGATGGCATCATTGTCCAATCTTGGCAGTTGCGGCAGTGAAGGTATGGCGATATCTGTACCCGTCTCATAACCAGACTCTGCCACATCTTTGTTTGCACCCTCACCTTTAAAATGGTGTTCGATACTCTGCATAAGAGCTGTTTTATCCATCTTTAGCACCCCAAAAAGCAGGCCTGCCATGTACGTGTTTGCATATCTGGCATCCCCGAATTTTTTAGCGCTCTCTTTCATCTCTACGGCGATCATATCAGAGCCTTTTTCGTTAAAACTCTCATCGCCGAAGATGACCGTGTCTTTTTTATATCTGTGTTTCATGTGCTCTAGGGCAAGGGCATCAAGAGCTATGGCAACATCTACTTCCCAGCATGGAGCCTGCAGGGGAAAATCTGCCACACGTAAAAGTGTAGTATTGCTTCCGCCACGGACACGGGACATAAACTCTTTTGTAGAAAAGACATAATATCCGCTCTCTTTAAAAGCATCGCTGAGTATTTTTTCCAATGTGTCTATCCCAAGTCCTGCCGCACCGCCTATGAGTATAGAGATACTGACATGATGAGTCTCTTCCACTCCGTGTTTTGCACTGAGCTCTGCCTTAACGGATGATGTCGGTGTTGAAAACCCGATGGGTGCTTCATAATCGACATCATGAAACTTGCCCTCTGCCATCATCACATCGGTCTCGTTCGTATCAAAAGAAACTGTCTGCATTTTTTCCTCTCCTAAATTCCCCCAACTTATCTTTCCTCCGTAATAGCCGAGTATGATGACGTTTAAGCCTGTAAGCAGGACGATGGCATGATAAGTTACGCCCAAAAATGAGTAATCATATACGATATTTGGATTTTCCAGATAGATGCCTATGCCGATAACGCCAAGGACTAGTGTTATGGCAGCGACAATGAGTTTTACGACAAATGCGTAATGAGTCGAGAGATTGTAGTTGATCCACCAGCTGAGCATCCCCGGTACCATAGCGACAAATCCCATCACCGTAGCGACAAGAAATGAGTAAAATACGCCAATGGCATAAGCATCTTTTTTCTCTGCCAAAAAGAGAATGTCAAACCCTGCGGCAAAAAGATGTAATGCGATCGGGAAATGAACTGTCATGGGATGGGGGTGGTATTTTTTGTATAAAAGCCTGAGGTGTGTTTTCAAAAGCTCTGAAGAAGAGTGTTCTTCTTTTTTTTGAGAAGCCTCTTCAAGAGTCCCTACAACGGGAAACTTTTTAAAGACCTCTTCACCATGGGGAGCACCCAAGAGTTCTGAAGTCAGATCGATTCCCGCATTGTGAGCACCTTGATGTTCTCCCTGCTGCCAAAGAGGACTTTGTGTCACATCATAGACCACATTTTTGTATGCGACGTAGGCTTTTGCATTATTTCGACCGTCGTACTGCTTGAGTTCTTCTACCGTCATCACAATGTCCTTATAACCTCTATCTCTGTCTACGATGGTGTATGTTCATTTTCCTGCATTTTGTCTACATAATCGCATATTTCATTGTTTTCATTGCACGGCTGAGCATAACCCGTCATCGGATCGTTTTGTGCATCTGCGAGATTGTCTGAGACAAACTTCCAGTTGATAAGCTTCCACCAGTTTTCAAGGTAGTCGGCTCTCCCGTTGCGATAGTCTATATAATACGCATGTTCCCACACATCACATGTAAGCAAAGGGATCTCATTGTGACACAGAGGATTGTCTGCATTTGAAAACTCTTCGACGACAAGTTTTCCGTCGTTTTTCAGAACAAGCCAGACCCATCCTGAACCAAAAAGAGCAGCAGCTTTAGCTAAGAACTGTTTTTTAAACTCCTCTTGAGATCCAAAATCACGTTTTATCATGTCAGAGAGTGCGACCGAACACGTGGTATTTGTCGGACTCAATCCTAACCAATAAAAATTATGGTTATAGACCTGTGCTGCATTGTTGAAGACTGCACCGTTTGTATATTTGACCATATACTCTAACGGGTTGTCTGCATACTCTTTTCCCTCAATAAGCACATTCAGCTTATTTACATAGCCTGCATGGTGCTTACCGTAATGGTATCTTATCGTTTCAGAGGAAATATAGGGTTCTAATGCCGCTTCTGCAAAGGGCAATGACATTAATTCAAACTTCATTTTGCACTCCTTCTATAAGTTTTATGTATCATCGTAACTCAAAAAAATAACGGCTTGCAAAAAATATTGAACTAGTTTGGATATATTATTCTGTTTTCACATATTAACACAGGCAGAAGTAAAAAAAAACTTTTATAATTCAATAATTAAAATA
>JAHJGM010000051.1 GCA_018824305.1 bacterium
CTCTTTACATGCACGGTTATGATGGCGGCAAAACATCTGGATTTTTCTTTGGCGAATATCGCGATGATAACTATTGCGATCACTTTTATCGTCTTGGAAGCAAAACGTGTCAAGCCGATAAAACGTCTTAAGAATATCCCTGAAGCTATTCCCGTATATAGGAATTTTGCAAAGAAAATACTTTTTGTCGAGTTTGTAATGGTACTGGCTATTTCTCTTTGGATGTGGATTTGATATACGTAATCGATGAAGATGCCGGTAAGCAAAATATCAGCATCAAAGGCGAACTTTACAAATACCTTGTAAAAGTCAGACGCCATCAAGAGGGTGATATACTCACTTTCCGTACGAATAAAGATCTTGCAACGGCACATACATATAAAGTGGAATCGGTTGATCCAAGGGCTTTGCATCTGCAGCTTGTAGAGTCCTTGGAGCACAAAGTCGAATCATCGAAACTCTTACATGTGGGCTGGTGCGTCATCGATACGAAGTCGGTAGAAAAAGTACTTCCGATGCTCAATGAACTGGGTGTCAAAAAGATAAGTTTTATCTACTGTGACCGTTCCCAAAAAAACTTCAAGCCCGATTTTAACCGTCTCGGACGTATCTTGGAGAGCTCCTCTTCACAATGCGGAAGAACGGATGTGATGGAGTTTGAGACGCTGAAAAACATCGATGAGTTCATTAAAAAATATCCCGAGACTGCGGTCTTTGATTTTTGCGACACTGTCTTAAGCGGTGATGAGAAGTTTGAGACGATCCTTATCGGAAATGAAGGCGGATTTTCACAAAACGAGAAAGAGCTTTTGTCAAAACAAAAAGTTTACAGGCTCGATACGCCTATGGTGCTTCGCTCTGAGACGGCTGTCGTGGCAGTTGCTTCAAAGATGTTATTGTAATAAAACATAATTTTAGATATAATTCGATTTCAAAAATCCGCCCCCATACGGATTTAAAAAATATATAGATATACGCACACAAACGTGTATCACAAGGAAAAGTAATGAAAAAAGATATCCACCCGACATTAGTTGAATGTACAGTAACTTGTTCATGTGGCAACACATTTGTAACAAAAAGCCAAAAAGCTGAGATGTCTTTAGATATCTGTAACGAATGTCACCCATTCTTCACAGGTTCTGAGCGTATGGTTGATACTGCTGGACGTATTGATAAATTCAAAAAACGTTACAACATGAACTAATCAAGAGATTAGCTTTTGCTTACTCTTGTTCCAACTCCGATTGGAAACATCGGCGATATAACACTAAGAGCTATGCAGGCTCTTGGTGAAGCCGATACACTTCTTTGCGAAGATACCCGCGTTACAAAGAAACTTCTCCACATTTTAAAAGAGCGTTACAACCTTACATGTAAAGAAAACCAAGAGTTTATATCGCTTCATTCACATAATGAACACCATTTTGTTCAAAACCTTTCACCTGACTTTTTTGAAAAAAATGTTGTTTATGCAAGTGATGCAGGGATGCCTGGTATCAGCGATCCGGGTGCTTTATTGGTACGTTACTGTATTGAGAACAGGATCGAGTATGATGTACTTCCCGGTGCAAACGCGGTTTTGACCGCTTATGTGGCAAGCGGGTTTAACGAGACCTCGTTTTTGTTTTTCGGTTTTTTGCCTCATAAAGGTGCAGATCGTGACAAAGCGCTGCAAAAAGCACTTTATAACGGATACTCTACTATTTTGTATGAGTCTCCGCACAGACTTGAAAAACTGTTGAACGAACTGGCTAAAGAGGTACCGACAAGAGAGATCTTCCTTGCCAAAGAACTTACAAAAAAATTTCAAAGATATCTGAGTGGAAAAGCCGCAGATATCCTGCAAAAACTTGAGGGCAATTTCAAAGGGGAATGGGTTGTCGTTATAGAAGCGGGCGAGGCGATAAACTCAAATATCAGTCAAAACGATATACTTGAACTTGACATCCCGATCAAGACAGCGTCAAAACTAATAGCGAAGATAACCGGAGAAAATCCAAAAAGCTGTTATAAAAGACTTCTTGAACTGTAGTCCTTCTTTAAGAACATCAACTAAAAAAATATAATTATTCCGATTTTTTAAGAATTTTTGGTTAAAATGTACGCCATGTTAATTTATGGAAAACAGCCGGTATATTATATACTGCAAAATCATCCCCAGCTTGTAAGCAAACTGTACCTTGCAAAAGATATAGATAAAAAAGAGTACTCAACATTGATGAAGTTCGATTTTGAGGTCAAGCGCATCCCCTCAGATGCTGCAGATAAGATGTGCAAGAGCTCAAATCATCAAGGCTTTTTAGCTGAGATCGAAGAGTTTGAATTTGCACCCTTTAAATCTTTTTTAGATAAAGATTTTGTTGTTGTATTGGCTTCTATCACAGATGTCGGAAATATCGGTGCTATTGTAAGAAGCGCTTATGCTTTTGGCGTTGATGGCATCGTCGCTACAGGCGTTAAGCAACTGAGCATGGAGCCTATAATGAGAAGTTC
>JAHJGM010000052.1 GCA_018824305.1 bacterium
TAATAAATATTATAGAAGAGTATAATTTTTTATAGATTATAGCTTATGAAGAAGATGAGATGAAACAAGAATTTTCCCTAAAACAAAAACAACTGCCAAGACTCTCTATGCAGACTTGGCTGCCGCTTCTGCAATGCTCTTTGAGTGATCTGGACAAACATATCCAAGTCATCACGAATGAAAACCCTTGTCTGGAAGTCCAGTCGGGTTTTGAAGTCTCTGAAAGCTCTTCGAATAAATCTCATCTGGCTTTTATGGAGTACCAAAACAACGTAACAAACACGGCAAGTGACGAGATAGAGTGGATGAGTGTCGCTACCGAGTCTCTTTATGAAAAACTGGACAACCAGATAAGCGCACCTCTTTTTCCTACCCCCATCTCTCAAAAGATCGCAAGGCAGATCATTTACTATATCAGTGACGAAGGATATTTTGAGGGAGATGTCAAAGAGATAGCCGAGCAGTGCGGTGTCGATGCCTACAAAGTCGAACAGGTACGTCAGCGTTTTGCATACCTTGAGCCTATCGGTGTGGGTGCGGTGGACTATAAAGAATCATTTCTTTTTCAGCTCAACGATTATGATCTTGACGATGAGCTAAGCATCCTTCTTGGTGCGATGATCACACAGTTTGACAAGATAGAGAAGTTCATAAACCACCCAAGGATACATGATGCAAAAGAGATGATAAAAAAACTGCACAACCCTCCCGCGATCTCTTATATGGAGCCAGAAGAACATATCTTGCCGGACATGTACATCGAGACAAAGGATGACCAGTTTACCATCCGCATCAACCATGCTTTTTATCCGAACCTGATCGTCAATCAGATAGACAAATATGACAACTTCGCAAAACAGAAGTTTAAAGAAGCGCGCGAACTTGTCAAGCTCCTTGACCTGCGTAAAGCCACACTTTACAACATCGCTCTTGTGCTGATAGAAAAACAGTACGCATTTTTCATGGGCGGAAAACTCCTGCCCCTGCGTCTTCAAGATGTGGCGGATGAGCTTGGCTTTAACGAGTCGACCATCTCACGTGCCATCAACGACAAATATTTGGAGTGCGACCGCGGTGTCTATTCGTTTAAAGATTTCTTTTCAAACGCGATAGACAACGTCTCGACTTCGGAGATAAAAGAGTTCCTAAAAAGACTTGTAGAGTGTGAAGACAAAGAAAAACCGCTGAGCGACAAGCACCTGCATGAAGAGATCGAAAAAAGATTCGGTATCAAAATGGTAAGACGCTCGATCGCAAAATACCGCCAAGAGCTTGATATCCCCGCTTTCAAAGAGAGACTGTTCCTTTATAAGTTGGCGACGGTTTAAATAGGATAGATGTATCGTTTTGTATCAACGAACGATGCACTGGAGAAAACGACAAAGGTTGCCGTTCTTCAGAGGTGGGTTTTTAGCTCGCCGGAGTGTCTATCGCTGTGAAGTAGTTGTCTTGTAGATTTTTCTTTTTCTCTAGTTTTGGGTGTGCCAAAGCCGATTCGTTGACTTCTCCCGTACGGATTCTTTCCACTTCAAGGACAGGTGTCACCCACATTTTCCCCGAACCTGTTTCGATCTCACGAGTGTTGATTCTTATCGCTTCTTTTGCGGATTCTTTGAATGTTTCATTTGAGATGACGATGTCAAGTCTGATGTTTTTATCCAGTTCGGTCTCTCCCTCTTTTGTTATAAATCCAAGTCCGCCTTTGCCCACTACATGGCTGATGGTAACGCCCTCTATGCCTCTGTCTTTTAGGTCTATGAGAACATCTTTGAGGCAACTTTGGTTAAATATTGCAGTTAATAAATACATGTGAATCCTTTTCGTGTAATTATTCATCTACATGCAAAAAGTGTTCTAGAAAACATGAAAATACACAATTTTGTAGTGAAATTATAAATTTAACAAAAATGTAACGGTTTTATTTGCAAAAGAGTATTTTTGTCTTGTATTGGATATATGTGCAAGAACACAAATTGCATTAGTGTCAGTAACGATTTATAAGGGAGAACTTATGGCTAGAAACGATTTAATTGGCGGTGCATTATGGGAAGAGTATTCAACTGAAGTTCAACGCCGTATGGACAATCCGGTAAATATGGGCGAGATCACTGAAGCAGATGCAGGCGACGATCAATTAATCATTGCTGATTTTGGTGCAGAGAGCTGTGGAGATGCGGTAAGACTATACTGGCTGATAGACCCAAAAACAGATACGATAAAAAATAGTAAATTTAAAAGTTTTGGTTGCGGTACTGCGATAGCTTCATCGGATATGATGGCGGAACTATGTATGAATAAAACAGTAGACGAAGCTCTGAAGATCACAAATATAGATGTTGAAAAAGCTTTGCGTGACGATGTGGATATTCCTGCGGTTCCCGGGCAAAAAATGCACTGTTCCGTTATGGCGTACGATGTTATCAAAAAAGCGGCTTCTATCTATAAAAATGTAGATATGGAAAGCTTTGAGACTGAGTTCATCATCTGTGAATGTGCCCGTGTTTCTCAAGACACTTTAAAACAGGTCATCAAACTGAACAAATTGACATCTATAGAAGAGATCACCGACTATACAAAAGCAGGCGGTTTTTGTAAGTCTTGTATCAAACCGGGCGGACACGAAGCAAAAGATGTCTATCTTGTAACGATCCTTGAAGAGGTGATGGCTGAACTTGATGCCGAAGACAAATCCCGCCGTATCATCGAAGCCAAGGGTGACGGTACTTTCGATTCTATGGGTCTTGTTCAAAAGATCAAAGCAGTAGAGTCGATACTAGAAGAGTATATCCGTCCTACGTTAAAAGCCGACAACGGAAACGTCGAGCTTATCGACATCAAAGAGGAAAATGGTGTGTTTAATGTACTTATCAAATACCAAGGCGAGTGTATGAGTTGTTCTATGAACACGACTACGACTTTGGCAGGCATCGAAGATATGCTAAAATTCAAACTCAAAGCAAACATCAAGGTAATAGTAACTTAATATGCAGTACGCGACAAAAGAGGGTACATTTTCGTACTTAAAACAATATCCGAAATATAGCAAAGATTTCTACAAGTTCAACGGAGATTTTTTTATCTCGACGCTTGGGCTTGGGACATTTAGAAAAGAGCCGTATCGTGAAGAGAACTATGTAGTCAATTACAAAGATTCTGTGAAACTGGCTGTTTTAAATGGGATCAATCATATAGACACGGCTATTAATTATAGGTATCAGATAAGCGAACAAGAGATCGGCGAAGCACTAGAGGAGCTGCTTCTTGAGGGCAAAGCCTCACGAGATCAGCTGGTCATCACGTCAAAAGCGGGATTTTTGCCGCTTGAGTTTCCTTTTCCGGAAAATCCGTACAAATGGATAGAGGAAGAGGTACTAGACAAAGGTCTGGCGACAAAAGAAGAGATCGTCATCGATCAGCACTGTCTTTCTCCTAAATATCTGAGATGGAGCGTAGAAAAGTCGCTTGACAATCTAGGACTTAAGACTCTGGATATCCTTTATCTTCACAATCCCGAAACACAGCTAGGGTATGTGGATTACAAAACACTTTTGGCGCGTATCGAAGATGCGTTTGCACTGTTTGAAGAGATGGTAAAAGAGGGCAAGATCAGAAATTACGGCATAGCAGCTTGGAACGGGTTCTTGTACGAAGATACCCACAAAGAGTACATAAGTCTTATAGATGTCGTAAATATCGCACAAAAAGTCGGCGGAGAAAAACACCATTTCAAATACATCCAATCGCCGTTCAATCTTGCAAAGTCCGAAGCTTATGCATTTGCTAATCAAAAAGGGCCTGATGGACGTTACTATACGCTTATGCAGGCAGTGAGCGGGTTTGGACTTCAGCTTATGGCATCATCTTCATTGCTGCAGCTCAACCTGTTCAAGGGCAAGTTCGCACCGAAAATAGGCGAGACTTTGGGCACATCGGACTTCAATGACGTGCTGAGTGCGCTTCAGTTCGCACGTTCGGGAAATGTAGTGAGTGCACTTTTTGGTGCAGTCGATCCAAAACATGTGGAAGATAATCTTACACTTGCTTACTTGCCTTCAGTTGGGAACGATAAAATCAATACTCTACTAGGGGCAAATAATGCTATATGATGTCATAGTCGTCGGAAGCGGTATCTCAGGACTTTTTGCAGCACTTTACGCACAAAGAGCGGGATGCAGCGTCGTAGTCATCACAAAAAGCAATCCGTTTCGTTCCAACTCAGCCGTCGCCTCGGGCGGTATCAATGCTGTTTTAAACACAACTGCACAAGACTCTATATACAGACATATCAAAGATACGATCGACGGTGCTGACGGTCTGAGCAATGAGGTCAATGTCAACGACATGTGCAAAGAGGGAGCGAACATCATCGCTGAACTCACAGAGATGGGCGTGAAATTCGATTGTGACGACAAGGGCAACATCAAACAGCGCCCATTTGGCGGAGCAAGCGCGAACAGGACTTGTTACATAGCAGACAAAACGGGAAGCGCCATCGTTCAAAGCCTCCTGATGCAGTGTCGAAAAGAGGGTGTCGAGATACTGAGCAACCATCAGCTTCTCAACATCACCAAGTTTGACGACAAACTCTCAGGCATTACGCTCTTACATCGTGAAGACTCACATGTAACGGCGTTTGCATGTAAGTCACTCATCTTAGCGGGTGGAGGATTTGCGGGCATCTACCGCGGTCACTCGACAAATCCGCAGGAGAGTTCGGGTGATGTCATCGCTGCTGCTTTACGTGCAGGTTTGAAACTCTCCAACTTGGAGTTTGTACAGTTTCATCCCACTACACTCAAAAACGGCGCACTTGTGAGTGAAGCCGCTCGCGGCGAGGGTGCTTACATCGTCGATGAGAAGGGCGTGCGTTTTACGGATGAACTACAGACGAGAGACAAACTTGCCCGCGCTATTTTGGAGCATATCTTGGCGGGTCATAAAGTCTATCTGGATTTTAGACATCTCTCTGCCGAGACCATCGAGACCAAACTCCCATCAACGCAAAAAATGGCGTTAAACAGCGCAGGTATAGACATAAAGACCGAGCTTTTGGAGATAGCGCCATCGGCTCACTACACCATCGGCGGTATCTGGACAAGAGGCGATACGTCAACAGACCTTCCTGGAGTCTTTGCATGTGGCGAATGTGCTACAACGGGAGTCCACGGTGCCAACAGACTGGGCGGAAACTCTCTGCTTGAAGGTGCTTACTTTGGAAGAATGGCGGGCATAGAAGCAGCTAGAAGAGCTAAAAAAGAGGATTTCCTTCCGATAGATTTTTCTCAGGTAAACAAAGAGTACAGACGTGTCAATCTCATCTTAGACGGAGAGAGCCACTTCAACATCAACGCGATGAGAAAAAATCTAGGGGAGTCACTCTTTAAAAACGTGGGAGTCTACCGCAATGAACCGAGACTCATAGATGCGTATGAGTATGTCCACTATCTTATGAAGTGTCAGTACGGTCTGCACTGTGTCAACAAAGAGAGACACAATAACGTGGAACTTTCGGCGATCTTGGAGTTTAGAAACGCGCTTTATATCGCAGAAGCGATGATACTCTCCGCAATGAAGCGGGAAGAGAGCAGGGGTGTGCATTATCGTACGGATTTCCCGAATCGTAACGACAAGAGTTACGGTGTATCTTCATACATTAGAAATTTGGGAGACGGGTTTTTGAAGATCTCTTTTGAAAACGATACGTTAAATAACTTTTTCTACAAGGTAAAAAGTTATTTCAAAAAGACGCTCTTTGGCAAATAAGTGTTGCGGGAGGCTTTTTAAAAGGTAAAGCAACGGCTTTGGTTTTTAAAAAGTCTCTCAGCATATTATTATGACAAGAGATTACAACCAAAAAAGGATAACCAATGGCAAAAGTAATGTTGAGAGAAAATGATAACGGACAGATTCTGTTCTATGTCGCGAAGAAAGATATGGAAGAGATCATCTCATCTTTAGAGTTCGACACTGATGAAAAATGGGGCGGTGAAGTCAACCTGACAAACGGTGACGTATGGTTCATCAAACCCGATGTCAAAAAACTTCCAAACGAAGTAGACGCGAAAATCGTCACTAGAGGCGACAACTAAAACTTCCAAGAAGAACCCTTTTTAGGGTCTTTTGAATACTTCTTTAGCTACAAAAATATTTGTAGTTATTTTCATTAAAATGCTATAAATTGAAACTCAATGTAAAATATATATCTTGTTTAATACAGGATTTGTCCCAAATGAATTAAAAAATTCTTTTAAGTGTATTTCTGTTATAGTCTTTATAAAAAAAGCTATATTACTTTAAAGGATAATACTTGGGAATATCGATACTTCAGTTAAGTGATTTACATTTTACGCAAGCGAATAATTCTATTTTAAAGAAAATTGAAAAAGTTGTTGATGCTATTAAAAATGAGATAGAAGATAGTACTTATTTATTTTTAGTATTTTCAGGTGATATTGCATTTTCAGGAAATAAAAGTGAATATGAAATAGCTGAACGTTTTATTTATGACTTAAAAGATAAAATCAGTGCATATGTAAAGGATATTAGAATAGAGCTAATATTCACACCTGGAAATCATGATTGCGATTTTAGTGATAATCAGGAAGTAAGAAATATACTTATAGATAAAATTCTTAAGGATCCATCTAGTATTACAGAACAACTCATATTAACATGTACTGCTGTACAAAAAGATTTCTTTGAATTTGTTGAGAAGTTAAACTCAAAAGAAAATATTATGCATGAGCTTTCTAACGCGTTATTTAGAAGATATAACTATAATATAGATGGCTACAAACTTGCTTTTAACTCATATAATCTTGCTTGGGTTTCTAAAAAAAATGAATCTCAATCTGAAATAGTTTATCCTACAAGCTTTATAAATAAATCCGATATTTCAAATGATGAATATGATTTGACGATTTCATTATTTCATCATCCATTGCATTGGCTGGAACATAGTAATATGAGACAATTTAAAGAATTGATTAATTCAACTTCTAATATTGTTTTATCTGGTCACGAACACACTCATAGTGCAAAAAAAGAATCAAAAATCAATAATGAAAATCATATCGAATACATTGAATCTGGTGTTTTACAAGATTTACATGATATAGATAATAGTAGTTTTAATTTAATAAATATTAATTTAAATGATAATAAGCAAGATATTATTGAGTTTAACTGGAACGTAAATTTATATGAAAAAAAAGATACTTATAATGACATAGAGCTTCCATTTAGAAAAAAGTCAATTTATCAATTAAAAGATAATTATAAAAATAAAATTAATACTATGGGATTGAAAGTATCACATCCAACAAAAGATAACATGACATTAGAAGATATTTTTATCTATCAAGATGTGACAGCAATAAATACTAATAAAAAACAAATAAGTGCTTCATTAGAATCTAGTTCAGAACAATTAAAAAATATACATATGTTAGGACATACTATTATTTATGGTGCAGAAACTTCTGGAAAAACATCATTAATACGGATGCTACAATTAAAATATAAGCGAGATGGATTAGTTCCAATAGTAATAAATGGAAAAGATATAAAAAGTAATGACTTTCACGCAAACAAAATAAAAACATTTATTTTAAAAGCTTTTAAAACTCAATATGAACATACTTTACAAACTATTTCTTCATTTGAACAGTTAGATAAAAATCAAATTATTTTGTTTGTAGATGATTTTCAAGATTCGTCTTTAAATACTGAATATAAGTCTGTGCTAATTACTAACTTGCTTAAACTTAATTATGATAATCTAGTTATTTTTGCTCATGACTCATTGCTTCTAGAAGCTACAACTGAAAGTTTGTTAGCAAAATCTTTAGTTGATTTCAATCATTATCAATTACTTGAACTTGGACATAAACTTCGAGAAAAAATGATAAGAAAATGGATTTCTTTAGGTAAAGAAACAGAAATCGATCATAAAGACTTGATTTTTATAGCACGAGAAAAATCTAAGTCTATTAATACAACGATAGGTTATAACATTGTTCCAGCATATCCAATTTACATATTGACATTATTACAAGCACTTGAAGCAAATGATAGTCATATGTTGGAAAAAAGCTCATATGGACATTATTATCATTTTTTAATTATGCAATATCTTAATGCTGACAAATTAATGAAAATTAGTGACATCAATACAATTATGAAGTATACCTCTACATTGGCTTTTGAGTGTTTAAAAAATAAAAAATATACATTTACATATCAAGATCTTCTTGCTTTTGATAAAGTCTATTGTCAAGAAAAACTATTTGATCCTACATTTAATATTATAGAAAAATTA
>JAHJGM010000053.1 GCA_018824305.1 bacterium
CCAACTCATATCTATCTTGCTATCGATTTGATTTGTTACCAAAGCGTAATTGTAAGAGAGATTGTATTTTTTCATTTCATAATATTTTTTTGCAAGAAACAAACTTAAAACAGGATTATTTGTTTTTTTGAATCTTTGAATAACATCCTGCATACTTTTATCGACACTATGCATTTTGATCGATATCTCATTTTTCGGTGTATTTTCTTTTACTTTTGCAACCTTAGGGGCGGTTTTTGTAGCAGTTTTTTGTGCATCTTCCATTTTTGTACTGATTTCAGATTTTTTTGCATTATCTTTGTTGGTATTTTTATCATCATAATAGGTAATCATCGAATCTTCGATTTTATTTACAAAATTAAGTGACGGCTTTAACACTAATTTATCATCATCTTTTATATCTGTTGATAAATTGACATCGTTTTTTACTACAATTGTCGATTGATTTGCCTCATTAGGTATTGTTGTAGTGTTTTGTTCTACCGGTTTCATTTTTTCAATAGTGACTATCTTTTTCTCTTGTGTTTTTGAAGGATAAAAGATTATAGCTAAAGGGACTATAATGATTAGAATCATTAATAAAATCATATGAGGTATGAAAGATTTTATTTTATATCTGACCCATTTTTTTTCAAGTTCCGGAATATTAAGCATATACAAGTCCTGTTGAGATCGCAGCCATTTCTATGATTTTGTTGGATATAAAACTTCTATCTAATTTATGCGGCTGATTGTTGTCATACCATTCATATATTTCAAATAACGAGTGTACAAGTTTATTTGTATCTCTATAATTTCCGTTAGTGATTTTATATATTCTATTTGCTGATTTATCGGTAAACATATTGGCAATATCAAAACAGTTTGCTTTCATAAGTTTTTTTTGAATATAGATTTTTAGCTCGCTGCTTGTTGCATTGCTTAACTCTATACTCTCCCAGATTCTAGTTTGAAAATGCTCTTTTGCAATAATATCCTCTTTTTCCGTTTTATGCAGGACGATGACGAACTTGACTATTCTAGAGTCTGAAAGCAGTCTTATCTTTTCCATTAATTCAGGTGGATAAAGCTGAGCTTCATCGAGCAGTATAAGAGGAACTTGCTCTGATTCATAATTTTTTGCGATTTTTAAAAACTGTGTTAAGTTTAATTCACCGTTGTATTTTACATCAAAAAGATCCGCAGCCAATGATTTAAAAAACTCACTTTCATCGATTAGCGGAGTGCTGTAAAGATGAATATTTTGCTGCTTTGACAAGTCACTATATAATTTAGTCAGTAACATACTTTTTCCGGTACCGGGCTTGCCGTAAAGAAGTATCATTTTAAGCGGTTTTTGTACAGTCTCTTTTAGTGATTGATAGATACTGGAACTACGATCGATATGAACATAGTTCCTTGCATCTACCGTATCAAGAAAAACTACTTTTGGTTTTTCATAAATACTGCTATTTATCATCCTGTGTTTCAGCTTTCTCTGTTATCTTAGTGTCATTTTTAGTGTCTTTGTCTAATTCACTTGCCGTAATTGTATGGTTGAGCAGTTTATCGTTAATCCCCTCATAACCTAAATCAGAAAGTGAAAGGCTTGTTTTATCTTTACGTATAATATGAGGTTCAATAACAATTACAAGTTCTTCAATTGATTTTGAATCTTCTTCACGTCTGAAAAGATAGCTAAGAATAGGGATATCACCAAGTATAGGTACATGATTACCGCCTGTTGATGTACTTGTATGTATTAAACCTCCGAGGATTATTCTGTTACCGTCTTTTACTGTTACCACTGAAGAAAGCTGTCTTCTAGTTAAGTCAGGAGGAGTCGTTCTACTTGCTGATGTTGATGTAGACATATCTTTTGTCGTTTCAGAAATTGAGGGATTTATTTTTAATGTTATCATGTCATTATCTGATATCTCAGGAGTAATATCTAAAAGTATACCTGCAAATACTGAGCGTATCTCATCATTTTGGGTAGTGGTGCTCCCACCACTTGTTCCTTGATTCGTTGATGATGTGATTTTATAAAAATACTCTGTTCCTGCAGTTACAAGTGCCGGCTGATTATTTAATGTCAGTACTTTAGGATTTGATATAGAGTTTACATCACCTTGTGTTTTCAAGAACTTGATGACTTGATCTAAACTAATGCTGGCACCTGTTACTTTAACATAGTCATCACCTGTAAGATGGTCAGTATTGTATGCAATATCAACATTTACATTTTGCAGTTTATATAATTGACTCCAGTCTATACCGGTAGTTTTACTTCTGGTCATAGAAACCGTCAACAATTGAACATCGATTAAGACCTGCAGTTTAACTTTTTTTTGTAGTTTTTGAAGATATCTGTCGAGTCTGTCAATTTGCCCTTGAGTTGCCGTTACAGTAATCAATCCTGCATTTTTATTGATAATAGGGTCACCGGCGACATACTTGTCTTCAGGTCTGTTTAACACATGTTTTAGTTCAGTGTCTAATTGTGCCCAAAATACAACTTCATCAGTTGAGTCTATTTTTATACCAGAATTTGCACCATTAGAACCACCACTGCTTGAACTTGATGAATAACTGTTTGTTCCACTTGAGCTATCAGATGAAGATGACAGAGTTACATCTGTACTACCGACACCCTTTCTTTGTGATAAGATATAGTCGATATTAAAGACTTTAGTTGTTAGATATGAAATCTTAAGTAAGTTATTCTCGAGTGAATATGTAAGATTGTTTTGCTTAAGAATCAGGTCTAAAACCTCATTTATTGTTAAGTTTTTGATATGTGTTTTGTTGAGTGAAGATTTGAGAATTTTTTCTGCTTTAGTATCCGTAATAACAACACTAAACTCACATTCATCACTAAGCTGGTCAATAAAGTCTACGATCTTAGTGCCTTTTGTCGAGCTGATATTAAATAGCTCATATGTACAATCTGCCGATACAGGAGTAGATGATAACATAAGTGCTGCTATCGTGCTTACAACTGAAGTTTTTAATATATTTGTATATTTTGTTTTCATATTATTGTTCCTACTTAGTATTGATTTCAATATGTTTATTACCTTTTTTCATCGATAATATTTTCGTTTTTCCATTCTTAACAAGTGACACTTTTTCGTTATCGATCGAAGTAATTTTATAGCCATAGAGTCTGTCATTTAAACCGTACCATCTTCCATTAATAAATGCTTTTGAGTTGATGATTAAAGTCACTTTTAAAGAAGGTTTCCATGTTTTATTAAGGGTTCTGAGCACAGTTTTGATACTACCTGAGTGAGTAGAAATTACAGTTGCAAATATAAATGGTTCAGTGATGATATCTATAGAAGAGTTTGAAATACCTTTTCTTTCAGGGATGATAGCTTTAATTTGCTCGTCTACCCATCCTAATTCCTGACTTTTATTGGCAACCTTATCTATTATTGTAGATGTGTTTACGCCTTCTTGTGCAAAAATTACAGAAGAGATGAGAAGTAAACTTAGCATTGAGATTAGATTTTTCATTGTTAATTAATCCCCCATACTGAGATATATAAATCAGAGTATAACGTGTCTTCCGCTTTCATTGATAAAGTGTGTAAATCGACGACTAAAAAACTTTGCTCAAGAGAGTTTATAAATTTAAGCGTATTTTTGTATGTACCGTCAACTTTTATATTAATATCTAATACATGGCCGAAAGTCGTACTGTTTGTAGCATATTTATTGCTAAAGTTAAGCACTCTTATATCATATTTTTTAGCATTTTCAGAGATTGAGTCTAAGTATTGACCCCATGTTTGTTCATCATAAAAGAGTGATGATATCTTTTCAATCTGATATTTGATATATTCATTGTTATCTTTGTACATCATATACTGTTTTTTCAGAGTAGTAATATCTTTATCAAGCTGAGAAACTTTTAATAGTGTATTAACGCTTAAATACTGATTATCAATATCTAGTTGGTGTTGTTTTCTCTCAACCTTTGCATGCTCTTGATCAAAAAGCTCTTTTGACGAATCAAATAGTGTTAAATATGATAACCCTACAATAGAACAGATTATCAAAACATATATTACATATAAGTCTTTTTTAGACTTTTGGTTCATGATGCTATCTATTCGATAAAGGTAGTCTTCAATATTTATTTTCATAGTAATTTTACCTTCAATTCACTGATATATCTTTCCTCTTTTTTATTATAATCGATACTTTGAAGAGAAAATTTGTATTCGTTCTTTTTCGATTTAGTCAAATACTCTAATAGTTCAGTTATTTTTTTATCTGTTGCAGACACGAGAGTAAATACAAATACTTTATCCATTTTTTCTTCAGTATAACTGATCTTTGTAAGCAGTATAGAATATTTGTTTAAGTCTTTTGTCAATTCGGTAAGATGTTTTGCCTTCATCGGATAATTGACTTTAACATCTCGAATTTTCATGAGAGTATTCTTTTTGTTGTTATACTCATTCTCTTCAGCTTTTTTAAGTTTATCTGCTTCTACTTTATGTGCCTCTTTAAGTTTCACTGTTGCTTCTCTAGTGACTCTTGTGTTATGGACTTCATTATAATTTGCATCTAGTATGGTATATCTTAAGCTTTCAGCGTATGAAAGAGACCAATTCATAATCGGATATATAAGCGCGATCACCATAGCAGCAGAAGTGAGTAGAATTATTTTTCCGCTCTCTCTTTGTACGAAAGGAGGAGGTCGGTTGAATATTGAAAAATTACACTCATATCTTTGTTCGCTTGGCAGAGTAGTATAAAGTTGCATAAGCGCATGAAGTTGATTGATATGACCGGTATCGGCAGTATATCCGTAATTAAAGTTAAATTCGCTTGATTTAATAGCTAGGTAGGTTTGAGAGTACTCATCCAACCCTGCAATAGCAGATAGCTCACTTCCGATATAGATATGGTCGATCTTTTCTATTTCAAAGGCTCGTTTTGTATAGGTCAATACATCGCTGATATGTAAAAAGACTTCGGCAAAAAGCTTGATAAGATGTTTTTGATACTCTTTATTTGTTGTCGCCAGACCCTCATTTGACAAAATTTGAAGGAATATTCCAAGTGAAAGCTGCTCACCGAGAAGTTCACAGAATCTTTGGTGGATCTCTTTGAGTGAATATTTCAATGATTTTGTATAGACAAACTCATTTTCATTGTATATTGTAAAGAACGTATCATCTTCTTGGAAATAGATAAAACAGTGTACTCCTGCATCATCAATAATCTCCTTCGTATAAAGAGATTTCAATAATAATGGAGCCGGAACTATTTGATCGATATACTTTATCTCATCGACACAATTTTTAAAGTCTTCTTCGAGTGATAGCGGGTCCACGACAAAAACATGGAAAAATCTATTACTTTCATTGACATTATTATATGCTTCTACGTAACTTGTCTTATATGAAATAGCCATGTCTAATGCTAAATCTTCATATACTTTATTCTCTATGACATCCGGTATATCATCTTCTGGAATGTTTTTGCTTACGCTTATAAGCGCACTGATAAAACTCTTTGTGCCAAGGTATGATATTGCATATTGACTTTTTGAGTATTGCGGAGCAAGTTCTTTATTAAGGTGACTAGATATACTTTTATAATACTCTTGCTTATAAGGATCAACAGATATAACACTTGTAAAACTCTGCTGTTTTTCTTGATTCATTTTGACACCTACCTAAAATTAGCGACGATCATCCCACAGAACGAATTTTTATAATAAAACTCAATCCGAAACCTTTTTTTCTGATTATCTATTGAGTAATTTTTATCTAAAGATTTATAGCGAATATTTAAATTGCCTTCATCTTTATGTATTTTATCTGTGAACCCTATAACATTTACTCTCATATCGTTAGATTGTACTACTGTAAAATCGTCATTAACAAAAAATTCTGAAGCAAACTTCATCTTTTTAACTTCACCGTCTACTTGTATAGAAACATTTTCATTTAAATTTTTACATAAACTGAAACTTTCTTCATGTAACGTTGTGATTTTTTTATTTCCGACATACAGTTCAAAAGAGCCATTCTGTGTTTTTACACTCGCAATTGAACTAGAAAACACAAAATCGTTATAACTCGATTGTAGCGGAATAAAACTTAAAGATTTTTTTATATCACATAAATTCAACAAAATATTATTGTTTATCACGACACTGCCATAATCGTCTATGATTTTTGAGAGTTCTTCAAGATTGAGCTCAAAGTCTCTTTCATATTCAATATTCATAATCTTCATAAACTCTTCAATAGCATTTAATTGATAAAACACTTTTTGAGATAAACTTGACAGGCTTTTACTGGTTTCAATCGCAAATGCAGGTTTGTTATGAGTTATCGCAAAATATGTGAGTGAATGTCTCATCTCTTCATCATCGAATTTTGTATTCGTATTTTTTACATTAAATGTGTGATGCTCTTCTATAAGGTTTTTATTGATATTTTGCTTTACGGCATTGGCAATTTGGTCCATATCGGTATTTTTAACATCACATTGGTCTATTACGCAGGTTTGTCCCCAAGAACTTGGATTAAAAATAGTTCCGTAATATTTATTTCTATAAAAGCCGTGACCGTCATGCAGATTAATAATGAGATTCACTTTCTTATCAAGCATAATACTCTTAATATCAGAGACGATGTTGTAATCAGGGTCATTGGTACTTACATTTGCAAATTTGCGGTTCATGTCACCGTAAACACCTCTTTTATCTGCTTGGATACTTTTGGCATTTAAATTTGGAACGATCCATAGAGTGCCTGATTTTATCTTATAGTGAGAAGCGAGTATTTCCGCTGAAAAATATCCGCCTGGTTCATTGCCGTGGATTCCGCCTATGACAAGTAAAGTTTTATTGTTATCAACACCATCTTTTTGAATAAAATTAAAATCGTATGCCTGTAATGATAGATATAATAGGAATAATGTAATAAAAAAACGCATATTATCTTTCTGTTAATATTTTAAATTCAGTATTAGTCAGTTTGACAATTAGTCTCTTATTACCTGAAAATGAAAAACTTTCCGATTCATAGTTTTCGTTAAAACTGATCTCGTAAATATTTTTTTCATAGTCTGGATATGGAATTACCGAAATGTTTGTAAACTCGATACTCTTTTTTTCCGCTTTGTTAAAGACACGGTTTTTGTAAGTTGTAAACTCTTTTATCTGCATTCCGTCAAAACGTTTGAATGATTCGTCATAAAAGCTTAGATACGTTTTGATGTCATTGTATATCCAAGCATATCTCCACATGTAAAGATTAGACAAAACAACTGCGAGATCATCTTTTGATGGATATGTTTTTATCTCTGTATCATTTATGATGAGTAGAGTTTTATCATAATTTATCTCTTTATCTAAACAGACAATGTCATCATTCCCTATAGCGATACAGCCTTTAGTGAACTCATCTCTCTCTTTGTTTAATGGAAGCCCGTGAATCCAGATACCGTGACCATCTTTATTGTTATATCTGTCATACAGGTTTGGATATGAGGTCACTAATGCTAATGGACCGTAAAAAGAATCGACCTTGTCGATTTTTTTTACAATGTTGTAGATACCGATAGGGGTTCTTAAATCACCTTCGGTCATTTTATCTCCGCTGTATTTGCCCGTGAAAGCACTATAGTTGTTTATTTTATGAAAAGTATTATTTTTATCCATAATGTGTAACTCTAATGAAGATTGTTTTTTGTTACATGTAAGAATATCCATTGCCGTTTCAATATAGCCATATTTAGTGTCGACTTGACTTAGTACTTTATCCCAATATGATTTATCGGTAAGTTCAAGATCTAGTCTTTGCTCTATTCCTTTTATTCCGTTTAGTCTGTATTGTGTCAATATATCTTGTGCAAAAGCAAAATTTATAAATGCTAGAACCAATAATACCTTTATCATTTATATCCTATCTCCTCTAAGAATTTTTTATCGTTTGTCCAACCTTTTTTTACGGAAACAAAAAGATCTAAAAAGACTTTTTTCCCTGAAAGTTGCTCAATTTTTAGTCTTGCGCTTTTACCGATACGTTTGATTGTGCTGCCG
This sequence comes from bacterium, assembly GCA_018824305.1. Taxonomy (GTDB): domain Bacteria; phylum Campylobacterota; class Campylobacteria; order Campylobacterales; family Sulfurimonadaceae; genus Hydrocurvibacter. Next base: position 8,057 of record JAHJGM010000053.1, read on the forward strand.
CCGCTACCGAGGATGATCCCTTTTTGACTCTCTTTTTCAAGGATGATCGTAGCTCTTATGTGGTCTATGTTGGCTTTTTCATCTATTTTATCGATGATGACATCCGATTCGTAAGGTACTTCATCACTCACGTTATCGAAGATGGCTTCGCGGATAAACTCTCTATAGATATCTCTTAACATCTGTGTCGTGATATCTTCCGGATCATAGAGATATGGAGACTCATCAAGATATTTTGCAATGGTGTCTAAAAGGTCTTTGTGCCCGACTTTTTTAGATACACTCACTGGAATTAACGCTTCAAACTGGTCTGAGTATTTGTTATAGCTATCTATGCGTTTAAAAAGTTTTTCTTGAGAGACTTGATCTATCTTGCTGAGAACAACGATATGCTTTTTTTTGCCGCCGTTTATCTTTAAAAACTTTTCATAGTGCTCAAGTGAGTCAGTTACAGGAGAAAGGTAGACTATCAGATCACAGTCCCCGATCGCTTTTAATGCTTCTTCGAGCATAAATTGATTTATCATCTTCTCTTTTTCGTGCAGACCCGGAGTATCTACAAAGATGATCTGATCATTATTATGCATGACGATCGCATTTGAGCGTTTTCTTGTCGCATTTGCTTTTTGAGAGACCATAGCGATCTTTTCTCCAAGAATGGAGTTCATCAGTGTACTTTTACCGGCGTTTGGACGACCAATTAACGCTACGAAACCACATTTACTCATATTTACCCTTATAGTATATATCTTGACAGATCTTGATTCTCGACAACGAGATCAAGTTTTTCATGAACAAGCTCCGGAGTGATCAAATATTTTTGGCCGCTAAACTCATCGGCATTGAAGCTTACATCTTCTAAAACTTTTTCAAGTACTGTATGCAAACGTCTCGCCCCTATATCCTCGGTTATCTCATTTGCTCTGTGAGAGACTTGAGCAATAGCACGTATCGACTCTTCACTAAATTCTAACTCCACACCCTCTACACTAAGAAGTGATTTGTACTGGCGAAGCAAAGAATTCTTTGTCTGCACAAGTATTTTGTAAAGTGATTCTTCATCTAAAGATTCAAGCTCTACTCTTAATGGAAAGCGCCCTTGAAGTTCAGGGATGAGATCACTTGGTTTGCACAGATGAAATGCACCCGCTGCAATAAACAGGATATGGTCAGTTGTGATCACTCCGTATTTTGTCGTGACACTGCTGCCTTCGACAATAGGAAGTAAGTCACGCTGGACTCCCTCTTTGCTTGGGTCATTTCTACCTTCGCTTTTTGAGTTCACTGCGATCTTGTCAATCTCATCAAGAAAGATAATCCCTCCATCCTCTGCACGTCTTAGGGCTTCATTATGGATATTGGTCATATCGAGCAGTTTTGCACTTGCTTCTTGTCGAAGGAGTTGCTTCGCATCTTTTATGGTGACTTCTACCATGTTATTCTCTTTAGAAAGGGAACTGAACATTTTTGTGAATGATTCTTGGACTTTGACCATCTCAGGGGGAAGATTCGTATCATTAAATTCGATAGATGTTTTAGCTATATCTATTGTTATGACCTTATCATCCATCTCACCCGAGACGACTTTATCTTCCATCTTTTTTAAAAGTTCTTTATATTCGGCTTTTTTTTGTTCAGACGAAGCATCGGAAATAGGGGGTAAAAGTTTTTCTACTATTTTATTTACAATATAATTCTCTATTTTCTCACTGTTTTCTTGTTCTTTTTCCGTTTTGACAATGGAAATAGAAGCGACGACTAGATCTCTTATCATAGACTCGACATCACGTCCTACAAAGCCTACTTCAGTATATTTACTAGCTTCGACTTTAATAAAAGGCACACCCATCATCTTTGCAAGACGGCGAGAGATCTCAGTTTTCCCCACACCCGTAGAGCCGATCATCAGGATATTTTTTGGCATGATCTCATCTTGGATCTTTTTATCAAGCTGCATTCTTCTGTATCTGGTTCTTAGTGCCAAAGCTATGCTCTTTTTGGCGTCTTTTTGACCGATGACATAATTGTCCAGATACTCTACGATCTCTTTTGGAGTCATATCCATTACGAATTTTCCTCTAGTATAAGTGTTTTGATATTTTGATTCGTATAGATACAAAGTTCAGCAGCGACTTTGAGGCTCTCTTTGACCAAGAGTTCTTCATCCATGTCGACTACATGACGCTTTAATGCGCGTGCTGCAGAGATGGCAAAATTACCACCGCTACCTATAGAAGCAATTTCACCATCTTCAGGTTCGACGACATCGCCGTTTCCCGTAAGTATAAAAATATGCTCTTTGTTCAGTACGATCATCATCGCTTCAAGACGACGCAGGACTTTGTCTTTTCTCCAGGCTTTTGAAAAGTCAATAACTGCTTTTAAAAGATCACCTTTTCTGTCTGTAAGATAATCTTCAAACATCTCAAAAAGATTAAAAGCATCAGCGGTGCTTCCTGCGAATCCTGCCAAGATTTTACCGTTGTAAAGGGTTCTGATCTTCGTAGCATTGCCTTTTAAGACACTGTTCCCAAATGTAACTTGACCGTCACCGCCTATGACCGCTTTGTTCTTACCTTTATAAGCAAGTATTGTCGTCGCGTCGAACATTATTCACCGACAACGTCTACATGCAGGGTTGCATGTAAGCCGTGACCAAGTTTAAAATCAATATCGTGTTCACCGATAGTTTTAATATTTTCTTTTGACACTATGTGTTTTTTGTCGATAACTACAGCGTGTTGCTCTTGCAGGGCATGAGCGATCTCGTCTTTTGTGACGGCACCGAAGAGATGATTGTTTTGACCTAGCTTTTTAGTGATGACAATTTCTAATTTATCCAGTTTTACTGCCAGAGCTTTTAACTCAGCTATCTCTTGTGCTTCATCTTCTTGACGCTTTCTTTCTTGTGCTGCATGTCTTGCTAAAACTTCGTTTGTAGCTTGTTTGGCAAAGCCTTTGCCAATTAAGAAGTTTTGTCCGTAACCATCTTTTACTTCTTTTATCTCTCCGGCTTTACCCAAGCCTTTTACATCTTTTGTTAACAATACTTTCATTATTTATCCTAAGTTTATTAGCGTTCTATCGTACCGCCGTAAGAAACTATCCCGTGAGTCAAGTTTCCGATTTTTGTGTAACCCATATCTTTTAATATTCTTGCAACGTGAGCACTTCTGCTTCCGACGTGACAGTAAACGATGATATTTTCATTTTTCTCTAGTTTTGATTCGTTTAGGGTATTGAAAAAACTACTTGTCGGGATCAACTGATCTGCACCTTTGATATGACCCATCTGCCATTCCATATGCTCACGTACGTCGACAAGCTTGAATCTTACCATTCCAAGGTCACGAGCTTCAAGAAGAGAAGTTAGTTCATCAGAATCTAGTTCGCTGTTGTTGACTAAAACCTCACATTCTTCTTTAGTCAGACCGCGTGAATGTTGGTGAACGACCTCTTCTAGACCCATTTCGATTCTTTTCTTAGCAGCAAATTCAGGAGTACAAAAGATTTGACAATGACAAACACCTTCAGTCGGGATCTCTTTTTCAATAGCAGGAGTACAAGGACAAACTCTATCCTCTACACTTCTAGGTTTTCCATCGACTTCTTCAACCATAAAACATGGACAAAATCTTTTATTGTACATCATTTTATTGCGTGCTAAGCCTAATTGGACACCTTCATTTATCATATCTTCCGGATTGTATTCCCAGTTAAATTGGTTAATGACTTTATCAGTAAAGCGAACAGTTTTTTCAAGCTCAGCTTGAAACTCGGGTGAATTCATATCTATCTTGATTATACTCATAATTATTTCCTTTTTTAGTTTCCTCTAGCTTTACCGGCGATGATAAAACGAAGTGCGTTAAGGCGAATAAAACCTTCTGCGTCTTTTTGGTTGTAAACAGTGTCAGCTTCAAATGTAGAGTGAGCTTCTGAGAAAAGTGTCTTTGGTGAAGTTCTACCGACAACCATGACATTTCCTTTATAAAGTTTCAATCTTACATCACCTTCGACATGTTTTTGTGTATTGTCGATCAGTGCTTGCAGTGCTTCACGTTCCGGTGAAAACCACATACCGTTATAGATAAGTTTTGCATAACGAGGCATGATCTCATCTTTGAGATGTGCAGCTTCACGATCAAGTGTAATCGATTCGATCGCACGGTGTGCTTTTAACATGATCGTTCCGCCCGGAGTCTCATAACATCCGCGTGCTTTCATACCCACATATCTGTTTTCAACGATGTCGACACGTCCGATTCCGTGCTTGTTTCCATAATCGTTCAGTTTTTTAAGTAATGTCGCAGGAGACATCTCTTCACCGTTGACCGCGATCGGATCACCGTTTTTAAAGCTGAGTGTGATGTATTCAGCTTCATCAGGAGCATTCATAGGATCAGTCGTCCATAACCACATAGAATCTTCAGGCTCTGCATTTGGATTTTCTAAGTGTAGTCCCTCGTAAGAGATGTGAAGCAGGTTTGCATCCATTGAGTACGGGCTTACTTGCGGATTTCCGTTTTCATCCATATGTTTTTGAGAGATTTCTATGCCATGCTCTTTTGCATATGCAAGAAGTTTTTCACGAGAGTTCAGGTCCCATTCTCTCCAAGGAGCGATTACAGTGATATCTGGATTAAGCCCTAGGTATCCGAGTTCGAAACGGACTTGGTCGTTTCCTTTTCCTGTCGCGCCGTGACTTACAGCATCAGCACCCATTTTATTTGCGATCTCAATCTGTTTTTTTGCGATAAGCGGTCTTGCTATTGAAGTTCCTAAAAGATATTCACCTTCGTAGATCGTGTTTGCTCTAAACATAGGGAATACGAAATCTTTTACGAACTCTTCACGAATATCTAGAATAAAGATATTTTCTGGTTTAATCCCCATTTTAAGTGCTTTTTCACGTGCAGGTTCAACCTCTTCGCCTTGTCCAAGATCAGCTGTAAAAGTAATAACTTCAGCATTGTATTCATCTTGTAGCCATTTTAAGATTACGCTGGTGTCAAGTCCACCAGAATAAGCCAAAACAACTTTTTTTACCGCTTTTTTCATACACAAAACCTCGTAATTGATAAAATAATATGCGTGATGTTACAACAAAATAGATTAAAAAATAGTTAGTGGAGGAGGAGTAGACAAAAAGGATAAGTTTCCTTATCCTTTTGTATCAAATAGTATGCCGATCAATTCTTTGATTTTTGGTAAAAAACCTTCTGCTTGTTCAATAGGAAAACGTCTCAACATCTTTTGGGATTGAGAGTCTACGACTGAGACATAAAACGTATCTTGTTTATCAACACCGAATTTTATTGACGTATTAAAAGGGTTTAATGCATCATTCATTTTTTTTACTAAATCATCTGCCTCATGTTGTGAAGTAATCTTTTTAGCCGGATGCATATCTTCTTTTTGCATCTGTTGTACTACCGTTGCTTGTTTTACTTGATCTGCCCCGGCTCTTCCTTGAGCATCCGGATGAGACATTTGTGACACTTGCTGTCTTGCAATGTTTTGTAAGCCGTCCATGGCTATCTCCTTACTTATAAGAATATCACTCTTGGTTTACTATCGACAACAAAAATAAAAACTTTAATAAATTTAGATTTTTTTTTAACAAATTTAAATTTAATAGATTGAGATGAGTAAAACTACCGCTGTTTTTGGTACTATGGCATTTATGAAACAGTATATAGAATTATTAAAAAATGAGTATGTTTTACGAAGATTGTCGACTATCCAGTTGATATCTTATTTTGGAGCATGGTTTAGCAATGTAGCGATCTATACGATGTTGATCGAGATGAATGTAAGTGCCGGAGTCATAGCTTTAGTTGCGGCATTGCATTTTTTACCCGGTGTCATTCAGGCACCTCTTAGCGGAACCCTTATAGACAGACTTAGTCCAAAAAAACTTATGCTTTCCCTCCTCTTTATAGAGATTATTTCTACTCTATCGCTTTTGATGATAAACAATATTTCTTTTTTATGGTTTTTGTACATAATCATTTTTATCAGAATGGGGGCAGCCAGTTTTTATTTTACCGCCGAGATGTCCCTTTTACCTAGAATACTGCATCATAATATATTAAAACAGGCAAATGAGATACATTCTATCATCTGGTCCTTTTCATACACTGTAGGGATGGCAGTAAGCGGTTTCGTCGTCTATATGCTTGGGGTGAAAATAGCATTTGTCCTTGATGCTCTTTTCTTTTTTATCGGATTTTTGCTTCTTTATAATGTTCAAATAGAAGTAATCGTCACAAAGTCTAATGAATCAGTCATCAAGATGATGAAAAAGACATTTACATATCTAAAAGAAAACAGAGATGTATTGCATCTTATGCTTGTTCACTCTCTAGTGGGGCTTACATCATTTGATGCGATCGTCGCACTTATGGTCGATAAATACTATTCGGCAATGATAGCAACGGCATTGGCTCTTGGTTTGATGCATTCATCCCGTGCTATCGGTCTGGTATTTGGTCCGATGTTTTTAGGAAAATGGATAAACGACAAAAGATTATTCTATCTTTTTATATTTCAGGGATCGGCACTGCTTCTTTGGTCATATGTTATGGAGTATTTTTATCTGTCTTTGCTTGCATCGGTACTGGTGGGTTTTTTTACGACAACGCTTTGGTCTTACAGCTATACGCTCTTACAGCATAAGACGGACAAAAGCTATTATGGTCGAATAGTAGCATATAACGATATGACATTTTTGACTGTTGCTTCAGTTACTTCTCTTTTAACCGGAGAATTTGCTAAAATTGGCTTTTCACTGCAAAGCATAGTTGTTTTCATGGCAGCAGCTTTTTTTATGAGCTCTTTTTACTACATGTGGATATATAAAAAATATTTAAAGGTTTGATTATGGTCTCTTTTGCGGTTATCGGCGGTCTTCTTTTAAATATAGGAGCATTTTTAACATACAAGGGGAAGATATATGAGTCCGTCATTATATTTCTTCTTGCTGATTTGTGCTGGGTGATCATGGCTTATGAAAGAGATGATTATTTAGGTGTTTTTTTTATATTGGTAGGAGTCACTTTTGGATTATTGGCATTTGTTAAGATGCAGACAGGAAAGATGCGAAAAAGTTTAAACAGGGAGAAAGATGATATATAAATCACATGGTTATGAGCTGGACTTGACAAAAATAACAAGATTGTATCCTGCTGTACAAGTTGATGTTCACGGGGAGATCGCACAAGTTTCGTTAGAGTGGGCAGAGATAAACGGCGATAAAGTAAAACTGAGTAATTATATTTTAGTTTTTGATTTTGATCCGCTTGGTGAGGTCGTACGAAATAGGGTAGAACTTCTTTTTACTACTAAAAATGAACTCTTTGATGAGATGAGAAGAGTCGATGATTTCGTCAAAGAGCAGAGTAGATTAAAATAGTTCCAGCGGATTTATATGATAATCTTTTTGTGTGACTTCAAAGACAAGTTCGTCATTTACCCGTCCGATAACTGAGCTTTTTCTGATCTTTTTGCCTTTTTGGATATCAGGGGCGATTTGAGAGAGATTGGCATAGATCGTATGCAGACCGTTGTCGTGTTCCACGATCACGACGTTATCTAAAAGCGGTGTGTTTTTTGCAAAGATGACTTTTCCGTTAAACACGTTTCTGACTTTCGCATCTTTTTCTTTAGGAGACAAAGATACCGATTCATTAAAGATCTTTATATTGTAAATAGGGTCCGTATAATTTCCGTATTTCTTTGTCACGGTATAACCCTCAAGCGGTGAGATCGTTTTTGAACCTCGATATCTTATAGTCTTGACACTTTGATAACTGCTTCCGACTTTTTTTACTTTTGGCATATTTGTAAGATCAGGTTGATTCATCGCCTGTTCTTGCTGCTCTTTCTCTTTAGCTCTTTTGATCTCATCTATTTTTATGATATTTAAATTGGCAAGAGTTTGTTTGAGTGAATCTTGTTGCTTGAATATCGTTTCAAGGTCTGTTTTATATTTTTTGGTATTTTCGTTTAGTGCTACCAGTTCGTTTTCATTATCTTGTTTCGTTTGTTTTAGCTCGGTACGTTTTTGGTCAATGGAAGCTATCTCACTTTTTATCTGATCGCTTTTTTTCTCTAAAGATGCCATATATTCGTTATTTTTAAAAAATCTGTTATTGAGATCTTTTATATCCATATCTGTTTGTTTTGCAAGTATCTTTATGACCTCTTCACTCATGATAGAGTCAACGCTGCTAGCCTCTTTTTTGTCCATAAGAATAGCTAAAGATGCCATTCGTGCAATATTGAATATCAGTTTTTGTTCAATATCCTCTTGATCTTTTTTGAGAGTTTTTTGTGTTGTCGAGAGGTTTTGCAGTTGGGAAAGATTTGTTTTATAGATATCCTCTTTAATCACAAGCTCAAGTTCAAGATCTTTGAGTCTTTCTTGCTGCTTTTTAATCTCTTTTTGCTGTTTTAAGATCTTTTGAGCATTTTGCTCTATTTTATAGTGAATAGACGAGTATTCATCTTTTTTACTATTGATGGCTGAGGTCGTATTTTTTATTTTCTTATCAATGCTTGCAACATTGGCAAAAAGAGGTAAAAAGATTATATAAAATGATAGAAATAATCTCATCATACCTCTTCTTTATATCCTATTACTATCATGCTCGCAAGCATAATAGAGATAGTGACGGAGACGACGCCTAAAACGGTCCCATCATGTACAAACTTGAAAATATCAATATCTATGCCGATAACACTTAGCTGCTGTTTCGCCCATAATGTTTGAGAGATGATAGAAAAAAGTCCAATAGCAAACAGGGAAGCAAAAAGAGCATCTACGATCGCAAGCCTGAACAAGACGGCACTTCTGAGCCATACGGGTGCACCAAAAAGTCCCATAATATTCATACGTTCGCTATGTTTAAACTGCCATATCCGCATCTCTTTTGCGATTAACAATACAGTGACTACCATGATCACTAAAGCAAACAGCTGTGTGATCTCTTTAAAAAGCAAGAGAAGTTTATACACCGTGTCATGATTATTGGAAAAATCTTCGACCTTTGTGATTGAACTGTTTTTTAACAGGTTTGATGTTAAGTATTTGATCTCACTTGGAGTTGGGAAACTTTTTAAATGGATACGATAGAACTTAGGCATAGATATTTTAAGAAGCTCTATATTCTTTTTACTGATATTTTCTTGTAGTTTTTCAATGATCTCATCAGCTGAGAGCTCTTCGACAGTATCTACATTTGCACTATATTTTTTAAATGTATCATCGGCAACACTTGTATTTGCAACGACGATCATCGAGTAGTTTGATGAAAGCTTTTCTTCATACGCTTTGAGTGCTCTATTATTGATGACAAAGATCTGAATTGCAAATAGAATAGAAAATAGTGCTAATATCAGTGAAAAGTGGTTTTTAAGTGACTTCATATATGGTTCCATATTCAATGTGGAGGTGTTTGTAATCTATCTTCATCGTCTCTGGAATGTGGTGTGTGACGACAATGATCGTTGTTTTTAGCTGGGTATTTGCGCCTTCAAGAAGGTTCCAGATAAGTTCGGATGAGTACTCATCCAAGTTACCGGTAGGTTCATCCGCTAGAATGAGTATAGGATTGTGTGAAAGCGCTCGTGCCATTGCAACACGTTGCTGCTCGCCACCGCTTAATTCTAAAGGATATTTGCCTGACTGATGGTTTAGCTTTACGTGATTCAAAAGTTTATGTACCTGCTGCTCGCTGACACTTTTATCGTATCCGCCTATGATCAGCGGCAGCATGACATTTTTTTCTATGGTCCATTCTTTGATAAGTTTATAATCCTGAAAGACGATCCCGATATGTTTTCTTAGAAAGTTGAGTTTTTTTGAACTTATATTGTTTATCTGCGCACCGCCGACGATCAAACTTCCCTCTTTAAGTTTGAGTGCTCCGTAAAGGGATTTTAACAGAGTCGATTTTCCGCTTCCGCTGGCTCCTGTAATAAAAGTAAAGCTGCCGGATTCTATAAAAAACGAGGCTTTGTTTATGATCGTCTCATTTTTATTGTAGGAAAGAGTCAAATTCTCCGCGACTATTACTTTATCCATTTAACATCTCGTTTAGTATTTTGTGAGCCATGAGATTTGCAGATGATTTGAGAGGCGGTTTTGGAAAATATCTTCTACTTGTATCATTTACCAGTACATAAAGGTGCTCTGGTCTGTCAAAACTACCCATTGATATCCTAAACAACATCGCGTCCTCATTGTCAACATTATAGGCTCTTTCTATATGGATAAAACCCTCGTCGAACTTTCTGATCACAGAGTTTAGACTTGCAAGTATTGCGTGATCATTTTGTTTAATATCAAAACTAAAATCATCGTTTACATGTAAGGGTTCACTCTCTTCCTCATTTGTCATCGTTATATCATAGATATTTTTTTCCATTTTACGCCAGCGGTCTTCATATTTACTGACTATGGCAATATCTTGGTTCTTGTTTATTTGAAGTTTTACTTTTAAACGTGATATAAACGTTTCGTACGAATAGGCATAATAGTTTTCACTGTCTGTTCTCAGCTCCAACTGTCCGCCGACTTTTAAGACTCTTGTCGCTTCATCCAAAAAACGTTTTGATATGACACGACGATGAGGTTTTTTATCCCATGGAACGGGAAAGTGAACATAGATCTTTCCGACGATATTTGATGGCACTTGTTCTAAAAAGAGTCTAGCGTCGTAATTGAGGATCAGAAGGTTATCAAGGTTATTGATGCTTATCTGTTTTAAAACCTGCTCTATTGAGGGGCGGTGTATCTCTATGCCTATAAACAAGATATCGGGATTGTTTTTCGCCTGATGCAGGATATGTCTGCCTGAACCAAAACCGACCTCTATGCGTACCTCTTTATCCGTAGGAAAGTTTGATGCGAAATACTCTATATCTTTCAATGCCGTGACATTGTCAAGATGCATGTTTTTTTTACCGTCGATGACGTTTGACGCAAGTATATCCATCCCAGAAAGCTTTGCATAAGATAAAAGTGCCTGATGTACGAGGTACGTGGACGATGGACGGGAGAGTTTGTCGGTCTTTAAAAGACTTTTTCCCTCATCCTGTATTGAAAGTAAAAAAAACTCCTCGTCATCTATCTGTGCGGCAATGAGCTGTTCTTCGGGATGATTGATGTTTTTTGCTAAGAAATTAAAGGTGAACTCTCCGTTTTTAGACGGAAAGTCTATTTTTTTAAAACTATCGACATGAAGGTGTGGCATTATAGGGTACTCGTATCTAAATTAGGTATAGCCTGAATGGAACTGTTGGTATCTTCGCTAGGTGTAGCCGGTTTAGCTTCAGGTTTAGCGCTTGGTGTGCTTCCTGTAGATTTATCTTTGTCCGTCACGGTTTTCGTATAGCTAAAAACAGGAAGCTCTTTTGAATACATTCTAATATTTTGAGTCGGTTCGGATTCTAACCCATTACCATCGACAGCGACGACTTCATATCTATAGCTTACATTGGCAAAAACATCTGTATCTTTGTAGCTGGTACCTGTAATTCCTGTTATTCTCTCAATCTTAGAACTGCTAAACCATCCTGTTTTAGATGATTTAACGACTGTATAGCTTTTGACATTAGGATCGGTTGCTTCCCATTTTAATTCAGCGGCTTTATTGTCTACAATAGTGACTTCAAATGCGTCCGGTGCATTTGGTGGAGAAAGTGTAGCACCCTCACGCGGCGGAACATTCGTATCACTTTCCAGACCATCGTTATCTACAGTCGTGACCTTGTAAAAATAGGTTTTACCATCTTCTGGCACATCATCGACAAATACATTGTTCTTAGTTTTTGCGTAGTAAATATAACGGCCTGTTTCGCTTTTTGATCTGTAAACTTTGTAGTAACTAAGATCTTTAAATGCAGGTACTGGCCATGATAATCTGATCTTTTTAGGCAGATTGTTTGTAATGGCAATGCCTCTGACGTCTGAAGGAAGTGATTTTGTCGTCGCTTCTACAACCTCGCTCGGAGCAGAGACGACATTATCAAAAGTGATGGCTCTTAGTCTGTACTTATAAGTCTGTCCATCTTCAAGATAATTGTCTATGTACTCTGCATTAAATCTTCCGCTGATTTGAGCCAGCTTTTTAAAATCGACGTCTTGAAAAGTTTTTCTTTCTAAAATATATCCGCTTACCCGAGAATTTGTATGGGGTGTCCAAACGATTTTTACACTGCGAGGCATATCTGACATGCATTTTATCCATGAGACGGAAGGAAGAGCAGGGAGTGTAGTCACTGTGACTATTATGGATTTTTCACTTTGAGCTTTATCGGAAAAAGTAGTGAATGCATATTGATATTTTGTATCAGGCAAAACATTGATGTCGGTATAGTGAGTCGCAAAACGGTTTAAAATAACGTCATATCTATTGATCTTAAAATCATTTTTGCTTGGATTGCTTCTATAGACGAATATACCGTTGACTTTGGGATCGTCTACGCTTTTCCACTCAAATGCTACGGATTTCATATCTTCTATATGACCGTTTAGAGATATTACAGGCAGGCGCGTATCGACAGCATCACCACTCGGCGGTCTTGGAACAGCATGACAGCCGCCTAGAAAAAATGCCGAGACTGTGCCTAATATCAATAGGTCAAATATTTTCATGAAAAACTCTCCGTATCAAAATGCTTCTATTTTAAAGCTGTTTGTGTTCAGTTGTGACATTATAACGAACTCGTATCTAAATCCGGCGCAGCATTAATCGAATTCTTCTCTGTCGGAGAGACATTTGATTTTATCTGCTGAGCTGCTTTACTCTCTTTTTTAGGCGCATCTTTATCTTCCGTGTATGGAGGAAGTTCATCCGATGAGACTTCGACTTCCATACTAGGTTCAGATTCGATGCCATTTTCATCTACTGCGATTATCTGATAGATATAGACGATGCCTGCATATATGTTTGCATCGGTGTATCTTGTTGAGGGGATTTCTTTTATCTCATCGATCTGAGAATCCAGCCACCCTTTTTTAGATGTCTTGATCACCGTATAGCTTTTTGTTCTCGGATCGATCTTCGACCATTTCAGTTCGACTTTTAGATTAACGATTTTTGCTTCAAGGATCGCGGGTGCTTTTGGTTTTGGAAGCGTAAGCCCTTGAAGTGCATGTACGTTTTGATCACTTTCCAGACCATCTTTGTCAACTACGGTGACCTTATAAAAATACTCTTTGCCGTCTTTTCCGATGTCGTCTGTAAATTCACTATTAGTGATTTTTGCATAGTAATCTAAGCTGCCCGCACTTGTTCCTCTATAGATCTTGTAGTAGTCAAAATCACTTATGCTAGTCGGCTGCCATGAGAGTTTTATTTTTTTCGGCAAATTGTTTGTTACGTGAAAACTTTTTACGTCTAACGGTAAATGTTTTGTTACCGCTTGTACGATCTCACTAGGAGCTGAAACGGCGTCATTATACGTTACTGATCTTAGTCTGTATTGGTAGACTTGACCATCAGCCAGTTTGGTGTCGATATACTCCGCGTTGAGTCTGCCCTGAACTGTGGCAATTTTTTTAAACTCTGTATCTTGTAGTGATTTTCTTTCTACGATATATGCGTCTACTCTCGGGTCTGTATGGACTCTCCAAAGTATTTTGACGCTTCTTGGCATGTTTTGTATGCTCTCGATCCAAACGACAGGTAAAACGGGAAGGGTGGTTACAGATACCGTTTCGGATTTGTTACTTTGTGCTTTGTCTGAAAAAGTTGTAAAAAAGTATTGATATTGTGTGTTTGGTGCAACTTCATTATCAACAAAGTGCGTTGCAAAACGGTTGTTGATAGTAGCCAATCTGCGTATCTGCGTATCTGCTTTTTCCGGATCGTTTCTGTAAACATATATACCGTTTACTCTCGGATCTTTTGCATCTTTCCACTCAAATGCGACAGATTTTACATCCTCGATATGTCCGTTTAAAGAGATAACGGGAAGAGTCGGATCGATAACATCTTCTGCAGGAGGTGTCGGAGTCGTGTTACATCCGCTAATTAGCAGTGCTGAAACCGTTCCTAATATTATCAGGTTTAATATTTTCATAAAAATTCTCCATATCAAAGTTTTTCTCTATAAATTGTATCATATCATTGTCTAATGATGCTGTGAAATACTGCGTTATTTTCGTTTTTGGATGTACAAAGTACAATAGATAAGCATGAAGCAAGATATGTTCCGACTTCTCTTTTTTATCTTTTACACCGTAAAGATGATCGCCTACAATGTGTCTGTTTAATTTTTCCAGATGTACTCTGATCTGGTGCGTTCTTCCCGTAAAAAGCTTACATGTAAGCAGTTCACAGCTCTCATCTTTGCTCAACTGTGTCTTTTTAAACTCTGTTTTTGCATATTTTCCGTGAGACTGGATCGCCATCTTTAAGCGGTTATGCGAACTTCGTGCTATGGGTTCTTCGACGATTGTTATATCCTCTTTCAATGGAGGCGTAGAGATCGCAAGATAGTATCTTCCCATCGTCTTGTCCTGAAGCTGAAGCGAGAGTGCTTCGTGTGCTTCATTGGTTTTTGCGATGACCATAGCTCCGCTTGTTCCTTTATCGAGCCTGTGAACGATGCCGTGGCGCTCTTCACCGCTGATCGTAGAGAGTCTCATAGCTCTTTTTTTCAGCCAATCGACAAGTGTCGCTTCTTTTACGCTTGGGGCAGGGTGAACCGTTACGCCCGAGGGTTTGTTGATGACAAGCAAGTCGTCATCTTCATAGAGTATCTCTACGTCAAAATCTACTTTTTTCGGAGCGCTTTCTTTTGCCTCTGGAAATATGACCTTGATCTCTTGTGCAGGTTTGAGTTTAACGCCCGGCTTGGCAACTACTTTTCCATCTACCGTTACGGCGTTTTGTTTTATGAGTTGTACTATTTGTGATCTTGTCTGTCCGATCTGGTCGGTTAAAAATGCATCTAACCTTTGTTCCTCTTGGATCGTATATATTTTTTCATTCATTATTAAATAAGTACCTTTGTATGTTACAATCTCATAATTTTTTTATGGAGTTGCGCAGTTTGTGGAGATTAGATAGGCGAATTTTAGCACAATTTGATTTTATTTCGATCATATTCATCATGCCGCTTATATTTATCTCTCACTGGCTCATCGGAGAGGTCGTCCCGATGTTGGCGCAAAAACATACCGCTTACGTCTTTTTCGCATTTTTAGCTTTTGCCGTTGTCTTTTTTCTTCCTATCCGTCGTATGAATTGGATGATCCCCATCATCTACTGGATCAATATCCTGCTTCTTATTGCGGTCGATTTTTTCGGTCATTCGCGTTTGGGTGCAAAACGTTGGATCGAGATACCTTTTATTCATGCGACTATTCAACCCTCTGAGTTTGTTAAACCGGCACTTATCTTAATGCTTGCATATCTCATCAGTAAAGCTCCGCCGCCGCCGGAAGGATACAAGTTAAAAGATTTTTTGAAAATATCTGCATATATCCTTCTTCCATTCGTGCTGATCGCAAAAGAGCCTGATTTAGGAACGGCATTGGTTCTCATTCTCATCGGGTTTGGAGTGCTGTTTTTTGTCGGGGTCTATTGGAAGATCTGGGCGAGTATCTTTGTAGTTGTCATCCTGATATTTCCGGTAGTCTATTCTCAGTTGCTTCATGATTATCAAAAACAGAGGCTATTGGACTTTGTAAGTGAAAAACCCTCTTATCACGTTCAGCAATCGATCATCGCTATCGGATCAGGCGGTTGGAGCGGCAAAGACAAAGATGATGCGACGCAGACACAGATGCGTTTCTTGCCGATTGCGACAAGTGATTTTATCTTTGCATACGTAGTTGAGAGAACAGGGTTTATAGGTGCCCTGCTGCTGATAACGATATATATTTTATTGATACTGCATCTTATGACCATCAGTGTCTATCATCAGGATTACTATATCAAAGTCGTAGCCTCGGCCATCGCCTTTATGATCTTTATCTATATGAGTGTCAACATCGCCATGACAATGGGGCTGGCACCTGTGGTCGGTGTGCCTTTGCCTATGTTTAGTTACGGCGGCAGCAGCTTTTTAAACTTCCTTATCCTCTTTGCCGTGATGGAAAATCTGCTCTCTTTCAGATTCAAAGATTCGTATGATTCCCGCGGTACGAAAAGTTTTCTGTAAATTTAGTGACTTTCAATTTTCTTTAATAATTATCCAGTATAATTTCGGTCTCAAATATGCGCTCGCATAGTTGATTTGGAGGGTTTTTAGCTCAGCTGGTTAGAGCTCTCGGCTCATAACCGAGCGGTCCAGGGTTCGAGTCCCTGAGAACCCACCACTTTTAACTTCCTATATATTTCATTGTCTTCATATCTTTTTTTGTGCAGATTTTTCATTACACCAGATTTTTTCATACTATTTCAGAAAAGTTCCATATTGGTTGCATAATACACTATTTTTGGAACCAATATGGAACCATCATTGACGTAAAATCTGATATAAGTTCAGAATTTACATCATAGGATAAAAAAATATGAAATCAATGTCGATTAAACTCAAGTTACAATTGATCCTCGTTATTACAATAACTCTCACTACAATAGCCATCATTTCGCAGGCCGTATACAGCATAAATGATTTGAGTGAACAAAATATACAATCATACAGAGAAAAAGCATACCAAAATAAAGAGATCGAACTGCGAAACTATGTTTCTGTCGCTGTAAAATCTATTGACTCTTTTTATCAAAGAACGTCATCAAAAAAGATGGAAATAGAGGTCAAAAACGATCTTAAAAAACAAACTGATTTTTTATTTAGCATAATCAATAAAGAGTACGAAGATAATAAAGACAAGTTTCCAAAAGAGAAACTAATCAAACGTATCAAAAGCATCGTAAGTTCTGTGAGATATGGAGATGATGGATATTTTTGGATAAACGACACCTCCCCAAAAATGATTATGCATCCTATCAAACCAGCCTTGGATGGAAAAAATCTTTCAGGATTTAAAGATCCAAACGGAGTATATCTTTTTAATGAAATGGCTAAAGTCGTAAAGGAAAAAGGAGAGGGTGTTGTTGAGTATAGCTGGAATAAACCGGGATATGATACACCACAACCGAAAGTTTCATATGTGAAGCTCTTTAAACCTTTTAATTGGGTTATCGGGACAGGTGCATATGTTTCAGACGTTACGGTGAAAATACAGCAGGAAGCCTTACGGGCAGTATCTGAAATGAGATTTGGAGAAAGTGGATACTTTTGGATCAACGATACCTCTCCAAAGATGATCATACACCCTATAAAACCTGAACTTAACGGAAAAGATCTGTCCGACTTTAAAGATCCAAACGGTATATATTTGTTTAAAGAGATGGTCAATATTGCTGTGAAAAACAGTTCCGGAATGGTGAAATATTATTGGTCAAAACCGGGGTTTGATAAACCGCAGCCAAAGATGTCTTATGTTGAACTTTTTAAACCGTGGGGATGGATAATAGGAACAGGCGAATATATAGATAATATAGAAACGCAAGTTATACAGATGAGAAAAGAGACATCTCGAGAAGTTATGGCCTTAATAGGCAGAATGATTTTTATCTCTATCGTTGTATCCATAATCTTGTTGCTAAGTGTATCGTATGTAGCAAAGAAAAATATATTGACTCCTATCAACGATATCTTACATGTAACGTCAGATTTAGCTGATGGTGAGGGTGATCTGACAAAAAGAATCGTTGTAAAAAGCAATGATGAGATTAAAGATATTGCTACATATATGAACCAATTTATAGAAAAAGTACATGCAAGCATCAATATTGTCAAAATGTCCAGTATAGAGAACTCGTCAATATCTCATGAACTCTCCGTGACATCTTTGAACGTCGGAACAAATGTCGAAAAATCTGTTCAAATCATTAATGACGTAACGATTAAGGCAACGGATATTATGGAAGAGATACTTGATTCTATAAAAGATGCTAAAAAAAGTAAAGATGAGATTATAGAAGCCAATAATATTTTAAATAATGTACGAAATGATATCGTAGAACTGACAAAAAAAGTGCAGTTAAGTGCTCAAAACGAGTCAGAACTAGCACAAAGTATCGAGGCGTTATCAAAAGACACCGAACAGGTGAAAAATGTTCTTAATGTGATATCCGATATCGCTGATCAGACAAATTTACTAGCTCTTAATGCTGCCATAGAAGCGGCTCGTGCGGGTGAACATGGGCGAGGATTTGCAGTCGTTGCAGATGAGGTCAGACAATTGGCAGAGAGAACGCAAAAAAGTTTGGTAGAGATCAATACGACAATAAGTATCATAGTTCAATCCACATCTTCTGCAAGTGAGCAGATGAATAGTAACTCATTAGATATGAATACATTGGCATCTATATCAAGCGAAGTGGAAAGTAAGATCAATGCGACAACTGATATTGTTAACAAGGCGACAAATGCAAGTGACAAAACTGTAAAAGATTTTGAAAATACAGGTGTTCATATTGAAAATATTGCAAAAAATATTAGCGAAGTAAATAGTATGTCGACTTTAAATGCAATAAATTTCGAAGACATAGCAAGCGCAGCAAAACATCTCAATATTTTAACATCAGAACTTACCAGTAAGTTGGAACATTTTAGAACATAAAATTTATCTCAATATGTTTTTGATGTTTTGTATTGGAGTGTTTAAAGTTAAATAAGGAGAGTGAAAATGAAAAGAAAAATAGCAATAAGTGCAATAGCAGTCGGATTATTAAGTTCGATCAATGCTTACGGTGCGGAAGATCTAAGTTCAATGTTTTCTGAGGGGAAAACAAGCGGACAGATCCGTATGTTTTCAA
>JAHJGM010000054.1 GCA_018824305.1 bacterium
ATTGTAATTAGAGGCAAAGTATATTCATTAATTGTTTTTATACTAAAGTAAATTGATACAAAGATTAAGCTGATTAATGCTCTGTTAAGCATTGTTACACTGGTAAGTGTAGTATTTAAGAGGTACACAAATAAATAGATAAAAAGAACTTTCGAAATAATACCCACATAAAAAAACAAACTAATACTTAAATCAAATAATTTAGCATTTAAAATAAATATGACGGCTTTAAAAGCATTAGGGTGCTCATCACACCATAAATCTCTAAATTCGAATGTACCATTATATATAGGAGCTAAGTATATCCTTAAAAATCTCCATTGATCAGCTCTTATTACTGAACTATGTGCATCATATCCAAAGTATACAGCGCTAAAAGTCCATAAGAGAATAAGACTTATCAAAAAAATTATAGCAACTTTTATATATGTTTTCTTTTCTAGTTCAATCAACTTAAACGCTCCATTATCGTAGTTTATCTAATAATACTTTAAAACTTTTTCATTTATATATTTTTTATTGTTTAGTTTGTGTTTTAGACTTACTACTTTCACATTTATAAAGTTTTTCTTTTAAAGTAAGTGCCCAATCTGTCCGTTTATGAACTTCTTTGCGGAGTTCATATAGTTTATTATTTAAGTGAATATTTTCTTCTTGAATATTGTGGTAGTCTCGCAAAAGATCAGTTAATATATTTATATCTTGATATAGAAGAGCATGTATATCTTCTTTGGATAACAAAATTGTATTATTTAAATTACAAATATCTTCATCAGAATATGCTTTTAATTGAGTATATAAATCAAATGCTATTTTTGGATTTTGCTTGTCTGCTTTTATAATATTTCTATGTAATGATTTATCTATAAAAGATAATAAATCATCTTTTACTTTTATATAATTCTCAAAATATGAAATTCCAAAAACTTTATAGCATTGAGTTAGTTTAGTGGAGAGATCTGTAAATAATTGAGGATAAGAGATTATAACATTTTGATAGTTTTGGATATATTTTAAGGCGTAGTAATTATATTTTAACCAGAGGAGAATTGATTTTGCTTCTGAAAAACCATTTCTTTTTTCTAAAGACTTTGCTACTTCGATTGGATGTCGAAATATATATATACATTTGATATCTAAAGCAAGAGTATGAAAGATATTTTCCCAAAATGGAAAAAGTATGCACATTCTTGGGTCTTTAATACCTATTGTACTATTATTCCCAAGTTTATTCTTAATTAATTCAAGTGCTTCATTTTCAATAGATTTGAATTTTTCATCATTCCACCAGTTGTCTTCTAGTAAAAAAATATCATGCCATGATGAAGTAAGCATGTAAAATAATTTTTCATTGAGTTGAACAATATCCTTATCCTCATAATAGCCTTTTTTATTATCTTCAGTTGCATGAAAAAGGTTGTCTCCCATATTGATACCTAGTGTATGTAAAACACCACCCATTGCTGATGTCCCACTTCGATGCATACCAAGTATTAAAATTACTGTTTTATTTTCTTTCATCATAGAACTCCATATATTTTTGTGCAGATAATTTTAAATATGGAATCACCTCTTTTTGAATTGCTCCATAATAAATCATTTTTTGCTTTGGAACTCTATATTCAGACGAACGTATTTTTTTATATTGTTCTCGCCATAAGGATATTTTATCTTTTTGATCATCACCACTTGCATTAGATGCAATTCCACCATGTAATTGATGAAAATTACCTTCGCCGAATAATACAGTTATTTTATCATCATGATAACAAAGTGCTCTAGTATAAAAATCAAGATTAACCAATCCACCTCCGGGTAGATTAAATTTTTTGTCAAATCCATTAAGCTTCTTAAACGCTTTGTTATACATGAAAAGTGCATTGCTCTCAGAAAATGGCATAAAACATCCATATTGACAAGATGCTGCTAATGTTGAGATTGAAAAAAGGTTATAACCATCTACAAAACAATTGTTTTCATTTAATAAATTTCTTTCAACAACTTTACTATATCCGTTTAAAACAGATTTATTTTGTAAATCTGGACCAATATGCCAATTTGGAACTGTAACTAAAATCTCTTTATTATTTGAAAACACTTCTTTTACATTAGATAATACACCCGGGCTTAACATACGTGCACCATCTATCATCAGTCCAATTATTTTTCCTTTAGTTAAACTAACTCCATAATTCAGTGCTTCAACAGGGGAGGATTTAGCATCATCTATATAATAGTATTTAATGTTCGCATCAATATCTTTCCAATCCTTCTCTTGTAGCCTATGCTTTAACTTCGAACCATTATCAATAACAATAATCTCGTATTCTTCTTTTTTTATATCTAGTTGATATTCTTGACTTAAACTAAATAATGTGTTTAGAACTTCTTCTTTCATGTTGTAACAGATGACAACAATAGAGATTAGAAGTCTATTTTTTAATAAAGGAAAAATCATTCTTTATTATTCTCCTCTTTGATCAAAATTTACATAGCCAGTAAACTTATTGTCTTTAGCACCTAGTATACGAAAAATAAGAGCATCAGAGATTCTATGTGCAAATTTAAATGTCCCATTTTCTATTGAAGTGACAGCAGCAGTCATAAAATACGTTTCCTGCTTTAATATAGAATCAAATTCCCATTCTATTATTTTTGTTTCGCCCTCTGATATAACATCTACATTTTTGTGAACACTTGGATAGGATAATCCACCAAGCTTAAATCCTTCTAATGTGTTAATCATAAAACCAAATTTTACATTATGCAGTGTTTTATGAAAATGCACTTGCATTTTTATTTTATAGCGATTACCTTGCTCTAATATATTTACTTTTTCTTCAGCATCTATTGTCAGAATTGATATATCTAATATCTCACAACCGAGCTTATCATAAGAGATACGAGAATTAGATTGTAAGTTTCTATCATAATCAGTAGCATGCAATGTATACATATCATTTAAAAATGATTGTTTTGAGTTGATATGTTTTGGAATAGCATCATTATTGTAAAAATGCAATATCGTTTTTGGTATATCTTCAGCAATCAGTACCCCTCTTTTAAAAAGAAGTGCTCGACTACATAAGTGTAAAATTTGATGTTCAGAATGCGACACAAAAAGTATTGTTGCACCACTCTCTCGGATCTCTTCCATCTTTACATAACATTTTCTTTTAAATGCTGCATCACCTACGCTTAAAGCTTCATCAACTATTAAGATATCTGGTTTCATACTGATAGCTACAGAAAATGCAAGTTTAGCTTTCATTCCACTACTATAAGTCTTCATTGGCTGGTTAATAAATTCATTCAACTCTGAAAACTCTACTATTTCAGTTAGTTTTTCATCTGTTTCTTTTTTTGACAACCCATTAATAGAAGTATTTAAGTACACATTTTCCAGTCCTGTCATTTCAGGATTGAAGCCAGCTCCAAGTTCTAATATGGCTGATATCTTTCCATGAACAGAGATTCTTCCCCCAGTAGGAGTTGTAACACCCGTTATAAGCTTTAAAAGTGTAGATTTACCACTTCCATTTTTACCTACAATTCCAACTGTTTCACCTTTTTTTATCTCGAAGCTAACATTATTTAATGCATAAAAATCTTTGTGATATTTTTTTTGAAATGGATGCAAGGATTCTTTTAATCTGTCAATTGGTTTATTGTATAACTTATATATTTTTGTAAGACCTTGGACTTTTATAGCTATATTTTTATTCATTACAGTACATCTCCAAAATGAGGTCTCAGTCTTTTAAAGACGATAGCACCAAAAATTAAGGTTATGAAACTCATACATAAAAAGTATAGCGTTAGAGTCGAATGTTCAAAAAACCATATTTGATTTATAAATGTATCTCTGTAACCTTCGACAATATAATATACTGGGTTGAGTTTTATGATATATTGATATTTTTGCGGAATATTGCTTATAGACCAAAATATAGGTGTTGCCCAAAAGCCCATTTGTATTAATACAGTTATAAGATTACCAATATCTTTTACAAATACTCGAATAGAAGAAGTGAGCCAAGAGATTCCTAAAAGAAGAATGATGGAACACAATATATAAAATGGCAGTTGTAACCAATAAATCGTCGGCGTGTATCCATTTAATAAAAATGCTATTATCAAAAAAAGGACTAAAGTCAGATGAATAATAAGTGTCGAGCCAATTTTAACAATAGGTAAAATACTTACTCTAAAAGCAACTTTTTTTACTAAAAAAGAGTTGTTTACGATAGAACCTGTACCTGTGTTAAGCGTAGTTGAGATAAAAAACCAAGGTACCATTCCACTCATAAGCCATAAAGAAAACGGGACTCCATTAGTGGTCGGTCCGGCTCTCAATCCTATTGCAAATACAAACCAAATAACTCCCATAAAAATCAGAGGCTGTAGAAAAGTCCATATTAGACCTAAATATGAACCCAAATATTGTTTTCGAAAATCATTAATAATCAGCGTTAAAAGCAGCTGTCTACTGTTAACAATATGTTTTATAAATCTGTTGAATTCTTTAATATATCGCATGATTACTTTACTACAAACCAAGGATTTAGTAGGTTTTCTTTGTTATAAATAACAGGGCTGTCATTTTCATATATATAAGTCATTTTCCCAGATTCTCGTACAACTGCATCTGCGGCAGCCGTATCCCATTCCATCGTCGGAGCAAGTCTTGGGTATATATCGGCAATACCCTCTGCCACCATACAAAGTTTGAGGGAGCTTCCTTTTGAGACTTGTTCTATTGCTTTAGCATCAAGAGCATCTATGAATGCTTGTGTTTCCGGTGAAAGATGGGACTTTGATGCGACAACACTTAGCTTGTCTTTCGGATCATCATTTATAAAAAGAGGGAGAATTACATTGTTTTTAAAAGCACCTTGACCTTTTTTTGCATGATACATATCACCCAATGCAGGTGCATACACTACACCAAGAACAGGTATGCCTTTATGAACAAGCGCTATATTGATCGTAAACTCACCATTCTTCTTTATAAACTCTTTAGTCCCGTCTATTGGATCGATACACCAATAGTATTCCCACTCTTTTCTTATATCAAAAGGCACTTCTTTATTTTCTTCAGATAACAAAGGGATATTTGGATATAAGTTCTCAAGCAGATCACATATGATCTGATTAGATACTTTATCTGCTTCTGTAAGTGGTGATTTGTCGTCTTTATACTCTATGTTAAAGTCTCTGTTATAAACTTCCATTATAGCATCACCGGCTTTTAGCGCTATATCTTTGATGTCTTCTATATTTATTTTATTAATCATGTATATATCCATTTATTTTTAAGTAATCTAGTATGGTCTTCACACTTTCTTCAATGGTAGTTTCAAATGTTTTAATATGTATATGGGGCTTTTCAGGTGCTTCATATGGAGATGATATGCCGGTAAAGTTCGGAATCGCTCCATCTCTTGCTTTTTTGTAAAGACCTTTAGGATCTCTGTTCTCACAAATATCAAGGGGTGTATCTATAAATATTTCGATAAATTCATTAGTTTCAAGCAGATTTTTGGCAATTTGTCTGTCTGATTTAAATGGAGATATGAATGCAGTCAGCACTAAAAGTCCCGCATCGACAAACAGTTTTGCGACTTCTCCGATTCTTCTAATATTTTCAATTCTGTCGCTCTCTGAGAAGCCTAAATCATTATTTAAACCGTGTCTTACGTTATCACCGTCTAAAAGATAGGTTTTACAGTTTTGGTTGAAAAGCTCAGCTTCAACAGCATTGGCAATAGTTGATTTTCCACTTCCGCTAAGTCCGGTAAACCATAAAACACAAGCTTTTTGTTGTAAAAGTACTTTGCGTTTTTCTTTTGTTATATGCTGGTTATGCCAAACTATGTTTTCATTACTCATTTAATGTACTTCTTTTTTATATGTTTAACTATTATTTTAACAGACTCTTCGACAGATAAACTATCCGTATCAACGATAATATCGGCATTCTGGGGTTCTTCGTAGATATCATTCACACCGGTAAAGTTTTGATATTCACCTTGCAGTGCTTTTGCATACTTTCCTTTTATATCTCTAGCCTTACATGTCTCTATATTGGCTTTTACGTAGACAACACAGTTGTTCTTTACCATTTCTCTAATAGCTCTTCTTGATTCTTTATAAGGTGAAACAAATGAAGCTACAGTAGAAATGGAGTTGTTCTGCAATGTTTTAATAAGATGACCTACACGGTGCATATGTCTATTTCTATCTTCTCTTGTAAATCCTACATCAGGGATAAGCTCTCTTACGTCTTTTGAATCTATTCGTTCTAGTGGGATATCTAGCTTTTCTAATTCTTCATAAACTTTATCTGCAATAGTCGTTTTTCCGGAGAGTGGAAGACCAGTAAACCAAAGGTTAAAAGGCTCGATTTTTTTTCTGCCCCATCTTATCTTTACCCAAGCTCTTTCATGTAGCCAGTATAGACCGACTTTTGCAAATGTTTCAATGATACCTGCAGTAATTGCCAGATCCAATCTTCCAAAAAAAGCATAAACAATTATGATAGTTGTTGTTGTAGCAAAGACTCTCCAAGAGATACCTTTTACCACTGAACGAATATTAGTGTCTTTATGCATTAGATATTTTTACACTCCCATTCAGGATAGTTTTTTCGGATAAAAGCATTGAGCTCGATTTCAGCTTGAGAATACTCTTTTTTACTTATTTGATGGTCTCCCAGTATTGAAGAAACTATCATCCCCGCACCGACAGTTTCATTCGTATATCTGTCGATGACAATAAAACTTCCTGTATATCTGTTCGTTTCATACGGGTCTACAGCAATGGCTCTGTCAAGTGAAAGCGTACATTTTGCTATATCGTTGAGTTCTAACTTATTAGCTTTTAATTCCTGAAATGTATTGATATCTTTTTTATATTCAATAGATTTAAAACTGCCGTTAATCACTGAGGTAGCTCGTTTTATCGTATAGGTATTATCTAGCTGCATAGATGATTCATTCATCCAGACCATCATGACGCTAAATTTATTGGAAACTTCCGGAATAGAGTCTGATTTTACGATCATATCTCCACGGCTGATATCGATCTCATCTTCAAGTGTTATAGTCGTTGCCATAGGTGCAAAAGCAGTTTGGATCGTTTCTACGATCTCATCTTTGTTTTTAGGGCGAAGATCTTTAATATCATTGGAAACGATCGATTTCACTTTACTTGTTTTTCTTGAGGGAAGAACTGTTATTTCATCCCCGACGGAAATTGTTCCGCTTGCTATCGTTCCACAAAAGCCTCTAAAGTTTAAATGTGGTCTGTTGACATATTGAATAGGTAATCTGAATCTATTGTTCTCTTGTTTTGAGATATCTATAGTGTCAAGCAGTTGCATCAGAGGTTTGTCCGTATACCAAGCAGACTTGGTACTGATATTTACGATATTGTCTCCATCAAGTGCAGAAATCGGTATATAGCAAAAATTGATGTCTTTATGGTGTGGCAGTTTTGGAATGATGGTCTCATACTCTTTTTTTATTTCATTAAATCTAGCTTGAGAAAAATCCACTAAGTCCATTTTATTTATAGCAACGACTATATTCTTTATGCCTAGAAGAGAAACAATATATGAGTGTCTTTTAGTCTGCGTAAGGATACCTTGTCTAGCATCGACTAAGATGATAGCAATGTCGGCTGTACTTGCTCCTGTTGCCATATTTCTAGTATATTGCTCATGACCCGGTGTATCTGCAATGATAAATTTTCTTTTATCCGTACTAAAATATCTGTATGCCACATCAATAGTAATACCTTGTTCTCTTTCACTTGCAAGACCATCGACAAGTAAAGCTAAATCTATTTTATCTCCGGTAGTTCCACTTTTTTTACTATCTTTTTCTATAGCACTTAGTTGATCTTCAAAGATCATCTTTGAATCATAGAGAAGTCTTCCTATCAGGGTACTTTTACCATCATCTACCGAACCACATGTTATAAATCTGCATATCTCTTTATTTTCGTGTTCTTTTAAGTATTGCTCAATATTTTGAGCAATTAAGTCTGATTGGTGTGCCATTAAAAATATCCCTCTTGTTTTTTCTTTTCCATTGACGCATTAGAATCTGAATCAATTAATCGTCCCTGTCTTTCACTTGTAGTCGTAAGAAGCATCTCTTGGATTATTTCAGGAAGTGTGGCAGCTGTTGAGTTTATGGCTCCTGTTAACGGATAACATCCTAAAGTCCTAAATCTTACGATTTCCTCTTTTGCAGTTGCTTTTAATTCATCCGGTACCCTTTCATCATCAACCATGATTTTTGTACCCATATATTCTATGACAGGTCTTTTTTTAGCAAAGTAAAGATCGGGAATAGGGATTCCTTCTAAATAGATATATTGCCAAATATCAAGCTCTGTCCAGTTTGACAAAGGAAAAACTCTTATAGATTCGCCTTTTTTATGCTTTCCGTTATAGATGTTCCAAAGTTCTGGTCTTTGATTTTTTGGATCCCATCTATGATTTTCATCACGAAAAGAGTAGATTCTCTCTTTAGCACGTGATTTTTCTTCATCTCTTCTAGCCCCGCCAAATACCGCATCATATTTTTGGATGTTGAGCATCTGTTTGAGACCTTCTGTTTTCATAATATCCGTATGAAGAGCTGAGCCGTGAGTAAAAGGTGAGATATCCATCTCTTCGCCTTTTGGATTGGAATAAACGATAAGCTCCATTCCGACTTCTTTAGCACGTTTATCACGAAACTCTATCATCTCTTTAAATTTCCATTTTGTATCTACATGTACAAGCGGAAGCGGTGGAGGTGCAGGATAAAATGCTTTTTGTAATAGATGAAGCATTACAGAGCTGTCTTTTCCGACTGAGTATAACATTGCAGGGTTTTCAAACTCTGCAATGACTTCTCTCATAATGTGCATCGATTCTGATTCTAACTGCTTTAAATGCGTTAGCTTATGTTTATCTATCATTTAACTGCTCCCTTATTTCTTGCTAAATACCACTCAACAGTTTTAATGATCCCGGTGTCAAAATTCTCATCAGCTTTCCAGCCAAGTTCATTTTCGAGTTTTGTCGCATCGATGGCATAGCGTCTGTCATGTCCTGCTCTGTCTTCTACGAAAGTTATCAACTCTTTGTAGCTTTTGGCAGATGGAACTTTTTCATCAAGAATCGTGCAGATTCTGTCGACTATCTGAAGGTTTGTTCTCTCGTTTCTGCCGCCGATATTATAGACTTCACCAGATTTACCTGTATGATAGACAAGATCTATCCCTTTACAGTGATCTAGTACATAAAGCCAGTCACGGATGTTTTTACCGTCACCGTAAATCGGGATAGGTTCGTTTGCCAGTGCACGTCTAATGATAGTCGGGATAAGTTTTTCGTTATGCTGTTTTGGACCGTAGTTGTTTGAACAGTTGGTAATAACCGTGTTCATACCGTATGTTTCTTGATAGCTGCGCACTATCATGTCACTGCTTGCTTTACTTGCTGAATATGGTGAATTTGGAGCATACGGAGTCGATTCCGTAAAAAGACCTGTATCACCTAACGTTCCATAGACTTCATCCGTTGAAATATGATGAAATCTGGCATTTTTATACTGTTCTTTACATGTAAAGGGTTTGACCATCCAATATTTGTAGGCCACATCGAGCAGGGTAAAGGTACCGTTAACATTGGTCTGTACAAATATCCCCGGATTTTTTATGGAGTTGTCTACATGGCTTTCTGCAGCAAAGTGGATGACACCCTGTATGTCGTATTCGCTAAAGATAAACTCGATCAGTTCACGGTTGCAGATATCGCCTTTGATAAACTTGTATCTTGGATTCTCTTCACACTCTTGGAGATTTTCTAGATTTCCCGCATATGTTAAAAGGTCGAGATTCACTAAATTATACTCCGGATATTTTTCCAAAAAATATGGTACAAAATTACTTCCTATGAAGCCTGCACACCCTGTCAATAAAATCGATTTCATTTATTTTCTTTCCCCCATTAATTTTAAACATTCGTTCAGACTCTCTTTCCAAAAAGGAATTGCGATGCAAAACTCATTTTTTATCTTTGATTTGTTAAGTAAAGAGTAGTGCGGTCTAGATGCCGGTGTCGGGTACTCTTTTGTCTCGATCGGATAGATAATACAATCTAATTTTGCCATACGCATTATCTCTTTTGCAAAGTCATACCAGCTTAGCACGCCTTCGTTTGAATAGTTGTAGATACTTACATCTTCATTTTTTATTTTCGGCAATATATCAAGTATGGTTTTTGCCAGATCTCTTGCATAAGTCGGAGTTCCCACCTGATCGTAGATCACTCCGAGTCGCTCTTTTTCTTTGCCTAGACGAAGCATCGTCTTTACGAAGTTTGCTCCAAATGAGCTGTAAACCCATGAAGTCCTGATAATGATAGAGTTTTTAGGATTGTTATGAAGCATGGCATTTTCACCCGCAAGCTTACTGCTACCGTAAACTGACTGAGGAGCTGTTTTATCATCTTCTGTATAGGGTCTGTAGTTCTTGCCGTCAAATACATAATCTGTCGAGATGTGAATAAGCTGCAAATCTTTTTCTTTACATGTAAGAGCTAAATTTTTAACTGCCAAGTGATTTATTTTATCTGCTAGCTCTATATCTGTTTCCGCTTTATCAACAGCGGTATAAGCTGCGCAGTTTATGATTACATTAATATCATTTTTGTCTATAAAATTTTCTATTGCGCTTTGATTTGTAATGTCAAGTTCGTTTTTGTCCGTGAAAAAGAAGTTGTATGCGTAATCTGCATGGAGAGTTTTGATCTCACTGCCTAACTGACCGTTGGAACCGGTTACCAAAATATTAAACATTATAATAGTTGACCCCATACTCAAAAATATCTGTTGTATTTTGTAAAAGAGGCTGAATCTTGTCCTTTGCAGAAAGATTGAGTTCAGCATACGGCATTTGCCAATCTATGTTTAATGCTTCGTCGTCAAAAGCAATTCCTCTGTCACACTCAGGACTATAGTAGTTATCCACTTTATAGGCAAAGATCGTGTCATCTTCAAGCACCACAAATCCGTGTGCAAACCCTCTTGGGACTAAGATCTGCTTTTTGTTTTCATCGTTTAGCTCCACTGCTACATGCTGTCCAAAAGTGGGACTTCCTTTTCTTATATCTACGGCTATATCTAAAACACGGCCTTTTATGACACGCACAAGTTTTGTTTGCGCAAAAGGAGGAAGTTGATAGTGCAGACCGCGTAAGACTCCGCGTGAACTTTTACTTTCATTGTCTTGGCAAAAGTTTATTTTATATCCTAGAAACTCTTCAAGTTTATCTGCTCTGTGTGTTTCTAC
The DNA here is from genome assembly GCA_018824305.1 of bacterium. GTDB lineage: Bacteria > Campylobacterota > Campylobacteria > Campylobacterales > Sulfurimonadaceae > Hydrocurvibacter. The sequence goes on from JAHJGM010000054.1 coordinate 11,353, forward strand.
AAAATATCCTCGGCTGTCTCCGTGAACAGTCGGTTCGATAATGATCACATCAGGTATCGCAGTTCTTGTAAATATCATTATCTGATACCTCTTGGCTGATTGGCTCGTGCGATAAGGTATTGCCCATATTGGTTTTTATTCAGTGGCTGTGCCAGTTCAAGAAGTTTTTCTTTTGAGATATAGCCCATCTCATAAGCGATCTCTTCTATACATGCGACTTTTAATGCTTGACGGTTTTCAATCGTCTGGATAAATTGACTCGCTTCTAGTAAAGATTCATGAGTCCCCGTATCAAGCCATGCATAACCTCTACCCATCAGTTCAACTTTGAGTCTTTGTTCATTGAGGTAGTCTTGGTTGAGTGTCGTTATCTCTAACTCTCCTCTAGCACTTGGTTTGACCTCTTTTGCTTTTTTGACGACGTCATTTGGGTAAAAATATAATCCTACAACCGCATAATTGCTTTTTGGCTCTGTAGGTTTTTCTTCCAATGAAGTGACATTTCCTTCAGGGTCAAACTCTGCAACCCCATAACGTTCAGGATCTTTCACATAGTAGCCAAACACCGTAGCATTGTTATTCTCTTTTGCATTTTTTACGGAAGTAGATAGGAGCTTGCTAAGACCGTGACCATAGAAAATATTGTCTCCTAAAATCAGACAAACGTCATCATCGCCTATAAACTTTTCACCAAGAAGAAAAGCCTGTGCTAAGCCGTCGGGTGAAGGTTGTACTACATAAGAAAATTGCATGCCGATATCGCTGCCGTCACCTAAAAGGTCTTCAAATCTAGGCAGATCGTGTGGGGTAGAGATGATCAGGACTTCCGTAATACCTGCTAGCATAAGAACTGACAGAGGATAGTAGATCATTGGTTTATCATAAATCGGAACAAGCTGCTTGCTCACACCTTTTGTGATTGGATAAAGTCTGGTTCCGCTTCCACCGGCTAAAATTATGCCCTTCAAAATAAAACTCCCGCGCTTATTATTTAGTGAATTACACAAACAATATAAATTTTCATATCAATTATTAAGTATGTAATTATAGTAAAATTTACTTTTGATTACCTAAATATTAGATTGCACCGTAATATAACAATTTTATGAAACACTTTAAAATAAACGTAGCCATTGTATAATCACACTATGAAAATTGAATCTTTTTTTAAAAATATAACGATCAAGCAGGCTAATATCTATACGATGATCATCGTATTTTTGTTCAGTCTTATCTTCGTTTCCCTCCTTGTCTCTCAAATATATAAAGATTATGAACAATCTTTGGTTGAAAATATTATCGTACAAAAAATGGATGTAAAGAACGATCTTCTGAGTGAACAGAAAAAGGAGATAATGAAATCGATACTCATCAAAACAGTTTTGGCGATCGTCACACTTTCGTTTATGCTTTTTGGTATCGCTTTTGGTGTCTTTAAAATATTTAATGCTCTTTTGCAAAGGGATACGGAGCAGTTTTTGGATTTCTTTAAAAATGCCGCACATAATGATAACCCCATGAATGTCGAGACACTTTTTTTTAAAGATTTTAAGCTGATGGTATGGCACATTAACAGTATGCTTGAAACCATCAGAGAGCAAAAAGACAGTTTAAAAGAGTTGAATATAAGTCTTGAAGACAGGGTAAGAGCAAAGACGGCCGATCTCAAAATGATCAATGAAAATCTTTTAAAAGAGAAAAGTCAAAAGGATGAGATCCTGCAATCTCAAAAAGAGTTTTTAAGATATACCGTACATGAGACAAACACTCCTCTGAGCGTGATCTTGACAAGCATAGAACTTTTTGTCATGAAAAATAAAAAAGACAGACAGCTCTCAAAGATCGAAGCGGCGGCAAAAAATATCTTTAATATTTATGACGACCTGAGCTACCTTGTCAAAAAAGATCAGGTCGAGTACCCGAAGATCGCAATAGATATAGAGCTGTTCTTGATCTCTAGACTGGATTTTTTTGCGGAAGTCGCGGAGCTTTCAAAAGTCAGGTTTGAATATCTTTCGGATTTTAAGGGAAAATATATCTATTTCAATGAAACAAAACTTCAAAGAATCATAGACAATACTATAACAAATGCTATAAAATATACGTTGGCAGACGAGATCGTACATGTAAATCTAAAGCAAGACGGTACCTATGCAGAACTTTCGATGGGAAGCCGCTCCAAGACTATCAAAAACGCAGATAAGATATTCGATGCGTATTATAGAGAAAATAAAACACGAGAGGGTTTTGGTATAGGCTTGCAGCTTGTAAACACGATTTGTAAAGAGGAAGATGTCGCGATCTCTTTGGACTCAAGCGATGAACGGACGACATTTCGATATAAATTTAAGATGATGGGTGAGTGATGAAGATACTTCTTTTGGAAGATGAGGTGATGTTAAACGAATCTATACATGAGTTTTTGGAAGCGGAGGGGCATAGTGTAAATACATATTTTGACGGTATGAAAGCCTTTGAAGCTTTAAAACAAAACAGTTATGACCTGCTTATCCTTGATATCAATGTACCGGGCATGGACGGGCTTACATTTTTGGAACGTATCCATGAGTTAAAGGTACATGTACCGACAATATATATCAGTGCTCTGGTAGATATAGAAGATATCTCGCGTGCGTACAATCTTGGATGCTACGATTACTTGAAAAAACCGTTTCATCTTAAAGAACTAGCCCTTCGGCTTGATCGGGTGATCCTTTCAAATGAGGTGCCAAGAGTTCATCTTCGTCTTTCAAAAAACTACAGTTATGACCAAGAACACAATACGCTTCTTTTTACCGGCTATCCTCAAATTCTCACAAAAAGACAATCTCAGATCATCGATCTGCTTGCAAGAAACAGAGGGCGGATCGTTGATTTTGAACAGTTTAGAATCTATGTCTGGGATGAACAGATCGTCGATAATGCGACAATCCGCGCAGAGGTAAGCCGTCTAAAAAAATCGATGCAGGAAGACGTTATCATAAATGTCCGCGGTATGGGATATATGATAGATAAGCCCTCCTAAGCCCTTCAGTGATTTAGTATAAGCTTTATTAATGTTACTGTCTTGCTTTTTTATTTTGTAAGTGCTATATTAATGGAATATTAACGGCATAGTTTACAAAATAAAGGAGAAGTTATGAAGGGTATATCGATAAATCTGAAACTCCAAGGGATCATTATTATAACGATCTTGGTAGTGACTCTGGCGATTGTTATTGAATCGATCTCCAGTATCAGAAGTCTAAGCGAAAAAAACATTCAAAAATATAGAGATGAAGCGTATAAAAATAAAGAGATCGAACTTAAAAACTATATCTCGATCGCAGAAAAATCGATAAACTCTTATTATCAAAGGACTTTGCCAAGTAAAATTAAGAAAGAGGTCGAGAATGATCTCAAACTGCAGACAGATTTTTTATTTAGTATTATCGCTAAAGAGTATGAAGAGAACAAGAACACCCTTTCACAAGAGAAACTCCAAAAACGTATCAAAAATATCGTCAGTTCGGTCCGATATGGAGATGACGGATATTTTTGGATCAACGATACAACACCGAAAATGGTAATGCACCCAATGAATCCTGCTTTAGACGGCAGTGACCTGTCAGCAAAAAAAGATCCTAACGGAGTATATCTCTTTAACGAAATGGCTAAAATAGCCAAACAAAAAGGCGAGGGTGTCGTCGAATACAGCTGGGCGAAGCCCGGTTTTGACAAACCGCAGCCCAAAGTTTCATACGTGAAGCTTTTTAAACCCTTTAACTGGGTAATCGGAACAGGTGCATATGTCTCGGATGTAACAGCCAAGCTGCAACAAGAAGCATTACGAACGGTCTCGGAGATGAGATTTGGAAAAGATGGATATTTTTGGATAAACGATGCATCGCCAAAGATGATCATGCATCCTATAAAACCGGAATTAGACGGAAAAGATCTTTCGGATATGAAAGATGCTAATGGACTTTTCATATTTAAAGAGATGGCTAAGATCTCAACACAAAACGGTTCTGGAATGGTCAAATACTTTTGGAAAGTGGATGGTACACCGCAGCCAAAGATGTCCTATGTCCAACTTTTTAAACCTTGGGGATGGATAATAGGGACAGGCGAGTATATCAACAATATAGAAACACAGATCACACAGATGAAAGATGATGCGACAAAAGAGGTTATAACCTCTACAATAAGAATGATCGTAATTTCGGTAATAATAGCGGTGATCTTGATGTTAAGTGTTTCATTCATTGCAAAAAAAACTATCATTGCACCTATAAACAATATCTTACATGTAACGTCGGATCTGGCTGAGGGTGAAGGGGATCTGACAAAGAGAATATCTGCCAACAGTAATGACGAGATCCAAGATATAGCCACCTATATGAATCAGTTCATAGAAAAAGTACATTCAAGCATCAAAGTCGTTAAAATGTCCAGTATCGAGAACTCTTCGATCTCTCACGAACTTTCCGTCACATCTTTGGAAGTAGGTAGAAATGTAGAAAAATCCGTGACGATCATAGACGATGCGACGAATAAAGCTACAAGTACCATACAAGAGATCATGCACTCTATCGCCGATGCTAAGAAAAGTAAAGAAGAGATAGTCGAAGCCAATAAGATCCTTAATAAAGTAAGAGATGAGATCGTTGAGCTTACAAGAGATGTTCAATCAGGGGCCCAGAAAGAGTCGGAACTTGCAAGAAATATGGAAGCGTTGTCAAAAGATACCCAACAGGTGAAAAGTATTCTTGAAGTGATATCTGACATTGCCGACCAGACCAATCTCTTGGCACTTAATGCTGCCATCGAGGCTGCCCGTGCGGGAGAGCATGGACGAGGATTCGCCGTTGTCGCAGATGAGGTAAGGCAGCTGGCAGAGAGAACGCAAAAAAGCTTGACGGAGATAAATACGACGATCAGTATCATACTGCAGGCTATCTCTACGGCAAGTGAACAGATGAGCAGTAATTCCAATGATATGGATAAACTGGCAGCAGTTTCGACAGAAGTAGAAAAACAGATCAATGTTACCACGGCGATCGTCAATAAAGCGACCGATGCAAGCGATAAAACCGTACAAGACTTTGAGACTACGGGAACACATATCGACACTATTGCAAAACAGATCGGCGAGATCAATGCGATGTCGACGTTAAATGCCAGAAATGTCGAAGAGATAGCAAGTGCCGCAGAACACCTCAATAATCTTACATTGGAACTTTCAAATAAGCTGGAACATTTTAAAACTTGAAAATGACATAGCCGATAGATTGTCGGTTATGTCAATACTATAGGAATATAGTATTTAAGCGAGAAAAAGCCCTTTTCATTTAAGAAGTTATTTTCATCGTATACTACATAAGAGTGTTTTGTCGTTGTCTCATATCCGCTTGATGGCAGCCACTCATGATAGATCCACTGAGTCAATTTTAAAATATCATCACCGTACCCTGTCGCACTGAACTCTGCATATACTCCGCCATGTATCTCAAATGAGGGCAGATTGATCTGGGAGGGTTCTATATCATCGTTTATGCCGATGCAAGCGACGTAATTGCAATCTTTTAGCGGGGTTATGATCGGGTTGTCATGATACAGCGCGATCTGTGAATAGCTTTGAATATCGTTATGAAAGATAAAAGTCTGTAACTTTTGCCAGCATTTTTTTATGCTTTGATCATATCCGAGGTGGCGGATATAATACACTTTGATGGGTTTCATTTTTTTTATAAGAGGTTCTAAGTCAGAGTAGCCCGTTTTTGAGCCAAAATGATCAGGAAGAGCATTTAAAATCTTGTTTGAATATTCCAGATAGCCGCCTTTTCTCCACTGTTTGGGACTCATCTCAAATCTTTTTATAAAAGCTCTTATGAAAGAGGTCTGTGAGCCGTATCCGCACATCGCCGATATCTCTGAGATAGTAGAGTTTTTGTTTGTGATAAGCAGGTTTGAAGCTTTTTGCAATCGTATCGATTTGACAGTCTCATAGATGTTTGAGCCGAACTCCTCTTTAAATATCCTATGCATATGAAATTTTGATATATGAAAATCGGCACTCAAGATATCAAGATTGATCTGCGAATCTATGTTGTCGTAGATATAGTGCATGAGGTCATTTGTAACCTTGGTTCTATTGAGTGCGATATTTTTCTTCATAAAAAGGATTATAGCAAGAATTGACAACTTCTATAGCAAAAAATATAACTAATTGGTTTTTATTTGTATGGAATAATAGTTTCAAAAGAAATATAATTGCACCAAGTTTAAGTGCTCAAGAGGGATAAAAATTTATAGGATTTTGTCTCTATCTCTACACTCAAAATAAGAAAAAAATCTTATAAAACCAAAGAAAAACAGTGCAATCCGACAAAGCGATACTTCTCAATCTTACTCTACCTTTATATCTTAAAAGAGTTGCCTTAGAGTGGCTTGCATTAGATGCACCGACATTGATCTATATGGCAAAAGCGACATTCGCTGGATTGTTTGCACTGATAATTTCCATGGTGTTGAACCTGCCTGATCCAAGAACAGCGATCTTTACGACTTTTATCGTTATGCAGCCGCAAAGCGGACTGGTCTTTTCAAAAAGTTATTACCGTGTAATCGGCACGACTGTGGGAGTCGGTATCTCGCTTTTGATGATGGGGATGTTTGCGCAGGATCAGGCTTGGTTTATCACCTTTTTTGCTCTTTGGATCGGGATCATGACAGCGGCCGGAGTCAAGTATCGTAATTTTCAATCATACGGATTTGTTCTTGCGGGCTACACGCTTTGTATCGTCGCTCTTCCTGTTATAGAGATGCCCTTAGAGATATTTGATATAGCGGTATCACGATTTTCGGAAGTCCTTGTGGGGATCATGAGTGCGACGATCATCAGTGACGTGGTATTTCCTCGTAAGTTGTCCGATTCGCTTTTATCTAGCGAGCGGGAAAGATTTGCAAATCTGGTCGCAACGTTGGCTGATGAAAAATCGATTTTTGAGATACAAGAGGATGCTCATGCTCATATGACAAGATTTTCCGGCGGAGTCGTCGGTCTTCATGCCATAAGGATCAACAGCAGTTTTGAAAGCGGTGCCGATAGAAAGAACAGGCAGCATTCGCAAAGCCTCAATCAGGAGTATATGAACTTATCGACGACTTTTCACTCTTTGAAAAACGTCATTATCGCTATCGAACCTCGTACACCGCCGGAAGTTTTGGAAAAACTGGCAAAGCTTTATAGACCGATAGGGTCGGTTTTAAAAAGCTGTCCAATGACGCCGCTTGGGGTAGATGACATCAGTTGTATGGTCGATCAACTTTTGAGTGTCAAAAAAGATGTAGATACGTTTTTTGTTCATGAACAAAACAGTCTAAAATCTATCTTAGATTCAGATTCATATGATGCGTTTATATCAGCGGCCAACCTGATCGTGCGTTTGTTAAATGAACTCTATATTTACTGTGTCACGTATCTTTCGTTTGTCAAACATCGCATCTCGGGCAAGAGCTCTAAAGATTTAAGCCGAGTTGTGCGTTTTTCAACACATACCGACAATGTACTTGTAGCTCTTGCTGCACTGCGCGGAAGCGGTGTTTTATTGGTGAGCATGATGTTTTGGATCTTTAGCGGATGGCCGTATGCGACTTTGACCGTTACGCTAGCAGTCGTTATCGGGCTTTTGATCGGGACGCTGCCGAGTCCGCTTGATGCGGTTAAAAACTTTTTTAAAGGCGGAGTCAGTGCAGTTATCGTTGCAGCCGTATATGATTTTTATATCATACCGGAGTACACGACGGACATGTGGACTCTTAGCTTGGTGATCGCACCGGTGTTGGCGATCGTCGCATGGCTGACGACACAGCCAAAATGGAGCGGTTTCTCGCTAGGCTTTATCTTTTTGTTTATGTATCAATGTTCGCTTGATCCCTATTATAAAGTAGACCCGACGGTTTTTATGGAGAGTACGCTGGCGTATCTTATCGGCATCATCTTTGCGGGAACGGCTTATCTGTTGGTGAATTTTTGGTCATGTTCACTGACACAACGGCGTGTTGCCAAGATACTGCGCCGCCAGATCGTCTCTTTGAGCAAAGGCGCCATTACGGTGCAGCGGAGTTCACTGGAGAGTATGGGGCGTGATCTTGTCCAGCAGTTCTCGACGCACGGACGGCTTAACATGCGTTCAAGCCGCCTTGTATTTGAATGGCTACTCTCAACCCTTGAGCTTGGTCGGGCCATCATAGCAGTCCGTCGCAATATGAAAAAACTGGGAGGCAGTTACGGATTTATTCATATCAACAGATCGGTATATGTCATAAAGAATTATTTTGAAAATCCCTCCGAAGCTAAACTTGAGGTACTCTTGGTGACATTAAGAGAGACGCTTGAAATCTTGGAAGATTATGAAAAAACCGTGGAGAAAGTATATAGAAAAAGAGTTCATGCCATTATAGGCGAACTCGCACTCATACGTACGATCATGTTAACAAAAAGCTCATTACCTATCGTTATGGAGGATTCATGCCCTTAGATATTACCTTGTTTGGTATACAGATGCCTACGCTTTTGCCAATTTTTGTGATCGCTGCCGTGGTGCAGATACTCATAGACCGTATTATGTCGGATGCCGGTATCTATAATCATGTCTGGCATCCCGGACTTTTTAGAACGGCTATATTTGTATGTATATTTGCCATACCCTCTTTATTGATCTACAACTAAGGATATAAATGAACTTTAATAACAAAATCTCTAGACTTTTGCGCTATGGGATCACTTTCTTTGTGGTCGGAGTGGCCGTTTTTCTTGGACTGATGCTTTGGCAAAACTATATGAACAGTTCTTGGACGCGTGATGGACGTGTCCGTGCGGATATCGTCATGGTCTCTCCCGACGTTAGCGGACTGGTAAATGATGTGGTTGTCGTAGACAATCAGCTCGTTAAACAAGGCGATCTACTCTTTAAAATCGATGTGGAACGTTTTGAACATGCTTTGGATGAAGCAGAATCAATAGCTCGGACAAAAAAAGCGGAATATGAGATGAAGAAGAGCCAATACAGCAGACGTGCCGCTATCAGCGATGATGCCGTCTCGATAGAGGAGCGTGATGATGCCAGACTCGAAGCGGATATCGCCAAGGCAAAATATGAAGAGTCACTGACGAAAGTACAGACAGCAAAACTCAATCTAGAACGTGCTTATGTACGTGCTCCATCGGATGGCTGGATATCAAATCTGCTGCTTAGAAAGGGCGATTATGTCAAAGCAGGCGATAACAGCATCGCAATCGTAAACAGTGACTCTTTTTGGGTATACGGGTATTTTGAAGAGCATAAACTCTCTTTGATACATGTAGGAGATGTTGCCCAGATGAAGATGCTGGGAAGCAAATATACATTAACGGGACATGTGGAAAGTATCGCACGGGGGATATCAGATCGAGATAATGCCACAGGAGAGAGACTCTTGGCAAATGTCAACCCGACCTTTACATGGGTACGTCTAGCGCAGCGTATTCCGGTACGTATTCACATCGATTCTATTCCAGAAGGCTTGACGATCACAGCGGGGATGACCTGTTCAGTGAGTATAAAATCTACACATTCTAAATAGGTAATATATAAATTCTTACATGTAAGATATCATATTGGCAAGTAATGTAACTTATTGTAACAAAAGGAGGTAGGCTTATAATAATTTTTAATAAGGCACGGCTTTGCTACGTTCCTGCTATTTTTCTCTTCTAGTATTAGAGTGTTACTTTTACACGGAGAGTGAAAATGAAAAGAAAAATAGCAATAAGTGCAATAGCAGTCGGATTATTAAGTTCGATCAATGCTTACGGTGCGGAAGATCTAAGTTCAATGTTTTCTGAGGGGAAAACAAGCGGACAGATCCGTATGTTTTCAA
>JAHJGM010000055.1 GCA_018824305.1 bacterium
CATATCTATTCGCGACTTCACGGTCCACTAAGTTAATGCAGTCTTTAAAGGCTTGCATATCGATTTTTGCCGAAATATCAAAAGAGTGTTCTTTTGGTGCCATAACATCCCCTCACAACTTGTTTTAGTTATTATAACAGATGTCAGCTTATCCGCCGATTATGATATTTTTTATCAGTCCCGTCGTGTCTTGACCTTTTTTCTCCAAAGCATATATCTCTTCATATTTCGAAGCGACAGTTTTAATCGCTGCTTTTTCCGCGGCTCTGTACATTACCGTATAACCCTCCGTGTTATCCTCTTTTGGACTGACATACGCTATTGCCCAGTAGTGATCGCCGTTATGTAAAAGATTTTTTGAGTATCCTTTCCACGTTTCGCCTTTTCTTGTCGAGTTTTGCATACAGTAAAAAAGGGTGCGAGGCATATGCGGATCGACTATTTCGCTGTAGTGGACACCGATGAGATCACTTTTATTGTATCCGGTAAAGTTTACAAACGTTCTGTTTGCATAAGTTATGTGTCCGTTTTGGTCAATTTCATATATGAAGTTTCCATCTATAAAGTCAACTTCTTTTCCGCTAGGTGTTGGTCTTATCATAATATTTCCTTATAACTAAACTTCGGATATGATAGGACAATTTTTCTTCATATTTAATTAAATTCACTCATTAAAACACATAAAATAATATCAAAATGTGAGACCGCCGCCAAAACTTGATGCAAAACTCGGATCCATGTAGCCTAAGACTCCGCTTTTGTTTTTAAGCATCACGATATCCTGCTTGGGAGCGATACCTTGCGGACAGACAGGCACACATTCACCACAAAGTGTACAGTCATAGATGCCGCTTGTCTGTACCGCTGCGATCGTAGAGCTAATGTCGCTTTGTCTGAGATCGCTTACATATTTCCAAGACCTTGTCAGTGCAAAAGGGCCTATAAACTCGCTGTTTACACTATAAACAGGACAAGCGCTGTAACAAGACCCACACAGGATACAATCACTTTGCAGTTCATTTTGCTTAGCATCTTGTGGGCTTACCGATATACTCTTAGAGGTTGGTAATCCCCAAGCTTTTGCGATCTTGTTAAATCCGTACGCTTTGTCCATATCTACAACGAGATCACGCAATACCGGAACATTTCTAAGGGGTTCAATAAGATCTCCTTCACTCGGCTTATATGCACAAGCGAGGACTTCCCTGCCATTCACTCGCATAGCACAGCTTCCGCAGACACTGCTTCGGCATCCTGATGAAAATGAAAGTGAGCTGTCTACCTCTGTTTTGATCTGTGTCAGCACCTGCAACAGAGTAAGATTTTTCTCTTCAATCTCATAGCTGACAAGTTCCTCGCCTCTTTTGATATTAATTGTCATTAGTCGCAGTACTCTCTTTCATAAAAATCATCATCCATCAATACATCTTCGCAACAACCCTCACCCCAGTTGTCATCCTCATCAAAGATCTCTTTTTTTTCCTCTTCACTCTCTTGTGAAAACTTTATTTCATCAAAGTCACGCATAGCTCATCTCCGTTTTTGTAATAGATCGTATTTGTCTGAAACTCTTGATTTTCATTTGGGTTGTCGTCTCTATAATGGGCACCTCGGCTCTCTTCTCTTTTAATAGCGCCCAAAACAACTGCATTTGCGATCTCCGTCATATTTTTAAATTCCAAGAACTCTACTAACTCCGTGTTATAGATCAGGTTTGTATCTCTAACACCCATGAGAGGAAGATCATCTCTTAAGCGTTCCAAATATCCTAAAGCTTCTGTTAGCATCTTATGATTGCGTTTAATGCCGACATTTTCATAAAACTGTTCACAAAGCTCATCTCTTTTAGTATAAAAATCTATCTTACATGCAGGATCTTGCAGCTCCAATATGCACTTTTTCAGATCTCTACCAGCGTAGCCGTTTGTAGGAGATTCCATGTTTTCTATTGCTAGATTTGCGGCATTTGTTCCGGCTTCGCGTCCAAAGACTATGAGTTCCAGCAAGGAGTTTCCGCCGAGTCTGTTTGCACCGTGGACTTTATGGTTTGCACACTCGCCTGCTGCAAACAGACCTTTGATGCTTGTCTGAGACTCTGCATCCACTTCGATACCGCCCATCGTATAGTGAGCGACAGGCTTTATGGGAATGAGTTCAAATGCCGGGTCTACATTCTCATAAAGTTTTGCCAGTTTTCTCTCTTGTGGAAGCTGATGATCGATAAACTCTTCGCCTAGATGACGGATATCTATATAGACTTCGCCGCCCTTTGCCATCTCATCGACAATGGCGCGGGAGACCTCATCACGAGGAGCCAGTTCGTTTGTAAAGCGCTCTTTATCTTTGTTGAGAAGATATCCCCCCTCTCCTCTTGCACTCTCGCTTATCAAAATAGACGAGTTTTTAAGCGCTGTGGGATGAAACTGTACAAACTCCATATCGCTGAGTTTTGCTCCCGCTCTAAGCGCCACGGCGATCCCATCACCTGTCGTACCTACGGCATTTGTCGAGTTGTTGCCGTATATGCGGCTGTATCCGCCCGTTGCCAAGATCACGCTTTTTGCTTCGTGATTCTCGACTTCACCCGTTTTAAGATTTAAAACGACTGCACCGCCGACAGTGCCCTCATTTACGATAAGTTCAAGCAGAAATCTGTCACTCAGCATCTCGATCTCGTTTGCATTGCACTGATCGTAAAGCGTGTGAAGGATCTTGAGTCCCGTATAATCCTGTGCATAGCAGGCGCGAGCGGCACTTGCACCGCCAAGACGTCTTTGGGCGATACTGCCGTCTTCATTTCTGCTAAAAGGCACACCGATAGAATCCAGCCATTTCACGGCTTCGACTCCCTCGTTGCAGAGTTTCTCTATCATCTTCTCATCCGCGATGCCGTGAGCAGATTTGAGAGTATTTTCATAATGAGACTTTATGCTGTCTTCGCCTGAGTTCGATAATGCCGCATTGATGCCGCCTTGCGCCATACAGGTCTGTGATCGGGTCGGATAGGTCTTTGTAAGCACCCTGACACTCGCACCTCTCTCTTTTGCACTCAAAGCTGCGACAAGTCCTGCCCCTCCGGCACCGACAACCAAAACATCTATCATCTAAAATCCTTACATGTAAGTGTAAAATATAGGTCTATATTTTCATTCGTTAAACCGATTTTACAAAACCCCGACTTTACAAAAGGTATTGTTTCCAAATTAGAGTAAATCTGCTAAGATTGCTATATGAAAAGTCACATTTTGGTAATCATCCAGTTTAGCACTATATTTTTGATGCTGCTGCCCCTTGGCGGCGATATCACGCATCTATATGCAGGAACCGTTCTCATTGCTCTTGGGCTTGTCATCGGTATTGCAGCTTTATATAAAAACCGCCTCGGCAATTTTAACATAAGACCCGATATAAAAGAGGGCGGTGTGTTTGTAAATGAGGGGATTTACCACTACATAAGACATCCCATGTACACATCCGTGCTAACGGGGATGTTTGGTGTTTTGGTCGCGTATGCGAACATCTATGCGGCTGTTTTGTATCTCATTCTCTTTATAAATCTGCTGGTAAAGATGTTTTATGAGGAGTCTTTATGGCACTGTAAAGATGAACGATACAAAGAGTATGTGCAAAACACCCACAGACTGATCCCATATATATATTTTAGAGGTTTTATTTGAGCAGTATTATCTTTTCCATTCTTAGTATCTATATCTTCATCGCCATGGGCTTTGTGGCGAAAATGAGCTTTAAAGAGAAGATCGACGACAAGAGCATCACCATCATCAACGTTTATTTTTTACAAGTCTTTCTTACATTTTGGGGCTTGCTGCTCAAACCTGTGGATATCACGCTTTTTTATGCTCCCTCGGCGTATCTTGTCATTGTCCTTATCGTCCTATTGCTTTCTGTCCTCATTGCGAGAAAACTCTTTAAAGAGCAAAAAGAGCGCTCCATCGCCACGGTTGCAGCCATCATCGGCAACACGGGCAATCTGGGCATTCCGCTCAATATCGCCATCTTTGGTGAGGCGTCTATCCCCTACACAACCATCGTCAACCTCGTAAACGTATTTGTGGTCTACAGTTTTGGAGTCTACTACTATTCACGCGGGAACTTTGACGTCAAGACATCCATACAAAACATCGTAAAAATCCCGATCCTCTGGGCGGCGATAATCGCGATCCTACTCAGTATGAACGGATACAAACCCTCGGCTACCATCGAAAATATGCTGATGATGGGAGCGTACGCGTCTATGACAATGCAGCTGTTTTTGTTTGGAATCTACCTTTACGGCACAAAGGTCAAAGAGATCAGCAAAACACTTCTTGCTCTTGTAGCCTCGGTCAAATTCATTCTCTTGCCTGTGGTGGCTTTTTTGGTGCTTCTACCGCTTGGGCTTTCGCCAATGATAAAAGGGATAGTCTTCATAGAACTGATGATGCCCCTCGCAATCGCAAACGTCAATCTCGCCTCGCTTTACGACTGCTCACCAAAAGTAGTAACGGCGTTAGTGTTTATAACCTCAGTTATGTTCCTCGGAGTGATATTTATAGCGACGAAGATAATCGGGTATTTTTAAGATGGCTAAAAAAAGAGCAAAACAAAATCAAAATGAAAAAGAGCTCAAAAACAGTGCAAAAGACTCAGATGCTTTTTGCTGGTTTGAGGGCGACATCTTGGTACTCAATGTTTTGGGAACTCCCAGTGCAAAAAGAGATGTCATAGGAAAGCCAAAAGCCAACCAGCTCAAGATAAGCGTAACGGCAGAACCCGTCGCAGGAAAAGCGACAGACCATATGGTGAAGTTTCTCTGCCGTGAGTTTGGAGTAACAAAGTCCGACATAGAAGTCGTCTTCGGGCGGATGAACGTCAACAAACAGCTTCGCATAAAAACTCCTAAGACACTGCCCGCTGTCATAAAAAAAGCGTTGTCTTAGAGTTGTTATATGAGATCCAACTCTTCTGAGATATCTTTGATGAGTTTGCTTAACGGGCGTTTGTGGAGATCTTCATCGCTTACATATCCGCATGTAACAAGACGAAGCAAGTCTTCACGGTTTTTAAAGAGCGTTCCTTCGTAACGGTCAAACAATTCATCAATGTAACTTTCGTTGTAAATCTCTGCTTTTTGGATGAGTTCTAAGACTATGTCTTTGTGTTTTTCATACAGTTTATCAAGTCCGAAATCTTCGATGTTTTTCTGAACTCGTGCATCTTGTGTATTCAAGCTTGTATCAAACCCTTTTTCATCATAATAAAACGAACTGTCTTTTACATGTAAAGAAAAATGAGCTATTTTCTCAAAACCTTCTTCATAAGGATGAACATGTGTTATCAGAGAAAACTGCTTTGTGCCTTTCATAGTGCTGTTACATGTAGGACAACTTGGGATAAGATTGTAAAAAGAAAGCGCCAAAATAGGATATGTCGCTTTGTCGTAAAAGTGGTCGAACTGCGGGCGTGTTGAAGCATTGTTGGACTTGACCGTAAAAGTATAGTTTCGATTACAATATGGGCAGACATCAACTTTTAATTTTTCGGCTAATTCATATGCATCGTATTCTTCTTTTTGATTTGTAAAGTTTCCATAAAGCTTTATCATAAAATCAAAGCTTGTGTCATTTTTATATTGCAGTGCAATCTCATGAAGTTTTTCTGGTTTGGCGGTCATGACCTCTTCAAGAGAATATTTACATGTAGGGAAGTGTTTGATTTTACCTTTTAGCTTTTCATAGTGTTCTTGTGCCAGTTTAGGCAAATCTGGATGTGAGATTTTTATCATGAATTATCTTCCAAAACATCCAAACGATTTTTTAAATTTTCTATTTGGTTTTTAAGCTCATCTATCTCATGAATCTTATCGAGTTTTTTGCTATCCAGCATCTTTTGAAGTTGTCGTTTTAAAATCGGCTCACCGATAATTGAGATGATATTTTCACAATACTCTATCTCATCTTTTGAGAGCTCTTTTTTGTTCAGATATTTGATCGCATCATTAATCTTCTCTTTCGCAAACTCCCCCATAAGCCCATCTTTCATAAAAAAACCGTGAGAAAGGAGAGTGTGGATATTTGCTCCGAAGGTTTGTTTATTTTCAAATGGATAAACCTGTTTTCCTTTTTCTAAAAATATTACATTTTCTTTTGGTAAGTCTGAGAGAATATATGGGGAATGAGTTGCCACAATAAGATGAATATTGATTTTATAGATTTTTATAAAAGAAATCAAAGCGTGTATGAGTTTTTTTTGCCATTCTGGGTGCAGAGAGTTTTCAATCTCATCTAGTAAAATAAATATGTTTTTAGATGATTCATTTTTTTCTCTTAAATTTACAATATCTCTAACAGAATATAGAAGTTCTAAAAATATTTTTTCGCCAGAACTAAGATTATAGTAACCACCTATCCTTGGAACAGAAAAATCTATTTTCAAAAATCTTGGAAGATTTTGTAACAATTTTATATTTTCATCATTTTTTAACTTATCTATTAAAACCCAATTTGTATAAGTTCCATCTTTCCCTTTTTGCAGTAAATCAAAAAATTTATCAATACTTTTAAATAGATTCAACGATTTTTTTAACTCATTAAATATCATAAATTTATCGTTAAATGCCTCAGAACTAGAATGCTTAACCAACTCTTTTTCTTGATTTTCTATTTGCTCTAAAAATGATTGTGTATTTATCTGCTCATAAAACCTTAAAATTTCTTCTCTTATTTCTTCTCTATTTGTTGAAGATGAAATATCTATATTAAATTTTTTAAATGTTATATCAGAAATGAGTTCAACATCTCCGTATCCACTAAACAATGAATGAAAATAGCAAATATTTTGTAACAGAAGCAACTCTTTTTTTCCTAATTGATTGTTGTATATTTGTTTGTATTTACTTAAATAATCACCTTCCATTTTTTTAATAGATTCTTCTAACCTTTTTTCTTCTACTTTAAGAGATATTACTTTTGGTACGAAAAATTCATTTACATCTACATTTTTATAAAAATCATCATGAACTAAATTTATTAGTTTTTTGAGAGTTTTTTCTTCTTCTATTTTTATATCCAATCTATTGTTATTTTTATTAGGTTCTGTAAATATAAAACTCTCTTCATTATAAATCGCATGTGAGTTATCAAGGATAGGAAGACTTAGATCATTCTTATAATGATAAAAAAAAGAGCTTTTATAGTTTAATTCAAGGTTTGTAGTTAAATTTTTACTTAGCTTTGAATTCTTATCTATGGGTACATTTGAAAATAACTGATTTGTCTTTTTATCGTAAAGACATAAAGGTTTGGTACCATTTTTTGAAACATTATTTAGTATTGCTTCTAGTACACCACTTTTCCCACTTCCATTCTCTCCGACAATCGCAGTGACATTAATATTATCTCCAAAAAAGTTTTTTAAATAAGGCTCTTTTGTTTCTTCTTTA
This sequence comes from bacterium, assembly GCA_018824305.1. Classification (GTDB taxonomy): domain Bacteria; phylum Campylobacterota; class Campylobacteria; order Campylobacterales; family Sulfurimonadaceae; genus Hydrocurvibacter. The sequence goes on from JAHJGM010000055.1 coordinate 7,442, forward strand.
TCAATAATTGTTAGTTCATCATTTTCATACTTACATGTAAACCTCGGAGAAAAATTAAAACCTTGTTTCTTTATATTTTTATACTCTTCCACCCACAAATAGACAAGTTCCACTTTTACGCTCCGACAATAGTTTTTAGATATTTTTTTATGTGGATTTATTATACACTTTAAAGCTGTGACTTCATAGAAAATGCTCTATTTTCACTCTTACATGTAAGATGTTTTCGTCTCAATTTCTACGTCAGTTGCAACCCCTGCAGAGCCGAGACATAGTAAAGAAATGACGTAAAGAAAATGCAACTGTTTGAACGAAGTGAGTTTTGCATTTTTAGGAATGGAGTTACTATTTCTCGGGAACTTGACAAAGTCAAGCTCGAAGCCGTTGCAAGAGTTTTTCAGGAAACATCCCTGCGGGAGCGCTTCGCTTGTTTTGCCATACTTTTTGCGGTCAAAAAGTATGAGAGAAGTCAACTAAAGTACAATACTACGACATACCTAGCCACTCTTAAACTAGCCGCGATAAGCAAAAAATAAAAGAAGTTCAACCTCACCATCCCAGCCACCAAAGTCAGCGGATCGCCGATGATGGGGAGCCATGAGAGCAAAAGTGCGTAGTAGCCGTAGTGATGTCCTACATGTAAGGCTTTTTTGCCACTTTTGCTTTTGAGAAGTTTATCTTTTGTCTTCTCATATAAAAAGTATCCGAGATAGTAGTTTAGTATGATGGCAAGGATGTTGCCACACGATGCGACAAGCAGTGCGGTATGTTTGTCGAGTCCGCTTTGAACTGCGGTAAAAAGGGCTACTTCAGAGGAAAACGGCAGGATCGTCGCAGCCAGAAAGGCTGAGACAAAAAGAGAGAATGCTATCAAAGTGAACGGATGTTCTCTATGGTCGTAGCAATGAGAGTATCACGCGCTTCTTTGGATGTCCACGCTATGTGAGGAGTGATGAAAAGCTTGTTCCTGTTTCTCACGCCAAGAAGCGGATGATCCTTTTCTATCGGTTCTTTCATCAGCACATCCAGACCGAATGAGATATCTTTTTCATCTATGATCTTAGCAACTGCATACTCATCGATAATACCGCCGCGCCCAAGATTTAAGACAATCGCTCCATCCTTACATGTAAGCAGTCTCTCATAATCAAGCAGGTTGTTTGTCGCATCATTGAGAGGTGCGTGGATCGTGATGATATCGCTCTCTTTTAAAAGTTCGTCCAGTGTCACACTGTTAAAGTCAGAGTCCAGATTTTTTCCGCTTGTGGAGAAATAGCTGACATCACAACCAAAAGCTTTTGCCAAAACGGCTACTTTCTTGCCGATGGTTCCAAGACCGATGATGCCCCACTTCTTGCCGCTTATCTCAAAAAAAGGATTGCTGATGTCGGTGAAGATCCCGCTTCTGCTCCAAAATCCGTCTTTGACCGCACCGTCATAATATTTGAGATGTTCTACAAGATAAAACAGCATCGCAAAAGTATGCTGTACTACGGACTCCGTCGAGTAACCGACAACATTTTTCACTTCTATGCCACGCTCTTTTGCAGCAACGAGATCGACATTGTTCATACCCGTAGCCGCGATGCAGATAAGCTTCAGCTTTTTTGCTTTATCCATCGAGTCGGATGTTATAACAACCTTGTTTGTCACAATAACATCCGCGTTAGCGATGCGTTCATCAAGCTCCTCGGGCAAAGTCTTCTGGTACACACTGACGTTACCCAGTGCATCAAACCCGCCGAGATCAGTATCTCCAAATGTAAGGGTGTCAAGTAAAACGATATTCATATTTTATGCGTCTTTGATATCATCTATGATAAAACGCGCTTTTTTCAACGCCGCATCTACTTTGTCAAACACTAAAGCGACCGCCATGCGGCGTCCTTTATGAGATTCCGGTTTAGAGAACACTCTTACAAAAGAGTTTTGACTAAAGAGGCTTTCACTAACATCTACAACAGGAGCGTGTGAGTCTTTTGTCGATTTAAACGCCGCAGAAGCACCCTCTCCGTAAAAAGTAAATCCAAGAGGAAGACCCAAGACTGCACGAAGATGAAGGGCAAACTCGCTTTGGCTTTGAGTGATGAGCGTTACCATCCCCGTATCGTGCGGACGAGGACTGACTTCGCTGAAGTAGACTTCATCGCCCTTTACAAACATCTCGACACCGAAAAGTCCGCGACCGCCAAGACCGTCGGTTATCTTTTTGGAGATCTCCTGAGCATTTTTCTTTGCCGTTTCGCTCATATGCATCGGCTGCCATGAAAATACATAGTCGCCATCACGCTGTTCATGACCTATCGGTTCACAAAAAACGGTCTCTTTGCCGTTACGCGCTGTTAGCATCGTGATCTCATAATCAAAATCAATGAACGCTTCGACGATAAGCTCGCTTGCATCGCCTCTCGCTTCTTTTGCCATCTCCCAAGATTTTTCGATGTCGTCTGCGCTTCTTGCAACGCTTTGTCCGTGTCCGGAACTACTCATAACAGGTTTGATAACACAAGGAAAACCAAGTCTGTTTGCTGCCTCTTTCAAGCCTTCTAAAGTACTAACGAATTCATAAGGACCTGTTTTAAGACCAAGTTTCTCTGCCGCAAAACGACGAATATTCTTACGGTTCATCGTTTTACTTACCGCGTCCGCATTTGGAATGACATTGAAACCCTCACCCTGCGCGTCATAAAGAGCATCTATACTGATTGCTTCTATCTCCGGTAAGATATAATCAGGTTTTTCACGTCTTATGATCTCTAAAACAGCCTCACGATCTTGCATATTTACCACATAGCTTCTGTGTGCCACGTGATGAGCCGGTGCATCTTGGTATCTGTCTACGGCGATGACCTCAAGCCCTAAACGCTGAGCTTCTATGGCCACCTCTTTACCGAGTTCGCCAGAACCAAGAAGCATGATACGCTTTGAATTGCTTTTTAAAGGAGCAGAAAATTGCATTGAAAATCCTATATTAAAATTACCGTAATTGTAACATAAGTTACTTAGCAGAAAAGATTAATAAATCTTTCGATAAAATCACATTATGTTGTATATTATTAGATTATTTTATATTGTATTAGTTTCCTCTTTTCTTCATGCAGATGATAAGCTCGAAGATGTATCTCTTCAGCTCCAATGGAAACACCAGTTCGAATATGCAGGTTTTTATGCCGCTCAGGAAAAAGGCTTTTATAAAGAGGTCGGTTTAAATGTCTCATTTAAAGAGTTTACCAATGAATCTAGTCCGGTTAATGATGTTTTGGAAAAAAGAGCGACCTATGGCATCACCTACTCGGACTTGATCGTAGACTACCTTAACGGTAAGCCGATCGTTTTTGTAGCGAACTTTTTTAAACACTCTCCTCTTGTGCTTGTCACTCAAAATAATTTAAAACTTCCTAGCGATCTTAAGGGAAAAAAGATCATGGGGATCGAAAATACGGTCAAAAGCACTGCATTTTTGATGATGTTCAAAGATTTCGGCATGGATCTTGGCAGCTATATAAGTGTTCCTCCGACTTTTAACATCGATGATTTTAAAAATAAAAAAGTCGATGCGATGGTTATATTTTCCACAAATGAGCTTTTTTATTTAGACCAAGACGGAATCAAATACAATGTTTTAAATCCCTCTAGCTATGGGACTGAATTTTATGACGTCAATCTTTTTACATCCAAAGATGAACTTATAAATCATCCTCAAAGAGTAGAAAACTTTAAAAATGCAAGTATCAAAGGGTGGCAATACGCCCTTACTCACAAAGATGAGATCATTGACCTTATCATGAAGAAATATAATACGCAGCATAAATCACGCGCTGCACTTGAGTTTGAAGCGACCCAGATCCAGCATATGGTTCTGCCCTCGATCTTTCCCGTGGGGAGCATAGACCAAAGACGCGTTAAGATGATGGCGGAAGATTTTAAAGAGATGGGACTTGTCCCTGAAGACACCCCTTTGGATTTCAGTGATTTTATATATGAGACAAAAAATGATGTAAACACCGATCTGACGCAGGGCGAAAGAAAGTTCCTTACATCAAAAGGGAGTTTAAAACTCTGTGTCGATCCTGACTGGATGCCTTTTGAAGGGATAAAAAACGGTAAACATATAGGTATCGCAGCAGATTTCTTCAACCTTATCAAACAAAAGTCTGCTGTTAATATGGAGCTTTATCCGACAAAAAGCTGGCAAGAGAGCATGGATGCGGCAAAGACAAGAAAATGCGATATTTTGACTTTGGCTTCTTCTACACCAAGCCGTTTGAAATATATGGATTTTACGGATTCCTATATAAAACTCCCTCTGGTTTTGGCTACGAAAATCGACAAGCCCTATACATACAACTTTTATGCCCTCAAGGATGAGAAGATCGGTGTAGTCGGCGGTTATGCGATCTCCGAGATACTGCGCAAGAAATATCCTACCATGAACGTTATAGATGTAAAAAACATCCACGAGGGTCTTAAAATGGTGGAGAGAGGGGAAATATATGGCTATGTGGATAATCTCATGGTCATTGCATACACCATACAACATGATTTTACCGGACTTATAAAGATATCTGCGCGTGTCAATGAAAGTGTAGCTCTTGCCATAGGCACGAGAAACGATGAGCCGATCCTACATGCAATATTTGAAAAACTTGTTCACACTGTGTCTGAAAAAGAGAAACAGGAGATCTACAACAACTGGGTCTCGATCGAAGAGACCAAAGAGATGGACTACAGTTTTATACTTAAGCTTATTGCTATTATGCTATTGATCTCAAGTGCATATTTATATCACTATTTCAAACTTAAAAAATATAGCAAAGAGCTCCAAAGACTCTCTATTACAGATTCTCTTACCGGCATATACAACAGGATGAAAATCGATACTGTCTTGCAGTACCAGCATGATCTGTATGCAAGATATAAAGCTCCTTGCGGCGTAATTATGATCGATATCGATTACTTTAAAGAGGTCAATGATAGATTTGGTCATCAGACGGGTGATTATGTACTAAAACAATTCGCACACATTCTGCAAACGCATGTCCGTGTAACAGATATCATCGGCCGTTGGGGAGGAGAAGAGTTTTTGATCGTATGTCCCAATACAGAGATCGATCAGACAGAGAATATCGCCAATCACCTAAAAGAGAAAATAGCCGCTTATATCTTCACAAACGGCGTCAAACACTTAACGGCCAGCTTCGGAGTCAGCTGTTTTGGTAATGGAAAGACTATCGACGATATCATCATAGAAGCGGACAGGGCTCTGTATTTGTCAAAAGACAGTGGCAGAAATCAGGTTACCCGAGCAAAGATTTAAAACTTTTAAGGGTAAAAAGTCTGACATTTTCACTCTTGAATGATTTCAATTCGCTTGAGAAACCTCTTTTTGCTACGATCACGTAGATGTCTGCTTTGATCTTCGCTTTGTTTGCAAGTTCTTCGAGTCTTGCGAGTTCGCTCTTTTTCAGTTTTGCATTAGTATACCTGCATATACCGACGATCACCTTCTTAGATGCCGTCTTTGCAAAGATATCAAACTCCACTTCTCTGTCCCAGTAGCCGCCTGTCTCTGTGACTTTATCATCCTCAAAACTTTTCTTTACAAGCGCATTTGAAAGCTCTTTGAAAATCGCTTCTCTAAACTCTGCGTTCTTGTTTTCATATCTTTGGTTAAACTCGTCGTAGTTGCCCTCTTTGATCCCTTTGAAGATCGGCGCGACAAATGCAAACCAAAATCTTAAAAAAGGAGTCGTAAATAGAAGTTTGTCGCTGACTCGCTCGTCATCTACCCAGCTTATAAACTGTTTTCTTGATTTTTGCAGTCTTACTACATTCGTATCCATAAGTTTTTTTGCGATCTCACTTGCGTTTTCATCAGATATCCTCGCTCTTTTAAAAGCAGAATGAATGCGTCCGTCACCAAGAGCAAGACCGCTAAGTACCGCAGCAAACTCGACATCGACAAGATGCGATACCTGTTTGTGCAAAAAATTATAGTTTGTAAGAATATGTTCGACGATAAGATCATGAAGAGGTCTTTTGACATCTATCTTGATATCTGTTCCGCCAAATACCGTAAAGTATTCGATGGCCGCTTCAAAGTCATCAAACTTGTTTTTTGTATAAAATGAGGAAAACTGCTCAGACAGCGGTATAGTAAGTGAAAAAATAGGATAGCCTTTAGCTGGTTTATGGTGTTGTTAAAATTATATCAGATTAAATGGTTAATGAAGAAGTTGACAGAGGTTGAGCAAAAGCTCCCTAAAGGGAGCTAATTACTACAGGCGTGATTCATAACGTCTCATCATATAAAGACGTTTAAGCATTTTCTTACGAGCGCTAATTTTGTCTTTCTTACGCTTTTCAGTTTCTGTTTCATGGAAACGGCGAGCACGCGCTTCAGTAACAATCAGATTTCTATCTGTTTGTTTCTTGAAACGGCGGTAAGAAGCATCAAAATTATCGTCATGACGTAATACGATACCAGGCATTCACATCACCCACTTTCTTTAAAATTTTTGAAACGGAAGTATATCATAATAAAGTAGATTCTACAACACGGCTCTTCATGCTATCTTCATAATCTCTTTATACCATTACATCATCAAATTACATGTAAAGGTGTTGCAATGAAAACATTTGTTATTGCTTTGTTATTACAGTTGAGTCTTTTTGCGGATGTTTCTATCGGAGAGAAGGCTCCTGAGTTTATGCTTGGTTCTATGGATTCTCAAACTGCATATTCTTTAAACTCTCTCCAAGACAAGGTGGTCTTACTTAATATATGGGCAAGCTGGTGCAGCGGGTGCAAACAAGAGATGCCAAAACTTATCAAGCTTCAAAACGACTACCATTCAAAATTCCAGATAGTTGCCGTAAACATAGACAAAAATCCGGATAACGGCTTGGAGTTTTTACAAGAAGTAGAAAACAAAATCGGGTATATGAGCCATTTTATCAACTTACATGATCCTAAAAAGTCTGTTCCTAAACTATATAGCTGTATGGGGATGCCCTCTTCATACCTTATCGATAAACATGGGATCATCAGGGATATCATTATAGGCAGCGTCGATGAAAATGGGATACAAGAACTTAAAACAGAAATCGAAAAAATGGAGAAAGAATGAAATATCTACTATTAATTGCTCTTCTCTTCTTTAGCGGCTGCGGCAACCATCTCGTACGCGTCCAGCCATATGAAAAAGAGTATTTTGCACAAGACAAAATGAAATTGAATCCTTTGGACGAAAGAGCCGAACAGGAGAGTCATATCTTTCTTATAAGAGAAGCTTCAGCCGGAGGCGACAGCGCGTTTCAAGGAGGATGCGGATGCAGATAATAAAATCATTTCTTATATCATTATTGCTTTTTGTCCCTTTTACAAAGAGCTATGCATCCAACCTCAAAGACAGTATGTCGGTAGGCTTTGACACATATTCCGACACTGGAGATGTTCAGGTATACTCTCCTACTTTTTCATTAATGAAAAAGCTCTCCAAAGAGTTTCTTGTAGGATTTAAACTAAGGATCGACACCATCACTGCAGCTAGCATCAAAAAGCTTACGACAGCAACGACTTCATCGGCTTCAACAGGCGAGGAGAAAGAGGGGCCAGATGATGTACGCTATGCGCCGAGCTTTTCACTCACCTATGATAACGGTAAAGATAGTCTCACAGGCGGGTTTTACCTTTCAAGCGAAAAGGACTACCAAGGAAGATCGGTATTTGCGAACTACGTCAGACAATTGAATGAAGACAACACCGCCATCGGTATAGGCGTTTCACAGTCTTTTGACAAATGGAACCCATCTATTCCAAGAGATCTACCAAGAACTGATAGAAAAGAGGGAAAGTTCGATCTTTCTATAAACCAACTTATCTCACCTACCTTTTCTATGCAGCTCGTTTACTCTTACCTTTACAGCGAAGGTTTTTTGGCATCGCCCTATAACTATACTGTCATCAACGGCGCTAATGTTTATGAAAGATATCCCGAGAAAAGAACCGGGAACGCTTATGCCCTCAAAGGAGTCCTTCTTCTAAACGATTCCAACAGCATGAACTTTTCTTACAGATACTATAATGATGATTGGGGCATACATTCACATACTGTCAATGTCGAATGGCTCAAAGATTTCTCTAAAAGTGTCACATCGGGACTAAGACTGCGTTACTATACACAAAGCCAAGCGAATTTTACAAAAAGTCTGGGAACAGCTCTCGCAAATGATACATATATCGTGTCTGATTATAGAATGAGTACATTTGACTCTTATGATGTGGGTATACCTCTCATCTATAAACCCTCAAAAGGATCAAATTTCAAGTTGAGTGCAAGTATTGACTACTATCAGACAACGAACAACGACTATATAAAAGCATGGTACAATACACCAAACCTCAGTGCTATCTACACGACACTGCGAATAGATTACGATTTTTAAGGAGAAGGAATGGCGATATTTGAAAAGGCACTTGAGGCAGATATTATGAGTACTCATATGCTGATTCGCGCCGATGTCTCCAAACCCATATTGTACCAAGCATATAGTATCGCGACAGAGTTTGAAAAGCGTTATAGTGCATATAAAAAAGATTCCTTTTTAAACAAAATAAACGCTATGGCAGGCTTGGAACCAGTCATATGTTCAGATGAAGATATAGAGCTTTTCAAACGTGCCATAAGTGTTTCCAAGGAAACTAACGGCGCTTTTGACATTACCATAGGAGCTCTGAGTCACGGAGCTTACCATTTTGGCTTTCGTGATCAAAAGATAGCTTCCAAAGAGAATATAGAGAAGCAGATATGTCTGGTCGACTATAATAACATTTTCCTAGAGAATAACACCCTGTTTTTAAAAGAAAAAGGTATGCGACTTGACCTAGGTGGTATAGGCAAGGGATATGTGGCAAAGAAAATTGCTATTTTTTTAAAAGATAACGGAGCAAAAGAAGGGCTTATAAACGTAGGGGGAGAGATTGTCTCCTTTGGAAAATCTTACACGATAGCACTGCAAGATCCTTTTTCATCAGATAATTTTTTATACTTTAAAACATCTAAAGAACCTATATCTATCTCAACCAGCGGAGACTATGAGAGATTCATCGGTTCGAAAGAACATAACCATATACTCAACACAAAAAGTGGAATATCTAGCAATCTCTACTCTTCTATGAGTATCATCAAAAACGGTTTTGATATCGACATGCTTGATGCCTATGCGACTGCGATGTCAAACAATTCCATAGAGGATATTAAAAGATCTGCAAATATACTTGATTTTAGTGCTATCTTGATCGATAAGGAGTCTGATTGTTCAATGATAAGAATACAAAAACTTGATTACAAGAACATTTACTTGCAGCCTATCCATAATAAGTCAACTTATTGATATAATAACAGCAAAATACTTATGTTAGCAGAGAAAAAAAATAGAAATTCATGGTTTTAATATGCTGAAAAGATCGCTTAGACACAGACTAATCCTCGCTTTCATAATCGTAGGCATACTCCCATATATACTATTTATGACATATACATTTTTTTATAGTGAAAAAAAGATCCTCAACGAGATAATCACCACACAGTACAATAAAACAGACTATATATCACATCTTATAGACAATCATCTCAAGCTTCTTGTCAAAGACGTCAGATTTTTAAGTAATCTGGATGTTATGAACGATATCCTTTCCGAAGATATTGATAGAAGAATTTCAAATATACTCATCCAAAAAACAAAAGATTACAACTTAGATATGGATCTTATAGTGATCGACAGGCACTATATAATCCTATCATCTTCCAATAATGCACTATTACTAAAAAAGTTCCCAAAACAATATACGTTCACATCCAAAAACGGTTATTTTATAGACGCTTCAAAGCTCTATATCTATTCCAAAATATTTGCGAGTTTTGACCTGCAGCAGGAGATAGGGACCCTTATTATGTCTTACGACCTGCAAAACCTCAACCAATACCTTATAAATCAAAAAGAGTATCACTCTTATCTTGTCAATCATGAACACTCCTACTTTATAGGCAAAGATGTGGGTATTACAATCGATAATTTCAAACAAAAAAACAGTATTATTACCGATAAAAACGTCATCGTCTATAAACAATTAAACGGTGTGCTGAAAGGATGGTATATTGTCTATGGCGTTAATAAAGAGATCGCTCTCTCTTTTTTATTCGAGCTAACGAACCTTATCGCTTTTTTACTTCCTTTAAGTCTTTTATTCATCATATTCATAGCTTTGAAATACTCCAAACGGATCGTGCAGCCTGTTGAAAAACTCACATTCGTAACCGATGAGATAATAAAGACAAAAGACTATGCTACCACGGTAAATATTGAAGGAGAAGATGAAATAGCGAAACTCGGCAATTCCTTTAACAAAATGATAGAAACGACTAACAATGCACTCAAACAACTCGAGTATGAGAACAGTCTGCGTCTGACCAGATTCATACAGCTCATAGAGATCTTTAATACCATTATTCAGACAAATAACGAAGAGGAGTGTCTTAAGATTTCTACAGACTATCTTAAGACATTAACGAAAATAGAGCATATATATTTTGTTAAACATGCCCGAAAAAATCCAGACTATACCCATCTCTATGTAAATGATTTTGAAAAATCGAAAAAGATCTATTTCGGATCGCTTACACTGAATATACAAGGCTTTCAAGATAAGAATGAACAAAGGTTTTACAGTTCGATCATTACGATGATAATACTTCAGCTCGACAGAGTAAGACTTATAAACAAGACCATATCTGTATCCAACGCCAAGTCGGCATTTATATCACTCATGTCTCATGAATTAAGGACTCCTCTTAGTGCCATCATAGGCTACACCGAGTATATGATAAGCTATGAAGAGCTTAATGACGACCAAATGGATATCATAAGCAACATTGAGTCTTCGGCACACTATCTTTTAAGTATGATAAACGAAATACTAGACATCACCAAGATAGAAGCGGGTAAGATGGAAGCCTATATCCAGGATGTAGATGTTTTAAAACTTACAAAAAGCGTCTATGATATGCTTCTTCCTCTTGCCCAGAGCAAAGAACTGCAACTGGATTTCGAGTATGAAGAATCTAAAAACAACATATATAAGACCGATGCAAAGATGTTTAAACAGATAGTTGTAAATCTTGTCTCAAACGCCATCAAGTTCACCTGTGAAGGTTCGATAAAGATCAAACTCTTACAGCAAAGCGATCGAGTCATCCTAAGTATCAAAGACACAGGAATAGGTATATCAAAAGATGATATAAAGAATCTTTTTAACGACTTTACACAGATAAAAAACAACCTGCAGGAAAAACACAAAGGTACAGGATTAGGTCTCTCTCTCAGCAAAAAAATGGCACAGATTCTGGAGGGGGACGTATATCTAAAAAGTGAAGGAATGGGTAAAGGAAGCACCGCATATTTTTATATTATGATAAAATAGTGTTATGAATATATTAATAGTTGAAGATGATAATTTTAATGCCAATATTATTGAGAAACTCTTAAAAAAAGAGGGCTTTGAGGTGAATGTGGCAGAGAACTTCCAAGATGCCATTGCCTGTATAGACAAAAGCTTTTACAATCTTATCATACTTGATTGGAATCTTCCAGATAAAAGCGGATATGAGTTTTTAGAGGAGCTTCGCGATCTTTTGATAGACTCACAGGTATTAATGCTCTCTGCCAACGACGATGTGGAGTATAGAGTAAAAGCATTAAACGGCGGTGCGGATGACTATCTATGTAAACCCTACTCCCATGTAGAGCTTTTAGCCAGAGTTAACTCCCTGCTTCGAAGAACGAACTCAAATAAAAACCCTGTCATACAAATAGGAAACGTCTTTATTGACAAAAATGCCAAAGAAGTACGACTCGATGATGAGTGTATCAATCTTACACCGGCTGAATATGACATCTTAGAAGCACTTGCATCAAATCAAAAAAAGACTTTTACAAAGTTTGATCTGCTAAACATTATACACAACGATTACGCTTCTAGTGCAATAAGCAATGTGATAGAGGTACATATAAAAAATATAAGAAGGAAGCTTCAAGATAAAGAGATCATAAAGACAGTGCGGAGCGTAGGCTACAAGATCGTCGTATGACAATCTTCACTTTCTGCTCCTGTTTTTATAATTCTTTCTAAAACAGCTTTGACAGATACCATAGTTTGAGTTCAGCGGAAGCGGTTTGGTACAAAGTTTACATCTTGGCACAAAATGGCTGTTTTTCAGAGAGTTTTCTATATATCTGTTTAAAACACCCCTAAAATGTCTAGCATTCTCCGCATCTACGAAGAACTCTTCAAATCTATAGCTCAGCCACAGATAAAGAGTGATCTCTTTTACTCTGTCTTCTATCTCCAAGAGTTCATCCATCGTACTTGCGAACTCGCTTTTGAGTTCAGGAGGAAGATAGAAGATCGGCTCACGAAGTTCCAGTTTATGGACATACCTCTCAAAAGATGCCATGATAAACGGTGATTTTAATGTAAGCGGTGCAGAAGCCAGATGATACTTCTCTGCGATATCAAGATTATAGCCGTCCACTATTTTTGCGGCTTCTAGCATCGTCTCTATGTTTGCCGCGGTAAAAGGTCCGTCAAACTTCATGTTCTCCACAAAGAACTCCAATATCTTCGTAAGCGAATTCTCTTCAAGAATGGAACCCACAAGTCTGATGTGATCGAGATTTGCCATCACTTTAAAAGGGATATCGACCTCTTTTGCAGGTTTGGACATGTTCTTCTCTATGAGATGCAGAGCATCGCTTTTGAGCGCACCTACATAACCTATCTCGTTTAATCCGTAACGTCCCGCACGTCCTGCGATCTGATGCACTTCAGAGGGTGTCAAAAACCTGTCTTTCTCGCCGTCGAACTTCACGACCTTTGAGAAAAGAATAGTTTTGATGGGAAGGTTCATCCCCATGGCGATCGCATCGGTGGCTATAAGGATATCGGTCTCTTTTTCACGAAATCTGCGTGCCTCTTCGCGTCTAACTTCTGGGGAGAGGTTTCCGTAGACAACGCTCACTTTAAAGTTGCGTGAAAAGTTCTGTTTGAGTCTGAGGACATCTTTTCTTGAAAAGGCGATGATCGCAGTTGAGGGTCTGACATCGGCAATGGCAGTAGCCGTAGTAAGAAGCTTAAGAGGATTTTTTCTCTCGAATTCGATGATAGTCAGCTTTTCTCCCAGATATGCCGCTAGTTCTACAATCGCTTCTTTTGCATTCACCGAACCCGTCATGATGATCTTCTTCGCGGGTGCCCCGATAATGGCATTCGCCCATGCCCAGCCTCGGTCACGGTCATCTATCATCTGTACCTCATCGATGACACACACATCTACGTCCACATCGAAGTTAAGCATCTCGATAGTGGAACTGATATGTGTCGCTTCTTCATTTATCAGCTGTTCTTCACCCGTGATGAGCGAAGCGTCCACTCCGCTTGCATTTAAGTCTTCATACCCCTCTAATGCCAAAAGTCTAAGCGGTGCAAGGTAATAACCAGTATCCGCTTTTTTCAGCGACTGCATCGCCTCGTATGTTTTACCGCTGTTAGTCGGCCCGATGTGAAGTATCAGTTCCCTTTTCATTGAACGAGCGAGGGGGAAAAGATTTTTAAAATCCCTGATCGTTCGCGCAAGAAGCATCTGGCGCTGTCTTTTTAAAAGCTGCTCTTGAATCGATTTATTAAAAGCGTAGATGATCTTTCTGTGTGTCTTTGCAGAGATGGTGAGTGTCTCGTCAAGATAAGGCAAGAGCTGCTCATAAAGCATCTCAAGAATCTCGTTTTTAGGAAGCTGCAATAAAGTTGAAGCCCTCTGGCACTCCTCTACCAAGAGATTAAAGTCTGATTTGAAATAGATCTCCTGCTCCTGTTTTGCATCATTGAGTATACTATCAATATCCAGATAACCCCCGTTCCAGATCGTCTTTAAAAGTTTAGTCAACTCTATGGTGCTTTGCACTTCATAGCGCACACTCTTGTCGATCTCCTCAAAGACAAACTCATCTTTTGCGACAAGAAGCACATTCTCATCATTGAGATAGATGTTACTAACATTCGTGTTTGCAGTTAAAACAGATTTTAAAACAAGTTTGTTGAGCGGAGGCAGTCTAAGATCGGCTGTGGGTTGTGCGGTTTTAAGCGCATTGAGGATCTGTTCGCTGCTGAGATATGGATGGGGTCGTTTCAGATTTCTTAAAAAGAGATCTACCTCTGTTTGTTTTTTTGATACTGCTTTCTCTTTGAGTGCACCGATCATCTCGGTCAAGGATTCTTCATCTTTTTCCATAAGATCGTCAAGATCGATGATCTCCGTTTTAAGCACTGTTATCTTTTTAAAACTCAACTCGTTAAAGGTGATGGAGATAGAAGCGTTGAATTCCAATCTGTCATCTAGATCAAATGTACCGTCCAACGCTTTTTGCAGTCTCTGTTTCTTCTTCTCAAATCTTAGATGCTGCAGTTTTGACTCGATCTTTGCATAGCTGATCTTCTTAGTTCTCACATCCAAAAATATCCCGAACAGTTCCATACGCTCATCGGGAGTGATATCTTTAAACTCTTCCAAAAGAGTTTCTATCTTTTCCTCTTTTTCCAGAGTCGGTTCTGCGGGAGTAAGAGGAGGGTAAAGTCTCTTGTCAGATTGAAAGAACTCAAGGATATCTTCACGGACAAGCATATCGCCCGTCGACCAAAGCTGACGAAGCGCTCGAAGAAGCTCTTTTTTTGTAAATTCTACGTCATATAGACCTATGGTATGCGCGAGTTCTATAAGGGTCTTTTCCCCAACCCGCTCTATACCGACATCAAAAGGATCACCGCCAAAAAAGTTTCGTATTTTTATATTTATCTTAGTCGATTTTTTGTTTTTCTTCGCCATACGAAATTGTATCCTATTACCAACATCATAGATGCCACTGAAAGTATAAATATTATACTATATCCTGTAGGTAAATCGAGGTGATAAGATGCAAATAGGGCAATAATTATCGATATGGAACCAAAAATCCACGCAAAAACTAATTTAGGAAATCCGGTTTGCACGACAGCGATATAAGCGGGAGCGATCAAAAGTGCAAAAACCACCAAAACTCCCGCTTCTTGAACCGAGGATGTGACCGTAATCGCCAGCATTACAAAAAAAAGAAGTTCTTTGAAGATACCCCTTACATGCGGATAGATATAAAACATCACTATAGCGACGACACTGTAAATACCGACACTTTTGTATACGTCTCCCGATGACACAAACAGGATATCAGAAGCGCTGAGCTTGCTAAAGAGTTCCGTTCCCTCTGCGCTTTGAGATAAAATGAGCATAATGGCAGAGACGCCAAAAGCATACAAAAGACCGATAAAAGCCTCGATGTTTGCCAACTTTGCATTTGCCCATGTGATGATGCCTGCGCCAATAAGCGCAAACAGCAGTGTCATTTCGGTCTGATAATGTGTATGCATAAAAGCGATGCTTATTGCCATACCGATGGCAGCGATCTGACCGATCGCCAAATCGGTAAATATGACCCCGCGCTTGATGATCTCGATGCCGAAGATCGCATGAACAAAGACAAGCGCTATGGCGAGCACGAATGCCGGCCATAAGATCTCGATTATCGACATAGTCTTGTCGCTATCGTGTTATAAAACTCTTCAAGTGTATCGGCACTCTGTACTGCACCAAGATCATGAGGAATAAGCGCGACCTTCGCTCCTGTTTTAGCAGCTATGAACTCAGCCGTCTTTTTCTCGTGATAGACATCCTGAAGTATCGTCTTGATCCCGTTTTTCTCTATGGTATCGATAATCTCCAGTGTATGCTTAGAACTCGGGGAGATCCCCGGCAACGGCTCAAGGTCGCCGTAGTTTTTAAAACCGTACGCTCTTAAAAAGTAATTGAAAAGCTCATGGTACTGCACTACTTTTTTGTCCTTACATGTAGCCATCTTCGTGTCCAAAGTTTTAAGGTAAACATCCCACTCTTTTAAAAACTTATCAAGGTTTGCCGCGTATGAGTCCGCATTCGCCTCATCTATCATAGAAAGTTTTTTTGCGATCACTTTAGCGATGGTAGGCACCAAATGCGGATCCGTGATGTAATGAGGGTTGCCTTCTGCATGGATATCGCCAAATCCGCGCGAGACGAAAGTCGGCTTGTCCATAAGCGTCAAAAAGTGGGAAATATCCAAAAATCCTTTTGCACCCGCTTGGATATTAGCGTTGTTCGCACTTTTTATTAACGGCGGTAACCATCCAATCTCTAAACCTCCTCCGTTTATGACAAGCAGATCGGCGTTTCGTAACTTTGCCAGGAGTGAGGGCTTTGGGATGATAAAATGCGGATCGTATTTGCTGCTTGCCAGTACCACGACATCGACACTATCCCCACCCACTTTTTTTGTTATCTCGCCTAAAGCGGCATACGTCGTATCGACTTGGATGTTTGCAAACACCGAACCTGCAAACAGGACTGATAATAATATTTTTTTCATAATATTTTCCTTTTTATTACATTTAATACGGCAATCGAACAAAGTCCGACTCCCTACACTTGGCGCTGTGCCACTAAAGCTAGCTCCTTAGGAGCAGAATTTAAAGTTATGAGAATGTATCAATACGCATGAGCACCGTGTGAACCGGCCTCTATTGTCAAATTTAACATCACTTCGCTTACATCTTTTCTTGCATTGTCTATGATTTTTGAACGGTCATACGAGTATTGCAGTCGAAGACGTGAAAACTCAAATGGTTTATACTGCAGCATCACCGTCGTTCTATCGAGGTTGCTTGTATCAACTCCTGCATATGCGCTCATATCCGTATCATTTTGAACGATGGCATCATAACGTGCACCTGTTGCCCAGTTACTATCCATGTTATAGATAAGCTCACTATAAACTCCGGCTTGTTTGTCTTTTCCCGTTGTGCTATCCATGTTACGTTTTAGGTATTCACTCTGCCATATCAGGGAGCTGTAGCTTCCAAGTTGTGCATTGAGTGTCAGATCGACTCCGTACACGTCACTGTCACCGCTTGTGTTTTTTCCGTGTGCACCGCTAACACCGGCTAACACTGAAATATCATCCGTTATATCTACGCTGCTTTTCAGATAGCCTACATATAGATTGTTACGCTCTGTATCTCCGAAGCTTTGCGTATTTGTTCCCTGCATAGCTTCCATACCAGCCATTACATAGATGTTTGTAGGAGCTATCCACTGAAGCTGAATACCTGGATCGCTTATGCCATCAGGTCCAAAAACTCCTTCGTAGATAAGTGGCTGCGAAGCAAAATTCCAAGAGTGCTGATGTTTTGCATTTAAACGGCCGAAATCACTTTTAAATTTCCCCGCTTTTACGCGAAGCGAGTAAGGAAGTGCACGCGTTCTTACATACGCTTCCTCTATCTCAAATGCATCGGGATGCAGATGGAAAACGGCGAACACATCAAAGTAAGGGTCAACGACAGAGTGCATAGAGACCTCTGCATAGTTCAGATTAAACCCGCTGTCCGGATTAAATATCGGCTGGGCATCGCCGCTTGCGATAAATCCCGGCATCGCATAATCGGCATAAGAGGTATTGCTTACATTGCGGTTCAATGCAGACATATCCAAAACCAATCCGATGTCCGGAAGATAAGCATTTTGTGAAAAACTGGACGATGAGTCATTTGCCATCTTCGCGTCCAGATTCTCCTGCTCTTTTTGAACATTGTCCGTTTCGATCTTTTGTACTTTTTCCTGTAACTTTTGTATATCCAGTTTTAATTGCTCCATGTCGCTATCGGCGAATAGCAAAACTGACGTCATTAAAGACAATACTGTTTTTTTCATAGTTGTTCCTAAAATGTATAGTTTTTAAACATCAATAATCGATTCAAGTATGTTTACAGACATGAATATCCCCATTGACGGATTATTATTGTTGATAATAGTAATGATTTTTTATTTGATTTTAGGAGTTAAAAGGAGGTGCTCTCGCATTTACATTTGAGATGAGAAAGCTTACATGTAAGCTTTTGCCTTCAGTAATAATTTTCTCGGAATAGTTTGAAAGTTCTTGAAGGTAAATAGGTTCTGTAGGTATATCACCGCTTGAAAGATTGAGCTGAAGCGTACAAACCTGACAGTCGCTGTGTGATTTGAAATCGTCATGATGGTGCATCGCGCCAAGAAGCGTAGCGACAATGAAAAGTGCGCCAAGGAGATTTCTAAATCTGTTCATCTTGAAATTGTATCAAATTTTCAATTAGCTTTCGCGCTTAAAGAGTAGGTAAAGCTAATAATATATAATTTGCTAAAAAGTATGGGAGTATGTATGGATTTTCCGGACGAGTGGACACAAGAGGAGTATCTTATTAACAAGCAGAGACTCGAAAAAGAGGGCGTAAAAGTCCTGCTCATCGATACGATACTCTCTCCGATTGACAGAGCGGACAGCATCGTTTACAATCCTTATGAACTCAAAAAAGAGCCAAAAGGAAGCGTGTTCGTCTTTTACTGCGACACGGGCAAATCGACTCTTAACAGACTCAAAGAGTTCAAAGAAAAGTTTCCCGATCACATCTGCATCTCTTTAAAAGGCGGCAGAGGGTATTGGAGGAAAAACATGACGGTCAAAGATGAGCAGTAGCTATTTAGACGGATTTTTGCAGTGTCTGGACGAAGAGCGTTTCTATGAAGCACACGATCTCTTGGAGCATATCTGGTTTCCCCGCCGTTTTGAAAAAAGCGATGAGATGAATCTTTTAAAAGGATACATCAATGCTGCGGTAAGCTTTGAACTTATAAAAAGAGGAAGAGAGGTTTCAGCACAAAAAGTTTACAATGTCTACCTAAAATACAAAGATCTGCGCTTACATGTAGACTCTCCCTATGCAAAAAAATATGAGGAGATAGAAAGCAAGATAGAAAGCATAAAGAAAAAAGAGGTATCTGGTGTTTGAGTCCCATGAATTTATTAAATATATAGACACCGCATCTGTTTATGCAACTGAGTACAGCTTTAAAATAGTGGGTGCGATCCTCATATTTTTCGTCGGTAAATGGCTGGCACACAAATTGACCGTCATCACAAAAAAATTGATGGAGAGATCAAAACTGGATAAGACCTTGGTCGAGTTTAGCCAAAGCATTATATACTTTGTTCTTATACTCGCCGTTATCGTAGCTGTTTTAAATACTTTGGGTGTTGCTACGACCTCTTTTATAGCGGTATTTGGTGCTATTGGTTTGGCTGTGGGGCTTGCCCTTCAAGGCTCTTTGGCAAATGTGGGTTCGGCGGTTTTGATCATGTTCTTTCGCCCCTTTAAGATAGGCGATACCATCGAAGCAGGCGGAGCTATGGGAACTGTCGAGGATATCAATCTTTTTTCCACGACTATAAGCCCGCTGGACAACAGAAGCATCATCATCCCAAACTCTAAAATAACAGGCGGAAATATTACTAATTTTTCAAGCAAACAGGAGCGCAGACTTGAGCTTATCATCGGTATCGGATATGATGACGACCTCAAATATGCAAAGAGCGTTCTGCTTGATCTTTTAGCTCAGGACGAACATATCCTAAATGAGCCTGCTCCGTTTGTAGGGGTGGCAGAACTAGGCCAAAGCAGTGTCGATCTTGCCGTTCGCGCTTGGGTAAAAACAGAGGATTACGGCGATACGCGTTTTGCACTTTTAGAAAAGATAAAACTCTCTTTTGATGAGGAAAAGATCTCTATCCCCTACCCGCAGATGGCTCTACATGTAAGGAGCAAAGTCTAGTTTACATGTAAACTTTTTGCTGCCTCATACCTGATAAATAAAAATGCCGCAAATGCCACTATGGCTGAACTTAAAAATAGATACGTAGTAAAATACTCATACACATATCCGCTGTAAAGCGCACCGACAAACCCGCCCAATCCGTAGGTAATACCTAAAAAGAACTGCTGTGCCAATCTTCGTTTTTTATAAAGCGTGAACAGGTAGCTGATCGCAGCCGAATGAAACAGTGCAAATGAAAAAGCATGAATCGACTGAGTCAGGAACGATATCTCGAGACTTTGCGGAAACGAAAAGAGAAGCAGCCATCTGATTGCCGTTATGAAAGTAGTAAACTGCAGTATCAGCAAGATATTTTTTTGTAAAAGCTTCCCTTGGAAAAAGAGCATAAATATCTCCATGACAACACCAAAACTCCAAAGGTAGATGGTCATATCCATGCCCATACCGTGATCTGTCTCATATATGGTAAAAAAATTGTAAAAAGGTCCAAAACCAACCTGCATCAAAGTCAATCCGACCCACAGACTCCAGTGTGAAAAAACATTGATCTTTCCGCCCTCATTTGTCACGACCTCATCAATCTCTTCAGGCTCCATCTTTGCAACAAAATACCCGATGATTGCAGTCATAATGCTCATAAAAATAAGATAAAATATCGCTATGTCTACACCGCTTAAAAACTTCACCAAGACCAATGCGACTACGATAAAGCCGATAGAACCAAACAGCCGCACTCTACCGTAGCGCTCTTTTGTGATGACACTTAAAGCTATCACCTCCACATAGGGCAAGATCAGGCTCAGACCTATACCAAAAAGGATGTTTGTAAGAATGAGCGCATAAAAATCGTGCAGTGTGATATAAAAAAGAAGTGATGCACCGACAATGATAGCAAGAGCGGTATTAAATACCTTTTTATTGAGCTTTATCCCTTTGATAAAAGCAAATGGAACAAAAAAACGCACAAGAGGAGCGGTTGCAAAAACGATACCGATCTCAACGCCGCTGTAACCGACTATGGCCAAAACTTTCGGCAAAAATATCACATAGATACCGACAATGGCAAAGTAAAAAAAATAAAAAGCGGAGAGTAAAAACTGCATCAAGTTATGAGTTGATCTCTACCTCGACCGTAGAACTTAAAAGATCGTGCAGAGCACGTTTGTCTTTTCTGTAAAAAGGAAGTATCAATCCAATGAGGGTCGTAGCGGTAAACAAAAAAGCTATAAAACGCCAAAGAGCACGAAGAAACGATATCTTTTTCTGTGTCTTCACATCGACTACTTTCATGCTGTAGGCTTTTTTTCCGGGTGTCTGTCCCGAGATTGTGATAAAGGACGCATAGATGAGTGCATAAAGAGCCACTCCGCCAAACTGGGCAAGAGATGAAGCCTGAAACTCCTCTTTTCCGTTTAAAACGACATAAGCGATGATATAAAGGATAGGAACATATATCATAAACATATCTGTTATAAAGGCTTTGATCTTATCGGTGTATTTCGCATACAACAAACCCTGCTTTTTGGGAGCATGTTTCTTACAATTTTGCTGTTTTAATTTTCGCCATTTCATAATGCAATTATAGCCTACTTTATAAATGAAAATATAACCGCGGGCTAAATAGTTATGTGATAACTTTAATGTATAATACAAATAATAATTATAATAAGTTTAAGTTAAACGATTGGATAGTCATGAAAGCAGAAAACTTCAAGCTGACCTTTACCCTGTATTTCATTGTTTTTGGCATTTTGATAACGGCATTGAGCACTTTGATAAGTTATAACATACACACCATAGACGTAAAAGAGACCATCAAGCGGTATGCACAAGAGGTATCAAACAGCAATATAAACGATACGATCTTACCGAATATCGATAAAATGAACATCATCGCTATGGCACTTGCCGAGGACAAAGTACTTTTACAATATATCAATGCTCACGATAAAACAAAGATCCAGGAACTGAACAATCTGTTCTTAACCCTTACAAATTCTGAAAAAAACATCATGCAGGCCAGATATATCGATGCTTCAGGAAAAGAGGTGATCCGTGTCAACAGAGACAATCTGCAATCTCTTCCCTACATCGTGCCAAAAGAAAAATTGCAAGATAAAAGTCTGCGTGACTATTTTGTAGCGACAAAAAAGATGTCGAAACAAAAGATCTGGCACTCTAATATCGATTTAAATGTCGAAAACGGAAAAATAGAAGTTCCCTACAGACCGACCATGAGAATCGCCGTACCGCTTTTTGCAAAGAATGAGTTTGCAGGCATCGTCATTGTAAATATGCTTGTCGAAGAGCTTTTCTCGGCTATCAATGCTTCAGCGATTTTCAATACTTTTATCATCGACAAATACGGCAATTATATTTTACACCCGGATAATCAATATTCATGGAACAGATATACCGGCGTAAAAAGAGGGCTGTATGAAGATTTTCCTCTAAACGCATCGGAGATACTATCCGGTAAAAGCGAAGGAGAGAACTTTTTTGCCTATAAATTAAATGATATCATTCAAAACGATGATAAGGCTATTTTAGTCCTGCAGCCAAAAAGTGAAACTGAAAACTCTATGAAAAGAAACAATATAGTCACCTCCATAATCGTGGCACTGCTTAGTATCCTGTTAAGTATACCGCTGGCGATCTATGCTGCGAGCACTCCTTCAAAACTCCAAAAGAAGCTTCATGAAACCAATGTTGAGCTTAAACGTTTTGCATATATTATAGATCAGTATGTCATTACCGCTACAACAAACCTAAGCGGTGTTATCACAAATGTCAGTATGGCTTTTAACAAAACGAGCGGCTACACAAAAGAGGAGCTTCTAAATAAAAAGATGAATATCATCAAACATCCCGATACTCCAAACAATATCTTTCAAAATATGTGGAACACTATCTTGGAGGGAAAACGCTGGACCGGAGAGATCAAGAACAAAGCCAAAAACGGTGAAACTTACTGGCTGGATCAAACCATCATCCCTATAAAGAATGAAAAAAACGAGATACTTTCGTTTATGTCCGTAGGAACGGATATAACGGCTAAAAAAAGGTTAGAGGTACTTTCCGTGACTGACAAACTAACAAACGTTTTTAACAG
Organism: bacterium; assembly: GCA_018824305.1. Classification (GTDB taxonomy): domain Bacteria; phylum Campylobacterota; class Campylobacteria; order Campylobacterales; family Sulfurimonadaceae; genus Hydrocurvibacter. Next base: position 30,377 of record JAHJGM010000055.1, read on the forward strand.
ACGCAAAATCGATGAGATCCTCTCTTTGGAGCTTGAAAAATCTGCCCGTTACAATCGAGATCTTTCTCTTATCCTTATCGATATCGACCATTTTAAAGCAGTCAATGATACGTTTGGTCATCAAGTAGGCGATGACGTTTTGATCAATGTAGCAAGTATTTTAAGGGATAATATCCGCAAAATAGACTTTCTTGGAAGATTCGGAGGAGAGGAGTTTATAATCATCTGTCCCGAAACAGACAAAAGCGGTGCGTTCAGCCTTGCCGAAGAGCTTAGAAAAAGCATTGAAAAACATGATTTCCCTCTTGTAAAACACATGACCATAAGCCTTGGTGTCACGATGTACGATCAAAGTTCAAACGATACCGAAACTTCATTATTTAAAAGATGCGATGCGGCTCTTTATTTGGCAAAAGACGATGGACGCAATAAAGTCGTTTATCAATGATGGTAACATTTACAAATCATTAACTATATCATCATATACTTTTAAATCTCAAATATGTTCTCCCCTTAACATTTTTGAAGATTTTCATTTTATACACTCCTTAAAAATTTAAAGTGTGACTAAGTCGATTTAACCCCCTTTTTCGCTTAGTCCCTTTAGTTTCGATCATCCTCTTAAATCCAAATTTGATATAATCCATTATGAATATAATTTTAACCACTTTAAACTCACGTTTTACACACTCTGCACTTGGGCTTAGATATATCTATGCCAATATGCAAGAGCTTACATGTAAGACAAAGATCCTAGAATTCAGCATCAACGACGCCTTGCAGTCGGTTGCCGAAAAGATCCTTGACCAGATGCCTCACATCATAGGTATCGGCGTGTATATCTGGAATGCCGGCGAAGTCAAAGAGCTGATAGAGATCATCAAAAAAGTCTCACCGGACACCATCGTCGTTCTCGGCGGGCCAGAGGTCAGTTACGAACCTTTTCGTGTGGATTTCAGCCTAGCGGACTTTATTATTCAAGGAGAGGGCGACACCTCCTTTTATAATCTTGCAAAGAAGATAATTAACTGTGAAAAAATAGACGAACGTATCATCAAGCCTGTCATCGAAAACCTCAAAAAAGTAAAACTCCCATATCGGTTCTACACCGATGAAGATATCAAAAACAGATATATCTACGTAGAAGCTTCGCGCGGATGTCCTTTTCTTTGCGAGTTTTGTCTCTCCTCCATCGATGAGAAGATACGCAGCTTCGATCTTGACAAACTTATAAATGAGTTTGAAGCCCTTTGGCAAAGAGGAGCAAGGAACTTCAAGTTCGTAGACAGAACTTTTAACATCAATATGCGTCTGGCAAATAAAATACTAGACTTTTTTCTCTCTAAAGATGAGAAGTATTTTGCCCACTTTGAAGTGATCCCAGACCATTTTCCAGACTCCATTAAAGAGAAGATCGCACATTTTCCTCACGGTGCACTCCAGCTTGAGATAGGGATTCAGACGCTCAACAACGAGATCGCAAACAATATCAACAGACCTCTCAAACTCGACAAGATAAAAGAAAACATCGAATTTCTAGAGACCCGTACAACTGCACACATCCACCTTGACCTCATAGTCGGACTTCCGGGTGAGGACTTAGAAAGCTTCGGTAGAAATCTTGATGCTCTGGTGCAGATGAGTAGCTGCGAGATACAAATAGGCATACTTAAAAAACTCTCCGGTACGACCATATCAAGGCATGATGAGAACTTTAAAATGGTCTACTCCGACACTCCGCCTTATGACATCTTAAGTACGAGTGAACTTAGTTTCAAAGATATCCAAAATATGAAAAGATTTGCCAGGTTTTGGGATATCTTCTACAACAGCGGAAACTTTAAAAATGCAGTCCAGCTTTTGAAGACAGAGGGTGCCGTATATGAAAACTTTTATGCCTTTAGTCTGTGGATATATGAACAGACCGATGCGACATTTCAGATCTCGCTAGAGAGACAGGTATCTTTACTTTTCACATACCTTACATGTAAACAAAACATCAAGGAAGAGACAGCGGCAAAAGCTATGCTCGATGATCTTTTAAAAGTAAAAGGCCGCGGCATTCCAAACTATCTAAAGCCGTTTTACACTGAAGAGAGAGATGAGATCGAATCAAAAGGCTCCCACTTCAACAAGCGTCAGGCAAAGCATCGATAAGATTATATGATATAATCATTACTATGTTTTTTAAGCACATTGTACTCTTATTATTAGCACTGACACTCGTAGATGCGCAGGCGTATGTATCGCAGACTCTCATCAAAAACGTGGAAAAAAAATACAATAGATTTGCAGAAAACAGATTTATTGATATGCAAGAAAAGCTTGACGAGCTAAAAAATAAGAGTACGATAATCAAGCTAAACAGCATAAACACTTTTTTTAATCAAGTAAAATACAAATCTGATCAAAAAAATTATAATATGTCCGATTATTGGGCTACACCTTGGGAATTTTTAGCTCGTGATGCGGGAGATTGCGAAGATTATGTCATCGCAAAATATTTTGCACTCAGATATCTTGGTATCGACGCTAAAAAAATGTATTTCACTTATGTAAAATCCACCCAATTCAAGGAGGCACATATGGTACTGACATATTTTGAAACACCATCATCAGAACCGCTCATTTTGGATAGCAATAATCGCTTTGTCCTTCCCGCCAGTAAGCGAACCGATCTTATTCCTATCTATAACTTTAATGGTGATATACTATCAAATTCAGCAAAAAAAGAACATCAAAAAACAACAAAAAAGTGGGATGATCTGATCCAAAACACAAAAAAAGGAAAAATATGACTCTTTTTAAACAACTATCTCTTTTAGCTACCTTCCTGCTTATCAGTATATTTATAATTGTTTTAGGGGTAAACATCAAGAACTCTACAGATTCCGTACAGGCGCAACTGTATGCCGATGCAAAAAATACCGCGACATCTTTAAGCCTCTCACTGGCAAGTGCAAATGGCAATATTTCCATGATGTCGACTATGATAAATGCAAATTTTGATAATGGCTCATACCAGAACATCACTCTTGTCGATATGCAAGGAGAACTTCTCTATGAACGCCATAGCGACAACAAAATAATCGAAGTCCCAAAATGGTTTATTAACGCTATCAAGATCAAATCACCCATAGCATCTGCGAATGTTTCTGCTGGATGGAATCCTATAGGCATTTTAAATGTACAAAGCGATAGCTCTGAAGCATATAAGCAACTCTATACAGTCCTATGTTCATTAAGCATATCTTTTTCAATAACATTTATCATATCTTTGATTCTTTTATATCTTTTGCTGGCTATTTTATTAAAACCTTTGAAAAATATACGCTCTCAAGCAGAGGCAATTATAAACAATAAATTTATTATCCAAGAAAATCTGCCACACACAAAAGATTTTCGCGAAGTCGTAAAAGCCATGAACACTATGGTCAAAAAAGTCGAAGAGATATTTAACAAAGCAAACGAAGCACTGAGCAAACAAGCAGAACTTCTTTATATAGATGAGGAAACAGGTCTTTATAACAGAAAATATCTCACAAACAAACTGCCGGAATATCTAAAAATCGATGCCAGAGTACCTAGTGGAATCTGTATAATGATAGCGCTTAACGGTGTAGTAGAAGCAAATAAAGTCATAGGTCGTCAAAAAGTCGATAAGCTCTATCAAGATATCGCCCTCATGTTAAAACGCCAAGCAAAAGATTTTGAAGATTCTCTTATTATCCGCATGAACGGTACAGAGTTTTTTATTCTGCTTCCTAGATGCAGTGAAGAGGACGGTCTTGCACTTGCAGGTTATATGGAACACGGAAGTGATATTTTAATCAGCAAAGAACTAGATAGAACTGTGACATATTTAAGTTTTGGAGTCTATGAATACCGTCATACACAATCTGTGGGACAAGTGCTTAGCGCATCTGATTATGCACTCTCTCAGGCAAAACTGTTTACGGACAAAAATCATGTCTATCTACACAAGACTCAATCCGATAAAGAGATCATGGGCAAAGAGGAGTGGCGTAAAATTTTAGATTTTGCCATTGAACATAATACCGTACATTTTGATACATATAAAGTCTTAGATTCAAAAGAAAAAGCTCTTTTACATAACGTCCTTAGCATATCTATCGTATCACATGATGCACATAAATGCTCTTACGGCAGATTTATCGCTCCGGCAATCACCCTTGGTCTTGACATCGAGATATACAAAAAAGCTCTAACTAAGATTTTTAAGGAACCAGATGTAGAACTAAAAAACTCTACCTACTCACTTAGATTATCAAGCCAATATCTTGATGACCCGTTATCATTTACACAATTAAAAAACCTTTGCAGCAAATACAGTAAAACCCTTCCGTTAAAATTGATCATAGAGCTTCCGGATAAGATCTTGAGAAATAATTCGGAAAGCCTGCAATCATATAAAGAACTTTTTGATCTGTACAATATACAGATCGGCGTATTTGAATTTATCGGGGAATCAAGTGATTATACATACTTAAAAGAGTGGCGTCCATCATACATCAAAGCGGAATGTGACTATTTCTTGACTCTGTCCGCGCAAGATCTCTCCTCTCTTCAAGTTGCGACAAACTCGATCGGAGTCGATCTGATCGCAACAGGAGTTATGGACTTAGAGACTTTGCAAAAACTACAAGAGATAGATATCTATAAAGTTCAAGGACGGGCAACAGAGCTTATTTAGTCGTAAACCCTCTAGAGTTCAACCCTCTGGTAATAGCGTCATTGATCTCTTTGAGATATTCAGGATTAAGTTGAGCCAGCTCTTTATCAAACTTTACGATGATCTTTGAACTTGCATTTGGATGTCTACATATTGTAAATAAGATATCCATATACCTGTCAAAATCGGGATGTGCCCGAATACCGAGTCTCGGATGAATATTGCCGTGATATTTTATAATAAGATCCAAAGCTTCACCTAGATCTTCGGTACTGCTTCTTTTATTTTTTAAAATCTTTCTCAGTGACTCAAAATCGCGTTCTTTGCTTTGTATCTTTTTCTCTTCTACAATATCTTGCGATACTGTTGCCGTTTTGATTATTTTAGCCACCTCGTCAGTAGGTTTGACTATTAAAAATACCAAGACAATCAAGACGATCAGTAGCCCTAAAACGGCCATAATAAGGTTTAATGTAATCATGGGCGAATTGTAACAAGTTTTTGCATATTTAATCTTTATATGTTCAAGCTAATCTATTATCGGGAAATATCGTTTTTTGTTTATAAGCGACAGGAAGAATCGGCTGCACCTATCGCTTAAATGAAGAATGAAATGAAATCGTGGTGACAAACACGATAGCGAAATTCTATATAGTTATGATTACACCTTGATTACATGTAGAAAAAATACTTTGGTATAAATATTGCTTTATTTACAAAAAGCTCTCTTGAAATATAGAAATATAGAGGTAACGTTATGATCATCGTAAAAGCAAAAAGTTCAGCTTCATCCTCACCGCTTAATATTGGAAGCAACTCGGCAAGCAGTAATGATACAGACAGTTTTTCAAAGCTTTTAGAATCGATTGCATCTACACAAAAGAGCGGCAAGCACTCCATCAAAGATGGACCTTTACTACTGCATGTAAAAGATGAGAAAGAGATTCCCTCATCAAAACTTACCGCAAAAGATGTCAAAGATCTAAAAAACAGTAAAGATGTAAAAGAAAACAGCAAAAAAAATGAACTTTTGTCCCTTCTAAAAAACAGCGGGCAAAACGCATCGGATCAAGACACCAAATCCATCATGATCAACCCACAACTTGCAGCAGCATTAGATACAAAAGCACTAAAAACTGCCATCAAAGATGCAAAAAGCTATCTTAAAGATCAGATAAAAAATACTCCTGAGTATATAAAAGGCGATATCAAAGAGCTTCCAAAAACTACAAAAGGTCTCGTCGCACTTGCTAAAAAAAGCGGTGTCGACGTAGAAAAGATAACACTAGAGACCGTTCAACTAAAAAATAAAAAAGATACGGACCCAAAAGAGTCGCTTACTAAAAACATAAAATCCGTTAAACTGGAAGATAACGGCAAAATAAAAACAACGATTACTAAAGATACAAAAATAACTCTCGCTTCAAAAAATGACGATGCTGCCCAAAAGCTGGAAATAAAAACGACCTCTGAATCTGTATTGAAACAGCCGCAATCACAACAACAACAGCAGCAACAACTGCAAGTGGATGAAACTCTTACTAAAACTCCGCTGTTTAAACTCTTGCAAACAACCGTTCCTTCGCACTCAACGGCAGAGCTAGTCAATAAAAAACAGGTGAAAAATGAAAAAATTGCAGGTAAAAGTGAAAGTGCTTTAATAGCACTCCTTCATGGAGATAAAAATCTCTCTAAACAGGTTTCAAGTGCGGAGGCAAAAACCGATTCGACACTGGAAGCAAAACACAAAACACACTCATCGGTTTTAAGTCAGCTTTTACATGGCGATACACAAGAAAACAAACATATACAACAGGAATCTGCTGATATTCAAGGATTAAAATCTATCGAATCCAAAGGCGAGCATTCCGTACATGCAAAAGACTCCGAATCTGATCTTGGCGTCAAGATACATGAAGCAAAACAGATGCTTAAATATCTGGCACAAGACATTAAACAAGCTATAGAGGATTACAAACCGCCTTTTACAAGAATAAAAGTCAAACTGAACCCTGCAAAACTCGGTGAAGTCGATCTTACTGTTATCCAACGCGGTAAAAACGTGCATGTCAACATCTCCTCAAACTCGGCTGCCATAAATACACTGGCTCAAAATGCCAATGATCTTAAAGTCCAGCTTAACCAAAATGGAATGAATAATGCTACTTTAAACTTCAACAGCTCATCTGACCAGCAAGGTCAACAACAAAGCGGTCAACAAAGACAACATGCTAAAAAAGCGTATGAATTTTTTGATAATGATGAAGCAAATGAAGAGATATTAAGCTCTTTGGAGATCGTGGTTCCACGATATATATAAAGGATAGAGTATGACACCTATAAATACATCATTATCGACTTTGACACAGACACAAAAACCGGCAACACCAAAATCAGCACCAGCACCCCTATCAGCGCAAGAGCCAAAGCCGACACAAGAATCAAAAACAGAACCTGTACCGACATCACCGCTAGTAGCACCTACAACAGCAAAAGGTATTAAAATGCCTACGCCGGAAGATGCAGAAGATAAAACAAAAGTATCATCTGCAGCTATGCCAAAAAAATCCTCAAAAGCAGACGGTGACGTAACAAATCCAAAGGGTGTTCTCGGTAAAGACGACTTTTTAAAACTGCTCTTAACAGAATTACAATACCAAGATCCGACCGAACCTATGGATACAGAAAAGATCTTGGCTCAAACATCACAACTAGCAACACTTGAATCTTCAAATAATACCAATAAAGCGTTATCAAATCTTGCTAAATCTTTCACAAACTCTCAACAGTTCTCGACTATCTCGGCTATAGGAAAAATCGCCGACTTGGGTGATGATACTATCATAGCAGAAGGAAAAGGCAAACCAGTAGATTTCGACATGTACATACCGTCTAATGCATTAAGCGGGACAGTTAGTATAAGTGACTCAAGCGGCAATATGGTCGATACGATAACAATAGGAGACAACCCTAAAGGCGTATACCAATTTACTTGGAACGGCAAAGATTCTTCAGGGAATATGGCTGATGCGGGTACTTACCATATAAGTGCGACCTACCTAGACAGTGACAATCAGACAAGATCTACAAAAGTTGGAACCTATCCTATCGATTCTGTGAAATTCGATGGGGAGACTACACTTTTAGGAGTCGGATCTAAATATGTCCCACTTTCTAAAGTCGTAGAGGTCTACTAGGAACTTATTTTGAATCAAGCCTTTTATACCGGTATTACCGGCCTTCAATCGCAACAAAGCGGGATAGATGTCACATCTAACAATATCGCGAATATCGATACGTATGGATACAAAGGCAATTCCGTAGAGTTTAAAACTCTCTTTGATAAAGCGATGGCAACAACTTCAAGCCGCTCTCCCGTAAACTCGACAACAGGTGTCGGCGCGACTCTGCAAGCAACTCCCACAATACAAAAAACAGGCTCTATCATAGTTACGGAAAAAAACACAGACTTGGCTATAGGTGGCAATGGATGGTTTGGCGTCAGAGGCAGAGGTACGACGATGTACACGAGGTCAGGCAACTTTTCATTCGATACCAATAGAAGCCTAGTAAATGCCGATGGCCAATATGTCCTCGGTACACTTGCGAGCCGTTTTGACAGCAATAATGTCCTTACCTCAAAAGAACCTATAACAAAACTAGGCAGTGCAAGTGAACAGACAAGTATCAAATTACCTCAGACACTTCACTACCCACCTACTGCGACAACAATCGCATCCTTTAAAGGCAACATCGGAAGAGATGATAAAATCCAAAAGATGGGTGCGACACTGATCGATAAAGATGGAAATAAAAATGCGCTTACGCTTATATTTAAAAAAACAGTCCCCCAGCCAAAACTTGGAGTATCTTGGGATCTAACAGCTACAACAAACTCCATAGGGACTGTAGAAAATCCTACTAAAGTTTACGATAAAAAAACAGGTGTCATCACTTTTAACGAGTACGGCTCTCTCATCGGTTCGACAATCAACGAAATAGACAACAACGGAGCGAAAGTAAAATTAGATTTTGGAAAAGGGTATACGGGTGTCGTATCCAATTCATCTGATTCAAGCGCTTCAAGCAGTTCAGACGGTTTAAACAGCGGTGAACTGGTCGGATATGATATCAACAGAGACGGAGAGGTTGTCGCTACATTTACAAACGGTCAGCAGGTATCTATGGCTAAAATCGCCGTCTTCCACTTCCAAAATGATCAAGGTCTGATCAATGTAGGCGGTGCAAATTATATAGAGTCTGCAAACAGCGGTGAACCTATGTTTTATAAAGATGCCGACGGAAATCCCATGTTAGGGGCTACCGTTATGAACAGCAAACTTGAGAGTTCAAATACAGATCCAGCTGCGGGTTTGACCGACCTTATCATCTATCAGCGTGCCTATGATGCCAACGCGAAACTTTTGACCACAAGTGATCAAATGATACAAAAAGCATTACAGATGCATAGATAGGAATAAATAATATGGAACATATATTGCTTTACAATCTCTACTTATTAGCAGGAAGGATTTAAAATGTTAAAATCACTATTTTCTGGTGTATCAGGTCTTCAAGCGCATCAAATTGCGATGGACGTTGAATCAAATAACATTGCGAATGTCAATACCGTCGGTTATAAATATTCTCGTGCAAACTTTTCTAATTTATTAGCTCAAGTAAATCAAATAGCAACAGCGCCTCAAGGCGAACTTGGCGGTAAAAATGCTACCGGGATCGGTCTTGGTACGACAATTAACTCTATGACCCGTATCAACTCTCAGGGTTCTGTGCAAAATACGGACAAAAATACCGACTGTGCTATCCAGGGTGATGGTTATTTCATAGTAAGCCAAAACGGCGGAAAGACTCTGCAATACACCCGTTCCGGAGACTTTAAATTCGATGCTGCAGGTAATTTCGTCGATAATAACGGTTTTATCGTGCAAGGATGGCTGCGTGATGATGAAACAGGAAAAGTCGATTCTACTGCACCTATTACTCAAATAAAAATACCGCCGGGACTAACAACTCCGGCAAAAGCAAGTTCACAGATCGCTTTAAAAGCAAACTTGAACTCCGGTAATACCGTTGAGAGTTTCGGTGCGATCCGTTCACTGGACCAATTCCATTCCGCAGCCGATTTAAATCGCGACGGTCTTTTGGATGTAAGCGATTCACTAAGTACACCTCCTGGCGCATATGACAATCTTCCATACGCTGACGGTGATACAAATCCACTGACTAACCCTGGCCGTATCAATGAAAACTCGCCTGTACATATCTTTACCGATAAAAAAGGTAATATCATCGAGCGCGGTGAGAACATGGGAGTCATGACAAATGATAAAGGTGAATCATTACTACTCCAAAGCGGTTCTGTTCCTAATCAAGGGCAAGGTGAATGGATCGGTTTTAGATCGGCTTCCGTTACTGCAAAAACAGGTGGTGCTTTAGCTAACGGTACGACAGATGCGGGTGCTTTAAACATAGCAGCCGGAGACATCAATATCAACGGTGTCGATATCGAAGGTATCACATCATCACCGACAAGCACTTCTGAGGAAAATGCTGCTGCAATCGCAGGAGCTATCAATGCTCAAAAACGTGCTACGGGTGTAACGGCAGTTGCAATCGATGCTACTGGTAACGGTTTAAAAGATCATATTCAACTTATCAATGACAACTCTACATCCGTTAAAAATATCAACGTCACAATAGGACTCAGCGGTGGATCGTCAGGTTTAACCAGTGCTGATGACGATAATCCTATGAAACAGTTCAGATTCACAGACGGAAGCGTCAATCAAGTCGGCTGGGATACAACTGGAAGCACATACTACTTCAAAACAAGTGAAGACTTACGTGAAGGTATGCAAGAACTTGCGCGCGACACAAATATGGATGGTCTCATAGACAATGTCAACGCTACGGTAACGGTCGATGCAGCAGGTAAGTTCCAGATTAAAAATCCAGGCGGCGGTGGAGCTGAACAGGATATGAACGTCGGTATCTACTCTTTAATTGATGCAAATACCGTAGAAAATTCTAAATTAACGCGCGCTCTTCAAGCAATGAGCGGTGCACTACCGATAGGAAGTAACGGAACACGTGCTTCTCAAGCATTTAACGTCCCGACTCACTCATCTAGTATCGATGTATTTGACTCACTGGGTTCAAAACATACGGTAAAAATAGATTTTAGAAAAGCAGAGTTCAATCCGACGACCGGAAGTACGTGGAAAGTCATGATTACTGTTCCTCAACCTGGTATCATCAACGTGGCTGGCGGATCGACAGGTATTCCGACAAACGTCATAGAGGGTGCTGTCACATTCGGACCAGACGGGTCACTTTCGACATTTACACCGCCAAGCGTAAACTTTACACCAAACAACGGTGCAGCTCCAAATCAGACTATCGCCTTGAACGTCGGTACGTCAAATGCATTTGACGGACTTACAAGTTTTGACAGTAAATCAACGACTTCGGGTATCAGCCAAGATGGTTTCACGGGTGGCGATCTAGTCGGAATTCGTATTGATCAAAGCGGTAGCCTAGTGGGGTCATTTAGTAACGGTAGAAGTTTTGGCCTTGCTCAGATCGCTATGGCGAAGTTTTCAAACAATGAGGGTCTTTCTACAGAGGGCGGGAACGTGTACTCACAATCTGCGAACTCAGGGGATCCTATTATCGGTACTGCTGCAAACGGTGGACGCGGGTTTATCCAAAGTTCATCTTTAGAGGCGTCAAACGTCGACCTTTCACGTGCACTGACTCAGCTGATCATCATCCAAAGAGGTTTCCAAGCCAACGGTAAAACGATCACGACCTCAGATCAACTTCTACAGACTCTTATCGGTCTAAAACAATAATATATAGGCTTTTTTGCCTATATCCTTCCATATAACTCATTATAGAGCTTTATTGCATATCTATCACTCATCGAAGCAATATAATCTGCTACGACTCTATGTTTTTTTCTACCGCGTAAAAGCTCTTTATAGTAATTTGGAAGCATATTCGGATCTTCCATTAATGCATTATAAAGTCCTTTAATAGCCTGTTTTCCAGCATACATCTTTCTTGTTATCTCTTTGCTTTGATAAAGTTTTTTAAAGAGTATCTTTTTAAGTATTTTTATCTGTGTTTCAAGCTCTTTGTCAAAACCTATGGGGATCTCTTTATCTGCATCGATCACAGCGCTTAAAACAGCTCTATTGTCAACCTTGTCTTTTGAATAGTCTAGCAGAGAATAGACAAGATGATTGATAAGATGAGAACTAAAACGATAACGGAACATCTCATCGTTTTGCTTATCTATTCCCTCATCATGAACTTTTTTCAGTATCAAAGATACAAGCTCACTCCCTTTTAAATCATCAAAAGTGATAATACCGGAATTGATACCGTCATCTATATCATGGCTGATATATGCTATCTCATCTGCACGGTCGACCACCATCGCTTCTATTGACGGATGAGTGGAGAGATTGAACTTCTCATCGATCACTTTTGGCAAAAAAGCTTTTTTGTATGGATATGAGTGTTTTAGTATCCCCTCTAGAGTCGCGAACGTAAGATTCAAGCCATCAAATGCCCTATATCTTTTTTCTAAAGAACTGACCACTCTGAAGCTTTGAAAATTATGCTCAAATCCATTCTTAAAACCATCCTTTTTCAAACATTCATCAAGGGTATCGCCGCCTATGTGACCAAAGGGCGTATGCCCTAGGTCATGTGCAAGCGCAATAGATTCAGCCAACGCCTCTTGTAATCCAAGATTATTTGCTATTGAACGGGCGATTTGAGAGACTTCGATGGAATGCGTAAGACGTGTGCGAAAAAAATCACCCTCATGGTTTAAAAAGACCTGCGTCTTGTACTCCAGCTTTCTAAAGCTTCCCGAATGAATAATGCGGTCACGGTCCCGTGAAAAAGCTGAGCGAAAATCATCATCTACTGTAAAAAAACGCTCTGTAGCTTGCATCATTTCTCTTGTGAAGGTGTAAATTTTATGATCTCGCTATCATTGTTCTCTAACTTCAAGCGAGATGATTTATCCGCATCTTTTTCATTATAGTTTCTGCACTCCTGAGGAACGAGTTGATGGGGGTCAGAACGGATCTGGTCACACATCGCGGCATTGACGCTAAAATAACATCCGCTAAATGCAAAAGGCAGTAAAAATATGCCTACATGTAAGAGTTTACGCATCTGATTTTCCTTTTTTTATTATCAAATCCAAATATTTTTTAGGAGTGACTCTCATCATCTCCTGTGCCAGCCACTTAATTTGAAAATAAGCGGCACCGCTGTCTCTAAGAGTAAAATAATTTTTCAGACTTCTAAGGTTAAATGTCACTACCATATCCACTTTTACATTATCGGTGATGATATGTTTAAAAGCATCTCCTACGTTGCGTTTCTTTTTTCCCGCCTGCAAAGCTTCAAATAAAGCTTGTGAATCCTCTTTAAAGGAATCAAGAAGCCCTAGAGAACTCTTTGCAACAGCCATCTCATAAAAATCTTCTACCATTTTGAACTGGTATGAAAGCTTGTCGAACATCCCGCCTATCTCTATGCGGTTGTATGCTTCATCCGTAGTGACGAACATATCAAATGCCAAGACTTTTTGTGTAAAAAACTCTTTAGGATCACTGTCTTGCAAAGATGCGACATATGCGTTTATAACAGAGCTCATGGTGTATCTCGTACTTCTCACGGAGATCGCTTGAATACGATGACGAGCATGTTCTTGTAGTACGCCGCGGCTAGTTCCACGAATAAGATAGCTCAGGTTCGCGTGTTCTAAGATCGAGTGGTGAAAGTATGTCCAAGCCAGATCATCAAGCAGAGAAGATTCTTCGATAGCATTTATATCACAGCACATCGCTTCATCAGGCATCGCATGTTCAATGCCTTTTATAACCTCGTTTTCACTGTTTTCAAACGAGTCATAACAAGTCCTTGCAGCGGCTTCTGCTACACCTATGCCCGTATTTTGTAAAAGGACTACCTCTGGTTTAGAATAATTGATCCCGTACATATTACCACTTTCTTTTTTTGACATTATTATATCCAAACCTAAGAAAATTAATCTTTTAGGATGTAATCATTTTGTAACTCCCCTATTCTAAACTTTATAAAATTTTCAAGGAGATACGTATGAAACCTTTATTGTTTTCTCTGATCTTTATACTAAATCTGCAAGCTGCCAAGTTGGATTACAACATCACTGAAAAAGCCTACTCAGATATTGAAAATAAAACGATCTACTATATATTTAATCTATGTTCAAGCGATATGAACGGCATCATAAAGCACGGGGATTACGAGAAACATCTCAATTTTGATAAGAATATCGCATATGTGCAAAAACGTATTGAAACTGCCCAAATAGACAGCAAGGATAAGCAGAAACTTCAAAACAATATCAATAAATATAAGACTATATGCCAAAGTTCGGTCAGTTCGATGAAAAAGAATGCACCGAGACTAAATACCCATTATGCAATAGTTACCAATTCTCTAGTCGACTTCGAAAAACGTATCTGCAGCACCGGCTTTTCCCCTTTGATAAAAAAATGGCATAAACTCAATCACATAAAAAACGAGTATTTAAAAGAGCCCTCGCAAGAGCTTGAACAGGAGTTTAAGCGGGAGTTGGACTTAGTGATGCAGAGTGTATCGGAGCTCTATCTTGAAGAGGAGCAGGAGAATGCGATATTCTCCTATCTTAAAAACTATCAATCCTATTTTTACGATCTAAGCAGATCATTTAAATATGCACAATATGAAAATATCAAAGAGATCAAGCCCCTTAGCTACAAAATAAAGTCTCAGATACAATTTTTTGTTCCATATAATTTATAAAAGCTTTAGTATTTTTGTACGCCGTCCAATATAGGCACAAAATCACACTCTTCAAGCTCTTCTTTTACGATGGAAGAGCCTTTTTTCGTAAAACGCATAATGATCTGTTTGTCATCTTTTTGAAGCGGTGCTACTAAAATCCCGCCGTCTGCTAACTGAGAAAAAAGCTTTTGCGGTATCTCTTTGGCCGTAGCGGAAAAAAGTATCCTGTCATAAGGCGCATACTGTATCCAGCCGTTTTGCCCATCATCCGTTCTTGTATGGACATTATTGATCCCTAAGGTTCTAAAACGCTGCCTTGCTTCGGTCATTAATGATTCTATGCGCTCTATCGTGAATACACCGCGAAAGAGATGAGAAAGAACAGCAGCCTGATATCCGCTGCCGCAACCGACCTCTAGTACCCTGTCAGCACCCTGAGGCTTCAGATATTCCGTCATCTTAGCGACTGTAAGCGGAGAACTGATCCATTGTGCCGAACCCATCGGAAGAGCATCTAATTTATACGCATTATGTGTAAAACCGCGCGGAACAAAAGCTTCACGGTTTGTTTTAGAGATGGCGTCATACACCTCTTTTGAGATAGAGAACTTTTTTTCTATCTCCTGCGCTAAACGCGCTGTTTTCATCGCTGTTATATTATCCAATACCTACATCCAAATACCGGCGCATCTTCTGCACCTCTTTTTTATCATAATCGACTCTTAAGCAAGCTCTATTCTCATTTCGCTTATCTTCACCAAAGGGTGTTATTATTCCGCTGAGTTTTGTACACTCGTCGTTAGCACTGTCACTTGCCACCACATAACACTGGTTCATAACAGCTAACGATTGTGTTATGACCTTAAACTGTTCAGCACGAAGTATACCCCACCATGACGGCGTCACAATAACGTCTGCACCCTCTAACTTTTGCCATAACTGTTTAAAACGAAGCTCAAAACAGATCAAAACACCCAGTTTTAATCCATCTACTTCAATGACTTTGATATCTTCATCATCGGATTCTGCAAAATAGTTATGCTCTCCGCCAAAACGAAAAAGACGGGCCTTCCCTCTCTCATAAACGATCTCGCCGTTATGAAAGATCTTTGCCATATTATAGATCTTATCATCTCTCTTTTCGATCAAGGTTAAGACCACGATCTTTTTATCTGAGACTTTTTTGATCTCATCGACCGCATAAGACGCGAACTCCACGACTTTGTCAAAATTAGCGTAATCAAAGCCCGTCAAGCACACTTCGGGAGCAACCACTAAAGCATCTTGCGGAGTATCTTTTATAAGATTTAAAAGTGTCGTTAAATTTTCTTTATAATCTGAAGTCGTTTTAAAAGAGAGTGAACATAAAGGACGCATCAGCGCATCCTTACATGTAAAGGTCTAAAAATCATCAAAATTCAAACTTCCTTTTGAGTAGTTCGTAACCGTCCCCTCAAAGAAGTTTGTTTTTTGATCGTTAAATTTTGCAAAGTCTTCAACCCATTTGATCGGATTTGACACGTTATAGATCTTCTCAAATCCCACTGAGGTCAAACGGTCGTCTGCTAAGTATTTTATATACTGATCGACTATCTCGTTTGTTAGACCTAAGATCTGACCTTGAGTTATATACTGTCCCCAGTTGCTTTCAAGCTCAACAGCTTTTTTAAACATCTCTACAACTTCAGCTTTCAATTTTTCCGTAAAAAGATATGGCTTATCACGGCGAAGAGTATTGATAAGATTTTTGAAAAGCACCAAGTGGGTCACTTCATCACGTTGTATAAAACGTATCATCTGAGCAGAACCGAGCATTTTGCCTGAGCGCGCCAGTGTATAGATATAAGTAAATCCGCTGTAAAAATAGATCCCCTCTAATATCTGATTCGCAAAACATGCTTTTAAAAAGTTGGTTTCAGTCGGCTCTTTTGAAAGCTGCTCATACACGGCAGCGATCGCATCATTTTTATGTTTTAACATCATATCTCTACGCCATAGGTCATAGATCTCTTCAGAGTTTTGTGAGATCGAGTCAACCATAACGGCATAACTTTGCGAGTGAAGTGCTTCCTCAAAAGATTGACGCACTAAAATAAGATTTACCTCTGAGGCTGTCACAAATGGATTGATGTTATCTATTATATTATTTGTTTGAAGAGAATCCATAAAGATAAGTTGTGAAAGTGCTTTATCATAAGCAGTTTTTTCAGCATCTGTAAGATTTTTGTAATCGTTCGCATCACGCGTTAAATCAACCTCTTTTGGAAACCATGTGTTATTTAGCATAACTTCCCAAAGATTGTAAGCCCATTGATATTTGATGTTATTTAACTCAAAAATCCCTGTCGGATTACCACCGAATATCTGACGGTCGTTTACGTGTTCTTTTGATTCTGGATTATATATCTTTTTTCTGTTAAGCATTTTCCACCCCTCTCATTGTATGTGATTATAGTACCAATCACATTAAGAAAAGTTTATTAACAAGGAGATGAAAAACATTTATTTTATATGACTATTTTGTCAGCTTCCAATTTCCGTCGATAAGCTTTAATTTTGTCGGCTTTCCATCGATCAAGGCGATGCTCTCTTCTTTATCGCCTCCATCTTTCATAACGATATTCTCACAATTGATAGTCGCCATTTTCTGCTTTACGACTGCCATCTGATTCTCATAGATCTTCTTAACGTTTTCACGCTGCTCCTCGGGAAGGGCCTCTATTTGGGATTTAGCCTCTTCGATCCTTTTTTGACCAAGCTCTATCTGTTTAGTCGATTCTTCATCAGTATATTTTTTCAGTTCTTCAAAATCCATATTTTTAAGAGCTTCACATACATGTTGTGCTACCTCTTTTGGATCACTCTTGTTTGAGCCACAGCCGCTAAGCAATAAAATTGATACACTGGCAATTAACAATATTGATTTTTTCATAACACCACCTTTTGCAATATAATATCATTAAAAGAGAGTAATTAAAAAAAGTAATAGATGATTTGGGTTAAAAAGAGTTACAAGAGTGTGCAAAAGAGTTACATGTAAGAGATTTACATGTAACTATAGAGATTATTTACGAGCGTAGCGTTTACGTTCGTTTTCTGTTAGGTAACGTTTGCGTATACGGATATTTAAAGGTGTGATCTCAAGAAGTTCATCATCTTCGATCCACTCCAGTGCACGCTCTAAACTGTTGTTACGAGGCGGAACAAGTTTGATAGCTTCATCAGCACCTGAAGAACGTACGTTTGACTGAGCTTTCCCTTTAATAGGGTTAACTGCAAGGTCGTTTGAACGTGAATGTTCACCGACAACCATACCTTCGTAAACTTTTTCTTGAGGACCGACAAAAAGTACACCACGATCTTGTAGATTGAACAGTGAGTATGCAAGTGTAACACCATCTTCCATAGAGATCAATGCACCATATTGGCGAGACTCAACAGTTCCGCTAAATGGTCTAAACTCTAAGAATGAGTGGTTCATAATACCCTCACCTTTGGTATCTGTCAAGAACTGTCCACGGAATCCGATCAATGAACGAGCAGGAATCTCAAACTCGATACGTTGGAAACCCTCACCCATAGGGATCATAGATTTCATCTCAGCTTTACGTTTACCAAGACGCTCGATAATCGTACCGCTGAACTCTTCAGGAACGTCAATTACAAGGTGCTCAAATGGTTCACATTTAACACCTTCGATCTCTCTTACGATAACTTCCGGACGGCTGATACCGAACTCGAAACCTTCACGACGCATATTTTCCGCAAGAATAGTGATTTGAAGTTCACCACGTCCTGCAACTTTAAATTTACCCTCGCCTACGGTTTCAAATCTCATAGCAACGTTTGTCTGCATCTCTGACTCTAAACGCTCTCTAATTTTATTTGAAGTAACGTGTTTGCCTTCAGTTCCCGCTAGTGGAGAATCATTTACCGAGAACACAACGCTAAGAGTAGGCTCTTCAATGTGCAACGGATCTAGTGGCATAGGCTTAGTCGGATCACAAACAGTATCTCCAACATCAACAGTCTCTAAACCTGCGAATGCAACGATATCTCCGGCTTCAGCTTCTTCGATCTCCATACGGTTTAGACCGTGGAAACCGATAAGTTTCGTAATACGTCCTTTAACCATCTCGCCATCAGCTTTTGCAAGCAGGATGTTGCTTCCTTTTTTGATAACACCGTTGAAAATACGAGAAATACCGATTTTTCCGACATAGTTATCATAGTCAAGTGTGAAAACTTGCGCTTGGACAGGATTTTCTCTGTCACCCTCAGGCTCAGGGATTTTATTCAAGATAGTTTCAAAAATACACTCGAATCCGCCATCCGGATCAGCCATATCAAGTTTAGCGATACCGTTACGTGCAGCAGCGTAGATGATAGGGAAGTCTAACTGATCTTCTGTTGCATCCATAGCAGCAAAAAGGTCGAACATCTCATCTACAACACGCTCAGGCTCTGCTGAAGGTTTATCTATCTTGTTAATAACAACGATTGGTTTTTTACCAAGTGCAAGCATTTTTTTAACAACGAATTTTGTTTGAGGCATAACACCCTCATATGCATCAACAAGAACTAAAACACCATCGACCATTTTTAAAACACGTTCAACTTCCCCACCGAAATCGGCGTGGCCCGGAGTGTCAATAATATTGATCTTATAGTCTTTATAGCGAATAGCAGTGTTTTTAGAAAGGATCGTGATCCCTCTTTCTTTCTCTAACGCATTGCTATCCATTGCTCTTTCATCGTGTTGCTCGTGAGCACCATATGTTCCTGATTGCTCTAACAAACCATCAACTAATGTCGTTTTACCGTGGTCAACGTGCGCGATTACGGCGATATTTCTAATCTTTTGCAAGGTATTTTCCTCGTAGTTCTCTTACATGTATAAAATGTTAAAGAGATAAATTTTTGGAATTATACCCAAAATATACTGTTATTTTTGTTATAAAATTTTAGTATTTAAAATTTCAGATGTAATCAGATAGTAATCATGATTTTGGTATCATTAATAAAAAGTGGATTTTCAAACATGAAAAATTTAATCGTAATCGTAGAAGATGAGGAAGATATCTTAGAACTCATCGAATACTCTTTAAACAAAGAGGGTTTTGAGACCATAGGATTTTTAAATACAAAAAACGTCAAAGAGCTTCTTGAAGAGGAAAAGGTCGATATTATCATAATGGACAGGAACCTTCCCGGAGTCGAAGGCAGCGAGTTTGTTGCAACATTAAGAAAAGATGGCGTTGCAACTCCCGTTATCTATCTGAGTGCAAAAAACAGTGACGAGAACATAGAAGAGGGGTTTAACAGCGGCGGCGACGACTACATCACCAAACCTTTCAACATGAAAGAGCTTATCATGCGGATAAAAGCCGTACTAAAAAGAACAAAACCCATATCTGCACTAAAAGAGATAACATACAAAGACATCACTCTTCAACTTGAGTCGCGTGTCGTTTTGGTAGATGACAAAAAAATCGATCTAACCAAGCTGGAATTTGATCTTTTGCTTACACTCATACAAAATCAAAATGTCGTGCTTGACAGAGATTATCTCCTTGAACATGTCTGGGGAAATGATGAGATATACCAAGACAGAACGGTCAATGTGGCTATAAACCGTTTAAAAGAAAAAATAGATCCCTCAAAAGATAAAGAGTATATTAAGAGTGTCCGCGGTGTCGGTTACACGCTTTATTAAAAAGGAAACTGCTTGTTAAGACTTCATAGATACTTTTTATATAACTTTTTAGGTTTATATATTGCGACACTTCTTGTTTCATCGCTTGTGAGCTATTTTGCACTTAAATCCATTATTTTGGAGAATTCGAAAAAAGAGCTGATCGATATAATCAACATCGTAGACCTCAATCTGCCAAACATTGAGAACATAACCCAGTTTATAAACAATATTCATTCTGTCTCAGACAGACGTATCACATTAGTAGATGAAAATGGGAATGTATTGGCTGAGACAAACTTTGATAAAAAGAAGATGGAAAATCATCTAAAAAGAGTTGAGATCCTTCAGGCAAAACAATCTACCTACGGTTCATCTATACGTGAATCTGCTACACTGCATCATCAGTTTTTGTATGTAGCCAAATATGTCAAATACAAAGACACATACAGATACATAAGAGCCGCTCAAAACCTCAATACTTTGGAAAAAGAGTTTTACGGAATATATGTCAAAATCATTCTTATCTATGCTGTCTTCATGTTGATCGCTTTTATTTTAACCAATAAAATAAGCAAGAAAGTCAATTACGATATTGATCAACTTGCATTTTATTTAAACGAGATATCAAATAAAAACTATAAAGCGATCGTAAAAACAAAATATTTCAATGAGTTTTTACATATCTCGTTACTTTTAAAAAATCTGGTAAAAAAACTCTCTAACCGTGAGAAGAAAAAACGAAAAAACGAAGCGAAGATGAGGCTTATCAATAAACAGAGAAACGATATCCTCTCAGCCATCTCTCATGAGTTTAAAAACCCTATAGCTGCGATTATGGGTTATACGGAGACGATCAGAGACGATGAACAGATCAATATAAATATACGCAATAAATTTTTGGATAAAATATTTTCAAACGCTAAAAAGATATCATCTATGATAGACAGACTTTCTCTTTCTATAAAACTTGAAAATAACGATCTCTCAATCTCTGCAACGGAGTTCGATATATATGATATATGCATCGACACCGCAAACAATCTAAAAGCAAAATATAAAGATAGAGAGATCGATCTTGAACTCGAACACTGTAAAGTATATGCTGATAAAACTATGATAGAACTTGTTTTAGTTAATCTTGTTGATAATGCTCTAAAGTATTCAGAAGACAATGTACAAATAAAGATTTCAGAATGTGTACTCTCCGTAAATGACCACGGAGTCGGTTTTGAAGCTTCTGAAATAGACAAGATCACATCGAAATTTTACAGAGTCAAAACAAACAGTTGGGATAACTCTATGGGGCTGGGACTTGCTATCGTCTCTTTTATCCTAAAACTCCACAATACGGAGCTTATTATCCATAGTGTGCCTAATGAGGGTTCATCTTTTGGTTTTAATTTAAAACAGCTGGTAAAATGATTAAAATTCCGGAATTGCTTATCCCGCTCATAGATGCACTGCACAGCAACGGAGCGACAGCCGTTATTGTAGGGGGATATATAAGGGACACTATACTTGGTGAAAATTCAAAAGACATAGATATAGAGGTTTATAATATATCAACCTATGAAGCGATGATCGGTATTTTGAAACCTTTTGGCAATTTAAATCTTGTTGGAAAAAGCTTTGGCGTTTTGAAAATGGATTTAGAGGGTTATGATATCGATTTCTCTCTTCCAAGAATTGAGACAAAAATATCGCCTGGACACAAAGGATTTGATGTCACTCTTGACTCAAAATTACCTTTTACCGAGGCAGCAAAACGCAGAGATTTTACGATCAATTCCATCGGTTACGATATTCAAAGCGGCTCTATTTTAGATCCATATAATGGGATATTGGATCTAAAAAATAAAAAACTTACCTATGTGAACAAAGACACGTTTGTGGAAGACCCGTTAAGAATATTTAGAGCCCTGCAGTTTAGTGCACGTTTTGAGCTTACATGTTCTCTTGAACTCATCGATCTATGCCGTTATATAGCCGATAATGATCTGATCACCGAACTTCCTAAAGAGCGTATTTATGAGGAGTTCTTAAAACTTCTTTTAAAAGCCCAAAAGCCCTCAATCGGTTTTATGCTTTTTAAAACTTTCAACCTGCTCAGATTCTTTCCTCAGTTATCAAATATAACCAATGATTTTAAATATTTGGACAATATGGCAAATCTCAAGACTAACGATCCAAAAACAGATGTTATTTTGATGTTAAGTGTTTTAGTCTTTGATTTTAAAACACTAGATGAAGCAGAGCTGTTTTTACATAAGTTTCTAGACGAAAAGTTTATAATCGAAGAGGTTTTAAACTTTTATACACATAAAGATATCTTAGATCAGATATCTTCTCCTATTACAAACTACACTATTAATCTTTTAAGCACTAAGATAAATATAAAAAATATGCTCCTCATACATGAAGCAAGAGAGATGAACTATGAGGATATTAAAAATAGAGCAATAAAGCTTGATGTCTTTACATGTAAGCCAAAACCTCTAATTATGGGGCGTGATCTTATCTTTATGGGACTAATGCCCTCTGAACTTTTCACAGACATACTAGACACGCTTTACGACGCACAGCTTCAAGAGCTTTTTTTAGACCATGAAAATGCTATGATCTGGTTAAGCGAGTATCTTAAAGAGATCAAACATCATTAATAACAGCCATTTTGTTTATATAGCTTGATATCTGTTCGACCATCGCAATTGACAACTCGATCGCCTTTGTTAGCTTGTGCATATATATTTGTTTATTTCTTGTATCATAAGCTTCTATAAGATCTTTGTACATATTTATAAATTTTTCGATGAGTTCAACAGCTTCTACAGACATTTTTTTACTGTTTGCCGCAGTAATAACTACATCAAAAGCTTTTTTAAGTTTGATGTCATTATCGCTGCTTTCTAAAAATCTCTTATCTCCATCCTGATAAGTCAATCTTCTTAATATTTCTACTATTGTATTTTCATCTACTTTAAACCTGTCTATCTGACCCAATAACAGAGATCTCATCTCTGTTATACCGATTTTTGATATATATTCTACAAGCTGATCGTTAACATTTTCTGCGCTTGCTGCTTTATCTTTTCCTAGAAGTTTAGTAAACATGTTACCCTCTTTATCTATATTTCTTTTCGTTCTACTTTTAAACTATCTATTTCTATTACAGTATGAACATTTCCTCGCGGATTATAATCGGCAATAACTTTAAGATATTTCGGTTTTAGCTTTGTTTGTAAAAGTTCATATATCTCATTTGCACCGTTTTCATGTGAGATATATCTATTTCTAAACGAGTTGATATACAGTTTGATCGCTTTTAATTCTATGACCCATTCATTTGGCGTATATTCAAGATAGATTGTCGCATAGTCAGGATACCCGCTTCTTGGACACAAACAACTGAACTCCGGCAGTGTCATTTTTATAAGGTAATCCCGTTTATGCTCATTTGGCCATATCTCTATATCTTTTTCTATATCGAACTCAGTTACTATCTTTTCACCATACTTCATCTATTTTTCCTTTAAATTATCTAAATATTTACCTTGGATTATATCGATACCTATCTCTTTGGCTATGCCATAAAGCTCTTCATCCTCTATCATCTTTATCCATGATTTTGAATTTAGAGAGTTCACACCCTCATGCAAACTTTTTAGTATCTTTTTGTATCTATCAGATTTTAAATTTTTTGTGTATCTGGAATCAAATCTAACCATATCGACTTCTATTTCTCTAAAATATAAGCTGCTTGAATGATACTCTCCGAATCTGTCAATTGCTATATAGATACCCATATTTCTTAAACTCTGTATCGTTTGATTGTAACGAGTTATATTATTATAGTAGTCTATTTCTGAAATTAAAAACACTATTTTATAATTAATGTTTATATATGTGTCAATTAACCCCTTTACATGCGATAAAAAATGGGGTTCTCTTATTGTTGTCGGAGATATTATAAAAGAGCACATTTTATTATCTTCGGATATTTTTTTAGCAACTACATTCAAAAGCATCAAATCATACTCTTTTGATAATCCCAATCTATTAACAACAGGAATAAAAACTTTTTGATGAACAATCTTATCTTTTATTAAAAGTTTAACAGATAGATCTTCTAAAAAAATATTTCCATCTTTATCATATACATTTTGACTATATATCTTAAAACTGCTGTTTTTTATGGCATCTATGATGGATCTTTCCAAATCATTAGGATCGATCATATCTTCATCTTTTATCATATATTTAGAGGATTTATTTAATGTTTGCTGTTCAAAAAGATAGTCTATAAGATAATCTAAACTTTTTGAAAAATGATTATCGACTACAGCTCCTATTATCTGCACTTCCATATTATTTATGTTAAAGTTAGCAAATTTTAGACACATCAACTCCATTACCGACAAAAAGTCCTCTTTACTTCCATCCAATCCAATAATAAAATCACCGCCTTTGATATGTCCCAACGGGAAATTATATATTCCCTTTGAATATAAAAAGTTTGTTATCTCTTTCACGGTGGATTGAAGAATGAAATCACCGTTTTTTATACCATATGTCTCATTGATGGTATAAAGATTGTTTATAGTGATCATCATAATCGTGTAATTTTCTTTTAATATCTCTTTTTTCAAAAATTTATAAAGATATTCACGAGTAAAAGTATTTGTTATAGGATCTGTTATACGTTCATCAAACCCTCGATATATCATATACAAAAAGAAATATATCATGATCGCCAGTATAAGAATAGCACCGATGTAAAAAGATGTAGTTATATTTTCAGCGGACTGATTTATGAAAGAAAAAATGGACAAAAGACCTAAAAAAAAGATAGGAAGACCCATTCTCAGGGCCAATTTAAACCTATTTTCCCTCTCTTTTTTTTCAGGTAATATCATGGCAGGTGTTATACGTCTAGATGTTTGACATCTTTTGCATGTGTCTCAATGTAGTTACGGCGTGGTTCTACTTCATCGCCCATAAATAGTGTAAAGGTATCTGAAGCAAGCTCTGCATCCTCTATTGCAACACGTAAAAGTACTCTGTTTTCAGGAGTCATGGTCGTTTCCCATAACTGTTCAGGATTCATCTCTCCAAGACCTTTGTAACGTTGGATATATGAACCCTTCTTCGCGAAATCTTTTACCTCTTCTAAGACTTTTATCAAGTCACCTTCGATCTTTAAATTCCACTCTTTAATTTTTTGGTAGATGTAGTTTGCTTCATTAAAATGAGGAGCAGTAAACAGGTCGTCATTTATAATCAACTCTTCCATACCGCCTTGTGTCTGAACAAATATATGAATTTGATCATCAGATATCGAATGTGTTAGTAGATTGTTATTGTTTGCTTCTAAAAACTCTTTTACTTTTGTAAACATATCTTTCATCGGCAACCCGATAACGTCAGGATTTTCTATAAAGTAACGGATAAGATCGATCATTGCATATCTGCGTTCTAGTGCATCTAAAGATGTTTTATAATGATCTACCATTTTAAAGAACGAAATAAGATCGTTTTGACCTATTCCCTCTACTTCATAAGACTCTACACCGTTTTCAATAAGAAAATCGTTCATATGCCTGTCATCTTTAAAATAGATCTCTTTTTTACCTTTTTTATATCTGTAAAGAGGCGGCTGTGCAAGATATAAGTATCCATTTTCAACGATTTTTCTAAAATGACGGAAGAAAAATGTCAAAAGCAGTGTTTGAATATGTGAACCGTCGACATCGGCATCGGTCATAATAATGATCTTATGATAACGAAGCTTTTCTTCATTATATTCATCACCTATTCCACATCCTAAAGCCGTGATCATATTTGTGATCTCTTCAGATTTAAGTATCTTGTCTAGTCTGGCTTTTTCAACGTTAAGGATTTTACCTTTGAGAGGTAAAATAGCTTGAAAAACACGGTCGCGTCCCTGTTTTGCAGAACCGCCCGCAGAGTCCCCTTCCACCAGATATAGTTCAGAGATCGTAGCATCTTTACTTTGGCAATCGGCAAGTTTTCCAGGAAGTGTTCCGACACTCATAGAGTCTTTTCTACGAGTCAGATCACGAGCTTTTTTAGCAGCTTCACGACCTTTTGCAGCTAAAAGAGATTTTTGAACAATTGCTTTTGCTTCAATAGGATTCTCTTCAAAATATTTACTTAATCTTTCATATGTAACTTTTTGAACAAGTGGTCTAACATAACCGTTTCCAAGTTTACCTTTTGTCTGACCTTCAAATTGAGGTTCGGGAACACGAGCAGAGACGATGGCGATAAGTCCCTCTGAAGCATCTTCACCACTTATTTTTACATCTTTTTCTTTTGCATTGCCATTTTTAGTATTGTAGTTAGAGATAACACGAGTTAATGCAGCACGGAAACCGGCTTCATGTGTTCCACCGTTTGGAGTACGAATGTTGTTTACGAAACTATAAACTTTTTCATCATACGTTTCATTGTACATAAATGCGATATCCACTTCGATATCTTCGATTTTTTCATTAAATTCATATACTGATGCAACTTTTTCTTTTTTGTTAAGATCTTCAACAAACTGAGTGATACCACCTTCAAAATGATATTCCTCTTTTCTATCATCTCTTTCATCAATAAAAATTATTTTAATTTTAGGATTTAAATATGCAAGCTCTTTAAAGCGGCGTGCAAGATAATCATATTCGAAAGTTGTAGTTTCAGTAAAGATCGTTGCATCAGGGAAAAATTCTATTGTTGTTCCATGTTTACGAGTAGTTCCAGTGACTGCTAAAGGTTCTTGAGGAATACCTGCTTTAAACTCTTGATAATGAATTTGACCTTCTCTATAGATCGTCATCTTTAAGTCAGCTGAAAGAGCATTTACAACAGAAACACCGACTCCGTGTAGACCACCGGAGACCTTATAGGTATCTTTATCGAATTTTCCGCCGGCATGTAATACTGTTAAAACAACGGTTGCAGCGGACATTCCCTCAGTAGGGTGCATTCCAGTTGGAATACCGCGTCCGTTATCCGATACTCTGGCTGTTCCGCTCTTTGTAAGTTCAACAGTGATAGTATCACAGTATCCTGCCATCGCTTCATCTATAGAGTTATCGATAACTTCATATACTAGATGGTGAAGTCCACGATGACCTGTGTCACCGATGTACATACCAGGACGTTTTCTTACAGCTTCTAGTCCTTTTAAAACTTTAATGTTACTTGCACCGTAATTTTGTTCCATATTTGCTCCAAAGAGTATAAATTGTTTTTATTTTATCTAAATATTATTAAGAAATCGATTTTTTATGACAAGTTGCAAGAAAAGAGTCACTTTATGGACTCTTTTGGAAAGATTATATAACTATCGGCATGACAATTGTTTTAAAATTATCATCAGTTAGTATAAAAGGCAGATTAGAATCATTTAATCCTAATGTAAACTCTTGATTATCTATTTGTGCGAGAAAATCTAAGATATATCTGCTGTTTACTGCCAATATAAAAGGTTCATCAAATCCTGTCGTATGTGTTATTTCTGTTTTTGCTTCGATATTGTCGTTGCTTAAACTTTCAAACATGATCTTATTGTTGTGTAAAGTTACTTTCATATCGTTTGAAATAGTAGTTATCTGTTTTATCGAATCAATTATGATCGATTTTGGAAGTAGGATCGTTTTAGATATCTCTTTAGGGATAATTCTTGAATAATCAGGAAATTTACCGTTGATAAGTTTTGTGTAGAATGTATATTGATTAGAATGGATAATCAGATAAGTATTATCGTAATAGATCTCTATATTATCAAAAAATAGTTTTTGAATTTCGATGATCGCTTTTTTAGGGATAATGATAGAGAGGGTGTTTTGTGTTGAGTTTTCTATGTTTACAAGAGCTAAACGTCTGGTATCCGTAGAAACAAATGCAATGTTATCGTTTTTGATATCTATTAGAGCACCGTTTAGTTCAAATTTAGGATTATTTGAATCGATAGCAGGTGTTATTTTTTTGAGTGATTCGATTAAAGTGTGTGAATCGATCGATATTTTTGGTTTACCTTCATAATTTGGGAATAATGGGAATTCATTAGATAAAAATGTCGGTAGTTTGAAGTTTGAACTTGCTTGAGAGATATGAAGCATATCATTTTTAGTTTCTAAGGTAATATCAGAGTCTTTTAGTATTCTGATGATATCAAGAAGCTTTTTACCGTTAGCGGTCACTTCACCATCTTCAATAGAGTTTATTTGATCAATTGTTACATGTAGACCTATTTCATAATCTGTAGCTTTTAATGTTAAAACAGAGTTTTGAACTTTTATATATACATGTGATGTTATTTGAGAAGTATCTTTTTTTTCTAGAAAAGGTTGAGAAGATATAAGGATATTTTCGAGTATAGATTTAGCTATTGTTATTTTCATCTAATTTTCCTATTTATTTTTAAATTTTTAGTACGTAGTAGTAGGTGTTGTGAGTAAGTGAATAAACCAACAACAACCCAACACATGGCAATCTATCTATGTGAATTCAGATACAGGCATCTTTCACATCTTTTCACTATGCAAATTATATCTTTTTTTTCTCCAAGCTTACAAATAAATCTTTTCAATTAAGAAGTAGATTTTATTTTATTGTTTAATTCCTCTATTTTTGTTCTAAAATCTTCATCGTCTTTTATAAGTTCATTTATCTTTTTCATTGTATGGGATATTGCGGTGTGATCTTTCATGCCAAAGTATTGAGCAAGCTGAGGCATAGAGTTTGTAGTCAGGTCACGACACAGATAGATCGCGATTCGTCTTGCATAAACGATGTTTCTAGATCTGCTTTTTGATTTGATCTCACTCGGTTTTACATTGAGCTCTTTTGCAACGATATCCATAATAAGATCGATAGTAATGTTTGCTCTGTTTTCACGCTGCTGTTCTTTTAAGACATTTTTTGCAAACTCTATA
Source organism: bacterium (assembly GCA_018824305.1). GTDB lineage: Bacteria > Campylobacterota > Campylobacteria > Campylobacterales > Sulfurimonadaceae > Hydrocurvibacter. The sequence goes on from JAHJGM010000055.1 coordinate 59,574, forward strand.
TTGATATCGATGTTCATCAATTTTGCGTAAGCATGAAGTTTGGAAAGGATACCCTCTATCTCACGCGCATTGTTTTCAATAATGGTTGCAATGTAGTTGATCACATCGTTACTTAATTTTATACGATTGATCTCACATTTTTTCTTGATAATATTGATCTTTGTCTCAAGTTCAGGAGGTTGGATATCTGCAATCAACCCCCATTCAAAACGACTTTTCAGTCTGGCTTCAAGTCCGCCTATCTGTTTAGGGTGTTTGTCAGAAGTGATGATGATCTGCTTTTTATCATTTTTTAAAGCTTCAAAAGTGTGAAAAAACTCCTCTTGTAAAGAATCTTTGTTACTTAAAAATTGAATATCGTCTATGAGCAGGACATCGCATTTTCTGTATTTGTCTTTGAATCTGTCCATATTACCGTTTCTAAGGTGGCGAAGAAAATCGTTTAAAAACTGCTCTACCGATGTATAGATGACATTTTTGCCCTGATTTTGAAGCACGTTTCCAACTGCCTGCATAAGGTGGGTCTTTCCGATCCCGACGCCTCCGTAGATAAAGAGCGGATTGTAGATGTCTCCGGGCTTTTCGCTTACGCTTTTTGCAGCTGCGTAGGCAAACTGGTTGGAGCCGCCTACAACGAAGTTGTCAAAGGTATGAGAAGGGTTGAGCAGTGAATGTTTTATCTTTTCTTTGTCCACGACGTTTTTTGTACTTTTTGATGATGTGTCAACTTTGGATTTCAATGTTATAACGACGTTGACTCTGTTTGTACTATATACTTCAAAAAGATGAGAAATTTTTTCGGAAAATTTTGTTTTTATGTAATTTGCTATTAAATTGTTGGGTGCATAATAGATCGCATTGTCGCTGCTGGATTTTTTTTCATCGTATGAGAGTTGTTTTATATATCTGTTGTATTCTATTTCAGGTATTTCATCTTTTAATTTTGTAAGAACTTTTTCGCCAATATTCATAAATTGCCTTATGTGAATGATGTGTGAATTAACTATGTGAATATTATCATTAATCACTATAGAAGTACATTAAACAGGAGCTAAAAAATATGTGAATACTCTTTTTCACATAAGTGACGAATGGGTATAATTAAAATAAATATGAATATTTGTCATACTTTTTTAAATAGAGGTATTTTGAATATATAATATTTGAAAAGTTTTGTGAATTTAGGGAAGAAATGATAAATATTTTAGGAATAGATCCGGGAACAAGAAATATGGGATATGCGATCATCTCTTTGGACAAAGGGAAGATCGCTTTGGTTGAAGCCGGACTTGTGAAAATGAAAGCCGAGGACCTGCAGTTTCAAGTTCCCCAGATGGCAGAAGCGATAGAACAGTTGTTCACTGCACACAAAATCGATGAAGTGGCTGTTGAGAGTATGTTTTATGCTCACAATCCAAAAACGGTCATAAAGCTTGCCCAGTTTCGCGGGGCGTTGATGATGAAACTGATTCAAGAGTTCGGCACATTTGCAGAGTACACGCCGCTTCAGATAAAAAAAGCACTTACGGGAAAAGCAAAGGCAGACAAAGAGCAGGTCTCGTTTATGGTCAAACGTCTTTTAAATATCAAAAAAGAGATCAAGCCGCTTGATATCACAGATGCGATCGCCGTAGCCATAACACATTCGCAAAGAGTCAGACTTGCAGCACAAAATTAAGTTTTAATAGCAAAAGGTGTAAAATTGCAATCGAAATCAATATAAGGTATCAAATATGAGCGTAGAGCAAGATCTAATCAATCGAAGTACAAACAGCTGTGAGTTATGTGGCAGTCAAGAGAGTTTATCTGTTTTTGAAGTTTCTCCTTCAGACGCAAGTGCAGAGCAGTCAATTTTAGTTTGTTCCACATGTAAAGGACAGATCGAGAGCGGAGAGTTAGACGAGACACATTTTAATTGTTTAAATGACAGTATGTGGAGTGAAGTGCCTGCTGTTAAAGTGATGGCATATAGACTTTTAAATGCACTAGGGCGTCAAGATCTGTTAGATATGCTATATCTTGAAGATGAGGAAAAATCTTGGGCAGAAGCCGGTATGAGCAGCGGCGGTGATGATGTAGTCGTCAAGGATGCTAACGGTGTTGTTTTAAAAGCGGGTGACAGTGTCGTTATATTAAAAGACCTGGATGTTAAAGGTGCAGGTTTTACTGCTAAGCGCGGAACGACTGTAAGAAACATTACGATTCCTGCAGATGTAGAGGGTCATATAGAGGGTCGTGTAAACGGTGCTAAAATCTACTTAAAAACAGAGTTTTTGAAAAAAGCATAAAGTTATTAAAGTTATGAATTCTGTTATCTTTGTTTGTCTTGGAAATATCTGCCGTTCTCCTATAGCCGAGGGAATCGCTAAAAAGACAGTGGAACAAAAAGCCTTACATGTAAGAGTAGCATCTGCAGGAACAGGCGGTTGGCATGTGGGAGAAAACCCATGTGTGAACTCCATAAAGGTAGCAGGTAAAAACGGGATCGATATTTCTTCTTTTGTGGCATCGCGGATAACAAAAAAAGAATTAGATGAATATGAATATATTATTGCTTTGGATGAGAGCAATTACGCCGATCTAAAACAGATGGGCGCAAAAAATCTGTATAAACTAGGATCTTTCGGTTATAACAACGAAGATGTCCCCGATCCATATTTTTTCAACGGCTTTGAAGGTTTTGACAGAGTCTATGAGATGATAGAGAGTTGTGTTAGCAGTATGTTTGAAGAGTTAGCCTGAAAAAGGCAGCTCTTCATATTTTATGCTCTCACATATAACAAACAGCGAGGAGTCTTTGGCACTTCTTAGAGAACTGTATTCTCCATAACAAAAAGCAAACTTGTTATCTTCAAAAATTATACTCATACCCTCACTCATATCAAGGAATGACAACTTAGAATCTTGCAAAAGATTTGCATCGCTAACATTTGATAATTGCAGTGACAGATCTATCCAGTCAAATGCCAGTGCACTGTCTTGAACACCGATTTTTATCTCAATAACAGTCGGTGATACAAGTGTTATGTTTTTTATCTCTGCACCGGTAAATCTTTCAAAGCGAGATAAAAACTTATCTATCTCACTTTTTCCTAGCGGCCTCAATTTATTGACAACCGACACACTCCATAGAACGGTCCTCAACATCGTTTGCAGTCTCAGGTGATTGAGAGCGCAGATAGTATGTAGATTTCAGTCCCATTTTCCATGCCAGCATATAGATGTCGTTAAGGTACTTAGCACTTGCTTTATCGAGCGTTATAAAGATATTGAGGCTTTGCCCTTGGTCGATCCATTTTTGACGTATAGCGGCAGCTCTGATGAGTATACGCTGGTCAAGCTCATAAGCCGATGTGTAATAGCTCCAAGTATCCGGTGAAAGTTTTGGAACAACGACCGGAATCAGTCCGCTTAAGTTCTCTTCAAACCATTTGCGTTTAAATACAGGCTCGATAGCTTGAGTTGTACCTGTAAGAATAGAGATAGAACTCGTAGGTGCTACAGCCATCAGGTAACCGTTTCTGATACCCTGTTTTTTTACTTTTTTGCGTAGTTCGTCCCATTCGTAAGCAGGTGCAAAAAGACCGCCGCGGTCAACAAGGTTTCTTACCTCTGCATTTGCATGGTCGTGAGGCATGATCCCTTTGCTCCATTTAGAACCTTCGAACTCCGCGTATGTACCTTTTTCTACTGCTAGATCAGATGATGCCGAGATAGCGTTGTAGCTTACCGCTTCCATGATCTCATCTATCTTGTCAAAATGTTCTTGGCTTCCCCATACGATTTTTTGTTCAGCCAGCATTTGTGCTTCACCCATAACGCCAAGACCGATCGAACGGCTTCTCATATTCGTGCGTTTTACTTTTTCTATCGGGTAGAAGTTTAGATCGATCACGTTGTCTAACGCACGGATCGCAGTCGGGACGATTCTGTCTATATCCTCTTTTGTATTGATACGTGAAAGATTCACAGATGCCAGGTTACAAACAGCAGTTGCACCGTCTACTTTTTCTTTCTCTACGATGTAGATTTTTTGTCCGTGAAGTGAATCTAAAGCAGTTATTTTCTTCGCTTCTTTTTCTATCCCGCTGTCAACTTTTACAAGTTCATCCTCTTCATAAGTTACAAAGTTTCCGTCTTCAAATATGACTTTTATCAGATAGCGGTTTGGCTCAGTATTTTGGAAGATCTCCGTACAAAGGTTTGAACTTCTGATAATTCCGTAATGGTTGTTCGGATTGGCACGGTTTGCATTGTCTTTGAAACATAAAAAAGGTGAACCTGATTCAAAATAGCTAAGAAGAATTTTCTTCCATAAGTCTTTGGCTTTAACACGCTCTTTGATTATAGACTCATCCTGTTCAAGTTCCATATAACGTTTCTCAAACTCTTCACCGTACATGTTAGTAAGTTCTTTACAGTCGTAAGGGTCAAACAGAGTCCAGATGCCATCACTTTCAACACGTTTCATATAAAGGTCGTTTATCCAAAGTGCAGGGAAAAGATCGTGCGCACGACGACGCTCTTCACCCGAGTTTTTCTTTAGATCCAAAAAGTCATTTACATCAATATGCCAAGGTTCAAGATAAACAGCGATCGCACCTTTTCTTGTTCCAAGTTGGTCAACGGCAATCGCAATATCGTTTGTTATTTTTAAAAACGGTACTGTTCCGCCGGCTGCATTTTTATGTCCGTCGATAGATGAACCCATAGAGCGAACCTGTGTCCAATCCCAACCGATACCACCGCCGAATTTAGAAAGCATAGCCATCTCTTTGTAAGAGTCAAATATCCCCTCTATATTATCAGGTGATGAACCGATGTAACATGAACTCAGTTGATGTCTTGTCGTACGTGCATTTGAAAGTGTAGGCGTTGCAAGCATCACTTCAAACTGTGAGATCATGTCATAAAACTTGATAGCCCATCCCTCTCTATCCTTTTCGTTTTGTGCCAAGAACATAGCTATCGCCATGAACATATGTTGAGGAAGTTCGATCGGATTGTTCTTTCTGTCTTTGATCAGGTATCTGTCATAAAGAGTTTTTACGCCAAGATAGTTAAACTCCAGATCGCGTTCAGGGACGATGTGCTTTTCTAGCTTTTCAAGATCGTACATATCTTTTAAGCCTCTAAGGATGCGTCCCTCTTTTTCGCCGCGCTCAAAATATTTTTCAAGTGAACAATAGCCTGTAAAACCGTTTACCTGATGGTAAAGATTAAATAAAAATAGTCTAGAAGCAACAAAGGTCCAGTTCGGTGCATCGATATCTATCTTGTCGACAGCAGTTTTGATAAGTGTCTTTTGTATCGCTTCAGATGTGATTCCGTCACGGAACTGTATCTGTGCATCAACTTCGAGTTCGCTTTGTGATACATTAGCTAGCCCTTTGATGGCAGCTGATGTATATTTTTGGATTTTGGTTATATCGAGAGGTTCTTGGCGACCGTTTCTTTTGATGACTGTAATCATAGCGCGTCCTGAAATTTATAAATTTTTATTATCAATTATTTGAATACTCTAGCGAATATTCTATCAACATTTTTTGTATAATAACTATAATCGAAGCATTCTCTTATCTGTTCTTCACTTAAAGAGTTACGTAACTCCTCATCTGCTAAAAGGTGGTTGAGATACAGACTTTCACCCGCTTCATTTGTAGTAGGTTTTCCATGTTGTATCTCTTCCCAAACCTTCATTGCATTGCGTTGAACTATCTTATAGGCATCTTCGCGAGATACACCCTTTAACGGAAGTTCTAGAAGTACACGCTGAGAAAATACCAATCCGCCTGTGAGGTTGAGATTCTTCATCATATTCTCCGGGTAAACCGTTAGGTTGGCTATAACGTTATTCATACGATGAAGCATGAAATCTGACGTGATGAATGAGTCGGGTAGCCAGAAGCGTTCAGTCGATGAATGAGAGATATCACGCTCATGCCACAGGGCTACGTTTTCCATAGCAGGTACAGCATACGCACGTACCATACGAGCAAGACCTGTTATATTTTCTGTTAGTATAGGGTTGCGTTTATGAGGCATCGCAGATGAACCCTTTTGTCCTTTTGCAAAATACTCTTCACACTCATATACTTCCGTACGTTGCCAATGCCGTACTTGTACGGCAAACTTTTCTATCGAGCTAGCCATCAGCGCAAGTGAAGTTGCAAGACGAGCATATCTATCACGTTGTATAACTTGGTTAGATGCAGGAGCTGATTTTAAGCCCAACTCTTCACATGTTATCTCTTCAAGTTCTAACGGTGCGTGAGCAAAGTTACCCATCGCTCCGCTCACCTGACCTACAGATATGACCTCTAACGTCTCTTCAAGGTTTTTAAGATGACGTGCCATCTCATCATACCAAACAGCTAAAACAAGACCAAATGTAATAGGCTCACCATGGATGCCATGTGAGCGTCCTACCATTAAAGTCATCTTGTGTTCCATTGCACGTTTTTTGATAGACTCCATTAACATCTTTACGTCTTCTATAATTAATTTAAGTGAAGACTTCATCTGAAGTGCAACGGCAGTATCTACTGTGTCAGAACTCGTCATTCCATAATGGAACCATCTACTCTCATCACCAAGAGTTTCCGATACGCTTGTAGTAAACGCTATAAGGTCGTGACGAGTCACTGCTTCTATCTCATCGATTCTATTTATGTCAAAGCCTGCATTTTTAACTATCTTGTCTGCATCTTCTTGGGGGATCTTACCAAGTTTCGCCCATGCTTTGACAGCAGCTTTCTCAACGTCCAACCAAGCTTGATATTTTGCCTGCATTGTCCATTTCGAACTCATCTCTTCACGTGCATAACGTTCTACCATTTATCCAACCTTATTTATGTTAAAATCTCAAAAATTATAAGTTTTTTATGTTATCCAACATAGACTTTTAAAGGGATTAATTTTGCCATTTACCATCAAAAGATTTCATTCAGATGAAAAGCAAAAAGCTTTTCTTTTTCTTATTAGAGAGATCGGTTGCTCTCAGAGTGAAGCACAACGTTTTATAGCACGTGGAAGATTGTTTTATGGCGGCAATCTTGTAACAAAAGATAAAGAAGAGATATCGGGAGAAATTGAGCTCATAACTTTTGAACCTATTACCAAAGGTTTAAAACCGACATTTGAGACAGAAGAGTTTGTACTCTTCGATAAACCTTCCGGGATGTTAATACACCCTCAAAATAGATATACACCCTACTCTTTGATTGATGAAGTAAAGTATCAGTATGGCATGGATGCAAACATCACGCATCGTATTGATATGGAAACAAGTGGTCTGGTTCTTTGTGCTAAAAATAAAGAGAGTGAGAGAGATATCAAGATGATGTTTCAAGAAAGAGAGATGCAGAAAAAATACCTTGCTTTGGTTTACGGTGAATTCAAAGATGAGCTTACATGTAAAGAGCCATTAAAAGTAAACAAAGATGAAAAGTCGGGTGTTCTTCGCTCAATAGTCAAAGTAGATGAAACGGGGAAAAGCTCAGAAACATATTTCAGACCTCTTAACTATTTTAAAGATTTAGATATGACATTGGTAGAGTGTTATCCACATACCGGAAGACAACATCAGATCCGAGTCCATTTGTTTCACGTGAAACATCCAATTGTCGGTGATCCACTTTATGGTGTCGATGAAGAGATCACAACAAAATATCTTGATAGAGAATTAAAAGGTGATGAACGCTTGAAACTTACAGGTGCAACTAGATTGTTGTTACATGCAGATGAATTATCGTTTGTCTATAAAGATAAAGAGTATAAGATAAAAAGTAATGTTGATTTTTTGAAAATCTGTTTAGAGTCTATTTTAAAAAATAAAGAACAACCTTAGATCTTAATATATAAAGTTAGCAATCTAAGAATAATAATAAAGTTTCACGTGAAACATAGCATAAACTCTCATACAAAATTGTAGGTATGTGAATAACTTTTTCCATAATATGTAATGATGGAAACAACAGCCGCCGTTAGTATGCTTAAAATCAATTTAATACCCTAAAATAGGGATTTCTATCTAGTGCTAACACTATGCACTTTAAGACTTGATTTATATAAAATAATACTTATAAAAAGTGTAAATTTTACAATTTCCCTATTTTAGGGAGGTGGTTTTTTCACACTTTACAACACAGTGTGAATTCTACACACATCGATAAAAAAGTAGAAGATTTTAGTAAAATTAATTTTTTTTAAGCTGCTTGGCTGAGATATAAGAGTTTTTGTTTTCTATAAGAATACTATGATAATATTACAACCATAAACGGTCTCCCTGGAGTGTTGACCGTTTTCCTTATACTTGCAAATTCTCATACTTCTCTTTAAACTTTGTTGTAGCGTTTTATGATCTTTTTGACTTTGTCTTTGAGATTACGAAGAGCATCGGATATATCTTTACCTTCGGCAGTTAGATTATTAAACTCACCGTTGAATTCTGCTTTTGCTGTAGGTAATCTTCTGTGGTTTTTTTGGAGAGTTTTTGAGACAAGCTCTTTCCTTTTAATTAAGTAGGAATTACCCAATTAAATTTTATGGAAAGATTGTATCAGTTTGATTACTTGAATTGCGGAAAGAATTAGTAAGTTGGAACTATTTATCGTCTTTTAGAGCAGCGTAGATAAATCCGCCTACTCCTATACCAACCACCAATATTAAGAACACTACTTGTGAAATGTCAGCTACAGTCAGTCCCTCTTCTACCATTTATATATCCTTTGTGTTTAAACACCCCTGAGAAAGTATATACAAAAAACTATTTACTTAATAGATATTTATTTACTGATTTAATTGTTTTTCTTTAAGCTGTCCACATGCTGCACTGATGTCGATTCCTTTAGAATCACGTATCGTACATAAGAGACCATGATTTACAAGATACTCTTGAAATTTGATCATATCTTCTCTGCTTGGACGTTTATAATCAGTACCGGGATATGGATTGAAATAGATAAGGTTTACTTTTGCTTTTATGCCGCTAAGAAGCTTTACAAGTTTTTTTGCAGATGCTATGTCGTCATTTTTATCTTTTATGACGAGATATTCAAACATCACGCGTTTTCTTGTATCGATTGGAAAGCGTTTAACTGCATCTATAATGGATGAGATGTTATGAGCTTTGTTCATTGGAATAAGCTCAGTTCTCAGTGCATCATCGACAGCATGAAGAGAGATGGCTATATGTACGCCCAAATCCATCTCTCCCAATTTGTCTATTTTATTGCTTAGACCGCTTGTTGAGACAGTCTGGCGTTTACCTGAGATGGCAAGACCCTCTTCATCTTGAAATATTTTGATCGCTTTTGTGAGGTTGTCAAGATTATCAAGCGGTTCACCCATACCCATATACACAATGTTGACTCTGCGGTTATGCGCATGGTCATTGTCTTTTTTTACGGCTAGTACCTGTGCTACTATCTCACCGGCTGTAAGATCTCTGGTAAAACCGCCTTTTGCCGTCAGACAAAAACTGCACCCTACTTTGCACCCTACCTGACTTGAGACACAAACTGTGTATTTTGCTTCTTGAGTTGTATTTCCCGCTTCATCAATGATCTCTTCTTTCATCTTTAACCAGACTGTTTCTACAGTTTTACCATCTGGGAGTTCAAAAAGGTATTTGATCGTCCCGTCGGATGAAACTTCTTTTTTTGCGATTTTTAGGGGATTGATGATGTAGTCTTGTGCCAACTCTTCACGAAGTGCTTTTGGGATGTTTTGCATCTCATCAAAACTCTCTACATAGTTATGGTAGATCCAGCCAAAAATCTGCTTTGCGCGAAAAGCGGGTTTTATCTTCTGTGCCAACTCTTCTTTGGTAAAATCTAGTAATGAGGATTTTAAAGGATTCATTTTGCTGTTAGTTCCTTTATTCTTTTCTTTACATGTAAGCTTAGGAGCTCTTTCGCTTTTTCATGATTTTTTACAAAATCATCATGCGCGTTTCTATTTGTATAGTTAGTGATGCAAAAAACTCCACCGGCCGGAATATCAAACTCTTGTGCGACTTTTAAAATGGAGAAGAACTCCATATTCTCTATGCCGATTCCCAGTTTTAAAAACTTTTTTGCAAGCTCATCGTTTGTCGTTATATAGTTTGACGAGTTTACGATGATATCTTCTTTGTTAGTCGTGTTAGTCGAGATGACATTATCCAAAGGCGTATATGCATCATTATTTAAAAAAGCCAATTCTACATTGGCTGCCGTTTTTGATTCAACGATATCAAATATGTCGCGTTCACCATAACTTCCGGCAGTTCCGATAAAAAGCAGAAACTCAGGCTTGTCAAAAAGACAAAGACGCGTCAGATTGATAGCACTTTCTATGAGCCCTACTCCCATAGGAGTTGCAAAGTCAAAAGTCTCGTTATTTCCTGCGCAGATGATCATAAGCGTACAGGAATGCCGTTTTCATGGAGATAGTGTTTGAGTTCCATAATATCTATCTCTTTATAGTGAAATATACTTGCTGCAAGTGCCGCGTCTGCACCGTGAAGAAAAGCTTCCTTTATATGTTCCATCGTCCCTGCTCCGCCGCTTGCGATGACAGGCACGTTTACGGCTCTACTGATCTGCTCTGTTATGTTGAGTTCAAATCCTGCTTTTGTACCGTCTGTGTCCATCGAGGTCAAAAGTATTTCACCGCTTCCGCGATCTACGACTTCTTTTGCCCATTCTACAGCATCTTTACCGGTATCGACACGCCCGCCGTTTAAAAACACATGGTATTTGTCGCCTATCTTTTTAACATCAATCGCTGTTACGATGCACTGCGAACCGAATCTCTTCACACCCTCATCTATAAGCTCTGGACGTTGTACCGCAGCCGAGTTTACACTTACTTTGTCACACCCGACATTTAAGAGTTTATAGATGTCATCGAGCTTTCTGATTCCTCCGCCGACCGTGAGAGGGATAAATATCTCGCGAGCGACCTGCGCTACGATATCGACGATAGTGTCTCTGTTGTCGCTTGATGCAGTGATGTCCAAAAATGTCAGTTCGTCTGCTCCCTCTTCGTTGTAGCGGCGTGCCACTTCGACAGGGTCACCGGCATCTTTTAAGCCGACAAAATTCACGCCTTTGACGACGCGCCCGTCTTTGACATCGAGACAAGGAATGATACGTTTTGCAAAGTAGTCCATTGAAAGCTTTCTCTATTTTTATAAGTGCGTAATTTTATCCATATTATTCTTATGAGCAGATATAACCCACTGTTTATATATATAAATCATATTGAAAAATGGTATTATTTAACAATTAAGGTTGCGTGGATGAATGTATTAAAATTATTGCTATTATCGATTGTTTGTATCTCTGTTTTTGCCCAGGAGAACTCTTTAGAAAAAGTGAAACTGCAACTTCAGTGGAAAAATCAGTTTGAATTTGCGGGTTTTTACGCAGCAAAGGAAAAAGGGTTTTATAAAGATGCCGGTTTAGATGTAGAGTTCAGAGAGTTACAAAAAAATGAAGATATCGTTGAAGAAGTCATAAAAGGTCATGCCCAGTACGGTTTGGCGTACTCTTCGATCGTTGCCGAGTATATGAACAACAAACCTATAGTCCTGCTTGCAAATTTTTTTAAGCAGTCGCCTTTAGTCTTAATAACGCAAAAAGATATACAAACTCCATCCCAACTAAAGGGAAAAAAGATCATGGGGATATCAAACAATATCCACAATATGATTCTTTGGGCGATGCTTCATAGATTTGACATTCATCTTTCTGATGTTATTGAAGTTCCTACAAACTTCAAAATAGATGATTTCATAGCGAAAAAAGTCGATGCAATGAGTGTATTTACTACAAATGAGATATACATACTTGATAAAAAAGGAGTTCAATACAATGTTTTTGATCCCGTATCATTCGGTACTAAGTACTATGATCAAAATCTATTTACGACAAAAAAGGAGCTTTTAGAACATCCCCAGAGGGTGGCAAAGTTTAAAGAGGCTTCCATAAAAGGTTGGAATTATGCACTTTCTCATGAAGAGGAGATAGTCGATCTCATCCTAAAAAAATACAATACACAGCACAAATCAAAAGACGCACTCATGTTTGAAGCAAAACAGGTAAAACAGATAATGCTACCTAAAATCTATCCCATAGGAAGTGTAGATCCGCAAAAAATCAGTATGATCGCAGAAAGTTTTATGCAAGCCGGTTTTATCAAGGGGACAACGAAAAGAGATCTGAAAGATTTTATATATGCCGATTATGCCGATAAGACAGATGGTTTGGGAGTGACTGCTCAAGAGAGAGATTATCTAGAGCAAAAAAAAGAGATAAAGATGTGTATAGATCCGAATTGGATGCCTTTTGAGGCTTTTGACATGGATGGAAACAACATCGGTATGACGGCGGATTTTTTCAAAATCTTTTCAAAAAAAATAGGAATACCGATAAAAGCCGTTCGGACAAAAACCTGGAGTGAATCAGTGGAGTTTGCAAAAGAGAGAAAGTGTGATATTTTCTCTTTAGCGATGGAGACTCCCGAGAAAAAAAAGTATATGAACTTTACCAAACCATATATGAGTGTTCCATTGGTTATCGCGACAAAGCCAAATGTAACGTATGTAGAAAAACTCTCAGATTTAGTCAATGAGAAAATAGGGATTGTAAAAGATTATGCTTTTGGCGAGATCCTTAGAAAAAAATATCCATATCTTCAAATAGTGGATGTCAGAGATATTGACGACGGTCTTCAAAAAGTGGCTGACGGAAAGCTTTTTGGTTTTATCGGGACAACGGCGAGCATAGCGTATAAATTTCAAACGAAGTTTACGGGAGAACTGAAAATCTCCGGAAAATTTGATGAAAAATGGGAACTTAGTGTTGGTGTTAGAAATGATGATGCGATGCTTTATGCGATATTTACAAAAGCTGTTAAGGAGTTGTCTGAAGATGAAAAAGCGCGTATCTTAAATAAACATATCGCGATCACTTATGAAAAAGGGTTTGACTATACCCTTTTTTGGAGGGTATTTGTTTTTATATCTTTTATAGTTTTTATACTTGTGTACAGACAATATACCATTGACAGATTAAATCGTGAACTGAGACAAAAGTTTAATGATGAACTGGAACGTTCTAAAGATAAGGACAAGGTAATATTTCATCAAAGCAAACTTATATCTATGGGAGAGATGATAGAAAATATCGCCCATCAGTGGAGACAGCCGTTATCGCAGGTAAATTCTGCCGTACTGGTGATAGACGATCTGCTGTATAAATATAATATCAGGGACGATATGATCGAAAAGAAACTTTATGAGATAGAAGATCTGACTAAATATATGTCAAAGACAATCGATGATTTTAAAAACTTTTTTGACAGAGAGAAAAAAAGAGAATATTTTTTACTGAACGAATTGGTAAAAAAATCTATCAATATGGTCGAATCCACTTTTAAAGAGAATGGAATAGACTTGGTCATGGCGCTAAAAGGTACCGTGATCTGTCATGGATATCCAAATGAGTTTCAACAAGTGATGGTAGTCATCTTAAACAATGCCAAAGACGCATTAGTAAATAACAACATAGAAGCCCCTGTTGTCAGAGTAACTATAAAACAGACACAGAAGCATAACCATATAATCGTTTGTGATAACGGCGGTGGAATAGATGCTGATATTATCGATAAGATCTTTGAACCCTACTTTACTACAAAACATAAGTCACAAGGTACGGGTCTTGGCCTTTATATATCGAAGATCATCATTGAAGAGAGCCTGAAAGGTGAATTGAGGGTTAAAAACACTCTTAACGGTGTATGTTTTGAAATTATATTAAAAAGAGAGGATCTAGGTGATGAATGAGACTTTGAAAGAGTATAGTTTATTATTTGTAGAAGATGAAAAGGCGATACGGGAAAATTATGTCAATTATTTACAAAGGCATTTTAATAATGTTTATGAAGCAAAAGACGGTGAAGAAGCCTATAAAATATATAAAGACAAAAAGCCTCGAATTCTGATAATCGATATAAATATTCCAAAATTAACAGGAATAGAGCTTGTCAAAAAAATAAGAGAGAACGATCATTCTGCAAAAATCATCATGTTAACGGCCCAGTCCGATTTAAAAACTCTTTTAAAAGCAGCGGAATTAAAACTGACAAAATACCTAGTAAAGCCCGTATCCAGAAGTGAACTTAAAGATGCTCTGGGGGTAGTTTCTGATGAGTTGTCAAAATTTGATATTTTAGTAAAAAAAGTTTTAAAACTTAACGATACTTTGCATTGGAATTTCGATACGAGCGAGCTGTTTGGAGATAATGTAAAGATCATACTTACAAAAAAAGAGATAGAAGTGTTGGAGCTGTTCTTTTCGAATATAAACAAAACATACAGTTATGATGAGATTATCTTACATGTATGGCCGGATTCTTTTGAAGATAAAACAGATGCTTTAAAAACGATCATTAAAAATTTGAGAAAAAAACTGCCGAAGGACATTATAAAAAATGTTTTTGGAGTAGGGTATAAAATAGACCGCAGGGAGGATCGGTAAATATTAAACTTGGTAAAGTTTGTAATCTATTATCTATTTATAAGTCTAATTGATGTAGACTATCACTTATGAACAATGAACGTGTCGAGGCCAAAAAAAAATATGGTCAGAATTTTTTAAAAGATGAGAGCGTTCTTAGAAAAATTATCGAAGCGATGCCCAAAAGTGACAATAAGATTGTCGAGATTGGACCTGGCTTAGGTGATTTGACTAAATTTTTAGTTAATGTCAAAAGTGTAGAAGCTTTTGAGGTCGATACCGATTTATGTAAGAGACTTGAACGCACGTTTAAAGATGAGATCGCTACCAAGCGACTCCACATCAATTGTGGGGATGTTTTAGAAGCTTGGCAGAGCACGCTTGTTGATGAGCCGTATGATTTGGTGGCAAATCTGCCCTATTATATAGCAACAAACATCATACTTAAAGCACTCGCAGATCCTATGTGTAAGTCTCTTTTAGTTATGGTTCAGCGTGAAGTCGCATTGAAATTTGCGGCTAACACTGGCGATAAAGTTTTTAGCGGACTTAGTGTGATAACTCAGAGTGTGGGGACTGCTTCCATCGTAATCGATGTACCCCCTTCTGCTTTTGACCCTATGCCAAAAGTGGATTCTGCTGTCATGCTGATAGAAAAGCACGCAGACAGAAGCGATAAAGATTTTGAAAATATGTTAAAAGTTGCTTTTGCGCAACCTAGAAAAACACTTCTCAAAAATCTTTCATCATGCTATGAAAAGCAAAAACTTTCAGAGATTTTTGAAGAACTCAAACTCTCTGTGACTATTCGACCCCATCAGCTTAGCACTACCGACTATCACCAACTCTATAAAAAAATATAAGGAGTTTGGATGAGTGAAGCCACAGAAGGCGCACAGGCAGTAATGCCCGAGCAAAATGAAAAAAAACCAAACAATAATCAAAACAGAAGACCAAACAATCAAAACAGAAACAGAGGCCCTAAGAGCAACTCAAATGCTCCTCAAAACCCTGCCCAAGCCCGTAACAATACGAATGGCAACAATACCGCAAGCAATAACAATAATAACAACCGCAACCGTCGTCGTAACGCACCTGCTCCCATAGATACAGTCTTAAAAGAGTTTGTTACTAAAAATCAAGAGATCCATAAACAGCGTTTAAATCCTCACTATAAACTAAATCTAAACTCTACGGACAAAGTCCGTATTACTCCTCTTGGCGGACTTGGTGAGATCGGTGGAAACATTACTGTCTTTGAAACGGAAAAAGAAGCGATTCTGATCGATGTGGGGATGAGCTTTCCTGATGAAGATATGCATGGTGTCGATATCTTGGTTCCGGATTTTACATATATCCGTGAGATAAAAAACAAGATAGTAGCAGTTATTATCACTCACGCCCATGAAGATCACATCGGTGCAGTTCCATACTTGTTTAAAGAGATGCAGTTCCCTATTTATGGGACACCGCTTCCACTTGCTATGATAGGCAACAAGTTTGATGAGCATCATCTAAAAGATTTTAGAAGATATTTCAATCCTGTTGAAAAGCGTAAGACATATAAAATCGGAAATGATTTTGAAGTAGAGTGGATGCATATGACTCACTCGATCATCGATTCATCATCTTTGGCTATCACTACAAGTGCCGGAACTATCATTCACACCGGTGACTTTAAGATAGACCATACTCCGGTTGACGGTTATACTGCGGACTTACACCGTCTTGCATCTTATGGCGAGAAGGGTGTTTTATGTCTGTTAAGTGACTCTACGAACTCATACAATGTTACACCAACACCGAGTGAATTAACAGTTGCTCCCGGATTTGACCGTATATTTGGTAAAGCTGAGGGACGTATTATCATGTCAACATTCAGCTCGAACATCCACCGTGTATATCAGGCGATTCAATATGGTGTGAAGCATGGGCGTAAAGTCTGTGTTATCGGTCGTTCAATGGAGAGAAATTTAGAAGTCTGTATGCAGTACGATTACATCAAGCTTCCTAAAAATATTTTTATTGATGCTGATGAAGCTAGTCGTATGAATGATAAAGAAGTACTGATAGTGACAACAGGTTCTCAAGGAGAGCCAAGCAGCGCACTCTTTAGAATGTCAATAGGCGAGCACAGACATATCAAGATAAAACCGACTGATCTTGTTGTCCTTTCGGCTCGTGCAATTCCTGGGAACGAAGGCTCGATCTCAACTATGCTGAATCACCTTCAACGTGCCGGTGCAAAAGTGGCTACAGATAGAGATATCCACGTTTCAGGCCATGCGAGCATGGAGGAGCAAAAGCTTATGATCCGTCTTGTAAATCCGAAGTTCTTTTTGCCTGTTCACGGTGAGTACAACCACATCATGAAACACAGAGAGACTGCCATCATGTGTGGAGTTCCTGAGAGAAATATCCTTCTTATGAATGACGGTGACTGTATCGAAGTCGGTCCGAAGTTTATGCGTAAAGCAAAAACGGTTAAAACAGGTAAAACATATATTGACAACCAAAACAACCATCAGATCGAAGATGATATCGTAATGGATCGTCAAAAACTGGCTCAAGAGGGCATCGTTATGATTATCGCTCAGATAAATGAGAATAATTCAAAAATGATAGCAAAACCGAGAGTCACAACATTTGGTCTAGTCGCTGATAAACAAGATAAAGCTTTTGCTACTGAGATGGAAGATGTGTTAGAACACTTCCTTATCAACATGAAAGAGGGACTGATCCAAAATCCGAGAGCTTTGGAAAACGACCTGCGTCAAGTCGTTAGAAAGCATATTTACCGTAAAATGAAGAAGTATCCGTTAATCGTACCTACCGTATTTATAATGTAAGGTTAAAAGATGGCAAGCGAAAATGAAGAGTTTGAAAGAGCTGTAAGACTTATCATACAAAGTGTAGGCGAAGATCCTTCTCGCGAGGGGCTTTTAAAAACACCCGAGCGTGTCCGCAAGGCGTATGAGTTTATGTACGGCGGATATAAAGAGGATGCAAACGAGATACTGAGATCTGCTCTTTTTACAAGTTCGAATGATGAGATGGTGGTCATAAAAGATATAGAGCTTTACTCTACATGTGAACACCATCTTCTTCCGATAATCGGTCGTGCGCATGTTGCATACATCCCTGATGGAAAAGTCGTGGGGCTTTCAAAGATCCCTCGCGTCGTCAACGTGTTCGCACGCCGTATGCAGATACAAGAGCAACTCACTGAACAGATAGCCGATGCGATCATGCAGACTATCAAGCCAAAAGGCGTTGCTGTCGTCATACAAGCGCGTCACATGTGTATGGAGATGCGCGGAGTCGAAAAGATCAATTCGACAACGACTTCAAGTGCGCTTCGCGGACTTTTCAAAAGCGATGAGAAGACTCGTGCGGAGTTTTTCTCTCTTATTAATGCGCCGATTGGAAATCGCTACTAAAAGTGGTGTCTCATGCCCTTTAAATCATTAAAAACAAAACTTTCCTCACAAAACTACTCCATCTCTTTTGGAGAAGTCATCAAAATAAATGCCAATGTCATCACAGCAAAAGGCTTACATGTAAGCATCGGAGATATGGTGAGAATCGTCTCAAGCAGTTCTGATCTGGAGACGACGGGAATGGTGACAGAGATAGACGGTGCACTCTTTTATATAACGCCTTTTAGCTTTGTCGAGGGTTTTTGTTCCAAAGACAAAGTGTACCAAAACTCAAACGGTATGAACATTCCAGTGAGCGAAGGAGTTTTAGGTCGTGTCGTCGATCCGTTTATGAAACCCATTGACGGTAAGGGCAAAATCAAAATAGAACACTTCAGTCCTATCATAAAAGCGCCGATCGAGGCGATGAAGCGCGGGATGATAAATGAGGTCTTTAGTGTCGGTGTTAAAACAATTGATGGTTTTTTAACATGCGGAAAAGGTCAGAAACTCGGAATATTCGCCGGAAGCGGTGTCGGTAAATCAACTCTTATGGGTATGATCGTCAGGGGAAGTCTCGCACCGATAAAAGTCGTAGCACTCATCGGTGAGCGTGGACGCGAGGTTCCAGAATTCATTGAAAAAAATCTCGGCGGCAATCTGGAAAACACGGTGATCGTGGTGGCAACTTCGGACGACTCTCCTTTGATGCGTAAATATGGTGCATTTTCTGCGATGAGTGTCGCTGAATACTTTAAAGACAAAGGGCACGATGTGCTTTTTATCATGGACTCTATCACACGTTTTGCGATGGCTCAGCGTGAGATAGGTCTGGCTCTTGGCGAACCGCCGACATCAAAAGGCTACCCGCCGTCTTCGCTTACACTTCTTCCTCAGTTAATGGAGAGAGCCGGAAAAGAGGAGGGCAAAGGTTCCATAACCGCTTTCTTTACCGTTTTGACGGAGGGCGATGATATGAGTGACCCGATCGCAGATCAGTCGCGCTCTATCCTTGACGGGCATATTATTCTCTCTCGTGAGTTAACAGATTTTGGTATTTATCCGCCGATCAATATCCTAAACTCTGCCTCACGTGTCATGACGGATATTATAGACGAGGAGCATTTTAAAGCGGCCATAAAATTTAGACGTCTTTATACACTGCTTCGTGAAAATGAGACGCTTATACGTATCGGTGCATATACAAAAGGTACGGACAGAGAGCTTGATGAAGCCATCAACAAAAAAGAGCCTATGGAAGCGTTTATGAGTCAAAAAGCTACAAAACAAAATGATTTTAAAGCAACGGTAGAAGAGTTGATAGATCTTATGAAATAACTAGGTTCGGAGAGGGTTTGCCCGTAAAAAATCCCTGAGAATAATCAATGCCGTGTGCTTTTACGGCATTATAAATTGATTCGCTGCTCACATATTCGGCGATTGTTTTCGCACCGACTTTTTTAGAAAAATCCACTATAGTTTCTATGATGATGCTATGACGGTCATTTGATAATATCCCTTGTATAAGAGAGCCGTCTATTTTTATATAATCAATATTGAGTTTTAAAATATTTTGAAAATTGGAATATCCGGTTCCAAAATCATCGATAGCTATTTTTACACCAAGTTTTTTTGCTTTGTCGATAAACTCTGCGACTTCGGCAAAATTTTCTATCTCTTCATATTCTAAGATCTCAAAGATGATACGTGAAGAGGTATCTGTTTTTGTGATGATTTCAAATATCTTGTTGACGACTTGCTTGTTTTCGATATCGCTTTTTGAGAGATTGATCGAAAATTGTTCTTCGCGTTTTGCAAAAGTTTCGCACGCTTGTCGAACGACTTCCAGTGTTATCGCTGCATAAAGCTTTGTTTTTTTTGCAATAGCAAGAAATTCAAGGGGAGAAACAACCCTACCGTCGCCGTCGATAAGACGTACCAAAGTCTCGTATTCACTGATAGTATCTGTATTAATATTTAAAATCGGTTGATAGTAGCAGACGATGCGATTGTTTGCAAGTGCATCGCGGATCGTCGTCGTCATTGCAATATTTTTATGGTACAACTGCTCAATATTGTCTTGTTCCTCATAAAGCATTATAGATAGTTTTTGCTCTTTTGCTTTGTGCAAAGCGATATCTGCCCGTGTTAAAAGCCTGTCATAGCCTACGGCGACGCCGATTGTCATATTGATATTGAACATTTCGCCATCGACGGCAAAAGTTTTCTCTTCCAAAGAAATCAGTAGACTATGAAGATGATCATGAATAGTTTTCCATGATACATCCTCTTTGTAGAGTATCGCGAATTCATCTCCCCCGATTCTGTAAACTTTTACACCCTGCTCATTAAACCAACCTGCGATCTGTTTTAAAATGGAGTCTCCTGTGGTTAAACCGAAAAAATCATTGAGTTCTTTAAATTGATCTATGTTTAAAATAGCACAAGCTATAGGTTTATCGCTTTGCAGGTTTTTGTTTAATTGCTCGCGGTTAGGCAGCAACGTCAAAGTGTCATAATATGCCAGTTTGTAAATCTTATCTTCATTTTCTTTGAGCTGAGAGATATCTAAGATGGCGCTGACCCTAACGCGTTTGCCGGCAATAAACATATCTCGACCTCTTACGATTGCGGGAAATTCGGTACCGTCATTGCGCTTCATCCAAATATTGTAGGGTTGTTTGTCAGGTTCTTGGATTGCACACTTTACTATTGCAATCGATTGAGGAGCGATCAAATCCATAATGTTCTTATGCACAATAGAGCTTTTGTTGTCTTTGAAAAGTTCAAGAGCCATCTTGTTTGCATAGATACAATTTTTATGTTCGTCTAAAACTAGCAAGCCCTCAATGATAGAATCGATAAGCGTTATAAAATCTTGAAGGGTAACGTTGTATTTTAAATCTAAAAGCTGATCTGTCCCTGTTGGGATCGGGCTTGTTTCATTGTCTAAGATATGCATTTTACTCTTTCGAAAAATAAGATAAATAGATAAAACGGTGCTGTAATCAAAGAAATTTTGTACGTAAAATACAATATTATACCATACGACAATTTTTATTAGCAATAGTAGTACAATAAATATCGCAATATTATGTATTATATATACAAAAAAGTAGGTTTAGTACTGTATGGAAGTGTATGAAAAAATAAATCTGTATTTAAGAGACAAAAAAATGTCAAAAAAAGAGTTCGCTCAAAAGTTGATTCAACTCGATGTCAAGTTAAAAAATACAGGAAATATCCCTTCAGAAAATACTATTTATGCATATTTAAACGGCAGGATAGGCATAAGAGTAGAGCTTATTCCCTATATCGCAGAA
Organism: bacterium; assembly: GCA_018824305.1. Lineage (GTDB taxonomy): Bacteria > Campylobacterota > Campylobacteria > Campylobacterales > Sulfurimonadaceae > Hydrocurvibacter. The sequence goes on from JAHJGM010000055.1 coordinate 80,823, forward strand.
GTTTTAAATATACCTGAACAGTTTCTTTTTGATGATAGCGACAGAGCCAGAAAAATATTCTTAACGCAGATAATCAAATCTATGACGACAAAAGAAAAAGAATTTTTAAAAAGTTCTATTTGTACAGTAGAGGAATCGGCACAAAAAAAGGACAGAGACAGGTTTTACAATATTCAAGACCTTTTAGTCTATGCACCTGAAATGTTTTTGGAAAAACTTGAGTCCGTGTTAACGGGTTATAAAGATCTGACCTTGAAATTTAAGTAAAAAGATTATCTAAGAGCAGCTGGATAGATGTTTTTCCGTTGAAGATATTTTTGCTCACAGTGTAACTACATGTGATTTTTTTATCTTCGGGAACCTCCAATACCTGTCTAAAAGCCACTATCTCGATAGTTTGTCTTTCATAAGGCTTGAGTCTGACATTTAATCTGCTATGTGATTTATCTGCACCGAAAAGTTTGATCTGTAACAGTTCGGCATCTTTGATCAGAAACCTCGGACGCGGATTCCCCTCTCCGTAAGGCTCGAATTTTTCAAGGATATCAAGAAGCTCAAAGTTAATGGCATCACTTTCCAGCTCGCCTAAAATATTCTCTTTAGGGATAAAATCTTCAGGTGCAATGTTTAGAGCTTCTTGATTGATAGCTTTTTTAAACGCATCGATTTTATCTACATGTAGACTGAGGCCCGCAGCCATTTTATGACCGCCGAATTTTTCCAAATGTGTTCTTTGGGAGTTGATGAGTGAGAATATATCCACATCCCCGATACTCCTCGCGCTTCCTTTTGCCATATCTCCGTGTATGTTTAAAACGATGGCAGGTTTTTTAAATCTGCTGACAAGCCTTGATGCGACGATACCCACGACTCCCTCATGCCAATTCTCTCCAGCGACTACGATGACTTTGTCGTCTTTGTTTACATGTAAGCTCGCAGACTCCGTCGTGTCGGCTTCTGTAGCTTTTCGTATATTGTTAAGATTGTTCAGTATCTCAAACTGTTTTGCGGCATGTTCGAGTGTCTTTGCCGTTAAAAAGTCCAAAGCGATCGATGCGTCTTCAAGTCTTCCGGCTGAATTAATACGCGGTGCGATCGCAAAGGCTATATCTTCTGCACAGAGAGAATCTTTGTTTAAAAACTCTCTGATTATGATCGATGACGGGCGTGTCGAGAAGATCATCTGTTTGAGTCCCTCTTGTACTATCGCACGGTTTATATCCTGCAGCGGCATAACGTCTGCTATCACTGCAAGTGCTACAAGGTCAAGGTATTGTCTCATATCTACATCTATTGCAAGCTCTTTTTTTACAAGACCCAAAAGCAGCCAAGCGACCTCCGCACCGCATATCTCTTTAAAGGGGTAGCCGCATCCATCCAGCTTTGGGTTGACGATGGCATAAGCATCTGGAAGTTCATTTGAGGGAGTATGATGGTCTGTTATGATGAGATCGATGCCTCTTTCTTTGCACACTTTTGCAGCATCTACTGCCGTTATACCGTTATCGACAGTGAGGACAAGATCGGCATCCACTCTTTTTAAAACATTTTCATTGATGCCGTAACCGTCAATAAATCTGTTGGGGATGATGGCAGTGAGTGGATATTTTATCTCCCTGAAAAAAAGCACCATAATCGAGGTAGAGGTGACCCCATCTACATCATAATCGCCGACAAGAGTTATCTTTTCTCTGTTATTGATTGCGTGTGCGATTCTTTTTGCCGCTTTTTGGGAGTTTTTTAAAAGTGCAGGGGATGGGATGTCTTTTAGTCTTTTATGACCGCTGTGAAAACGACTTGCCAACAGCTGATAAAGTTTATCGGCTGTTAGGACTGGAACATTATGAAATATGCTCAAGAGTCGCTTTTACAAATGCTAATATAGTGGGATTTGGAGTTTGCAGACGTGATGTGAACTCCGGGTGAAACTGCACACCTAAGAACCATGGATGATCTTTGACTTCCACTGTCTCTATCAGACCGTTTGATTCGCCTGTGACGATCATACCTGCATCTTCAAGTGCTTTGCGGTAAGTCGGGTTTGCTTCATAACGGTGACGATGACGTTCAAAGATCACTTGTTCACCGTTGTATGCATTGCGAAGGATCGAACCCTCTTTTGTTTCACAAGGATACTCTCCAAGACGAAGTGTTCCGCCCATCGGAGATACATGCGTACGGAGTTGTTTGTTTCCGCTTTGATCTAGGAAATTATCTATCAGATAGATCATAGGATACGGAGTGTTCTCATCAAACTCTGTAGAGTTTGCACCCTCATAACCAAGAACGTTTCTAGCATACTCGACAAGTGTGAGCTGCATACCAAGACAGATACCAAGATATGGGATCTTGTTTGTACGTGCATAGTTGATAGCCTGTATCTTGCCCTCGACACCGCGGTTACCAAAACCGCCTGCGACTAGAATGGAATCACACTCCGCTAAAAGCGCTTGGGCACCTTTTTCCTCTATCTCTTCACTGTCTACCCAAATGATCTCAACACGAGTATCAAGGTGTGCACCCGAGTGGATAAGAGACTCTGTAAGAGACTTATAAGATTCTTTCAGTTGAAGATATTTACCGACAAAACCAAGGATGATACGGTTTTTAGGCTGGACTATCTTTTTAACTAGTTCATCCCATTTTTCCATATCAGGATTCAAGTCGCCAAGCCCCAGCTCTTTTGCAATAGGTATCAAGATATTTTGTCTTAAAAATGACATCGGAACATCGTAGATAGATGCTGCATCAAGTGCTTCTATGACACTGTCCGTATGCACGTCACATCCCATTGCAAGTTTTTTCTTAAATGTCTTAGGAAGTGCGTTTTCACTTCTTGCGATGATCATGTGAGGCGTGATACCGATACGGCGAAGCTCTTGGACTGAGTGTTGCGTCGGTTTACTTTTTAGCTCGCCTGCTGCTTTGATATACGGGATGAGTGCAACGTGGACAAAAAATGTTCCCTCGACTTCATCATCATGTTTCATCTGACGGATCGCTTCCATAAACGGCAAGCCCTCTATATCTCCGACAGTACCGCCAAGCTCGACGATAAGAACATCTCTGTCCTCTCCCGCTTTCTTGATACGGTTTACGATTTCGCCTACGATATGGGGAACGACTTGAATAGTCTGTCCGAGATACCCTCCGCTTCTTTCGCGTTCGATGACCGAAAGATAGACCTGTCCTGTTGTGAAGTTGCTTGATTTAAGAAAAGAGGTGTCTAGAAATCTTTCATAGTTCCCGATGTCAAGGTCAGTCTCGGCACCATCTTTGGTTACGAAGACTTCTCCGTGTTCAAGCGGACTCATAGTCCCGGGATCGACGTTGATGTATGGATCTATTTTGAGCATTCCTACATTTATGCCTGAGTGCTTAAGAAGCGTCCCGATACTAGCTGCTGTAATACCTTTTCCAAGGGAACTTAAAACCCCTCCGGTAACAAAAATGTATTTAGTCATGCGTAAACCTTATAGTAAATAATTACGCGATTATATTGAAAAATCTCTTAAAACTCCATATGTAAAGCAGGTTAAATGACAATTTTGCTGTTATAATTCTTGAATCATTAGGGAGTTTGTATGCAAGATGTCATCTTATATATTTCAATCGCTTTAGGTCTGTCCACAATTCTTAATATTGTGCTCAAACATTACGGAATTTCACAGATTATCGGTTACATCTTGACAGGTACGCTTATCAGTTACGCATTTGAATTACACGGAAACGATCATAACAGTCTGCTGGATCAGATAGGCGAGTTTGGGATCGTCTTTTTGATGTTTACGATAGGTCTGGAGATATCCCTTGGCAAGATGAACTCTATGAAACAGCTCATCTTTGGAAACGGATTTTTACAAGTCGGTCTCACGTCGCTTGTGATCTTTTTGATCTCTTATTATCTGTTTCATCTTGATTATATGACATCGCTTATTATCGCTTTTGCATTTTCGATGTCTTCAACGGCCGTCGTACTTACTTATTTGAAGAGTTCAAAGAACATCTATACCTCTTACGGACAAAGAGCGACGGGGATTTTGATCTTTCAGGACATCGCAGTTATCCCTATTTTAATCCTTATCGGTATCTTGACGAATGAAGCCGGAAAAGATATCTACACGATCCTTTTTCACACTTTTATCAGTGCTGCCATAGTCTTGTTCCTGCTTTTTGTCGTGGGCAAAAGGGTTATCACGTGGCTGCTTCAGTTTTCGGCTACATCGGAGCTGGATGAGCTGTTTATGGGCTCAGTTTTATTTGTGGTCACCGGTGCGTCGGTTTTAGCCCACTTCTTAGGGTTTACATATTCTCTTGGTGCATTTGTCGCGGGTATGGTCATCGCCGAGACAAGGTTTCATTATAAAGTCGAATCAGACATCGCACCTTTTAAAGATATGCTTCTTGGAACATTCTTCGTCGTTGTGGGGATGAAGATAAATATCATGCTTTTTATGGACAATACTCTTTTAGTCCTCGGTATCTTTGCGATAGTGCTGCTGTTAAAAACTTTTATTACGTTTATTGCCATCCGACTTACATCTACAAGCTCCATATCTTTTAAAACGGCACTCTCCCTTTCTCAAGTGGGAGAGTTTTCATTCGTTATCTTTGCAATCGCTTCTATGGGTGGGATCATTAAAGATGAAATGGCACAACTTTTAGTCTTAGTCGTTATTTTGTCTATGCTTTTGGCACCGTTTTTGATATCTCAGGTCAGATCGATCTCAAAAATATTTTTTAAAGAAAACATGTCTGTTCCCGAGGTCTCAAATCTACCAAATAGAGCAGATCATATCGTTGTCTGCGGTTATGGATCGGTAGGCAAATATGTGGCTCAGCAACTGGATCAGTACGGAACGGATTATATTATCGTAGATAACAATCCACAGCATGTAAAAAGTGCGATTAACGATAATCTCGAAGCATATCTTGGAGATATGTCAAAGCGATCCATCTTAGAGGCCATCCATGTAAAAGATTGCGCGATAGTGATAATAACGCTTGACAATGCCGAGAAGAAAAGACTTATCTGTGAGGCTATTTTAAAACAAACGTTAGATGCAAATATCATCGTAAAAGTAGCGACTCTTGAAGAAAGATATAACCTTGAAAAATTAAATATCTCGATGATAGTGGATTCAAAGATGGAAGCAGCAAGAGTTTTAGTTGAAAGAGTAATGAGTTGTCAGTTAAAATATAAATAGCCAAGAAGAGGAGATTAATTTCCTCTTGAACCTGGTTTGATAGCTTCACTTCCATTTTTACAAAGCGGACAAGCTTCTGGTGCATACATCTCAAATGTAAAGTCGGCAAGTGCAAAAAACGGGATATCTTGAGGGAGTTTACAGTTTGGTTTTGTCACCACGTCACTGTGCTCACGTTTACAAAAACCGCGGTTTGCCAAAGCTGCGACACCGACGATCTTTCCTCCAAGAGCTTCGATAGCCTTTGCAGCTTCCATTGCAGAACCGCCGGTTGTGATGATATCTTCACACATAAGCACTTTTTCACCTTTGCTTACTTCAAAGCCGCGGCGGATACTCATCTCTCCATTGACACGCTCTGCAAAGATATATCTGCAATCTAACGCCTGTGCAAGTGCATAACCTGCGATCAGTCCGCCAAGAGCCGGTGCGCAGACGGTATCTATCTCAAGTCCGCTCTCTTTGATCTGTGCAGCTAAAGCAGTAGCTAAAAGATTTGCAGTTTTTGGATCTTCCAAAACTTTTGCAGATTGGAGATAATATTGTGAATGGTTTCCTGAACTGAGTTTAAAGTGTCCCTCTAAAAGAGCGTTGGCATCCATATATATTTTTTTGACATCCATGTGTATTTCCTAGTTTGGATTTTAAGAGCATCGGTGATGCGAGAGAGCTCTCTCATGGAGAGACTCTGAGTTCGTGTAGTTTACTTTTTACCTATTAGACTTTAAGTATCTCTACTTCTTTAGTTTTTAGTATGTTGTCTATTTCTGCAATATATTTGTCTGTAAGTTTTTGGATATTGTCTTGGGCCGCTTTTGATTCATCAGCCGTGACTTCTTTATCTTTTTCATGTTTTTTAATTTTATCGTTTGCATTGCGTCTGTCGTTTCTGACGGCGACTTTTGCATTTTCACCCATCACTTTCATCTGTTTAACACTTTCTTGGCGTTGTTCAACAGTCATCGGAGGGAAAAACAGTTTTATGACGCTTCCGTCATTGTTCGGGTTTACTCCGATATTTGCTTTTGAGATGGCACTGTCGATAATACTTAAAAGATTTTTTTCCCAAGGATTGATAACTATCGTAGTCGCATCTGTCGCTAAAACTGAACCGACTTGGTCAAGAGGGGTCATCGTTCCGTAGTAATCTATTTTAATATTATCTAGAACCTGAACCGTGACTTTTCCCGTGCGGAGAGTCTTAAAATCGTGCATCATATGGTCGATGCTTTTTTTCATTTTAGTTTCACATTCACTAAATATTTCGTTTAACATAGTTTCCCTTATGTATTATAATTGACTGAAAAAGTCTGATAGTAAAATTGTAGCGAAATGGTTTTAAAAAAGAGTTTAGTGCAAGAGATTATCTTGCACTTTATTTTGTAGTGTTTGTTTCTTTTGCAGTAACAGGAGCAGTAGGTGCTTCGACGACATTGCTTTCTTTGACGGTGTCGACTACCGATTCACTTTTAGCTTTAGAGTAAACATAGCCAAGAGCAATAGTATTTACTAAAAATAAAAAGCCTAGAATGAAAGTAGTTTTAGCTAAAAAGCTACCCGGTCCTTTAGCTCCAAAAACAGACTCGTTTGAGCCACTGTATGCACCTAGTCCTATACTAGAACTTTTTTGTAAAAGTACAACGATCACGACTGCAACAACAAGTACAATCTGAACAATAAGCAAAAAGCTTGTAGTCATATAAATTCCTCTGCTATCTTTGGCTAATTAAAGCATTGATAGAATATATAAAAGTTGCGAATTATATCCAAATATATCGAAGATGCAAAATATAAAGCGGTTATTGGCTATAATTATCATAATTTTAATGAAAAGAATATGCATGAAAACTATCAAGACCATATCGATTTTGTTGATATTGCTTTTAGGAGCTTTTGTATATTACGCTTTACATGTAAGCGATAAAACAGATGGTGGAGAGGGTACTAAAAATGTACAGAAATCAAAACCGCTCATAGCGCTTAGCACCTATGCTCTTTATGATGCCGCAAAAAATATTGCAGGAGAGAGCGTAGAGTGTTTTTGCATTCTTCCTTATGGGGTCGAAGTACACGATTTTGAGCCGACGCCAAAGATCATGGCAAGACTTCATGATGCTGATTTAGTCGTTTACAGCGGTGCAGGACTACAGCCTTGGACACACACTTTTGAAGATGAGAAGAACGGGCTTGATATGAGCGGTTATGTCAAACTTCTAAGAGCTTCACATGATGAGGAAGAGAGCGGGCACCATCATGAGTCGGAGTTTGACCCTCATTATTGGTTAGACACAGACAATATGATCACAGCAGTAAATGTATTAAAAGAAAAATTTATCAAGTTGTTACCTGAAAACAGAGAGCTATATATTGCAAATGCCGAGGCATACATCGCAAAACTAAAAGAGATAGATGATCTTTACAGACAGAAGATGCAGACATGTAAGATAGATACTATTGTAGTCGATCATAATGCATTCTCATATTTAGCTTCAAAATATGGCTTTTATGTAGAGTCTATCAGCGGACTTTCACCAGATGCTCAACCGAGTGCAAAGGTCATGGGAAGTATTATAGACAAAGTAAAAGATCAAAATATCACAACGATATTTTTCGAATCATTTGCAAGCGATAAGCTCATCAGTGCTATTGCAACCGATGCCAAGGTAAAAGTGGATGTGCTTCAGCCGATCGCCAATATAACCAAAGATGAGTCACTTGATGGAAGTTCATATTACTCTTTAATGCTTCAAAATCTAGAAAAGATGTCAAAGGCTAGAGAGTGCCGATAAAGTTTGAGGTGCCTATTTTTGATGTTTCATCTCTAGGGTTTAGGGTGAACTCTCAAAATATTTTAGAATCGCTTTCATTTAAGATCTTTTCCGGTGAGTATGATGCCATCATAGGTCCAAACGGCGGAGGCAAGACAACGCTCATCCGTCTTCTTCTTGGTCTTGAAAAGCCGACAAACGGGAATATCAAGATATTTGGCAAAAGAATAGAAGAGTTTACAAATTGGGATAAAATCGGTTATGTCCCCCAACGGGCCTCACATGTAGATATCTCTTTTCCCGCAACAGTGCTTGATGTGGTAAAGATGGGAAGAACTGCAAAAAGAGGTTTTTTCGCGAGATACACCAAAGAAGACGCGGCATGTGTGGAAGATGCCATGAGAAAGATGGACGTCTTTGATATAAAAGAGAAGATGATTGGCACGCTTTCAGGCGGACAAAGACAAAGAGTGATGATAGCACGTGCTCTTGCTTCAAAACCCGAAGTACTTATTTTGGATGAGCCAAATACTGGAGTCGATGTAAAGTCTCAGCAGAGATTCTATGAACTTTTAAGAGCTTTAAACAGAGATGAGAAGATAACCATCATATTTATCACACATGATATCGGAGTGATCGCAGATGACATTAAAAGACTTTTTACGGTAAACAGAAAACTGCTTACATGTAACAATCCAAAAGAGGCGATAAGCTGTGAAGATATGAGCAAACTTTACGGAGTGGAGGCACATCTTTTGTATCACCATCACCACCATCATTGAAGGTTTATAAGTAATGTTTGAATACGATTTTATGCAAAGAGCATTTATAGCCGGGTTTATTATTGCGACACTCGCATCTATCAGCGGTTCGTTTGTCGTACTAAAGCGCTACTCTATGATGACTGAGACACTGGCTCATTCTGCACTTGTGGGTGTGGCTGTGGGGCTTTTTGCAGGGCTTTCTCCTCTTTGGATGGCTGTTATTATGTCCATATTTAGCGCTTGGCTTATAGAGTATCTCAGAAGTACGTTTCACCTTTATTCAGATGCAATACTCGCTATCTTCCTTTCAGGCGGTCTTGCGCTTGCTATCATCATAGTCTCGCTCGGCGGTGCATTTAACAACTCCCTGTTTAGTTATCTCTTTGGTTCCATATTGGCAGTAAGTGATGATGACTTGGTTAGTATGGCTATTTTTGGCTCCATCTCCCTTGTTCTACTGCTGGGGTTTTCAAAAGAGCTCTTTTTTATAGCATATGATGAGGAAGTCGCCATTACAAGCGGCATAAAAGTAAAGATGCTAAATTATCTGTTGGTCACCATCGTTGCAGTGATCATCGCTCTTTCTATCAGGGTCGTAGGAACCTTATTGATAGGCGCGCTTATGGTTATTCCAAGTATCGCAGCGCTTCAGTACAGACAGGGGTTCTTAAAGACAGTCCTTATATCTTTGACTTTTGCGCTCTCATCGGTTGCTATTGGTATGACACTATCATATTATTATTCATTGCCTTCAGGTGCAACCATAGTTATGTCGGTAATTCTATTTTTTGTTATATCGTTGGTCGTAAATAAGAGATGAAAGTTAGTCAAGAGTTTTCAAAATACGCAAAAGAGTATCCTAAATTCAACCAAATACAAGAGGAAGTGGCAAAAAAGCTTATAAAGTTTCTTGCATCTACAGAGCACTTTACATATAAACCAAAAAAGATCTTGGATTTGGGCTGTGGAAGCGGAGCTGTTTACAATCTCATCGATTGGAAAGTCGAGAGGTTTATAGGTGTTGATTTTTCTCACAAGATGCTTGAGCTTCACCCAAAAGCTGAAAATGTCACATGTCTGCTTGGAGATTTTAATGACAACAGACTTTTTGAGGAGCTTTTAAAAGAGGAGTTTGATTATATAGTATCGGCTTCAGCGCTTCAATGGGCGGAAGATTTAGAGAGTATATTTAAAAATATCGCAGGATTTCATCTTCCTGTATCTTTGGCTGTTTTTACATCCGGTACGTTTGCTGCAATAAACAAGACAGCAAAAGTGGATGCGATAACACCGTCAAAAGAGAAAATCATAGAACTGGCTGAAAAGTATTTGGATGCAGAGATAGAAATTGTAAACTACTCTTTAGAGTTTGAAACTGTTCGGGATATGTTTCGCTACATTAAAAAAAGCGGAGTGAGTGCAGCACGTAATGTGCTGAATTACAAACAGACGAAAAAACTTATGGATGAGTATCCTCTAAATTATTTAGAGTTTGAAGTCGTTTATATAAACTCTTTCTCTAAAGCGTAAAGAGCATATCTTATATGTTTGAAGTTTTCTGAGAGGTTCGCATCTATGAGCTTATACATCTCTTCTAAAACACGTGATGATTCCTGTGCTCTTTTGAAATTTGCAGTTATGATGTTTTGTAGGCTTTCTCTGTTCATCTCAGATGAGGTTGAAGGTCGAAGAACATCATTGATGCTGTCTCTTCCGTTTAAAAGTGGTTTTAGATCATCTATTTTTGCCAGATGGCGAAGTTCTTTGAGTCTTAAAGAGAGCTCTTTATTGTTATCTCTATATCTCGCGATATCTTCGACGACACGAATCCCCTCTTTCAGACGATTGAGGTTCGCATCACACACCCGAAAAAGTTCGGGTGTCATTTCATTAGTCATCACTTGAACCAAAGATGCCAAACAGTTGTAAAAGAGTTATAAACAGATTAAAGAAATCTAGGTACAACGCGATCGCACCGTCCATCGGTGTCTCATACGCACCGTTTATAACGTTTTGAGTATCATGGATAACCATTACACTGATCACAAGCAAGAATGCAGCTTGAATAAACAAGAAGATTGCAGGACTGTGAATAAAAAATACATTTATCAATGAAAATGCAAGAATTACAAAGAATGCAATAACGAGTGGCTTACTATAAGTAGTAAAATCTTTAGTCGTTTTAACAGCAAAAAAGCTAAGTGCACCAAAAAGAGCAGATGTCATTAAAAATGCATTTGCAACTAAAGCACCGCCGCCATTCATTCCGAGTATATGACTTAAAAGTGGAGTAATAATAACACCGCTTGCAAATGTAAAAGCAAATAATGCGATCATATTTATTCCGGGTTTATTTTTTACCATATTTAAACCAAACATTCCAAATAGCATCCAAGGGATAGCTATAAACCAATAATTTGCCGCAACAACTCCAGCAAATGGAATCCCAACATACGCTCCGACTGCCGCTGCAAGCATCGATGCCGCAAACAACTTGTATGTTTCTTTTACAAAAGAGACAGTCTGTGCTTCAGTACGGCGCGCAGTTTCAAATCCAAATGAAGTAGATCTTGCATAATCTCTATCATATAATCCCATGTTTTTCTCCTATATATTATGTGTTGTATTATATTATAGTTTTTTGTACACATAATTAACAACGAGAATATATACTAAATAAATGAACAAAAAGTTAACAAAAATAGATATAGATTTGGGTCTTCAATATACAAATTTCTAAATTCATATAAATTCCGTTAAAAACCTCTTGACATTGATTTCATTTTCCCCTATAATTCCCATCCACAAACGAAGAGACCTAAAGTTTAGGCCTTGGTAGACGAGAGTTTATCTAGTTTGAGATCATTGAAAACTAAGCAAGTAGATAACGAGATAACTAACGAAAGTTAGATGTTTTTGAGTTTACTTAAATAACTAATAAC
>JAHJGM010000056.1 GCA_018824305.1 bacterium
ATCTTATTCCTAATTTTAGGATTAGATGCTCTTTTTTTATCTTATGAGACTTCTCAGTTATCGATAGGATATAGTGAAGTCACACTGTTAAACGGCGGTTTTTCTCTTGTTAAGTACATAGAAAAGTTTTCTCTGACTTTATTCGGACAAAATGATATCGCGCTTAGACTCCCAATGATTCTGATGCATCTTGGAAGTGTCGTTTTACTTTTTATTTTTTCAAAAAGATATCTGAAATATGATACAGATCGACTGTGGCTCGTAACTATTTTTATACTTTTACCGGGAGTGTTAAGCTCTTCAATCGTTGTTAATAGTGCCGGTTTAGTTATATTTTCACTTTTTTTATATTTGACTCTTTATAATCTCAATATCTATTTGCGGTATTTACTTCTTATCCCATTGTGGTTTGTCAGTCCTAGTATGATTTTTTTGTATTTAGGATTATTTTTTCATTCAATAAAAGAGAAAGAGTATAAATTTACAGTTTTAAATCTACTCTTATTTGTATCTTCTTTGTATATAAACGGTTTTGACACGACAGGCCTTCCTAAAGGACACTTTTTAGATACTCTCGCCATCTATGCCGCTATTTTTACTCCTATTGTCTTTATTTACATCTTTTACATCTTATATCGAAGATATGTCACATCACGAGAGGAGATACTTTGGTACATCGCCTCTACGACACTGCTTGTCTCATTATTGCTTTCTTTTAGACAGAGATTGCATCTTGAAGATTTCGCTCCCTATATATTAGTCGCTTTACCAATTGCGGCTCAAACTTTTTACCATTCATATAGAGTGCGACTAAAACAGTTCAGAGGAACATACAAAATAATATTTATAATCTCATTTGTATTTCTATCATTCAATGCGGCCGTTGTCTTATTTAATAAATATATATACTGCATATTGGATAATCCAAGGGAACATTTCGCGTATGATATGCATATAGCAAAAGATCTGGCAGCCAAATTAAAAGAAAAAAACATTACATGTGTTGATGCAAACAGTAAAAAACTCCAATCAAGATTGAGATTTTACGGAGTTCCTTATTGCAGAGAAAATAATATCACTTATATCAAGAGTAAAGAGTCAGATATTGTTACTATAAGTTACAAAGGATGTAAAGTATATCAAACTTATGTTACCAAAGTTAACAAATAACTTCATAAATACCCCATGGAATTATAAATACAGCATATCGAAAAGATAATTTATGCTACAATCATCCCCAAATATTCAACTATTAAGTAAGGAGTTGCAATGGCTCAAAGAGCGATTCGTGAATACGACGGTAAAGCAATTTTCTCGAAACATTGGGAAAAGTATTTCAGCGGGTTTCACTACGGATTTAAATCTGTATTGGTAACAAGTGGTGCTGAATTAAAAGCAAAAGCTGAGGAGCATGGTTTTGAATGGCTAAAACAAGAGCCTTTAGTAGCAAAACCGGATATGTTATTTGGTAAGCGTGGTAAAAATGATCTTGTTTTATTCAAGACAAATAAACCAGGTGACGTCACATTAACTGAAGCAGCAGCTTGGATAGATGCAAAAATGTCTCATACGACTACACTTTTATCTGGTCAACATGGGCAGTTAACTCATTTTATAATTGAGCCGTTTACTCCTCACTCTCAAGAACAAGAGTACTATATTTCTGCAACAACAGTTGGTGAAGACGACGTTCTTTACATGTCTGCTGAAGGTGGTATGGAAGTAGAAGAGGGATGGGATGAGAAAGTAAATGAAGTCCATATTCCGATCAATATGAGTGATGCTGATATGGAACATGCTGTCAAAGCAAATATTCCTTCAGATATTCCTGCAAAAAATAGAGAGAATTTTGCATCATTTGCAATTCAATTCTTTAAATTTTATCGCGATCTTAACTTTGCTTATCTAGAGATCAATCCGATCGTTATGTTAGATAATAACGAAATGGCGATTCTTGACCTTGTTGCTCGTTTAGATGATACTGCTGGTTTCATGATGCGAGACTCATGGGGTGATATAGAGTACCCTACAGCTTTTGGTATGGAAGATCAATCTCCGGAAGAAAAAGCAGTCGCTGAAGCCGATGCAAAATCTGGTGCGTCACTAAAACTTACTATTCTTAACCCGATGGGAAGAATCTGGACTATGGTTGCAGGTGGTGGTGCTTCAGTTGTTTATGCTGATACTATTGCTGACCTTTCAGGAAACGTTTCAGACCTTGCAAACTACGGCGAGTATTCTGGTGGACCGACAACTGGTGAGACAAAGTTTTATGCAGATACTCTTTTTGATTTGATGACTCGTCATAAAGATCCAAAAGGTCGTGATAAGATTCTAATTATCGGTGGTGCTATTGCAAACTTTACTGATGTCGCTAAAACATTTACAGGTATCATCCAATCATTTGAAGATTATGCAGAAAAATTAAAAGCGCACAATACACGTATTTATGTACGTCGTGGTGGACCAAACTATGAAAAAGGTCTTAAAGATATTCAAGCAGCAGCAGATCGTTTAGGTCTATATATAGAAGTTTACGGACCAGAAACTCACGTTACTGACATCGTTCGTATGGCTTTAGAGAAGTAAGGAGATATTAATGGGTGCATTATTTACTAAAGATACACAAGCAATTTTTTGGAATAACAATACAAGTGCTATTCAACGTATGCTTGATTATGATTATACTATTTCTCGTCCAAAGCCATCTGTCGCAGCTATCGTAGCTCCGACGTCAAACAACAAATTTGAGAAATTTTTCTATGGGCCGGATGAGATCATGGTTCCGGTTTTCCGCTCTACCGGTGAAGCGGCAAAAGCTTTCCCTAAAGCCGATGTACTTCTAAACTTTGCATCATTTCGTACAGCATATGATGTTACTATGGAAGCTATTGCTATCAAGGGTCAGTTTAGAAGTGTTATGGTTACAGCTGAGGGTATCCCTGAAAGACTAGCAAGAAAGATGAATCAATCAGCTCGCGATGCCGGTGTTACAGTTATCGGACCTGCAACTGTCGGTGGTATTGCTCCGGGTGCATTTAAAATTGCAAACGTCGGTGGGACAATCGAGAATATTGTAAACTCTAAACTTCACCGTGCTGGTTCATGTGGACTTGTTACTCGTTCAGGCGGTTTGTTTAATGAACTTTCTAACATTATCGCGATCAATGCGGATGGTATTTCTGAAGGTGTTGCGATCGGTGGTGACCGTTTTGTCGGTTCAGTATTTATTGACAACCTTTTACGTATGGAAGGAAATCCAGAAGTAAAATATATGATCTTACTAGGTGAAGTCGGTGGTACTGAAGAATACAAAGTTATCGAAGCTGTAAAATCAGGAAAGATTAAAAAACCTATCATCGCATGGTGTATCGGTACTATTGCAAAACACTTTAGTTCAGGCGTACAATTTGGTCACGCTGGAGCTAGTGCAAATGCTGATGCTGAAACTGCTGCAGCTAAAAACAAAGCGATGGCTGAGGCTGGTATTTTTGTTCCGGAATCATTCAATGATCTACCAAACAAGATCAAAGAGGTTTATACTAAATTGAAAGCTGGTGGAATCATTACAGATATCGCAGAACCAGAACTTAAAGTAGTTCCAACAGTACGTCGCGCTAAAGAATTCATATGTACAATTTCTGATGATCGTGGTGATGAAGCAACGTATGCAGGTTATCCTATCTCTTCAGTAGCAACTCCTGATACTGGATTTGGAATCGGTGATGTTATCTCACTTTTATGGTTCAAAAAACGTTATCCAAAATGGGCTACTGAATATATTGAGACTGTTATCAAAACTGTTGCAGATCATGGTCCGGCAGTTTCTGGTGCGCATAATGCAAAAGTTACTGCACGTGCTGGTAAAGATGTAATCTCTTCACTGGTAACAGGTTTACTTACAATCGGTCCGCGTTTTGGTGGGGCAATTGATGATGCAGCTCGTTACTTTAAATACGCGAATGATAACGGTATGAGTCCGGCAGAGTTCATCGATTATATGAAAAGAGAGGGAAAAACGATCTCTGGTATCGGTCACCGTATCAAATCTGTACGTAATCCGGATTTACGTGTAAGCGGTTTGAAAAAATTCGCAGCTGAGAACTTTCCAGCAACACCACTTCTTGATTATGCTCTTGAAGTAGAAAAACTTACTACAAGTAAAAAAGACAACCTTATCTTAAACGTCGATGGTACTATCGGTATCTTGATGGTTGATATGTGGCGTGCTCTTGGTTATTCTGAAAGCGATATTGATGGATTTATTGACGCTGGTGCATTAAACGCATTCTTTGTAGTTGGTCGTTCGATTGGATTTATTGGTCATGTTCTTGATGAAAAACGTCTTGGAATGCCAATGTATCGTCATCCGATGGATGATATCCTTTATAACGTAGAAAAAGCAGAAGAGCTATAAGCTCCTCTGCCTTTCATTGCTTACATGTAAGCGGCACTTCTATATTCCTTTCATATAATTTTTACTTCTCTAATTTACTTTATATCACTTTTTCGTTACAATGGAAACATAATAATTTTATATCTAAAGAAAAAAAATGAAAAAGTCAGCGTTTACTATGCTAGAGCTTGTATTTGTTATTGTCGCAATCGGTATCCTCTCTGCTGTTTTTATCCCTAAATTCGGACAAAATAAGCTTTCTGAAGCGGCGAATCAATTAGTATCACATATCAGGTATACACAACATTTAGCATTAATGGAAGATATGTTTGATCCAAATGATGCATTGTGGTATAAAAAAAGATGGCAAATTGTTTTTTCAACAGGAGATGCACACGCAAATAATCAACCATCATACTCAATTTTTAGTGATACAAATAAGGATGGAACTGTAAATAAATCTGAACTTGCAATCAATCCTCTTGATAAAGGTAAATATATGACAGGTGGATTAATTACAAATGCAACTTTAAATATAACGGATATGTCAACATTTGTAGGAACAAAAGAACTAAATCTTGGTACAAAATATGGAGTTCGTAGTATAACTTTATCGACAAGTTGCAGTACGGGCACAAAAATAGCCTTTGATCATTTAGGTAGACCGTTAAAAGGTCCACTGGCTGGTTACACTTCAGCATACCAAAATGGTAAATTGATTACTACTCCATGTGATATAAATATTACAAGACGTTCTGCTAGTGTTATTATAAGAATAGAACCTGAAACAGGTTATGTCCATATTTTATAAATTCATTTTCCATTTAATAAACTATTAAGAAATATTTTCCTATAATTCCCGTCCACAAACGAAGAGACCTAAAGTTTAGGCCTTGGTAGACGAGAGTTTATCTAGTTTGAGATCATTGAAAACTAAGCAAGTAGATAACGAGATAACTAACGAAAGTTAGATGTTTTTGAGTTTACTTAAATAACTAATAAC
>JAHJGM010000057.1 GCA_018824305.1 bacterium
AATTTTAAAATTTATGAAAAAAGTTAATTTTTTACTCTTTTTTTGATTAGCTTTTCTTATAAAACAAAGATTCTTACTCTTTTTGCCTTCATATTTATCTCTTTTATCTTCGATATCTTTTTATCAAAGCACTCTTTTTTGATAGCGACATATGAATCTTTTTGCAAAATATCTATATTTCCTATAGAATCTTTATCAAGTCCTAACGTTTTTATAAATGTTCCTACTATATCTCCTGCACGGATCTTATCTTTTTTGCCAGCCAAAAGGTGCAGTGTTATAAACTTTGCCTGAATCGGATTTTTGCTACTATATGTAAGCTCTTTAATATCCAATTCTTCAATATCGGTTTTTATCAGCTCTTTTACCGCATTAAGATGATTCATACTTTTTTCATCATACAGACTTATACTCACACCTTCATCACCTGCTCTAGCCGTTCTTCCGACTCTGTGCATATAGACTTCAGGATCATGCGGTATATCATAGTTGATAACCAAAGAGATATTTTTTATATCAATCCCGCGGGCTGCCAAGTTTGTAGTAATTAATATAGGAATACTCCTATTTGCGAACATAAGAAGCATCTCATTTCTGATATTTTGCTCCAGTCCTCCGTGGAAGAACTCCGCATCAAAACCGTCACTGTACAAGCGATGTGTTATCTCTTCGACTTCGATCTTAGTATTACAGAAGATGATGACCGAATCCGGTCTGTATGAATAGAGTATCGTTTTAAGTGTCTCATATTTATTTTTCTCATTCACTTCACACAGATACTGTTTTAAAAATTTTTCATTATCTTCATCTATAGTTACTGTTTTAGGATTTCTCATCATACTTGATACAAGTTTTTTGATGTTTTCAGGATATGTCGCCGAAAAAAGAAGTATTTGAAGTTTGTTTGGCAGTTTTGTCTTTATATAGGATATGTCATCAAAAAATCCCATATCTAGCATTCTGTCAGCCTCGTCAAGAACCAATATCTTAATATGACTCAGATCGATGCTCTCTTTGCTGATATGATCGATCAAACGTCCCGGAGTCCCTACGACTATATGGGCACCTTTTTCTAAAGAGCGCTTTTGATTTGCAAAAGAATCTCCGCCGTAAATCGTCACGATCTTTACATTGTGTTCTGATCTTGCAAGTTTTCTCAGCTCCGATGCGACCTGTTCGCTGAGTTCGCGAGTCGGGCAGATAACTAAGAACTGAATATTAAAATCTTTGACGTCCAGATTTTGAAGCAAGCCTATACCAAAAGCGATCGTCTTGCCGCTTCCTGTTTTTGATTTTGCGACAAGATCTTCACCTTGGAGTATTAACGGTACCGATTGCTCTTGAACAGGAGTCATCTGCACAAAACCTAAAGTATCTAGACTTTTTAGCAAGTTATCTGAAATATTTAATGAAGTGAAACTTTTATGAGGCATTTTAAATCTTTTTTGACAGTATAACATCATATTGGCATAGATAATGCTATATCCGCTTTATGTACATATCAACATATAATACTTATATTAATCCTACTCAGCCTTACAACAAACAGTCTATTCTGCCAGGTACAAAGCCAAGTAGCAGTTTTAAAGAGCATCTGTTATATAAAACAATTGATACATACAATACCCCAAAATCTTTTCCTGTCGATTACATAAACAAAGGGAGTACCTTTTATAATAAACTTCGTATGCAACAGGATATCGCTTCAGATAAAGAGATAGCAAAAAGTTTGGATGCAAGCTACCATGTAAGCAGTTTTGATATTTTGAAAAAGAGAGAAAGCGCATATACGCAGACAAAATATAAGATCACTTCATCTTTAAAAAATGGTTACACTTTTGCACCGAAACTCTCAGGTATCGAATTTAATGTCCAAAAATCGGCGATTGCAAATATATACTCAAACAATAATGCGTATTTGGCTAAACGAGCCGTCTAAAATTTCATATTTGGTCTAAATACCAATTGGTGATTATTGATCCCCTCTTCTAATAGTGCTCCGTTATATTTTTGCCCGCTTGTGTATATATATCCTATGCCTAGACCGAAAGATATATGTTTGTCCGCAGATGCGGGCCATGATTTTTCTACGATTATTTTTGTTTCCATCATCTCAAGGTTGTCGGCATTGAAAGATGTCATAAAATCAAAAGCGCTGTTATAAAACCATGATAAGAACTCTTTGTCAAAATCTATTCTGTTTCTTCTGAGTCCCATATAATAACTGTCTGTAAAATTAGTATTTTCATTAAATCTGGCTCCGATTCTGAAACTCCAATCCAGATCGTTATGATCCAACTCTCTGGTACCTTTTAGTTTGACCTCTACATTTGTCCATCTATTGTAGTGCTGTCTGTTATCTTTTATGGAATGATCGCCTAAGGTCAAAAGATACCCCATGTAAGCCCTGTTTTTGCCGATATGGTCATCTTTGTCTTTTGAACATATCATCATTCTTCCCACAAAAAACGAGATCGAGTAGGGTTCCTCAAAACCCGCGGTAAAAGTCTTGACGATATTGAAATTTTGACGTTTATCCTCTGTATACTGCTCTTCGTTAGAGCTTCTATAGACCAAACCGGCAATCGGCATAGGGTGAGCCGCAAGCTCTATTAAAAAAATATTTGGCATCAGTGTCTTTGTAGCGAGTTCAGTGTAAAGCTCTAGTTCGGAATAATCCGAAGCATCCGTAATATTTTGATCAGGGAACTTAACGAACATGGAAACATTCGAATAATAGGGATCTAATTCATAATCAAAATCTACAGTTTTATCTGCGTACAAAAAATAAAAAAAAGTCGTAATCAATATAAATATTTTCATCGGGAGATTGTATCGAAAAAATTATGTATAATCTAAAATAAATTCCATACAGGAAACGAAAATCAAGACTTTAATCTTTTTGTTACTTCCCATATTCCTCATCGCGCAAAATGAGTATCCGAGTTTTAGTTCCGATGAGCTCATAAAGATCGAAAAACAGCATGGAATGATCACAAAAAATAGAGTTTTAGACTATGAAGAAAATGTACGACAGTTTCAAGAACTTCCAAAAGAGAAACAGATCCTCTTTGTCAATAGATATCTGAATCAATTACTACCGAAATATGACGATGAAAATCAACAGACTACCGATTACTGGGAAACACCAAAAGAGTTTTTGATCACAGGGTATGGGGATTGTGAAGATTATGCGATCATAAAATACTACACTCTTATCAAACTCGGACTGAATGAAAAAGATCTTTTTTTGACAAAAGTATATGAAAAGAACAAAGGCGGATATCACATGGTCTTAAGCTACTTCAAAAATACAAATTCTTCACCGCTTATTCTTGACAATCTGAGCTTTAGAGTATTACCGCTTGAGCAAAGAATCGATCTGCAGGCTGATGTTTTTATCGGTATAAGCGGCGTTTACAGACTAAACAATAAAAACACTCTCCTACCGCTCAAAAAACTGGATAAAAAGTTTCAAGAGCTTCAGAGAAAAATAATAAAAGAGCAGAAAAATTAAAGTTTTTTTAGTATTTTTTCCACGACTTCTGCGGGATTTTCAGATTTATAGATGGGGCGCCCTACTACGATGAAGTCTACCATTGCAGAATGTGCAAACTCTATGTCTGCGACTCTTTCCTGATCACCGGCATCTTCTCCAAAAGGTCTGATACCCGGAGTAAGCGTCATAAACTCTTTTGAGGTGATATTTTTAATAGATGCACTTTCAAAAGCACTGCAAACGACACCATCAAGACCGCTTTGGTAGGCATCTTGCGCAAATTTATCGGCTTTTAGCGCTATGTTTTCATTGTAGATATAATGAAACTCTTCCTCGTTAAAAGATGTCAATGCCGTCACAGCAAGGACAATAGGACGATTTTCATACTTTTTGAGTCTATCCATAACAGTCGTCATCGCACGTTTTCCAGCACTTGCATGAACATTGAACATATCTATGCCAAGCCCCATAATTGACTCGGCTGCATCCGCCATAGTATTTGGTATGTCATAAAGTTTCAGGTCTAAAAATATCTTAAAATCAGGATTGATCTTCTTGATCGCTGTAATAAACTCTGCTCCGTCACGAATATAGGAACGAAATCCTACTTTTAGCCAGACATCATAATCTTTTATCTTTTGGACTAACTCTAAATTTTCCTCTTTAGTAGAGAGGTCAAGTGCTACACATAATTCCATTTTAACTCTTTTTATTTATTTTAATTGATTGATGGTCGCATTATCATCATAACTTCTTGGTTTGTAATGCATCAAAAAGTCACCCTTGCTTTTTCCATCGGCGAAACTGCTTCTATATCCAAAACCTTGAACCATAAATCTTGTCTTATCTCTGGCCTCGGCATTGTTCCATTTTTCATACTCGATCCTATAAAGCGCACTGTATATCTGCGCTCTGCCTGTTCCATGATAACAATGAATAAGCACAGGATAATTACTCTTATCATCCAAAATTTGGAAGAACTTTGTCAATGTCTCTTTTGTCGGAACTTGACCCGATGGGATGTTTACATGTAGGACGGTTGCATTATGCTCTTCATCATATTTTTTTACGGCATTCGCTTCTGCATCGATATTTGCCTGCTTGCCTGGATTGAGTCTGTCTTGCACACCGGGATCGAGCAGGTCTATGACTGTTTTGATCTTATACTCTTGCAGATATCCGCCCAATTTATCAGGATCGATAAGGGCTGATTTATACACTTTATCCTTACTTATCTCTTCAAAACGATAGTTGAAATTTACATGCCATACATAATACACACCGATTGCCAAAACTATAAAGCCTATAAATTTCAAAACTTTTTTCAAAAGAGTTTCCTGTAAGTGAAGATTAAAAGAGAAATTGTATCAAAGTTTAGTTAAGAAGAGTTACCGACATGTAAAAACTTACATGTCGGAGTGGATTACGCTTTGACCATCTTTTCGATTTTTTCAACTACGCTTGGGTCTTCAAGTGTAGAGATATCTTGAGTGATAGTCTCGCCTTTTGCGATCGAACGAAGGATACGACGCATGATCTTTCCTGAACGAGTCTTCGGAAGTCCCGGAGCAAAAACGATATCGTCACATAAAGCGATATTTCCTATCTCTTTTTTAATGACGTTGTTGATCGCTTTTACCTCTTCGACTTCATCTGCAACACCTTTGTCAGATTTGAGTACGACATAAGCGAAGATCCCTTCGCCTTTTATCTCATGCGGTTTCCCCACAACTGCTACTTCTGCGACATTTGGATGTTTCTTGATAGCCGCTTCTACTTCTGCAGTTCCCATTCTGTGACCTGATACGTTGATTACATCATCTGTACGACCAGTGATCGTGATATAGCCCTCAGTATCATAAATAGCACCGTCACCCGTAAAATAAACTGGTTTACCATCTTTTTTGACATCACCGAAGTAAGATTTTACAAATCTCTCAGGATCTCCCCAAATCCCTCTGATCATAGAAGGCCAAGGACGTGTCACACACATGTAACCGCCCTCGCCCGCTTCGACTTTCTCACCTGTTTGAGGATCAAGGATCTCAGCCATAATACCAGGTAATGGGAACGTTGCACATGCAGGTTTGATCGGTGTCGCACCCGGAAGCGGAGAGACGATATGTCCGCCGGTTTCTGTCTGCCAATAAGTATCCACGATCGCACATTTACTTCCGCCTACTGCTTCGTAGTACCATTTCCATGCCGGCGGATCGATCGGTTCACCGACGGTTCCAAGAACTTTTAAAGATGACAAGTCATATTTTGCAGGTTCATCTTCTCCTGATTTGTGTAAAACACGGATTGCTGTAGGCGCTGTATAGAATTGGTTGATCTTATACTCTTCGACCATTTTCCATGGACGTCCGGCATCAGGATACGTGGGAACACCCTCAAACATAACCGTTGTCGCACCCATCGCAAGCGGTCCGTAAACGATGTATGTATGACCCGTGATCCAGCCAACATCTGCCGTACACCAGTAAGTGTCGTTCTCTTTTACGTCAAATACCCATTCCATAGTCATCTGCGCCCATAGGATGTATCCTGCACTGTTGTGTTGAACACCTTTTGGTTTACCTGTCGAGCCTGACGTATAAAGCAGGAAAAGAGGATCTTCAGCATCCATGACTTCTGCGTCACATGTAGGTGCTTGGTGTTTGATAAGTTCGTTATATGAGTAATCACGTCCTGCTGTCCAAGTAACATCCTCACCGTTTCTCTCTACAACTAAAACTTTTTGTACAGGAGTCTCACCGTTTAATGCTTCATCCACAACGGGTTTTAGCATATACGGTTTGTCTTTTCTAAATGCACCGTCAGCCGTGATCACGACTTTTGCATCGGCATCGGCGATACGATCGCGAAGTGCCTCAGCAGAGAACCCTCCAAATACGATAGAGTGGATCGCACCGATTCTCGCACATGCAAGCATTGCATAAGCAGCTTCAGGGATCATCGGCATGTAAATAACGACACGGTCGCCTTTTTTTACGCCAAACTCATTTTTCAAAAGATTAGAAAATCTATTTACGTTATAGTAAAGTTCCAAATATGTAATGATCTGCTTGTCGCCTCTGTCGCCCTCGAATATGATCGCTGCTTTATTTTTACGAGAACTCAAATGACGGTCGATACATTGAGCCGCAACATTCAGTTTTCCGCCCTCAAACCATTTTACAAACGGAGTATTGCTTTCATCTAAAACATTTGTAAACGGTTCTATCCAATCGATTTTCTCTTTAGCATACGAGCCCCAAAAACCCTCATAGTCTTCCATTGCAGCATCTTGCAATGCTTGATACTCACACATATTTTTAATTCTTGCAGTTTTTGCAAACTCTTTGTTTGGTTTAAATACTGGTTTTACTTCTGTCATTATTTTTTCTCCTTGGTAAGTTTTAAATATATCATAGCTGTCATAATAGCGTCATTGACCGCATTATGAACACCCATATTTGGTAAATCACAATTCTTTAAAATTGTATCGAAGCGTAAATCAATATTTCCTTGAGGGATCAACGTTATCGTCTTCTCAAAATAGATTTCAGAAACCTCGATCATCTCATTTGGAAGTGTTACGCCTATCATCGGTTTTATATACTTATTTATCATCTCTACGTCAAACTCTAAGTAATACCCAATCAAAGTTCTCGCTCCTATAAAGTGTAAAAACTCCTTTATAGCAACTTTCGGATCTATCGCATCAACGAGATCACACTGTCTAATGTGATGTATAGCGATGCTTTTAGAACATATATTTTTAGAATTTCTAAGATAAATCTCAAATGTTTTTGAGGTAAGTATTTTATTATCTTTTATCTTAACCGCTCCAATGGAAAGTATCTCGTCTTGCTTTGGATCAAGTCCCGTTGTCTCCGTATCAAAGACAACAAATTCTCCGCTGGTATCTTCATCAAACAAAAAAGCGAACTCTTTATCTTTCAGGTTAGAAAAATTTCTATTTTTTTTCCATTTTTTAAAGAAAGAGAAAAGCATCAGCCGACCATGTTCAGATGAAAATGAAATATCATAAACTTCTTAAATTTATTAACGACCCTGAAACTGTCTTTTAAGAGGTCCATATCGATCTTCTGCAAATGTTTGGGATTGATATAGTTTATCTCATCCAGCGTTTTTGCTTCAAGCATCGCTTTAAGTCTGATCGATGACAAAGTATCAAAACACTCGATCAGCTCTGTCGCAAAAGTCTTGTCGAATATCCCTCTGTTATTCAGCGATTTTATTCTCTCGATGGTATTTGTAACATCGATTTTATACTCTAAAGATAATGTTCTTATCCCGTGAACTAGGGCGAATATACCTCCTTTTTTTAAATCAAGTTTATTATGGTGGTTCTTTTCCAATACAAAACCGGAAAAAAGAGACAAAGGTGTCTCAAAATTGAGCACTGCTTTGGCAATATGTGCCAAAACATCGTCTCTTGCGCTAAAACTCTCAAACAGGTAATTTTTCAATCCCTCCAAGAGTGCTTTGTCGCCGCTCACACATTTTGCATCCAAAAAGACGCTCAGGTTTTGCAGATTTATCTCATCAAGCGTCACTATCCACTCGTCTATCAGTTTTCTGTAATTTGACTCATCTCGTCTATAGAACTCATTGCTGACCATTACATTTCCTTTACACGGAGGAAAGCCTATGTCAAGCAAGAATCTATTTAATTTCATCATCGGTTCAAAGAAAAGTTCTACATCAATACCGTCTTTTACAATCAGTGCATTATCCTGATCGGTCATTATGCTTTGCTCTTCCCTGCCCTCAGAACCCATGACTATAAGCGCACATTTATCTCTCAGATCCCCATCTACACACATCTCGAATACTTTTTTGTATATCTTCGTGTTTAGACTCGAAATCAGTTTTGTGATATAGCGTACTTTTACCCCTTTGGCATCTAGTGAAAGGATGATGTTTTTCAAATCTTTTTGAAGATTTTTAAGATCATCCACACTCTTGGCTTTGTCTATCTGCACGGCTGCCAGATGTGAATGGTTTGCAAAATAACTGAGCAGATCTAACTGCTCTAAGATACCTTTGACCTCACCCTCTTTCATAACGACAACTCTCTTGATACTGTTATGCGTCATAAGCAAAAGGGCATTAAACAAGAAATCGTTGATATCGATACTGATCACGTTACGTGTCGCGATCTCGATGATAGGCGTCTTGACGTCAAGTCCGTTTAAAAGAACTCTCTCTTTGAGATTTGTATCGGTCACGATGGCATAAGTATCTTTAAATCTCACAAGGATCACACTCGATTTGAGCTCTTTTTGTTTTTTTAAAGCATCGTATATACTTGTATCTGCATCTACGATACATGCATTATGCAGATAAATCTCATTGACTTTTGAGATAAGAAACGGTGTCAGGTCACTTGCAGTATTGTAGTCTTTTAACTGCTGATGACGTGTGACGAAATCTTGTAAAAAATAGCTCTGCACATCTTTGTTTTCCAAAAGAGCTATAAAGTCATCTTTTTTTATCTCGTAACAGATAAGATCTTCATCAACGACAAATTTTCCCTCCGTATTCCCATAGATAAGTGCATCTGCATCAAAACTGTCGCCTTGACCGAAAAAATTATGTATTTCACCGTCAATATACTCTGCGACTGAGCCTTTGATTATGATATAAAATGCAATAGATGGGAGATTTTTTGAGAATAGAAGAGTGTCTTTAGGGTAGTAAGCAATATCCATTTTTTTCATAAGGTCATCCAGCACGGAGGAACTGAGCAGTTCAAAGGGATGAATGGACTCGATAAGTTTTCGTTGATCTAATATACTCAACATCTCTCCTAAATAGGTTTAGCCAATGAAGATTTCACTTCATTGGCTTTTTTTGTTAATGTTCAGATGCGCCCTCAGCCCCGATACCAGTTTGACTTCTGATATATTGAGCTTCAAAAGCTTCTCTTTCTAGTTTTGCATTTTCTGAATTGTCTGTGATCGAGAAGATATATATCCCGATAAACGCGACTGCTACAGAGAAAAGTGCCGGATATTTATATGGGAATATCGCTTCTGCATTTCCAAGTATCTGAACCCACACGATAGGACCAAGGATAACAAGAAGAACCGCTGTTGCCAGACCCAGACTTCCACCGATGACCGCACCGCGAGTAGTGAGTTTTTTCCAGTACATAGAAAGGAAAAGTATCGGGAAGTTTGCCGATGCAGCGATAGCAAAAGCAAGACCGACGACGAACGCGATATTTTGTTTTTCAAACGCTATACCCATGATGATCGCAACAATCCCAAGAGCGACAGTAGCGATTTTTGAAACTCTCATCTCTTTAATACCGTCAACCTGACCTTTTTTGAACACCGAAGCGTAAAGGTCATGGCTGATCGCCGATGCACCAGCTAGTGTCAGACCAGAAACAACTGCTAATATCGTAGCAAATGCAACAGCTGAGATAAATCCTAAGAAGAAATCTCCACCAACCGCGTGACTTAAGTGAATAGCCGCCATATTGTTTCCGCCAAGTATCGGATAACCGCCATCAATAGCCTGTTTTGCAAGATCTAAATAGTGTGGATTTTGGAAAACCAAAACGATCGCACCAAAACCGATGATAAAAGTCAGGATATAGAAGTACCCGATGAAACCCGTTGCAAAGAAAACAGATTTTCTCGCTTCTTTTGCATCACCGACCGTGAAAAATCTCATAAGGATATGAGGAAGTCCCGCAGTACCAAACATTAGTGCTACTGCAAGTGAGATAGCCGAGATCGGATCGCTTACAAGTCCACCCGGACTCATGATAGCCGTACCTTTAAGTTCTGTAGCAGTTGAAAAAAGTTTTCCGAAACTAAAATCATAGTGTGCCATAACAGCGATAGCCATAAACGTAGCACCCGCTAAAAGCAAGAACGCTTTTACGATCTGTACCCATGTAGTAGCAAGCATACCGCCAAATGTTACGTAAAGAACCATAAGCACGCCGACAAGGATAACTGCCACTTCATATTGAAGACCAAAAAGAAGCTGGATAAGCTTACCCGAACCGACCATTTGAGCGATTAGATACAAGATAACAGTCGCAATTGAACCAAACGCAGCTAGTGTACGGATCGGTCCTTGACGAAGTCTGTATGATGCAACGTCTGCAAATGTATATTTTCCTAGATTTCTAAGAGGTTCGGCGATCATAAAAAGAATGATAGGCCAGCCCACAAGAAAACCGATAGAGTAGATCAGTCCGTCATACCCTTTTAAATAAACAAGACCTGAAATTCCAAGAAACGAAGCCGCAGACATGTAGTCACCCGCAATAGCCATACCGTTTTGAAAACCTGTGATCCCACCACCGGCAGTGTAGAAATCTTTTGCACTTTTTGTTCTTTTTGCTGCCCAGTAAGTGATACCAAGAGTCGCACCTACAAAGATAACGAACATTACGATCGCAGACATATTTAACGATTGTTTTACAACTTCACCCTCGATTGCACCTGAAGCAAAAAGTGCGATAGACGAAAGTGCTAAAAAAGTAAATATTCTATTCATGCATTATCCTTTATAGAATTTTTAATCTTGTTTGACAAATCATCAAACTCACTGTTTGCTCTTTTTGTATAAATACCCGTAAGGATAAATGCAAAAATAATAACTGCCATACCGATAGGGATCCCTATTGTAGTCACAGAACCTTCTGACAACGGTGTACCTAAAAGTGACGGGTCAAATGCGATCGTCAAGATGAAAGCAAAATAAACCACTAGCATAGCAATAGTCAATTTCAAAGAGAAAGCACTTCTCTTTGAAACCAACTCTTTATAATTTGGATCGTTTTTGATCTGTTCTACGAGTTCTTTTTTCATAATCTATTTCCTTATTTTGTTAGAAATTATAGTTAGCTA
>JAHJGM010000058.1 GCA_018824305.1 bacterium
AAGTTGAAGATTTATTAGTAGTTAATCCCGTATTACTTAAAAAAGATTTATTGATAAATAATAAAATTTTAAATAGGGCTAAATATGAAAGTTTCACTCAAAACTGTACCACATATATCAAGTAAAATAGCGATAGATTTAAATAAAAGTGGTGTTGTTACTATGACAAAAGGTCTTGAAGCAGTAGCACATGAAGCAGAGCAAGTTTTAGTAAAAAATATTAAACAAGAGATGGCTTTAGAAGAGAAAGTCCACGAGATCGTCGATGATAATGAGGATCAGATTGAGTTTTATCTTGCAGATGAGCGCCAACTCTTCTTTATGATAAAGAAAAAACTTGCTCCGGAATTCGGAGTTATTTTAAACTATGAAGAACGCTATTCAGACTTGTCCCATAAAATTTTAGATGAGCTTTATGAAGAGGATTTGATCCATTTTGACGTGACAGAAAATCGTGTTAAAAATATTATTTACAATTCGATAACATCATTCATCGCAGATAATGACGAGATTGAAAATGCAGTAAAAGACAAGATCTCTTCATATAAGCGCACTATTATTCCGGGTACAGATGATTATGAGATACTTTATGAGAAACTTTTTCATGAAGAGCTGCAAAGAAGAGGAATGGCATGATGCAAAAAGTTTGGTTATATCTAGAAAATGGGACTTTTTTAGAGGCTAACAGTTTTGGAGCGAACACGACAAATGTAGGGGAAATAGTTTTCAATACCTCTATGAGTGGGTATCAAGAGATTATGTCTGACCCTTCGTATGCAGGTCAGTTCGTTACATTTACAATGACAGAGATAGGCAATGTCGGTGTAAATGATGAAGATATGGAGAGCAGATCAGCTCATGCCAAGGGTATGATCGTCCGTCAGTATCAAGACCGCTATTCAAACTTTAGAGCAGAGGGTTCTCTTTCAGACTTTCTAAAAAAACACAATGTTATGGGGATCTGCGACATCGATACAAGATATTTGACAAAGATGATCAGGGAGCAGGGCTCGATGATGATGGTCGCTTCGACGGAAGTAAGTGATAAAGATGCTCTTAAAAAGATTTTAGAAAGCTCTCCTCGCATCGAAGATGTCAACTATATCGAGCAAGTAAGTACTAAAGAGAGTTATATCCATCAAAATGGGACTTATGATCCTTTTAACTTTAAATATAACGATGCTCCTGCGGTGCAGGCAAAAATAGTAGCGATAGATTTCGGTGTAAAAAGAAATATCTTAAATGAACTGACTCAAGCAGGGATGCAGGTCGAAGTGGTTCCAAATACTTTTAGCGGCGATGAGCTGATAACAAGATACAAAAACAAAGAGATCGACGGTGTATTTTTATCAAACGGACCGGGTGATCCTCTTGTCTTAAAAGATGAACATGAACAGATAAAAAAACTGATAGCTGCAAAAGTGCCTATGTTCGGGATCTGTTTAGGGCATCAATTGCTTTCGATTTCACACGGTTATGACACGTTCAAATTAAAATTTGGACATCACGGCGGAAATCATCCTGTTAAAAACGAAAAAACGGGAGTAGTGGAGATCACAGCGCAAAATCATAACTATAATGTACCTGATAGAATTGTTGAAGTGGCAGAAGTCACTCACGTAAATCTTTTTGATGATACTATAGAAGGGCTCTTGTATAAAGACTCTCCGATATTTTCAGTACAGCATCACCCCGAATCAAGTCCGGGACCAAAAGAGAGCAGTTATATCTTTGGTGAATTCCTCTCACTTTTAAAATCTCAAAGATAAGAGCTATTTGCTCTTTTGGGATAACACTTAACAAAAAATTAACACTCAGCCGATAAAATCATACAAAAAGAAATGATCATTATGAATAGTATAGAACTGACAGCAATCATTAGTTTCGCTTTCCTTGGCTCCATCGGGCATTGTATCGGTATGTGTGGCGGATTTATCATGACATATACTATGGCAAAAGTAAAACCTACCGATTCTAAATTCGTTCAATCACTCTATCACTTATCATATAATCTCGGACGTGTCGCTACATACACGGTTCTTGGGGCACTCTTTGGTTATTTCGGCTCTTTATGGGAAATAAATCCGCTTGTTAGGTCTGTGATGTTTACGATCGCAGGTATATTAATGGTCGTCATGGGACTCTCTTTTGCAGGGAAACTAAAATTCTTAAACTCTATAGAGATACCTATAAGCAACTACAGCTGGTTCAAAAGAATGTTTACTTATCAGATGAACTCCGGCAGCAAAAGCAGTTTTTTTATTCTCGGTATGCTAAATGGACTTCTTCCGTGTGGGCTGGTCTATACGATGCTGGTAACAGCAACGACCACATCGTCTGCATTTTACGGGGCTTTGGTCATGTTTGTTTTTGGTATCTTCACTATCCCGACACTTTTTACTTTTGCTTTTGCGATCAGCCTGTTTTCAGGTCAAAAATTTCGTTCACTGATGATCCAGTTGGCGGCATTGACTGTTATCATCTTTGGTATTTGGACAATATACAAAGCATATCTGCAATTTGACTATTGGTACAATACAAAGGATGAAGTCCAAAAAGTAGAATCCACACAAATGAAATGTGGACCTGCGATGAAATGTGCACCCGGAAAATGCGGTACAGGAAAATGTGGTTCTAAAGAGTGACATTTTTGTATCGTGTTACAAAAATATACAAAAATATTAAAACTTCCTTAATTTTTATTCCTATAAAATAATTGCAACTAAATAATTAAATTTTTATATTTCTTCTGCTATGATGACAGCGTCTATAGTCTATACACGGTGTATAGATTGTTACGCTTTGAATCTTTAAGGAGGCTATATATGGAAAATCGTCCATTAGAGTATGACTATACAGTTGCTAAGATGTTCATGTTTACAACAGTTCTATTAGGCTTTGTAGGTATGCTTATCGGTGTAATTTTGGCTGCAGAGCTTGCTTTCCCTGGTGTTAATACAATATTAGGTGGGTTAGGTCTTAACGAATTTACAAACTTTAGTCGTTTACGTCCACTGCACACAGATGCAGTTATTTTTGGTTTCACGTTAAGTGGTATTTGGGCAACTTGGTATTACGTAGGGCAACGTGTTTTAAAAGTTTCAATGGCAGAATCTAAGGTACTAATGTTCCTTGGTAAACTACACTTCTGGTTATATTTGATCGGTGTTGTTGCTGTTGTTGTTTCTCTTTTTGCAGGTATCACAACTTCAAAAGAGTATGCTGAATTTGAGTGGCCTATCGATATCGCTATCGTTGTTGTATGGGTACTTTGGGGATTAGGTATATTCGGTCTTATCGGTATTCGTCGTGAAAGATCACTGTATATCTCAGTTTGGTATTACATCGCTTCTTTCTTAGGTATAGCAATGCTTTATCTATTCAACAATATGGAAATACCTACAATGCTTGCAACATCACCGGCTGGTGAAACAGGTATAGGTGCATGGTATCACTCGATCTCTATGTATTCAGGTACAAATGATGCGTTGGTACAATGGTGGTATGGACACAATGCTGTTGCATTCGGTTTTACTGTTCCTATCGTTGCGATGATCTATTACTTCCTTCCAAAAGAGTCTGGTCAAGCAGTTTATTCATATAAACTTTCTTTACTTTCTTTCTGGGGATTGATGTTTGTTTATTTATGGGCTGGTGGACACCACCTTCTTTTCTCTACTGTACCTGACTGGATGCAAACTATGGGATCTGTTTTCTCTGTAGTTCTTATCTTGCCATCTTGGGGTAGTGCTATAAACATGCTTCTAACGATGAAGGGTGAGTGGCAACAAGTTGCAACGTCTCCGTTAATCAAGTTCATGATCTTAGCTTCAACTTTCTATATGTTCTCAACATTAGAAGGACCGATTCAAGCTATCAAATCTGTAAACGCTATCGCTCACTTTACTGACTGGATTATCGGTCACGTTCATGATGGTGTTCTTGGTTGGGTTGGATTTATGATTATGTCTGCACTTTTCCATATGGCTCCACGTGTATTTAAACGTGAACTATATTCAAAATCATTAATGGCAGCACAATTCTGGATTCAAACATTAGGTGTTGTTTTATACTTCACTTCTATGTGGATCGCTGGTATTACTCAAGGTATGATGTGGCGTGCTCACGATGAATACGGTAACTTAGCTTACTCATTTATCGATACAGTTACTGCTCTTCACCCATACTATACAATTCGTGCGGTTGGTGGTGCTTTATACCTAGTAGGTTTCTTGATGTTCGCTTGGAATATCTATAAAACTATGACAGCTGGTCGTCGTGTTGAAGAGAGCGAGTTACAAAACGCTTCTCCTATGGCAGCGTAGAAAGAAGGGGGGAAAATAATATGTTTCATTGGTTAGAAAAACATCCGTTCTTTTTTGCGGTAGGTGTGTTTTTAGTAATTGCGTTCGCAGGTCTAGTAGAAATACTTCCAAACTTTGCTCAAGCGGCTCAGCCGGTAGTTGGTACTAAACCATATACTGTGCTAGAGATGGCTGGTCGTGAAGTCTATATCAAAAATAGCTGTAATGCTTGTCATTCACAACTTATTCGTCCATTTAAAGCTGAAACTGATCGTTACGGTCACTACTCTTTAAGCGGTGAATATGCTTATGATCGTCCATTCCTTTGGGGTTCAAAACGTACAGGTCCGGATCTTCACCGTGTCGGTAATTATCGTACTACCGACTGGCATGAAAATCACATGAAAGATCCTGCCGGTGTTGTTCCTGGTTCAGTTATGCCAGCATACGCTTGGATGTTTACAAATTTAGCTGATATTGATACTGCTTATGCAGATCAGTTAACAAATGCACAATTTTTCAGTGTTCCATATAACAAACCTGTACCTATGAAAGATGGTAGTACAGTTACAGTTAAAATGGCAAATTCAGTAGCGGAGGCAAATGCAATGGCTTTAGCTGAAGCAAAAGCTATCACTGCTGATATGAAAGATAAAGATGTTCAAGATATGGTTGCTGCAGGTAAAATTCCTGAGATCGTAGCTTTAATTGCATATTTAAACTGTTTAAAATAGGGGTCTAAAGTGGATATTGCTCAGCTTCAAGGATATGCTTATTTTGCACTAGTCGTGTTTATGGTAGTTATTCTTTATAGTTATATTTACCATCTATATAGCAGTGAAAAAAAAGGTATTAAAGATTTTGAGAAGTATGGCAATATTGCTTTAAATGATGAGATCGACGATGCTCCGGTAGAAGAGATCTCTAAAGATGAAAAAAATAAGTAGGAGGCATATATGAATAAGCTTTATTTGGCAGGTGTAGTATTTGTTGCTGCGATGCTAGGTTTTACATATGTTGCAATGGATATCAAGGGTGGTTTGAATGGTGACATAGTCAACATGCTAGCTATTCTTGGTGCTATCGCACTTGTAATCGTTACAGTTTTCGTTGTTACTAAATATGTTCGCCAAATGCAATCAGACACTGCTGGCGGTGAACTTGCAGAAGAAAAATGGGATGACATAGGCGAATATAAAAACCCACTTCCAATGGGATGGGCACTAATATATTTAGGAATGTTAGTTTGGGCAGGATGGTACTATTTAGCTGGTTATCCGGTAAATGCATACTCTCAAATCGGTGAATATAATGAAGATTCAGCTGTAGCAAATGCTAAGTTTGAAAAGAAATATGCAAACTTAAGCCAAGAAGAACTACACAACATGGGTGAGTCGGTATTTTTGGTTGATTGTGCTCCTTGTCACGGCCTTGCTGCTGATGGTATGGACGGCAAAGCGGCAAATCTTAACAAACGTGTAGATGCTAAATCTGTCGCTTATGTTGTAACACACGGTTCAAATAACGGTATCGCTGTACATGAAGAGATGACTAACGGTAAATTGGTTAAAACTACTAGTATGATGCCAAATCGTGATGGATTATTTAATAGTAATACTGGTGCTTTGATCTCTGATGCTGAGATAGCGACTGTTGCAAAATATGTCGCTAACGGTATGAAGGGCGAGGGTGCTGACATTTTTGCCGGTACATGTTCATCTTGTCACGGTGCAGATGGCAAAGGTATGGATTTTGTTGCTCCAAATGTAGCTGCGTTTACTCCGGCTTTTGTTGCTGACATGCTTTCACACGGTAAAAAAGGTGCTATAGGTACTATGCCAGCGTTTACTAATCTAAACGATACTCAAGTTAAAGCTGTATCTACTTATATCACAGACATAAGTAAAGGAGAATAGTAATGGATAATAATTTCAAAGGTTCTGGTGTATTTTCACTAGATGGAATTACAGGTATGTTAATAGCAACTGTTTTATTACTAACTATCCTAGCAGGTTTGACTGTTTGGGGTTTAGGTGTTCAAAATGCTAACCAAACAAAATTCTATAAAGTTACTGATGAAAAATCTATCAAAATGATAGATTCTACAAGCGACACTCATCGTGTCCTTGTAAACTAAGGAGTTAGTTATGGACAAAATTTTAACAATCGGTATGGCTGTATTAGCAGTTGTTACTTTATGGGCAGTTCTTACGCCTAATCATTTATTCATAGGTTAATTAAACTTGAATAAGTTTATTAGAGGGCTTTTTGCCCTCGTCCTCTCATTTAACGCTATCTCTCCACTTAACGCAGAGTATTTATATAAAGATGAAGTCATATCAAACACGAAGCTTGCTCAAGATGTTGAAACAATGGGCAAAGAACTCCATGAAAAAACTGGCATCGCTTTACGTCTTGTTGTAATCAAAGAACTGGACAATAATCAAACTATTGTCGATTACGAAAAAAACTTGGTTCAAAACTTTAATGAACCGACTATATTATTGACGTTTTCCGAGATGAACCAAAAAGTCGATATACTGGCACGTCCTGAATCTTTATACAAGTACTTTGACAGAAAACAGGTGCTTTCACCTACTGCTACCGGTTTACAGGCATTTTTTATGGCTGTTTTCTTTAGCAGCAGTTATGATGACTTTAAAGAAAATGCTACAAACTATGGCGGCACTATCATCCCTATCCTTGCAGAAAAGGCAAAAGGCGAAGATATAATCAACAAGTACAGTGTGGCTCTTTTTAACGGCTATG
The DNA here is from genome assembly GCA_018824305.1 of bacterium. Classification (GTDB taxonomy): domain Bacteria; phylum Campylobacterota; class Campylobacteria; order Campylobacterales; family Sulfurimonadaceae; genus Hydrocurvibacter. The sequence continues at coordinate 7,074 of JAHJGM010000058.1, forward strand.
CAGATATAGCCGAACAAGTGGCATCGTCTAAAAACGTCAAACTCGATAGTGCGATCGGTAATTCCAATCGCTATACTATCGAGATATTGAAGATTTTGTTTTATTCATTTATCTTGTATGTGATTTATAAATATATAAAGATAAAATTCGATTTAAAGAAGAAAAGAAATGAAGAAAAATAGCGGAATCCAATGGCCGATAGGCATAGGTTTATCTATACTCGGTGTTGTCGCTTTAGGAGCTTGGACGATTGCAGAGACTGCAAAGATGCCTGTGCAAGAAAGCGATATCTATATGACATATTATCAGGATGCGGATGCAAATGCGAACAAGATAATAAACGAAGCGATAGAGTTCAACAAAAAATATAATATCGAATACCTAGGCAAGCAACTGAATGCCGAGGGCTCTCAAATTGTTTACAAGGTTACAACTAAAAAGGGTGCAAACGTCGATGACGCAAAAGTAAAAGTCATTGTCACAAGACCTCAGACACACGACTACGATATGACGCTTGAAAACCCTACGGTAAGCAACGGAACATATAGTTTTGAAACAAAACTGCCTGGAATCGGAAGATGGGATATAATGGCTCAGATCGAAGTCGGTGAGAACAAACGCTATTATAATCTCAAAGCAGATACGAGATCAGACAAAAAACCGACAGAATACTAAAAGGTTATGCAAGAGCAGACTCTTATCTTTCCTACAACTCGTGCCATCAGGCATGAGCTGCTTTCATTTGAAAAATCCACCACTTTCTTACAAAAATATATAACTATTTCCGAATTTATCGAACGAGCATGTATAGTCGATGGATTTAAAAAAATCGACAACGATACAAGAGCTCTTCTTCTTTTAGAAGCATCGAACTTTCAAGAGTTCGAAAATCTTCAGATCGAGAGAAACTTTTTTACATTTACACAAAACAGCAGCTATATATTTTCTCTCTTTACCGAGCTTAGCGGAGAAAAAGTGGAGCTTGATGAGCTGGAACTTGCCGATACTTACGGGGATTATGAAGAGCATATCGCGATATTAAAAGCACTCTATACCAGATATGAAAAACTCTGTTTTGAAAAAAAGCTATTCGATCCGATTTTTTTGCCGAAGTGGTATACGTTCAATACTGAGTATATAAGATCACTGGGTGAGATAAAACTTATAGTAGAGGGTTATCTGACCGCTTTTGAGATTGAACTTTTACAAAAATGCAGCGAGATCACCAAACTTGTATTGGAAATAACGACTACTTCTTTTAATAAAAAAGTCAGAGAGCGATTTGAGACTTTGGGCTTTGGACTCAAGAGAGATAGAAAGTATACTTTGGATTTTGGCGCCAAAGAGATACTTTGTGAAGAGAAGATAGAAGAAAATACAGATATCGAGTGTTATGGTTTTAGTGAACATATCCTGCAAGTCGCATTTGTAAAACAAAAAGTCTACGAGTATATACAAAAGGGCATAAATCATGAAGAGATAGTAGTCATTTTGCCAAATGAATCATTTGCAACGACTCTGAAACTTTATGATAGCGAGACAAATTTTAACTTTGCGATGGGCGAGAAATTCACTCACAGCGAAGCATATATGCATCTTGATGCGGTGTGTGAGTATATAGAGACTCCGAGTGTGCAAAACGGCGCAAGACTGAAGAGATACAACACCTCTTTTTTTGAGGTTCTAGCTCCGATATATTATGCCGGTATGAAGGAGATAGATTTTTCCGCGCTAATGCACATCTACATAGAGTCCTTACATGTAAAGGCACAGAAAAAAATCATTGAAGAGGAGTTGTTCAGCTTTACAAAGTTAAAGCAGATGTATGATGAACTCAATTTAAAATCTGTACTTCATCTCTTTATGCAAAGACTGGCTCAAAGAGGTATCGATGATGTCCGCGGCGGCAAGATAACCGTTATGGGAGTGCTGGAGAGCAGATATGTGGATTACAAAGGTGTGATCATAGTAGATTTCAATGACTCTAATGTCCCAAAAAGAAGTGAGAAAGACCTGTTTTTAAATTCAGATATCAGAGCCCATGCAAATCTTCCGACGCAAAATGACAGGGAAAACCTGCAAAAGCATTACTATTCTCTGCTCATCAGCAGAGCCTCACATGTAAGTATCGCTTATGTGCACTCAGCTACTACGATGCCCTCAAGATTTTTAACGCAGCTCGGCATTAAAATAAAAGATGTGGAGAATGAGGCCTCGTATGCAAAGATCCTGCATAAAGAGAGTCGGAGAGAGAAAAAAGAATCGGATGAAGAGATCGTTTGCGAATATGATTTCACTCGTGTCAAGCTCTCCGCGACATCTTTAAAAACTTTTTTGGAGTGCAGACGAAGATATTATCACAGGTACATCATGCATCTCGACAAACATGAGATCCCTCAAGATTTTCCCACAGAGTATCAGATAGGGCTAGATCTGCATGAAGCATTGAAGAACGTCTATAGTAAAAAAAACCACTTTGAAAATAAAAAAGAGCTGCAAAAAGAGATATTTCAAGAGCTTGAAAGATTGTCAGGAACAAGTGCTTTGGAACATTATCAGCTAAAACTCTGGAATAAAAAACTCGATTCGTTTATAGAAAACGAGATGCTGAGATTTAAAGATGGGATAAAAGTGATAGAGTGTGAAAAGTCTCTTACATGTAAGTTTGCGGGACTGGAACTCAGCGGACAGATAGATCGGATAGATGTTGTGGGCGAGAGTATGTACGTCTTGGATTACAAAAGCGGGAAGTATCCCTCATATACTGTAAGGACTCTGGAAAAAGCGACGGATTTTCAGCTGGAGTTTTATTATCTATTAGCTTCGACAATTGGAGATGTAAGCGGGTGCGGATATTACGATCTTAACAGCGGACAGATCGTGAATGAGACATTTTTACAAGAGAAACTTGAACTTTTGCAGACACATTTAAAAGAGCTTTTAGAGCAAAAAAGTTTTAGTTTTGATAAAACAGAAGATGAAAGTAAGTGTAAGTTCTGTGAATTTGCAACTTTGTGCGGACGTGTATGATGTTTAAAAGTAAATTGGCGTATGAAGCAAGTGCAGGGAGCGGAAAGACTTTTAATCTTGTCGTACGATATTTGAGTCTTCTTTTTATGGGCGCATCGCCCTCAAAAGTGCTTGCACTCACCTTTACTAACAAAGCGGCTTCAGAGATGCAAGAGCGCATCGTACTGACACTGAAAGATCTTGAAAACAGGGATGAACTGGATGTCATCTCTGAAGTAACAGGAATCAAAAAAAATGATATATTGGAAAAGAAAAAAGAGATTTTAGAGCAGTTTTTAAATGCAGACGTAAAGATAATGACGCTTGATAAGTTCTTCGCAAAGATACTCAGAAAGTTTTCACTCTACGTGGGGCTTATGCCCAATTTTACTACCTTCGCCTCACAGCATGAACAAAAACTCTTTGCGCGTTTTTTAGACGAGGTGAGTGTCGGTTTGAATGATGAGACTCTTATAGACCTTTCTCTTATGATGGACAAACGTGCGGGAGACATCTTTGCACTTTTGAATGAACTTTATTCAAAGCTCTCGGAGATAAAAAAACTCTCATTTAGGCAGATGCCGTTTCAAGAGTATGAGAAAAAAGCTTTTGATGCATTTACAAAGATAAAAGAGATGGTCCTTACATGTAAGGATGCCTCGACTACCGTAAAAAATGCGGTTGATGCGGAGGATTTTGAAGGGATTTTATTAAAAGCGTGGCTTTCAAGGGATTCGCTTGATTATGCGACATTTAAAAAGTGCTATCAGCCGGCTATGGATGATGAGCTGCAAATAATAAAAGAGAATATTGTTCTTTATATGAATGCACGGGAACAGAGCTTTTTCAGTTCTCTCTATGCTCTTTTGGATACCTATGTAAAAAGTAAAAAAGCTCTTGCAAAAGAGATACAGGAACTCGGGTTTGATGATATCTCGGTGCTTGTTCATGAGCTTTTAAGCAGCAGGGTAGACAGTGAGTTTTTATATTTCAGGCTTGACTCGAAGATAGAGCATATCCTGCTCGATGAGTTTCAAGATACGAGTGTGTTACAGTATGAGATACTGCGTCCGCTTATCAAAGAGATAACATCGGGTCAGGGTCTGCATGAAAACGGAAGCTTCTTTTTTGTGGGCGATGTGAAGCAATCCATTTACAGATTTCGCGGAGGCGTGAGCGCTCTTTTTGATTTTGTACGCATTGACAACGATGTGGAGGTCGAGTCTTTAGTGGTGAACTACCGTTCACAAAAAGAAGTTGTAAATTTTGTCAACAATGTGTTTAGAGAGAAGATAAAAGGCTATAAAGACCAGAGCGTGAAAGAGAGTGCAAACGGCGGATATGTCGAGGTCTTAAAAACAGATGATATCCTTTATACAACGCTGGTAAAAGTCCAAGAACTCATAAACCTTGGAGCCGATCTTAACGAAATAGCTATCCTCACGGCGACCAACGGTGACGGACAAGAGATCGAAACGGTGCTCAAAAATGCTAGAGTAGATGTGGTGACAGAGACAACGACAAAACTGATAAACCAAGATGTCGTAAAAGCGCTCATTGAATATCTGAAATATTGCTATTTCAATGAAGAGATCTATAAACAAAACTTTTTTGCACTTTTAAAAAGAGAGGCATTTGCTCTTGTTAAAGTCGATGTGAACGTATTTTCATTAAGAGAGATAGTCAAAGATGCCATAGACAGATATAATCTCTTTGACGGTGAGTTCCATCTGCTTCGTTTTATGGATATATTAGGCAACTACAACGATATAGAGCAGTTTATTTTTGAGTATGAAAGAGATGACACGACAGCCGCCGCATCGGATATAAACGGTGTGAGAGTTTTAACCGTGCATAAATCCAAAGGTTTGGAGTATGAGCATGTGATCATTATGGACAGACTGAAAAAAGCACCGCCTTCGCGTGCCCCTATCATATATGAGTACGACGGCATAGAGTTGAAAAATATCTTTCTTAGAATGAGTGGCAGAGATGCTCTTGATGCTTCGTATGCCGCTGCACTTCAAAAAGATAAAGATCTTGCCTTAGAGGACAGTTTAAATGCTCTTTACGTTGCATTTACAAGAGCAAGAGAGAACCTTTTTATAGTCAGTAAAGAGAAAGACTCCGTCTTTGAAGTGCTTGATCTTGCACAACTGAGTTACGGCATCCTACATGTAAAGCCTCGGGAAGTAAATGAAAAAGAGCCATGCAGAGATCTAGAGTATAAAGCACTTCGTTATGGAGTACAGACAGATATCCTTTTTGTAGCGGCAGAAGCCGAAGATGACCAGCGTGCTATCAACTTTGGCTTGGCACTTCATTATCATCTGGAGATGATGCAGGATTTTACAGGTAAAAGCGTGCAAAAAGCCTATAATGCAATGCTAAACAGATATGGAAATCTTTTAGACGAGAGTGAACTTCAAAGCATACAAAAACGTATCAAAATGCTTTTGGCAGATGAAGAGTTTTTACAACTGACAAACGGCGAGTGTTTCAAAGAGAAAGGGATGCTTGTAAATGGCGAACTCAGATATATGGATCTGCTCGTTAAATGTAATGACGGCGGTTATAATATCATCGATTATAAAAGCTCTCAAACTTTAAACGAACACCATGTAAAGCAGGTCCGCGGGTATAAAAAAGCGGTAGGGCATATAACATCATCGGAGGTCAGAGGATATGTTTGTTATATCAGAGAAGATGAGGTAAAAATAAAAGAGGTTCTATGAACTTATAAAATCCTTAATTTCAGCTAGTTATAAGGTTATGTAGATATACTTTCGCACTTTAATTCGACGAAAGGTTCGAGAATGAAATTTACAAAAATTGCAACTCCTGAACAAATCGATCAAAAATGGATTTTGATCGATGCAGAAGGGAAGACATTTGGGCGTATCGTAACTGAGATCGCTACTCGTCTTCGTGGTAAAGATAAGCCATGTTATACACCAAACATTGATTGTGGTGATTTCGTGGTAGTAGTTAATGCTTCTAAAGCTGTATTCAAAGGTGCCGGTAAGATCGCTGGCAAAGAGTATTTTACTCACAGTGGTTACTTTGGATCGACTAAAAGTGTTAAGATGACTGAGCTTTTAGAGAACAATCCTGAGAAACTATTCAAATTAGCTACTCGCGGTATGTTACCAAAAACTAAACTTGGTGCTAAAATGATCAAAAAACTAAAAGTTTATGCAGGTGCGGAACATCCACATACTGCACAAATAGCGAAGTAAGGACATTATAGATGGCTAACAAAATATATGCAACAGGACGTCGTAAGGCTTCAATAGCAAAAGTGTGGTTAACTCCGGGTACTGGTAAGATCACGATCAACGGTCTTTCACTAGACGCATGGTTAGGTGGTCTTGAAGCGAAAAAACTTCGTGTAAAACAACCTTTATCATTAACTAAACAAGATACATCGGTTGATATCGTTGCTACTACTTTAGGTGGTGGTTTCGGTGGTCAATCAGATGCACTACGTCACGGTATCTCTCGTGCACTAGTTAAATATGATGCATCTTTTAGAGCAATACTAAAACCTGAAGGTATGATGACTCGTGATGCACGTACTGTAGAACGTAAAAAACCGGGTCTTAGAAAAGCACGCCGTTCACCTCAATTCTCTAAACGTTAATCGTTTTATGGAAAAAGCCCTTTTCGGCTTTTCCATTTTTTCTTTCTCTTTCAATTTTCTTTTCTTTTAATTTTTATCTCTGATATAATTCGCATAAAAAGACTTTATCTTATGCGCTATTTTTATCTTCTAATCGTTTTTATATCCTTACATGCATCGACGCTTCATTTGGCGACTTCCGCGAATCCTTCACGTTTAAATCCTATCCTTGCGACCGATTCGAGTTCATCAGAGATAGCAGATTTTATATTTAACGGGTTAGTAAAATATGACAAGGACTCATCGACCATCATCGGTGATCTTGCACGAGAATTTTACTTCGAAAACAACACGACGCTTATCTTTAAACTGCACAAAAACATTAAGTGGCAAGATGGTGAGCCGTTTACTGCAAATGATGTAGTCTTCACCTATGATCTTATCAACTCTAAAAACGTAGTCTCAGCGTATACTGCAAATTTCAGGATGGTAAAGAGTGTCGAGGCTCTTGATGCCGACACTATAAAAGTGATCTACAAAGAGCCATATTTTAAGGCATTAGAGACTTGGATGATGGGAATACTGCCATCGCATATTTTAAAAAATGAAAAAAATCTGATGAGTTCCTCTTTTAATACCCATCCAATAGGAACGGGTGCGTATAAACTTAAACAGTTAGAGTATTCAAAAGATATAGTATTAAGTGCAAACGAGGATTATTTCTTAGGCAGACCGAAGATAGATGAGATCATCTTTCATGTTATACCTGATCCTATGACGCGCTTTTTAATGCTGAAATCCGCAAAGATAGATGTCGGTTCCCTAGAGCCGATGGAGTTTGAGAGACAAGTCGATAAAACTTTTTTCGATACCTTCAACAAATATGAGGATATTGCTCATGCTTATACCTATCTCGGATTCAATCTGCGAGAAAAGAAATTTCAAGACCCTCGTGTACGTGAGGCTCTTTCGTTAGCGATAGACAGAGATGAACTGGTAGATATTCTGTTTTTGGGACATGCCAGAGTTTGTACGGGACCTTTTTTGCCGACCGGTTCGGCATTTAACAAAGATGTAAAAGCTCCAAAACAGGATATACAAAAAGCAAAAGAACTTTTAAAGCAGGCAGGGTACGATAAAGATCATCCGCTCTCCTTTGAGATCGCTACATCAAACTCCAGCTCGGTTCGTCCTTATGCTGCACAGATACTTCAGTATCAGCTTCAAAAAGCGGGAGTGAAGGTAACTCTCCGCGTTATGGAATGGCAGGCATTTTTAAACATGGTCGTATTCCCGAGAAAGTTCGATACCGTGCTTCTGGGCTGGTCGCTTTCATCAACACCCGATCCATATCTTCTATGGCATAGTGATAATGATAAAAAGGGCGGGTTTAACTTTATTGGGTATCATAATAGCAAAGTTGACCATGAGATAGAGATGATGCAAAATATAGTGGACAGAGATAGACTTGCGCAAGTTTGGCAGGAGATCTTTGCCGATATCGTTGAAGATAATCCTTATCTGTTCTTATTTATACCAAACAGCATTACAGTAGCAAATAAGAAGATAAAAGGCATAGCTCCAAGCCCAAGCGGCATATGGTACAACTACAAAGACTGGGAGATGACAGATGAGTGAGAAAAGTAGTTTTGACAACAGGGCAGAGGACTGGGACAGTTCAAGTATGCGCGTACAACTGGCGCAAAATATTTATGATGCGATCGTAAAGGAGATAAAGCTTACAAAAGAGATGGATGTTATCGATTTTGGCGCAGGTACAGGGCTGTTGAGCAGAAATATCGCCTTACATGTAAACTCGCTTTTAGGTATCGATACCTCTAAGGGGATGCTTGAAAAACTTGATGCGTTGGAGATGGATAACATAGTATCTTGCTACGGTGATTTTTGTGAGTTTAAAAGTGTAAAGAAGTTTGATGGGATCGTCAGTTCAATGACGATGCACCATATCAAAGAACTGGATAAGCTTTTTGAGAAGATGCATGAGCTTTTAAAAGAGGGCGGGTTTATCGCTATTGCCGATCTGATGAGTGAAGACGGAACATTTCACGGCGATAATGACGGAGTACACCATTTTGGTTTTGAAGAGGAATACCTCCTGAAAATAGCAAAAGCACACGGCTTTAAAGAGGCAAAATATCAAAAGATCTTCGATGTACAAAAAGAGGGTAAAGATGCTTACGGCATCTTCTTACTAAGTGCAAAAAAATGACCATACTTTTTGATCTGGACGGGACACTTATCGACTCGACTGAAGCTATATTGGAGAGTTTTCATAACTCTTACGATATCTTTGGGCTCCCCCACCCGAGTGATGCCGAGATAAAATCGCTGATAGGTCATCCCCTTGACGTGATGTACTCTTCACTTGGCGTCGAGGAAAAGATCGTCTGGGATATGGTCGATGCATATAAGGAGCATTACAGAGTCATATCAACACAAAAAACGGTACTTTTGCCTTTTGCAAGAGAAGCTGTAGAACTCGCAAGCAAAAATGCAAGAATCGGTATCGTAACGACAAAAACTGGCAAATATTCCAAGGTTTTAATGGAGCATTTTAACATGATGCAACATTTTGAAATATTAGTCGGTCGAGAAGATGTGATAAACCCAAAACCGCATGCCGAACCTATACAAAAAGCGATAGATTTCTTAAAGGTAGAAAAGGCGGATTGCTGGATGATCGGAGACACGAGAATGGATCTTATTTCTGCAAAAAATGCCGGAATAAAAAGTGTCGCTGTACTAAGTGAATACGAGCCTATCGCGGAACTTAAAAAACATACTGATATAATAAAAAGTAATGTATATGAGGCGGTCTCAAGTATCCTAAAATAGGTAGATATAACACACTTTCATCACCTTGATAAATAACATTACCAAAACAAGCTATATTTAAGAGCAAGTTTCATAAAATACACCAAATATTAGAGAATTCTTTTTGAATTTTAATTAGTAAGGGGACTTTATGCTAGAAATCAGATGGCACAGCCGTGCAGGACAGGGTGCTGTTACTGGTGCAAAAGGTTTGGCAGACGTTGTTTCGACAACAGGCAAAGAGGTGCAAGCGTTTGCATTTTACGGTTCTGCTAAGCGTGGGGCGGCTATGACCGCTTATAATCGTGTCGATGACAAACCGATAATGAATCACGAAAAATTTATGAGTCCAGATTATGTTTTTGTTATAGATCCGGCTTTGGTATATACGACTGATGTGACTATCAATGACAAAGAAAGCACAGTGTATATCATCACGACTCACATGAGTACTGATGAGCTTGTGGCTTCTCAACCGAAACTTGCAGGCAAAAAAGTCTTTACGGTCGATTGTATTAAGATCGCGCAAGAGACTATTGGCCGTGCTATTCCAAATACACCTATGCTTGGTGCATTTATGAAAATATCAAAAATGTACGACATAGAGTTTTTCAAAGAAAACATGAAACGTATTTTGGGCAAATTACCACAAAAGATCATTGATGCAAATATGTTGGCTATTCAACGTGCATACGATGAAGTGAAATAAGGAGCGAATGATGGCAAATAAAGGATGGGATGAATTCGAAATTGGCGCAATGCTCCGTTCATTTAACGGTCCTGTTAGTGATGTTGCATTAACTCATCAAGAGGATAGGGATTATTCAGAAAATAACTCTTTTACTGCAAGTGTTGCTGATTGGCGTATAGAAAAACCGGTGTTTAACAAAGACTATTGTATCGATTGTCAATTTTGTTGGATCTATTGTCCTGATATCTCTATCATCTCTCGTGACAAAAAGATGGTAGGTGTTGATATGGACCACTGTAAAGGTTGTGGTATTTGTGTAGAGGTGTGTCCTACAAACCCAAAATCATTACTTATGTATTCAGAACAAACAGACGAGGAAGAAGCATTAGCTGCTTGGCCTAGTAAAGAGACAGGAGAAAAATAATGGCATTTGATAAAATGGAACTACGTGACATTGAAGTTTGGGACGGTAACTTTGCCGCTGCTCAAGCACTAAGACAGTGTCAGATTGATGTTGTTGCTGCATATCCTATTACTCCGTCAACTCCTATCGTTGAGGGTTACGCGAAGTTTTTAGCTGATGGATATGTTGAGGGCGAGTTTGTTATGGTTGAGTCTGAGCATGCTGCGATGAGCGGATGTATTGGTGCTGCGGCTGCAGGCGGACGTGTTGCTACTGCAACTTCGTCTCAAGGTCTTGCACTTATGTCTGAGACACTTTATCAAGCATCAGGTATGCGTTTACCGATCGTACTTAACCTTGTTAACCGTGCGCTTGCTGCACCGCTTAACGTTAACGGTGACCATTCGGACATGTATATGGTAAGAGACAGCGGCTGGATACAGTTCGATGCATACAATCCGCAAGAAGCGTATGATTTGAACTTTATTGCTTTTAAAGTGGCTGAAGACCATGATGTACGTCTACCGGCAATTGTCAACCAAGACGGTTTCATGACTTCTCATACAGCACAAGGTGTTAAGACTTTAACTGATGACGCAGCATATAATTTCGTAGGAGAGTTTAAACCTATGAACGATATGCTTGACCTTGACCATCCTGTGACTCACGGTGTACAAACCGAAGAGGATTGGCACTTTGAACATAAAGCTCGTCAGCATAGAGACCTTATGGTGACTGTAATGCCTAAGATCCAAGCAGCGTTTGACGAGTTTGAAAAACTAAGCGGACGTAAATATAACATCGTTGAAGAATACGATATGGACGATGCTGACGTAGCCGTCGTTTGTATGGGTACATCGGTAGAGACTGCACGTGAAGTAGCAACAGAGATGAGAGCACAAGGGATCAAAGCAGGTGTCGTAGGTATCCGTGTCCTTAGACCTTTCCCATTCATGGAGATCGCAGAAGCACTTAAAGATGTTAAAGCTATTGCAGCACTAGATCGTTCATCTCCAAACGGTGCTGCGGGAATGCTCTTTAATGAGATCGCAGGGGCACTTTTCAATACTGACACGAAAGCATTGCTCTCAGGTTATGTTTACGGGCTAGGTGGTCGTGACCTTACAAAAGCTCATTTAAGAGATCTGTACAAAGAGCTTCAAGCAAATGCCGATGCAGGCAAAGTTACAACTCAACTACAACAGTTTATCGGCGTTCGCGGTCCGAAACTGGCATTTTTATAGAAAGGAGATTCTTATGAGTGAAATAAAAAAAATAAAAAACTTAAAAGAGTTCTCAACTTCAGCGGATCGTTTTGAGGGTGCTAACCTTCTTTGTCCTGGTTGTGCTCACTCTATCATTGTTCGTGAGGTATTAAACGCGACAAACGATGACCTTATCCTTTCAGCATCTACTGGATGTCTAGAGGTTTGTACAGCGGTTTATCCATATACTTCTTGGGATGCATCTTGGATACATATCGGTTTTGAGAATGGTTCGACTGCTGTTGCAGGTGCTGAGGCGATGTACAAAGCATTGAAGACTAAAGGTCGCTTAAAACAGCCTGATCGTGAACCGAAATTCGTTTCTTTCGCGGGTGACGGTGCGTCTTACGATATCGGTTTTCAATGGATATCGGGATGTATGGAACGCGGGCACAATATGATGCATATCGTACTCGACAACGAAGTCTATGCAAACACGGGTGGACAACGTTCATCTTCTACACCGATCGGTTCGAGTGCAACGACTTCTCCGGCAGGCCGCATAAGCTACGGTGAAAAGAAAAACAAAAAAGATATGATCTCCATCATGGCAGCACACCAGATCCCTTACGCTGCTCAAGTCGCTCCGAACAAATGGAAAGATATGGTCAAAAAGATCCAACATGGTCTTGCTGTTGAAGGTCCTGTATTTATCAATGCTATGAGTGCATGTACTACGGAGTGGAAGTTCGATCCAAAAGATACTATGAGTATCTCTGATCTTGCTACTGACTCTTTAGTATTCCCACTGTATGAGATCATTGACTGACATGAGTTAAACATCACTTACCGTCCTAAAAATGTCGTTCCTGTTGAGGAATATCTTGCAGCTCAAGGTCGTTTTAAACATCTTTTCAAAGATGAATACAAATACCTTATTAAAGAGTGGCAAGAACGTGTTGATGCTCAGTGGGCATATCTACAACGCCGCGAAGAAGCACGCGTTTAATTAAAGCTTCATCTTCAGCGCACCCCAAGGGCATTTGTCCCTTCGGTCGGGCACATCTTGCGCCTAACTCAGACACTCGACGTATTTTTAGTACGCCTTCAGTCTGAGTTAACTGAAATCTACACTAAATCTAAAACTTTTCTCTACCTCTTATCTTTAAATAAAAACATTAACCCCTTACCTAAGTTATTGTAATATATAAATAATGATAGAATCTCAAAAAAAGTAGGGACTATGATATGAATATTTTATTGGCTATGGATTGTGACGATGTAGAGGAAGCAAAACTTTGCAAGATAAATGACGTGAAAAAATGGGCTATTATTGCAGTAGAAGAGGGTGAAGTGATCGAGACACTTTTTGCTGATCATAGAGAGGATTTTGAGCTTTATCCTGAGACGGTAGTGGTCTTTGACGACAATGAATATGTCTGGCCATTCATCGAAGAACAGATGCAGGTCTTAGTCGCACATACGCAAAGAACAATAGATGACATCGTAGAAGCGTATCTTTTTAAAGAACTGCATGATCTCGCGTATTAAAGAGCTGATACATCCTTTACCGGGTTACACTATCTTACATGTAAGCACAAAAGCGGATGAGCTTACATCTACGCTAAGTCAGATGCTTCTTGATGTGAAAGGCACGCTCAATCTTGCGATATATGAACCGAGTGACGTTTTAGAGGAGTTTGACGAGAACGTAAAAGTACAGTATCTGGATGGGTATGACAAGATATTTCGCGCACTGCCTAGAGACAACGATATCGTCATATTTAAAGATGTATTGGCAAGGCATTCTGACAGAGAACGGATGCTCAAAAACGCCTATATAACCTTAGCGAACGCAGCACAGATAATTATTTTGGAGAAAAAAGGGGTCATGGACGTCAGCGAAGTAAAGTCATGGCTCTATGAGCGAGAATTCCGTGCAGCAAATGAGATAGATATCATCGAGGGCTACGATCTTATAATGGCAAAGAAGATGCATATGTGGGGCAACGGGTTATAGATTTTTTTATATGTTTGCTCACACTGTTTAGGCAAAGAGTTAAAAAAAGGTATAATAGCAAATCAAAAGATTATAAAAATGCAGTTATTTCTATTTATATCATAAGATTGGTTTCCTGTATTTTTCTGTTTGGATACTAGGAGAGATATTTGTTATTTAACAGCTACATATTCATTTTTGTTTTTTTACCAATTACATTTTTTATATACTTTTATCTCAATTACAAAAGATTTACACAAGCGGCTAAAGGTTTTCTAGTATTTAGCAGTTTATTTTTTTATAGTTGGTGGAATATTATATATTTGCCGATCATTCTTTCCTCAATATTATTTAATTATATAGTCGGTAGTACTCTTAATAAAGATAGTGCAATGAGACATAAAAGTTTTTCAAAAAAAACACTTTTGACTTTTGGCATAGTGTCTAATATTGCACTTCTGGGATATTTTAAGTATACTGACTTTTTTATAGAGAATTTTAATTTAGCTTTTCATACACATGCCAATCTTTTACATTTATCATTACCATTGGCAATATCTTTTTTTACATTTCAACAGATATCATATCTAGTCGATAGTTACAGGCAGGAAACTAAAGAGTACGATTTTATAAACTATACACTCTTTGTAACTTTTTTTCCTCAACTAATAGCGGGCCCTATTGTTCATCATAAAGAGATGATGCCACAGTTTATTCAAGTAAAAAATAAAATCATAAACTATAAAAACATATCAATGGGATTATTTATATTTTCCATTGGTCTATTTAAAAAAGTAGTTATAGCCGATACTTTTTCCGTTTGGGCCACTGCAGGATTTGATACACCTTCTGCGCTAAATCTACTTGAAGCATGGACTACGAGTTTATCATATACATTTCAATTATATTTTGATTTCAGCGGCTATACGGATATGGCAATAGGGCTATCTCTTTTGTTTAACATAAAACTTCCTATCAATTTTAATAGTCCTTATAAAGCTACTTCTATACAAGATTTTTGGAGAAGATGGCATATAACATTAAGCAGGTTTTTAAAAGATTATATTTATATACCTTTAGGTGGAAATAGAAAGGGGGAGTTTAGGACTTATACAAATTTACTGGCTACATTTATTTTAGGTGGTATTTGGCATGGCGCCGGTTGGACTTTCGTATTTTGGGGGTTTTTACATGGGATTGCATTGGTAGTCCATAGAATTTGGAGCAGATTGGGGTTTAAACTTTGGACTTGGCTGGCTTGGCTGATCACATTTAATTTCATCAATATAGCTTGGGTGTTTTTTCGAGCTAAAGAGATGAAAGATGCTTTTAGGGTTTTAAGTTCGATGTTTAGTTTAGATAATATTTTCCTCCCTGATAAATTAGCAGAACAGTTTGTTTTTTTAAATCAATACGGAATAACAATTCATCATTATACGCAGAATATGGAAGATGGAATAAATATACTGTTATGGTTGTCTTTTGCTTTTATGATAACACTGTTTTTTAAAAACTCTATGTATCTGTTGTCAAAATTTAAAGCCAATATCTTTTTTAGTATATTCTTAATCATCTGTTTTATAGTTAGTTTCTTTCATTTGACAAGATACTCAGAATTTATTTATTTTCAATTCTAAGGTTTTTTATGCGTAAAAAAATGCACAATAAATATTTTCTTTTTATAGTAAGCAGTCTTGGCACCATACTAATAGGCATTATAATGATTATATATTTTGTGATTATCATGACCTATCAAAGTACTGGTGAGGCAAATTATAAAAAAGCTGCAGATTGGCAGTACAGTAACAAAGGTGTAATAGGGCTTACGACCAAGGTATCAAGTGTATATAAAAGTTATGATGAGGAGTATAGGCTAAAAAAAGGCGATATCGACATATTGATCTTAGGCTCTTCGACACTTATGGGGGTAACATCTGAGATGTTTACCGGTTATGCAGTTTACAACGGGGCAAAAAATGCCAACTCGTTACTAAATACCATTAGTGAAGGAAACTATTTTATAGATAAATATCACAGTATCAAGTATATAGTCATCGGCTTCGACTGGATACTTGGTAAGCCATATTTAGCATATAAGAAAAAAAAATATGAACTAATATTTAAAGAGGATAAAATAGAACTATGGAGAAAGATCAAAGATGCCGTAAGCTATCAAAGGATCAAAGTCGTTATATCAAATCTGATGAGCATGAAAAAAGTTTACAGATGCCCGAAAGAAGACAATATCGGAACGGATGAGTTTTTTGGTGCTGATATTCCAGGGATTTGTAACGGTTTTAGATATGACGGCAGTGCGACCTTTGCCGGCAAGACGCCATTGACCCAAAGTAAATACGAAAATTGTCTTTTTAATAGAATATTTAAGTATACATCTGTTCGACGTACTCACGGTGTTATTGATAATAGATATTTAAATGATTTAAAACAGTTAGACGCTATCCTTAAAACTAGAGGCGGGAAGTTGATTATTTACATTCCGCCGCTTATTCCAAAAGCAGCAAGAGTAATAGAAAAAAGTAAATCCGGTCAATATTTGAAAAAGACGATGGACACTTTAAATGATTTTTCTTCTGAAAATAATATAATATTAATCGATGCGGCAAAATCTGAAGATTTTGGTTGTGTATATAGTGATTTCATGGATATTTATCATGCATTTCCTTCATGTCAGAAAAAAATCCTGAACACGGTAAAGTTTTAAAAAAAATATTTATATAATTTATCGGTAACAATTCACACTATGTTATAATCTAGGGAAGATACTTTAGATCAACAAGAGTGGTGAACATGTTTAAATATTTATTTCTAATTATTTTCCTTTTTGTCTCGTCCGTGTTTGCAGATAAACTGGTCCAAATCGGAGTGCTTGCAAAAAGAAGCAGTCTTATTACACTCTCAGCGTGGTCTGCAACAGCTGATTATCTTACTCATGAGATAGACGGTTACAAGTTTGTCATCGTTCCTTTGGGATTTGAAGAGTTAAAAAGAAGCGTGGAGAACAATGAGGTGGATTTTGTTCTGACAAATACGGTGTATTACGTGGAATTGGAATATCTGTATGGTCTCAGTAGAATCGCTACACTTGAAAATATTGATAATAACGGTACTGGACTTACCAGTTTCGGCGGTGTTATCTTTACTAGAGACGATAGCGGAATCAATAGTTTTCGCGACTTAAAAGGCAAACGTTTCGGTGCGGTCAACATCAACTCGTTCGGCGGTTGGGTCATGGCCCAAAAAGAGTTGAAAGACAATGGTATAGAGGTTGATGATTTTGCCAGTTTTCAGTTTTTCGGGAGTCACGATGCAGTTGTAAAAGCGGTCAAAAGTGGAAAAATAGATGCGGGTACGGTTCGTACGGATACGTTAGAACGTATGGAAAAAGAGGGGATAGTAGATCTAAAAGGGTGTAAGGTCTTAGGTCCAAAATCTTACAAAGGATTTCCGTTTCGTGTCAGTACCGAATTGTATCCCGAATGGCCTTTTGCAAAACTCTCCTCAACATCTAAAACACTGGCAAATAAGGTTCTTATCGCACTGCTTAAAATGCCGCCAGATTCAAAAGCTGCCATAGACTCACATGTAGCAGGATGGACGATACCTCTTGATTATACCAAAGTCAATGAACTTCTTGAAGAGCTTCATATCGGTCCCTACCAAGAGATGGGTAAACTGACTATCGTAGAGTTCTACAAAAAAAACAGATGGCTTTTTCACACTGTTCTTTCAAGTTTTTTGATCATCATCTTTGTGCTTGCCTATATATATAAATTGAACTGGAAATTAAAAGAGAACAAGCTTTATATAGAAAATATCAATGCCGGACTTGAACAAAAGGTCAACGAACGTACCGCAGAGATAAAAAATATGTATCAATATGAGAAGTATCTAAAAAATATTTTAAAGACGATTGCAGATATCAACGAGCTTCTCATCACATCTTTTTCTACGAAAAGTGTTGTTGAGAACAGTCTGGGCAGGCTGGTAAAACATGAACAGTATCGCTATGTTTTGATTGAACTTACGGCAGAGAGCTCGCTCGATATGAGTATGCAGGTCAAAGACAAAAGAGTCCAAAACAGACATTATAGATTTCAAAACAGCGATAATAACACAGTGACCCACGCAATCAAGGAAGCAATGAAGCTCAACAAGACGATCGTGCAGAAGCTGCCAGAGGAGTATACCTTTAGTTTGGAAGATGATGTTTATGAATGTTTTTCCTACTCATTGGCGACTATCCCTATTAACAGCGGTAATGACGATGAGGAAGTTTTAGGGAGTTTATCGGTCTTTTCTACAGAAGAGAACGGATTTAAAGACCAAGAGATCAAGATGTTGGAAAATCTCTCGACGGATATAGGTCTTACACTCAACTCTATCTATCAGAGAAATAAACTCAGTCTGATGGAGGTTGAGAAAATCTCGAATTATGAAGAGACCATATTGGCTTTTGTAAACATCATCGAGCAAAGAGACAGCTACACGGCAGGGCATACGATAAGAGTCGCTAAATACTGCCGTATGATAGCAGAAGCGATGGGCATAGATGAAACAGATATCCAAAAACTGGAAAAATCTGCCATCTTGCACGATATAGGAAAGATCGTGACACCCGATTCTATTCTTTTAAAACCTGCCGATCTGAGTTCGTTGGAGTATGAGCTGATCAAAGAACATGCGTACGCGGGGTATATGATGCTTTCAAAGGTAAAGATGTACAGTGATCTTGCAGATATCATGCGATACCATCATTCACGCTATGACGGTACTGGATATCCGCGCACACCAAAAGAGAATCCAAATTCGATCAATATCCTTTCTTACATCATGTCGGTTGCAGATGCGTTTGATGCGATGACGACAAACCGTATATATAAACCGAGAAAATCACTTGAAGAAGCCCTGAGCGAGATAGAGCGATGCAGCGGGACACAATTCCACCCTGGAATCGTACAAGTCGCCGTAAAGGTACTCAATCATATAGATATAGTCGAGACGTCGCAATTTCCAAAAAGCCAACTTGAACAGCGCCGTTTTGCCTACTTCTTTCTTGATTCTTTGACAGACGTATATAATGAGAACTATTTCCAAATGGTCTTGATAAAACAGATCGATGAGAAAAGATGTCTGGTGCGGATCGAATTAAATAAATTTTCCCAGTTCAATAAAAAATATGGCTGGGAAGAGGGAAATAAATTTTTAAAAGAGTTCGCAACGCAATTGAAACAAAAATATACGGATGCGCTGATCTTTAGATATCACGGAGACAACTTCATCTTGATCTTTGATGCGCATCACGAGATATCTGCAGATGATATCAGGACATTGGATGTTTTCGAAGAGAGTTTTATCGGAGTCAGAGTGAATCATTATGATCTGAATAACGGCATCCCCCATCTATGAAATTCGTAAATGTTTGACAGCCAATACCACAAGATGGTTCAAAGCGAGGACGGCAGTTTTACCGCTTATTCAAAAGAGTTCGACGAGCATTACCATTCCACAAAAGACGGAGCACTGCAAGAGTCTTTGCAAAAGCATGTCATACCTGCGTTTGAATTATCAAAAGAGAAAGCGGAACTAACCATCCTTGATATCTGTTTTGGTTTGGGATTTAACACCCTTGCCACCCTTTATTACATGAAAGTAAACAATATCGAAAAAAAGGTCTCTATCTACTCCCCCGAGTTTGACAAAGAACTGGTAAGCTCACTGAGATATTTTCAATATCCTGAGATCTTCGATGATTTTAAAGAGATTATAAATGCCCTTTCTACTATAGGCGAGTATACGGATGATACTCTACATGTAAGCATCTATCTTGGCGATGCCAGAGAGTATCTGCTTACATGTGAGGAGCGTTTTGATATCGTGTATCAAGATGCTTTTTCGCCTGCATCAAATCCTATTCTCTGGACAAAAGAGTACTTTAGGGATATAAAAAGTCTGATAAAAGATGACGGAATACTTACGACATACTCCATCTCATTAGCGACAAGGCTTGCATTGTATGAAAACGGATTTAATATTTATCTTGCAACACCAAAAGGGTGCAGAAGCTCTACAATCGCATCGCCTTCACTGCTGCAGGATTATGAGGCGATCGATATGCCCCATAAAATCTCATGCAATCCTGACGCAAAAGCGCTTAGCGATCTAGACTTCGATATATAGTTTTTTGAGTATGGTTATCATACTTTGCACCGCTTTTACCGATGTGGTCTCGTTAACGGTATGATAACCGATGGTAGGTATTTGAAGCGTAGCACCTTGGATAGCGCCTTTTGTAGCGACGATGATACGCCCAAGCTCAGTCGTTCCCAGTGAGCCTGTCGTGCCGTTTTGCGCCATCTTGTTTTTCAGGTAAGCATCTTTAAAATGGTACTTGATATTTTCTTCGATGGCGATCTTTTTCATCTTGTTTTTGAGCGGAGATCTAAAAACGGCGTTGGCATCTCTGTTTCTGAGGATGACATCGAGGTTTTTGATATCTTCTAATGTCTGGTATGGACTTGTGTCCAAAACAAGCAGTTCGTTTGTGGAGATGTCAAATCTTTTGAACCATTCAAGTAAAAACCTCCAGCTCTTTCCGGCCTCCTCGGACGAGGTAAAAAATGCAGTTCCTTTATAGCCGATCTGGTACATGTAGATGATGATGGCGATGGAGAGGACATTGTCAAGCTGTGCGGAGATGAGGTCGTTTTGAAAGTCGAGTCTGTCCATAAACGCGATCGGCGTGCCGGGAAAGAGGTAGTCAAACCCTTCGACTTTGAAGATGATATTGTTGCGTCTAGTGCAAAGATAAGCATCTTTGATAACGCCAAGCCCCAGATAGCTTCCAGACCACGGTTCATACGCTTGTACTTTTTCATCCACAAATCTTGAGGTAAAGTTGTGAAGCAACTGTTCTGATTTTGAGTTTCCAGTCAGATCGGCTCTATTTTTTGCAATGAAAGCCGCATACTGAAACTCGTTATGTCCGGTGCATATCAGTCCGTGTCTATCCGCATGTGCGGACATGTAGCCGCTTGTGGGCTCATTACCTTTGGCTACCAAGACACCGTCGTAATACTCTACAGTCACACCTATCTCTTCGAGTTCACGTTTTACAAACATAAAAAACGGATGTTCGGCACCGACAACACTTGGTATGCGGATGAGCTGTTTTAAGATGTCATAAAAAAGTTCCATGGTCGTCTTATGCTCCTATGATATCTTTTTTATGTTTTTTCTTTTTAGCCAGCAGATCACTTTTTGGAGTCACGTTTTTTTCAATGTAGTCCATTATTTTTCCTGCTATATCGATATTGGTCGTTTTCTCAATGCCTTCAAGTCCGGGTGAAGAGTTGACTTCCATGACAAGAGGACCGCGGGAGGAAGGTATCATATCGACGCCACATACACCCAGCCCCATCGCTTTTGCAGCAGCGAGCGCAGTCGCTTTTTCTTTGCGTGAAAGTTTATGCGGACTTGCGCTTCCTCCCTGATGCAGATTCGAGCGAAAATCACCCTCGGCACCCTGTCTTTTCATAGCACCGACGACTTCACCGCCGACTATAAATGCACGTATGTCCGCTCCGCCCGCTTCTTCTATGTACTCTTGCACAAGCAGGTTCACTTCCATGCCGTAAAATGCGTCAAGTACAGATTTGGCAGCTTTTTCGCTATCTACCAAAACGACACCCACGCCCTGTGTCCCCTCAAGTATTTTTAGCACCAACGGTGCTCCGCCGCTTAGAGCGATGACATCTTTTGCACTTGATTTATTCGATGCGAAGATGGTGCGCGGCATATCCACATCGTTTTTTGAAAGTATCTGCAGGCTTCTGAGCTTGTCTCTGCTTCTTTTGATGGCAAGGCTTCCCGTGACGCTAAAACAGTCCATCATCTCGAAGTGTCGCACCATCGCCGTGCCGTAAAAAGTCCTGCTCGCACCGATGCGGGGGATGATAGCATCTGGTACAGGCAGTTCTTCTCCCAGATAATTGATACGCAGATGCCCTTTCATGATCTCGATACTGCACTTGAGATAATCGATGACTCTTACTTCCCAGCCTCTTGCTTCGGCGGCTTCTACGAGTCTATGTGTCGAATAAAGTCTTTTGTTTCTTGATAATATATAAACTCTCATATTGTTTTCCTTTTTTATGCTTTTGCCAGATACTCATGAGAGACATCAACTAAAAATTTGTTGGCTAAAAATTTTCTTCCTATAAGCATAGGATATTTCATATCCGCCCTGTTTGTAAGTGAAACCACCGTTTTGTAAGTCTTGCCAAAAAATTTGACTGTCACTTTTATGGATGGTCTTAACTCTACCGAACCGTTTGAACTCTTTACTTTTTTGATCTTATAGATGGGCATCTTCATCTTTTTATCGTTATATGAAGGGTGGACTTCATCCAAAAGTTTGAAATGTACGAAATTATGTTCATCCACAACTATATCATCACAATGTAACGAATTGGAATCAGCACCCGTATCGACTTTTGCATCTAAATCATAAAGTTCCAGATCGAGAATCGAAATAAGTTCTCTTCTCCCTATGACTCTTTTTTCATTCATGCAAAACCTCTATGCTTTAGATTCATTTTTCATAAGCCACACAAAAACATCCGCAACAGCTTGAAACAGCCGTGGCGGAACCTCTTTGTCCAAATCCAGATCTATCAAAGAGGATGCCAGCTCAGGATTTGAAAATATAGGAACATTATACTCTTTTGCTTTTTGTATTATTCTTGTAGCCAGCTCGCCTTTTGCCGAAGCTACTATTTTTGGAGATCTGTTGAATTCTTTGTCATATTTTAATGCTACGGCTTTGTCATTGTTCATATCAATACAATGAACTTATCTTATCTAGATCATCCCATGAGGGTGAGGGTTTTTGGTGGTTCAGAATGTGTGCCACGTATCGTGCGAACATATCAGTCTCTACATTTACATGCGAACCCACTTTATAGGTCGAAAACAGTGTTTCTTTCATGGTGTGGGGTATGATGGTGAGTCTAAATGAGTCTTTAAACACTTCATTGACCGTCAGGCTTACTCCGTCTATCGTGATCGAGCCCTTTGGCACGATAAAAGGGATAAACTTACTCTCTACCTTGATGAAAACATCATAGCTGTTGCCGTTGTTTTTGATGGATGTCACGGTTCCTAGGGTGTCTACATGTCCCTGCACGATGTGGCCTTCAAACTTGTCTCCCATACTCATCGCAGGTTCTATGTGGACCTTGTTTTTATAGTTTTCCATCGCCAGTATCTTTTGGCTTTCAGGCGAGAGTTCGACGCTAAAACCGTCACTGTTTACTTTGATGACGGTAAGACAAGCGCCGTTGATCGCAATGGAGTCGCCGATGCCCGCTTTGTATTTTGCACGAAGGGTGAGCGTATTGTTCGAAAAGCTTTTGACCTCTGCCATCTCGCGTATAAGTCCTGTAAACAAATGTTTCCTTTAATCTGGGTCTCTTAAAAGACTATTTTACCATCTTCTTGAAGAGATTTGATGATCTCTTTTGCTTTTAGATGCCCTTTATAGGCTGCTTTTCTACAAAGATCAAGCGCTTTGTCGTGATCCTCTTCGCATCCGAGTCCTTGGTCGTAAAGAAGTCCGAGATTGTAGAGTCCCTCTTTAAGCTCTCCCTCTGCTGCACGTGAAAAGCAAATAAAGGCACGTTTGTCATCTTGTGGGACACCGTGACCATCTTTATATAAAACGCCAAGGTTATTAAACGCTTCGAGATGTCCGCGTTTTGCCGCTTCCTCATACCAAAATGCCGCTTCGCTGAAGTTGCCCTCGCAGCCAAGTCCTTTTTCAAACATAACCCCGACCTCGTACATCGCAGGCGGAACCTCTCTTACGGCAGCTTCTAAAAACAGCTCATGGGCTTTGTATTGGTTAAACGCTACTCCGTGCAGACCGTTTGCATAAAAAAGTGCAAGGTTATACATCGCATAAGGCTGTTTACTGTCTGCTGCAGTCATGTAAAGCTCTACGGTTTTTTGCAGATCCTGCTCACATTCTTGAGCGTTTTGGTACATGTAAGCCAGTGAAGTTTGTGCCTCGGCGTTATCTTCGGCACTGAGTTTTGTGTATAGTTCAAATGCAGTCTTGAAATCTTGTTTATTATAAGCCTCATGTGCTTGTTTTAGCATAACTCATCTTTATTTTAAAATTTTCGTAATTGTATTTGATATTTTGTTAGCCTATGGTAAATGTAAAAAGCTAAATACAATCATAAAGTTAACGTCTGAGCTTGTTGATACGGCGCTGATTTTTCATCTTCATGATGGTGTCTGCCAGCTCCTCTTTCTTGGCCAAAAGTTCTTCGCGCACGAGATGCTCACCACCACCGTCAACCTCTTCGTCATACTCGACAACTTCGGGAACCCAATCCTTAAACGGATCTTCTTTGTTTTCATTTTTATTATTACTCATAAGATGTATTTTATACAGAGTATCATAAAAACTTAATAAATTTGACTAATTACATAAATGCAGATGATTTTATTATTCTTGCTGCTTTATAATCTGAGCAGATTATTGAAAAAGGATATGACGTGAAAAAATATATCTGTACAGCGTGTGATTATATTTATGATCCTGAGATCGGTGATGAGGACGGCGGTATAGCTGCGGGAACTGCTTTTGAAGATATCCCGGACGACTGGGTGTGTCCGGACTGTGGCATGTCCAAAGACGCTTTTGAACTTTTAGAGGAGTAGGCTCCTCTAAGAGATCATTTGATGTATGAACAGCAGTAGTCTGTTACAGTTTTGACTTTGATATCAAATGATGTGTTCGCACCCACGCTGAACTCACATGGCCCTTGCATATCTACAAACTCTTCGCTGCCGGGAAGTTTGACAGAGAATTCACCTGAAAGTATCTCCATGATCTCCGCATCGCCTGTTCCAAAAGTGTAATCACCCTCAAGCATGATACCAAGAGTTTTTTTCTCACCGCTTGCAAACTCTACCGTACGACTTGTAACTTTTCCGCCGAAATAGACATTTGCTTCTTTAACCACATCAACATTTGTAAACTTTGACATATCTAACCTTTTTTTTTCGGAATTATATCTTATTTAGAAAGCAAATATAAAAGGGTATAATTCCAAAACAAGAGTATCGCTCGCATAGCGATGTTTATTTATAAAAATTATTTTATATTACGGAAAACATATGAATTATGATGTAATCGTAGTCGGTGGCGGGCATGCAGGTGTAGAAGCATCCCTTGCAGCGGCTCGTATGGGACACAAAACACTTTTGATCTCTATGCTTGCAGAGCAAGTGGGTGCGACAAGCTGTAATCCTGCCGTGGGCGGACTTGCAAAAGGGCATCTTGTGCGTGAACTTGACGCTCTTGGCGGAGAGATGGGTCTGATCACCGATGAAGCGGGTATACAGTTTCGCATACTCAACCAGACAAAGGGTCCTGCAGTACGAGGAACCCGCGCGCAGATAGATATGGACAAATACCGCATTATCGCAAGAAACAAGATCCTCACAACTGCTAACCTTGAACTCAAACAAGAAACAGCAGAAGCGCTGATATTTGACGGGGATACCGTTGTAGGTGTCAAGACAGAGCTTATGCATGAGTATATGGCCAAGCGCGTTATCTTGACTACGGGAACATTCTTAAAAGGCGTGATCCATATCGGTGAGTATCAGAAAAAAGCAGGACGTTTTGGAGAGTTTAGTTCTGAAAATCTTTCAGAGTCTTTGGTCAGTCACGGGCTTAGAGTCGGACGTCTTAAAACAGGTACATGTGCGCGTATTGACACTTCAAGTATCGACTTAAATGTCATGGAAGTACAAGACGGCGATGCAAAACCGACACCGTTTAGTTTTAGAACTGACCGTGAAGAGTTCGCACGTACGAAAAAACAGTTACCGTGCTACATAGCATATACTAATCCGGAGACGCACTCTATCATCGAGGGCAACTTTCACAGAGCGCCTCTTTTTACGGGTCAGATCGAGGGTGTGGGACCACGCTACTGTCCGAGTATCGAAGACAAGATAAACCGTTTTCGTGACAAAGATCAGCATCACCTTTTCATCGAACCACAGACTTTTGACAACACCGAGTGCTACATCAACGGTATGAGTACCTCTTTGCCTGTTGATGTTCAAGAAGCGATGATCCACTCCGTAAAAGGGATGGAAAATGCAAGAATCGTGCGCTATGGATATGCCATAGAGTACGATTATGTAGACCCGACGGAACTCAAACACTCGCTTGAGACAAAAAAGGTCAAGAACCTTTATCTGGCAGGTCAGATAAACGGTACGACAGGCTATGAAGAAGCTGCAGCACAGGGTCTTATGGCGGGTATCAACGCTTCTCTTTCATTGGAGGGCAAAGAGCCGCTTGTGCTTCGCCGCGATGAAGCGTACATCGGCGTTCTCATCGACGACCTTGTGACAAAAGGGACGAAAGAACCTTACCGTATGTTCACTTCACGCGCAGAGTACCGTCTTCTTCTTCGTGAAGAATCAGCGGATGTGCGATTAAGCGGTTATGGACATGAGCTTGGTCTTCTGCCTGAGGACGCATACAAAAAGATGCTTGTCAAAAAAGAGCAGATAGAGGAGGGTGTGGAGCTTCTGAAAAACACGAAGTTCACTCCAAACAAAGAGTTCATAGCACTTTTAGAGAGCATCGATGAAGAGAAGATAAACGATACTATTTTAGCAGAACAGCTAGTAGCAAGAAAAAGTTTTACGACAGAGAAGATGGTAGCCATTGTTCCTGAACTTGCAAAATATGACGACTATATCAAAGAAGAGATACTCGTAGAAGCGAAATACTCAAGATACGTAGATAAACAATCTTTAGAGATTGAGAAGATGAAAAAATATTTGACAATCAACATCCCTGAAGGGTTTGACTTTAGTAAAGTAAGCGGACTTTCAAAAGAGATAGTAGAAAAACTAGAGAAGTTCAATCCGCCGACTCTTCAAGCCGCTCTGCAGATAAGCGGTATGACACCTGCGGCTTTGGAGATACTCCATATCTACATCAAGATATCTGCAAAAAATAAGAAGTAGTCTTTGCTTCTTATTTTGTAGTTATCAAAAGACTCTTCTATGTGTATCTCTGTAACTTTTTAATTCATTTTAGAATTTGTAATTATGTATACTATCCCCGGAATATTCGCTCCTGATATATTTATCATTTTGCTAAACTATTACGATTTTCGTTTGATATCTTTACAGTTTGATAAGATATTATGGATATACGTTAATAGTTCTATATAAAAACTTTACAAAAGTCTTGAATAAATATTATAAAATAT
>JAHJGM010000005.1 GCA_018824305.1 bacterium
AAGCTCCCGGAAGTGCTAGACATGTAGGACATGTATTTGTATTTTGTTTGTGATTAAAACTTGTCGGGCATGAGCAAAAAAGTTTTGTTTTAGTATTGAGTTGTACGTGAACTTCTAGTCCTATGACTATTTCAAACATTCTGTGACCTTATATAAATTTTCTTATTGACGCATACGCAAAAACTCCGCATGATTCTACAGCTTTTACCTGCTCATCCGTCGTAATTCCGCCTAGTGCGATTATTTTAGTGTTTATTTTACCTACAATTTCTTTTAAATGAGCTAAACCCTTGGGAATTCCCTTGTTCGGCGTAGAAAAGATGGGGCTGTATGTCACGGCATCTGCTCCGAGTTTTGTGACATATTTTATATCTTCAAGAGTATGTGTGCTTACGACAACAAAAAGTCCTAGTTTTTTAACCTCTTCTATCTTGTCAAACTGCATCGATGTCAAATGCACGCCATAAGCGTTAAGATCGTTTGCTAGCATATAGTCTTGATGTAAAACAGGCATGACATTTTCACTCTTACATGTAGAGATAAACTGCTGTGCAAATCGAGCATAGTCACTGTTTTCTTTGTCTCTGTAAAGAGCAAAATCTATTTTGTTGTTATGGAATACGGATGAGAGTTTTGAGGTAAATGCGGCGAGTTCTGTTCCGTAATATGCGGGGTCAGTTATTAAGTAACTTTGTATCATCTAAGTGCATTTGTATTTTTTCTAGGATCTGCGTCTGTTTTTGAGTTTCTTCTAGACGTAGTCTATTTACTCTGAAGGAATCGATTAACAGTGTTATGACCAAAGAGATAAAAAGAAATACGAAAGAAGCGGATAAAGCGTTTACAACACCCAAGAAAAGAAAGATTCTAAATGTTATAAACGTGCCTATGATAACAAAGGCTAAAGAGGCACCGTGCAAAAAACTATAGATTCTATCGAATGTCGTTTTTTGCATAATGATTGTTAGTGGTCGTCAGAAACCGCGATAGCACCACCGATATAAACATAAGTAAGCATCATGAAGATGAACGCTTGTAGGAATGCCATAAAAGTAAGTAGTGCGAACGGGATGATCGGTAAGAACCAAGGCGCTAGCATCAAGATTACCATCAAGAACATATCGTCACCCTTAACGTTACCAAAAAGACGGAAGCTAAGAGAGATAATACGAGAGATGTGAGAAACGATCTCGATCGGGAACATCAACCATGCCAACCACCAAACAGGTCCCATGAAGTGCGCGAAGTATGTGATAACACCGTTACGACGGATACCCTCAAAGTTATAGTAGAAGAAAACTACTAATGCTAATGCCAAAGTAAAATCCAAGAATGCTGATGGAGCTTCAAATCCCGGAATAATACCTATAATGTTTGCAACACCTACAAACAGACCGATTGTTGCAACAAGCGGAAGGTAACGACGTGCTTCCTCTTTACCCATTACATCCGATCCCATTGCAAGTACACCGCCAAGGTATGCTTCTAGTATGTTTTGAGTACCTGTCGGAACTACGCGTAGATTTGACACTGCAACTTTAGCTAACACTAGTACGATAACTGCTGTTAACAGCATATGTGTCACAAATATGAAAGTATGGTTTTCTGAAATCAAACCAAAAAATGTAAATAATTCACCCATTCGAGAATGCCCCTGTCTTGAAATAATTGCGTGATTATATTAAAACTTCTATTAAATTATTCTTGTTAAACGCTTGTATAAACGATTTGGTTGAGATTTATTGCTTAAATTTTAAGCTTTTAGGTGCATAATCGCCTTTATGAATGATTTAAATTTAATACACAAGTATCATGAACAAACAAAACACCAACCAAATAGATACGCCTCTTCGCTAGGCTATATGGACTGGGCGACCCAGCCTGATCCCTTTCGCAGCTACAAAGGCGCAAAAAAAATCGAACTTCCTTTGGCACTTGATAACTCTACACCGCCCTATCATCTCATCTTTAGTGAAAATGCTCTTCCGCAAGCTCCGCTTCTTTTAGAGTCTGTCTCACAGCTTTTTCAGTTTTCGCTCGGGATCGCCGCATATAAAAGTGCGGGCGGTACCTCGTGGGCGCTCAGGTGTAATGCATCAAGCGGGAACCTGCAGCCCACAGAGGGTTACATTGTTCTTCCTCCGCTAAAGGGTATCTCAGAAAAAACGACGATATCCCACTATGTCCCAAAAGAGCATTCTTTGGAGATACTGAGTGAATTTGACACCTCTTTTTGGCAGATGCTTCCAACTGGCAGTTTCCTGGTCTCTCTCAGTTCCATCCTCTGGCGCGAGGTCTGGAAGTACGGGGAGAGAGCGTTTCGCTATACACAGCTTGACCTTGGTCATGCCCTGCATGCCCTACATGTAAGCGCACAAATGCTTGGATGGAAGATATCTTTAGTAGATGACTGTGACATAAAGGTTATCGATGCTCTTTTTGGATTTGATAAAAAAGAGAGATTCACTCCCTATGAGTATGAAGAAAGCGACATCCTGCTTGTCATCTCAAAAGAAAAAAACCTCACATACAAAGTGCCCCATGGGTATAAGATAGATACACTTTTAAAAGATATGAGACCGATCGATGAGAGTGTGGCAAATGTACTAAGCCGTGATCATCATAAGTGGGAGATCATTGAGCAGATCGATAAAGCCACCCACTACAATCCCACCTCAACACTTCCTTTACATGTAAGCACTAAAAATGAAAGAGAACCGACTCAGGAATCCAAACAGGTCATACTCAAAAGACGAAGCGCGCAGATGATGGATATAGGACGCTCTCAAATAACAAAGAAGCAGTTTAGCACCATCTTAAGTAGCGTTGCACAGACACAAGGCGATGTTCATCTTGCGATCTTTGTGCATAATGTGGAGGAGTTTGAAAAGGGTCTTTACCTTTATATAAGAGATGAAAGTGATTTAAAGAATCTCAAAAACAGTTTTGATAAGACATTTGTATGGGAGAAGGCAGATGAAAATCTCTATCTGTTAACCTATGGAGATTATAGAGCTGCGGCAAAACAGATATCGTGCAATCAGGACATAGCAAAAGACGGAGCCTTCTCTCTTGGTATGATATGTAAGTTCTCATCTGTGTTAAAAGAGGATAATCCGCAAAAGTACAAAGAGCTTTATTATGAGTGCGGAGCCATCGGTCAGCAGCTTTACCTTGAAGCCACTTCTGTGGGTCTTAGTGCCACAGGGATCGGCTGTTTTTTAGACGATATGATGCATCGGCTTTTGGGCATACAAGACACATCCTACCAGTCTCTCTACCATTTTACACTCGGACGTGCCATCGTCGATATGAGAGTTCAAACGGAGCAACCATACTTATATAGATAATTGGTTATAATTTTGCCATGAAAAAAATAGCTATTATCGGTGCCGGAGCTGCGGGACTTACTGCTGCCATCGTCCTTGCAAGAAAAAACATCAAAGTCGATATCTTTGAACAAAATGACAAGAATGCAAAGAAGATACTAGTCTCGGGCAACGGTCACTGCAATATCACTAACAAGAATATAGCTACTTCCAACTATATATCCGAAAATCCGCAATTTATAGAATACACATTAAAACAGTTCGGATTTCATGAGTTGGAAAAGTTTATGAACTCCATCGGACTGCTTCTGTTTTCAAAAAATGACGGAAAGACCTACCCTCTTTCTTACGAAGCAAAAAGTGTCATAAACGCTTTTGAAGAGACATTACAAAACCTAAATGTGACCATACACAACGCGCATAGAGTAGAATCCATTACAAAAGATGAGACCTTTACGCTTACATGTAAAGAGGAGAGTTATGAAGGTTACAATGGAGTTATTGTGGCCACTGGACTCAAAGCAGCCCCGCAACTGGGAGGCAACGATGACGGGCTCAAATTTGCGGCAGCTTTTGGACACACTATCATCGAATCCTATCCATCTCTTGTCGGACTTCATCTTGACTCATCCGTTCATGAATCTTTATCAGGTGTAAAGATAAACGGTGAAGCGACTATTTATATCGACAGATTAAAAGAAAAAACCGTAAGAGGAGATATCCTCTTTACAAACTACGGTTTCTCCGGACTTGCAATACTCGATATCTCCCAGATCGCTTCCAAAGCACTTTTAAACCATCAAAATGTTGATATATCTTTAAATCTGATGAGTAATTTCAATCCGCAGTCTCTATCGGCACAGATCTCAAATCTCTGTAAAATCGTTCCTCAAAACTCAATATATACGGTGTTAAGCGGCATCGTTCCCACAAAGTTAGCCCTTAGTGTTTTAAAAGAAACAAATATACAAAGCAGTTTAAAAGCATCCGATGTCAACACCAAGATGGTCAAAGGCATTGTGAACAAGCTCCAAAATTGGAGATTTAAAGTAATAGACACCCATGGCTATAAACATGCAGAAGTATGCGGCGGCGGTGTCGATACACTGGAAATAGATGCTAAAAGTTTTGAATCTAAAAAACTGAAAGGTCTCTACTTTATCGGTGAAATTTTGGATGTCATAGGCGAACGCGGCGGCTACAACTTCCAGTTTGCATTTGCATCAGGATTCCTTTGTGCACAAGAGATTGCAAAATCAAAATAAATCTATGCTAGAATTAAAGCTATAAAATAAAGGAATAAACTTATGACGATACTTGTAATACTAGGTGTAATAGCTCTTATTGTAGTACTGATGTACAACTCTCTTATAGCAAAGAAAAATCAGGTCGAAAATATATTCGGCGGTGTAGATGCCGTACTGAAAAAACGTTATGACCTTATACCCAATCTCGTTGCTTCCGTTTCACGATATATGGAACATGAAAAATCGATACTAGAAAAAGTGACCGAGCTTCGTGCAGAGGCGAACAAACCAAATCTTAGCGACAAAGAGAAAATAGATCTAGACACAAAGATCACTTCGGCTCTTGGTTCTATTATGGTCGCTGTTGAGAACTATCCTGATCTAAAAGCAAATGAAAACGTCATGAACCTTCAACACAACCTCACGGAGATAGAGTCGCAGATATCCGCAGCACGCCGTGCTTACAATCAAGCCGTGACAGACTACAACAATGCCGTAGAGATGTTTCCTACGAATTATATGGCTTCATATATGAGTCTCAGTAAAAAAGATGTTTTCATCATCAGCGAAGATGAACGTAAAAATGTAAATGTAAGAGAGATGTTTAACGCATAATATATGAAAAGTATCAGCCATCTTACAGATTTTTACTACAACACGCTCTACCCGACACTCACTGAGCTAGAAAAGGAAAGAACTGATCTTAAAAACAAGATCATTAAGATCAGTATAGTACTGTTTCTCATTATCTTTGCTCTCTTCTACGTCATTACAAACGGTCTCAAAGAGATAAATATCGACCTTATCCTTATCTTTCTTTTTGGAGCCGCTGCTATAGGCGGATTTATCTATAACCTGATGATAAAAGACTATGCCACCTCGTTTAAGACAAGAGTTATAGAGCCTCTTATCAAAGAGATAGATGCAAATCTAAGATATAACCCTATGTATAAAGTCGAAGAGCATATCTTTGTCAATTCCAAGCTTTTTACAAGCAACATCGACCGATACAACGGCAATGATTATGTGACGGGGCAGATAGATTCCGTAGATATAACTTTTTCAGATGTACATGCAGAAAAGAAACACAAAGACTCAAAAGGCAGAACCACATGGAGCACGATATTTAAAGGTCTTTTTATTGTCACATCATTTAACAAACATTTCTCTAATTCTACTATAATTCTACCAGACAGTGCCGAAACTCTATTTGGTTCACTCATAGGTAGTTGGCTGCAATCAAATAACTTTGGTAGAGATCAACTTATAAAGATGGATGACCCTGAGTTTGAAAAAGAGTTCGTTGTTTACGGAAACGATCAGATAGAGTCCAGATATATCTTGACGCACTCCATGATGCAAAGGATTTTGGAGCTCAAGAAAAAAACAGGACAGAAGGTTTATATCTCTTTTGTTGACGGTCAGATGTATTTGGCCATAGAGTATAACAAAGACTTGTTTGAACCCTCTGTTTTTCGCTCTCTTTTGGAGTATCAAGTCGCGATGGAATATGTAAAGACTCTGCAACTAACTATAGCGATAGTCGAAGAGTTAAAATTAAATCAAAAATTATGGAGCAAGCAATGAAAGAGAATGATATATTTTTAGCAAGCGTAAAAGACTTTTTCACTTTGAAGATGATGAAGTATTCCGTAGCTCCTTTTATTGTCGCTATGCTCATCATTTATGCACTGTTCTTTTATTTTGCCAGTGCTACTATCGATCAGCTTCATCAGTCCACATTACATATAGAACAGACCCAGACAAATGTCATAGACGGGATGCAAAATACCGATTCTTACGTAGGAGATTTCAAAGGTTCCTCTGTTGTAGAGTTTTTAATGGGACACGTCATAACCGCATGGATGGTTACTTTTTTATTTTACACCATCGGAAGTATGTTCGCACTTGTAATCTCCATCTTTGTAGCCATAATCGTGATAGCATTTTTAACGCCTTTTGTACTACGAGAATTGCAAAAAAGGCACTATATAGATGTTGAGATGAGGGGACATGACAATATTTTTATATCACTCCTAAAAGTATTAAAATGGTTTTTCATCATGCTTCTCATGTTCATCCTCTTTATACCATTTTATTTTGTACCTATCCTCAATGTCATCATGTTTAATATCCCGATGTACTACTTTTTCCATAAAATGCTTACTTATGACGTATCTTCGAGTATTACCACGAATCAAGAGTACAAAAAGATCATGTTCTTCGCAGGCAACGACATCCGCATAAAAACATTTATTTTATATTTAGTATCGCTGATCCCGTTTGCTATTCTTTTTGGCGGTATCTTCTATGTGATCCTGATCGGTCACACATACTTTAGAGAGGCAAGAGAGTTAAGGCTGAGCAGTAATAAGGCGGTCTAACCTTACATGTAGACATTCAAGAGCCGATCTTTCGGCTCTTATCTTAAACAAGACATCATTTTCAAACAGTTTTTCCACGATCTCCACACCGCATTGTAAACACTCATACTCTACTCTACCTATATCAGTATAGGCAAACGTGATGATGACCGTCTCCTCTTTTTTATACTCGATAAGAGACGCCAAAGCTAGTGCCAGATTGACAGCATCGCTGTATGCTCTGACAAGTCCTCCCGTACCAAGCTTTGTCCCGCCGAAGTATCTCACGACTATCACGGCGACGTTTATAAGCTCTTTTCCCTGCAAAACAGAAAGCGTCGGTTTTCCCGATGTTCCTTTTGGTTCACCGTCGTCACTTGAATGTTCGACTATCTGATCGAACTCATTTACATATCTGTATGAGGTGACAAAGTGTCTTGCTTTAGGATGTTCTTGCTTGAGTCTATCTAATGTGGATTTGTATTCATTGTAAGGTATAAGATGGGCTATAAACTTTGATTGTTTCTCTTCGTAGGTTGCAGTTGATTCTTCTTGTATTGTGTACATGAACAATGCTTACATGTAAGGAAACCTTACATGTAGACTTTACGCGATATTTGTAAAGATATGCTGGATATCTTCATCGTCTTCAAGTCTATCGATCATCTTGTTGACAGTCTCTAATTGCTCGTCTGTGAGTTCTATAGGATTATTTGCAACACGCTCTAAAACTGCTTTTTTAAGCTCGATACCAAGCTTTTCAAATGCATTTTGAAGATTTCCGAAGTCAGTATAATTAGCAGTCACTAAAACTAGACCCTCTTCCTCTTCTATCTCTTCTAGACCTGCATCGATGAGTTCGAGTTCAAGCTCTTCAAGGTCCATATTAGCAGGCTTGTCAAACTCAAATATCGCTTTACGTGAAAACATAAACTCCAACGATCCGTTTGTTAAAACTTCTCCACCGTTTTTGCTGACAGTTGATTTTACATTCGCAACGGTACGAGTATTGTTATCTGTCGCACACTCTATAAAAAGTTGTACACCATGAGGAGCTTTTGCTTCAAAGTTTACTTCAAGCATTGAAGCCGTATCTTTTGCCGTAGCTCTTTTGATCGCCGCTTCGATGTTGTCTTTAGGCATATTTTCAGCTTTTGCATTTAAAATAGCCGTACGCAGCCTAGGGTTCATATCGGGATCCGAGCCGCCCTCTTTTGCTGCCATAGTAATAATCTTGCCGAGTTTTGGAAATACTTTAGACATATTTCCCCAACGTTTCATCTTCGCTGCTTTTCTATATTCAAAAGCTCTACCCATAATTATATTCCTAATAAAATATTTTGCGTGATTATATCAAACTCTGTTTTAAGAGGTTGTTAAAAGAAGGATACAAACTACTTCTTTATCAGTTTTATTTCTCTCTTTGATAATTTACATATAAGGATTTTTCTCTGTTTCTTTTTCTTCCATGATAATGTCATTTTAACTTCAAAACACTTTCAAGCTTTATTTATACAATAGTGTTGAGCAAATTAGATAAGTAGAAAACAAGACTTTAAAACATACAATTTAGTCTTTCATGTACATATATTTTCTATTGATTCAATCCAATTATTAAAATGGGAACATTTCTCTCTCATTTTTTCTAAACCTATTTTTTTAGCCAAAATTATTCCACTAGTTGGTTTTGTAAATTCATATTGTGGTATTTGTTGAATTATTCTTTTGGATGGAGCAGTATTTGGAGAATCATTTATCTCTTCTGGTTCTTTTGTTTGAACAATATTTACAAATTCTGAAATATTATTTGATAAAAGTGAAAAACAACTTACATCACTAAAAAGTAAGGCTTCAAACTCATGAAGTTGTAAATAAGGTAAAAATTTTTCATCATTTATATCCTCTTTAAAAATATTTTCTAAAAAAGTGACTTTTTGGAAATAATTCAGATTTTGATTTATTTCAGATTTTTTTGGCATATCAGTTGGACAACCATATAAATCAATCATTGTTGTTACCAATGAAAATGATTTATTTTTAAGTAAACTTTGAAGCTGATTTTTTATAATAGAATACTTACTAACACCATATAAATTTACTGGATGCAGAAAAATATCTTTTACTTCAAAGTATGGATTTAAAATTTCCTTTACAAACTTTTCTTCGGTCTCGCCCTCAACTAACACATAAACATAATTCATGGGCGACCACCTATAAGATTTTTTTCCCAGATCTCTCCTAAACTATAATCTTCTATCCATTCTTTAAGCTCATTTTGTTCTAATCTTCTAAATACTGAAGCACCCTTTATTTTGTCGGTAACAATAATATCATCCTCTTTAAAATGATTTATTAAAGTTACAGATTGCGTAGAAACAATAAGCTGTTTATTGATTGCAAAGCTTTTCATTAAACTTGCTAAAACTGTTATAGCGTAAGGATGAAGTCCAAGTTCAGGCTCATCTATGATAATTGTATCAGGTGCATTTGGTTGAAGTAAGAGTGTTGTTAAACATATCATTCTAAGTGTTCCATCTGAAAGATGGTTCGCATTAAATAGTTTATCACTTCCCTTTTCATACCAACCCAATCTTATGGTATTAGTTTTTTCATCAGGCTTTAATACAAATTTGTCAAAATAGGGAGCAACTAGTTTTATAGTCTCTTCTATCATAGTATATTCTTTGCCATAATCATTTGAAAGTCTATATAAAAATGAAGCAAGATTTGAAGCATCGTATCTTAATCTATATTTATCATCCACATCCCAAGTCTTTTTTACTAAAGCTGTTGAACTTGTATCATGAAAATGATAAACTTTCCAAGATTGTAATGCATCAATTATATAATCTGCAACCCCCTTGCGAGTATGTATTCCACCTCTTTTATTAAAAAGTTGCGTTTCCTTTTCTGCTGAACCTATGATGCTATGAGAATTATTATAATATGTATGTTCTTCTGCAATAAAAAGCTTATCTTCACTATCAGGTTTTAAATTTAGTGCATATTTATTAATACCAAAATCTACTTTGGCATATATTTCAGATGATACTTTTGAACCAAAATGTAAAATATTGTCTGCTCCTGCTTGAGTCATAACATATTCTTGAAACTTTTTTTCTATAAGTTCATTAAGCATTTTAAAAAATGAAATAAAATTTGACTTTCCAGCTCCATTTGAACCGATTAAAATATTAAGATTGGTAAGTTTAAGCTCATTTATCTCTTTTATAGACTTATAGTTTTTAATAGTTATTTCATCGATTTTCATTTTTTACCTTCATCATATCTCTTACTTCAAAGATGATAATAACACAATTATATCCTAAAGTCTTAATTGAAGAGTATAGTCCTACTCTCTATTAATCAGTTTATCTCAGAGATATCAATCAACATTTTCCTTCACATTCTAATCTCATCTTCTGTTAAATCGTAGAGTTTGTAGAACATTTTGTCTATCTCTTCTTGGAACTTACATGTAAGAGTTTTATCATTTTCAAAAACTGATTTTTGAAGTAAAGTACTATCACGAAGTAA
The DNA here is from genome assembly GCA_018824305.1 of bacterium. Lineage (GTDB taxonomy): Bacteria > Campylobacterota > Campylobacteria > Campylobacterales > Sulfurimonadaceae > Hydrocurvibacter. Next base: position 10,477 of record JAHJGM010000005.1, read on the forward strand.
TACCTTAAAATAAGTAAAAAGTATTTTATCTAAAAGAATCGAAAAACTAAAATTGGTATGTATAAGGTTACAAAAAAAGATGATTAGTTCAGCAGGCGGAGAAGATCCCGCCTGCGAGTGAAAATTTTATGCTTACATGTAGAAGATTATTTCCAAGTCGTCTCAACGATGTGAGCCGATTTTTTGTATGGGAATTTGTCTACTAGCTGTTTGACACCCATTTTTTGATCGCCTGATCTCATAAAGTGAGCCAATGTCACAGAAGCCCAGTAATCGTTCTCATACGCAGTACCTTTGAGTTGTACCGGTACACCTTTTTCATTTACAGTGTGGCACGCCGCACAAGTTACAGGACCTGTATATTCTCCATCAGGGCTGTATTGAAGTGCCTGTTCATGTGTTGTGATATCAACTGTTCTGTCTTTTCCGTCATAGCGAGTCGAGTATAGACCGTGAGTCGATTCATGACAAGATTGACATGCGATGTCCCCGTGACCTTTGGAGTAACGGTAGAGTGAATGTTTGTTGTTTTGATCGATCGGGAAGTATTGTCCACCCATACTCTCAACAAACGGCGCAGCATGACAATCCGCACAGTGAGGCTCAGCAGCACTCAACCACCAGTCATTACCGCCTGAAGCTGCCGCATAAGGCACATCTCCGCCAGTCGGATGATTCCATGGTTTAAGATCCAAAGCTCCGTCTTTTCCTACATTTTTAACCAATACTGCTGATTCATGATCAGTGTAGTATTTTTGAACTTCATTGTCCCCTGTCGTTTTAGGGTCAATAAGTGCATTGAATTTTTTCATATCGCCGCCTGCAAGCTCTTTTACTATCTCTTTGAGGCTTTTGTTACGTAGTGTTTTACCCTCATGAGTCGCTGCATCTTTTAGATCATCGGCTTTTTGTAATCCTTGAGCGATTTTTGTATGACAGTTTGTACAGTACAATCCTCTTAGCTCTTTCGTATTTTTCCCTTTTTCATCTTTCGTACTGACGTTAGCTAAAAGATATTTTCCTACCTCATTTAAGAAGAAAGGCGGTTTAGCCTCAGGGTTCGAGTGCGCATCACGACGAACATAACATCCACCGCCGCTTGTACGGATATCTTTATCGTTAAAACGTCCTTCACCGTAACGGTCTGAAACACGAAGCGGGTTCGTATCATCGTTCATAGACGGATCTTGGAAGTGTGTAGGGTGACAAGATTGACAAGATTGACTTCTATCGGCACCATCAGGCATAGGAACGATTCCTAAGTGAAAACCGTGGATCGCTTCTGTAAGTGTTTTAGCTTTTACAGTTTTGTAACCTGTCGCACCCGGACGAGGTTCTTGCAAGTTCCCAGAAACATTATCCCCATGACAGTCCGCACAGTTGATCTCACCGGTCTGTCCCAAACGGTTAGACGATGCAGTAGGATCATAATGACTCAAGAATGTCGTTCCGTGATGTTTATCATGCAGACTTAGAATGTTGATAGACGCTTCTGAAAGTCTAGCCATATACTCACTTTCATCAGGATATGTCTTCCAATAGCTGTACTCTTGATCAGAAGATTTCAGCCCCTCTTCTCTTGCCATTTTTGCCGCTTTCCCCTCACGAGAGTGACAAGCATAACAGTTTGGAATATCGACAGGATTTGTACCGAAATACTCCGCTATCTGCCCATGATCCATAATAGGTCTGCCGTTTTGGTCATGTAACTGAACAGTAGATTTTTGAAACGGTTGAAAGTCTCTCTCTGTGATAGAACGGATACTTCCGCGTCTTGTACTGTCATTAAATGCAGTCAAAGGAAGACCTAGCGCATCCCAAAGATGTGAAGCGGTAAGTTTTAACTGAATATCCGTCACAGCAGGAACCAAAGTATCAGTAAAGACTATGTTACCGCCATCTTTTCCCGCATAATCCAAGTAGCCCCCAGCTACACTTTTTCCAGTAGGTCCGGCATCGACTTTTACTTTGATGTCTTTACCTACATAAAGACGGTCTTTTGCAGTAGCCCCCGCTGGTTTAGTACCCTCTAGATCTTTGTAGATAAAGAGATGTTTCCATACGTAGTTGGCAACATTATCTCCTGCTCCATCCATACGTCCATCCCCATCAACGTCCTTCATGACACTCCAGTACTTCATCTTGTTACCCTCAGAATATGAGTTATCCTTCGTGTAGTAATAAAGTTTCTTATTGTCATTAGGTGTAATAAGAGATGGAAGCGAACCCTCTTTTCCGGTTCTGACGGCTTGTGATTGAATTGAATTATACGGTGGAATGACACAACAATAACTCATCTCAAAACCGACACAATGCATTCCAAGCTCATAGTTTACAAATATTCTATAATCTGTTGCAGGATTATAGGCTTTTATTGTAGTTCCATCACTTTTATACATTACAGGTTGAAGCTTAGTCAGCTTAAATGGCGGATTTTTATCATACGCATTCAGTGAAACCGTTGCACCAAAAAGCAGTGCTACAGCAGCAGAAACTTTTAACATTTTTCTTACCATTTTTGTTTCTCCCCTTTTGTTTTCTTAATAATACGCCATAGTGTTACATAAGAAATCTTAATTTATCTTTATGACAGCATTATTTGTATTTATTATATTTAGCATGTGATAAAAATGTAATAAGCTCATAATTTGATATAATATTACTGTTAAAAGGATTTTTTGTGAGATCATATTTCAAGATTAGACATCATATTTTAAATGCGTTTAGAGAACTGTTTATTTATCATCACGATTCTTTACTTTTTCGTGCAAAACTCTTCGCTCTTCTAATTGCAGTAGACGATGAAGAGTACGTGGATTATTACATTAACCTCAGAAGTGCGGCATTAAAGATATATGAGGATGAAGACAGAGCGGATCTTTTGATAATGACAACGAAAGATATTGTAAAAAAAGATCAAAAAATCCAATGAACTCAATGTCGATAAACTTATAGATTCTATCGTTCAGGAATTAAAAGAGATCCCCAGATATGCAAAAAAAATAGACAAATCGATACTTTCATCTTTGCTTCAAGTCACTTATGATGAAGAGACTAGAATCTACCAAGAGAGAATAGTAGATTTTTTAGATAACCTGAAAACAGATACATATATAAAGTATAAACTCTCCGACTGAACCCACTTCTTTGCTATAATAATTTTTAATATAAATTTTTAGCGATTTTCTTCATTTTAATTAAAAACAAACAAAAACGTGTTATATTATTCCCGAATCAAAATATAAGATTCTTGCAAAGATGCTTCAATGCAAAGTTGAAAGAGGTAAAATGAAGTTACATAATCTATCGGTTGCACAAAAAACATTTACTCCAATTGTAGCAATCTCTATTCTCGGTATCATTGTTGTTTGGCTGTATCTCCATACATTAGCCAATGAAGCTATTGAAGTACAGTATGATGAACTGCGTAAAAACCTTCAAGTACAACTAAAAGAAAAGTTGGAATTAAAAAATGACGTCGGACTCACGAACGCGCTTACATTCGCCACAAACGGTGACTTGATCTATGCCCTTGAAGATGGGGATCGTGAGGGTGCAAAAAATATTTTAAACGGATTTTCCAATCTTTTTAAAAACAATACCAGCTATAAAAATATAAAAGTTCATCTCCATACTAAAGATATGCACTCGTTTTTACGTACATGGGCACCCGATAAATTCGATGATGATCTTTCCAAGTTTAGATATTCGATCGTAAAAGCTAAAGAAAGCGGCAAGCCTGTTGTCGGAATGGAAGTGGGACGCGCTGGTATGCTGCTTCGTGCCATTGTACCGATAGTTGATGAATTCGGTCATCAAGGTTCTATAGAGTTTATTCAGGGACTCAATTCCGTACAACAAAGCCTTAAACAAGATAACAATATGGAGCTTTTAAGCCTAATGGATGAAAAATTTTCATCGGTAGCAACACATAAAAAGTACACTCAGCATGTCGGTTCGTACGTATTGGATCTTAAGGATTATGATGAACAATATCTAAAAGAGATGCAAAACATCGATTTCAATGCACTGAAAAAAAATGGTTTTTTCATCAGTAAAAATTACTTCAATACCTTCTTGCCAATAACCGATCCAAAAGGGGAAACAATCGGTATATGGCTTATCGGTAAAAACCTGACTCTGGTACAAAAGTTGACCGATCATGCAAGGTGGATAGCCGATGCAGCATTGATGGCTTTCTCGGCGATTTTAGTGACGATGATGCTTTTTTTGATTGTGACAATACGAGCAGCAGTCATCAAACCGCTTAAAAATTTCAGTGCTATTTTACATGATCTTGCCGAAGGCGAAAGCGATCTTACTGCAAGGCTACAAGTAACAGGAGAGGACGAATTTGGAAAAGCAAGCGGCTATATTAATACTTTTATAAAAAAGATTCAAAATACCGTTCAGCAGATTCAAGAACTAGGTAATCAAAATACCCAAGTTGCAGCGATACTGGACAAAGCTTTCGGTTCAATTAACAGCAGTATGAATGAGGAATCATGCACACTGGATAAATCAGCACGCCACAGTAATGAAATCAAATCGGTTATTATTTCCTCCATCGAAGAGTTTAATACTACCAAAGAGGATATTCATACTGCTCTTGAGAACATGAACGATACGGCACGGGCCACAACAGAGATGTCTGATGAGATCAATAGTGATGCGGAAGCTGAAACTGTATTAGCCGAAAAACTTTCACAACTCAATGCCAATGCAGACGAAGTCAAACAAGTTCTGCTCATAATAGGGGATATTGCAGATCAGACAAACCTTCTGGCGCTTAACGCTGCGATCGAAGCAGCACGTGCAGGTGATCATGGACGTGGTTTTGCAGTAGTCGCCGATGAAGTGCGCAAACTGGCCGAACGTACTCAAAAAAGTCTTGTTGATATCAATGCGACTGTCAACATCATCGTACAATCCATTAGCGATGTAAGCGAATCTATCAATGTCAACTCTCGCAATATACGTAAACTTGTCGAGACTTCAGACGTCATGCGTGAACAGATCTTTAGTACTATATCTATTATGGAAAAAGCGAGTGGGATGGTGGAACGCACAGTCCAACTCTCAAAACAAAATGCCCAAGAGACAGAAACCGTCGTAAATGATATAGAAAATGCCAACAGTTGTTCTCAATCCGTTGTAACGGAGATGAAAACAATCAACAAGGAGGTAAGCCGTTTACGAGAATTGACATCTCAACTTGATCAAGAACTTTCAAAGTTTAAAACTTAATCAAACTATACAAAAAGGATAAAAAATGCGTAAATTACTACTTAGTCTATTGATTTTATTTCCAGTCGCCTCAATGGCTGAAACCGTCAAAGCTTATGGATGCGGTATCACTCGGGATGCATTTGTTCTAGAGTTAAATCAAGCATACGAAGCAAAATTCGGTGTCAAAACAGAACGCAATACAAAAGGCGGAGTTGAGAAGATGCTCAAACTCGCAGGCGGTGCAAAGGTTGATGTTGCCGGCGGATGCCGTCCTCCTTTAAATATCGAAAACGATAAAAATGTAAAAGCGGTACAAGTCGGCTGGGGTGCGTTAGTATTCATTGTTAACCCGACAAATAAAGTAAGCGATATAACGATCGCTCAGGCTAAAGATGTTCTTACAGGAAAAATAACAAACTGGAAGGCTCTTGGAGGCGACGATGCACCGATCAAACTTTATCTTCGTTCAAGCGAGACTTCCGGTGTAGGCTATTCCGGACGTATGCTGCTTTTTAAAAATAAAGATCAGGCGTTGCTTGCATCAGCAAAGCGTGAAAATAGTTCAGGGCCTATCCGAAACACCGTCCAAAAAGACAAAGATGCCTTTGCTATGGATGACTATTTTAGCTCTAGCAAAAAAGATGGACTGAAAATCTTAGCCGTCAACGGTGTAAAACCTTCAAAAGATAGTGTTGCATCCGGTAAATATCCATTGCCTCGACCATTTTATATTTACACCAATGAAACACCGACGGCAGCCGGTAAACAATATGTCGATTTTGCACTTAGTGCTGAAGGACAAGCTGTGATCTCTAAAGCCGGGACTGTAAATCTTGCCGAAGGAAAGAATCTTACTAAGCCTTATTAACAACATCAGAGTCTTGAAGGCTCTGTATGTTTTATAGCTCGCAAGCAATTAAAGCTTAAATTTATCTACCTCGAAAAAACTCTCTTCAGATATATTTTTAAAAGCGGAATTTAGAGACACGAAAAGTGACGGATACTTTTGCTCCATCTCAAATAACATCTCTTTCATATCGGCTCTGGCATGTGGCATCTTGACGTCAAATCTCATAGATGGACAAGCTTCATCACCGATTGTAGGCATATCGTTCTCCAGTGCTGCAGCTGCGAGCTGACGCTCACGAAGCTGGATAAGCGGACGTATCACTATAAGACCGTTGTCTGCTCTGTATTTCGGAGCAAGAGAACGCATCTGACCGTTATAGATAAAGTTCATAAAAAAGCTCTCTGCAGCATCATCCAAGTGATGTCCAAGTGCTACTTTATTGCATCCGTATCTCTCTGCAGCGCTGTATAGAGATCCGCGTCTCATACGTGAGAAAAAACTGCAAAAAGATGAATTTTTTCTTATCTTGTCTTCTGCCAGATCATAGATATTTGTATCATATATCTCGTAAGGTATCTCATGCTCCGCACAATGGGCTTTAAGTCTGTCAAAATTTTCATTCATTCCGTAAGCAACGGTCACTGCGATAAATTCAAACTTAAAAGGTGCACGGCGTTGTTGCTCTTTTAGGGCATGAACAAGTGTTAAAGAGTCCTTGCCGCCGCTAAGACCGACAAGAATTTTATCACCCTCTTCTATAAGGTTAAACTCGGCGTTAGTTTTCCCGAGTTTACTCATTATCTTTTTAGAAAGAGTTATAGACATGTATGACTATTTTCCAATTTTTTCAACCATCTTCATAACAAATTCGGCACTTATCTTTGCACTGCTTTCTAAAAACTCATCAAAGCTAAAGCTTGCATCCATATCTGCCGCATCACTGATCGCACGAAGAATGAAAAACGGTATGTTTAAAGCATTACAAACAACTGCGACACTTCCACCCTCCATCTCCAATGCATCGGCATTAAATGTGCTTCCTATCCAGTTTTTACGCTCTTCGTTTGCAACGAACTGATCACCTGTTGCGATGATCCCCTCTTTTACATGTAAGCCCATTTCTGCTGCTACACTTTTAGATATCTCTATCAGTCCTTTATCCGCATCGACATAAACAGAACCCTCTGGCACATACCCGTATGGATGTCCAAAAGCAGTGATATCTAGATCGTGTTGAGAAAGCTTTGTAGCGACTACCAAGTCACCTACCTTAAGATCTGGACTCACTGCTCCTGCAACGCCGCTGAAAAGTAGTTTTTCTGCTCCAAAATGCTCGATCATAGTCGCAGCTGTTAGCGTTGAGAAAACCTTACCTATTTTAGAGTACGCTAAAACTAAATCAACTCCGCAGTATGTTGCTTCATAATACTTGTTACCTGCATATTCAGTCGTTTTATAACTACCGATTTTTTCTAAAATCGGTGATATTTCTTCTGGCATTGCGCCCATTATTGCTAATTTCATATCTCTACCTTTATTGTTTCAATTTTTTCATCAAAAAGTGGAAGTTTTTGCAATATTTTTGCATTACTGTCCAATATGCAGCTTCCGCCCCAAAAACCCAGTCCATCCTCAAAACCGACACGATTTACAAATACGACTTTCGTACCGCAATGAAGGGCTAAAGAGGTAATGAGTACATACCACTGCTCCTCTATCTCCAATGAATCATCTTTAAATCCGCGTGCAGGAGATGCAGCAAGAACATAGACTATCTTCGGTTTTTTATAAAAGAGTTCTTTGACAGTGTCGGGATGCCATAGGTCTTCACATACCAGCATCGCGACCTCGCCATACGTTGTTGCAAAAGAATCAAATTCTTTGCCGCTGTCAAAATATCTTGCTTCTTCAAACATCCCGTAATTTGGCAAATGAACTTTTTTATGAATATTTAACAGCTCACCTTTACTAAAATAAAAAGCACAATTAAAATATTCATCTTCTATCTTTAACGCACCGCCGACAACTATATCGATATCTTTACTGGCATCGCATAAGGGTTGTAGCTCATCTATCAAAAATGCGTCTTCGAGCAATTTATCTTGTAAAAGATAACCGTTTAGGGCAAGCTCACAAAAAACTATAACATCACTCTTACATGTAAGAGATTCATTTAGTACAAATGCCAGATTAGTTTTATTTAACTTAGGAGCATTTTGAACTAAAGTTATCTTCATAGTTTTATGCTTTAAGAGCTTCTGTCACGCTGTTTAAAGAGTCCATATCTGCAACATTCAGAGTCTCGACATCTTTTGCGATTCTACGGTTTAATCCTTTTAAAACATTCCCGTTACCAAACTCTATAAAAAGATCGATATCGCCTGCGATAGCTTCTATGGACTGTTTATATTTTACAGGTTTTACCAGTTGATCTTTTAAAAGTGCTACTGCTTCATCTTTTGTGTTATACGGTTTTGTCGTTACATTAGAGATGATAGGAGCGCTAAAACTCTCTTTTACCATCATATTCATAGCTTCTTCTAACGGAGCCTGTGCAGGAGAAAGCAGTTCACAGTGGCTTGCAACCGACATGTTTAAAAGTATCGCACGTTTTGCACCCGCTTCTTTAAATGCTGCTTCCATAGACTCTAAGTCCGCTTTCATACCTGCAACGACTACTTGACCGTCTTGGTTAAAATTCGCAGCCCACACTTTTTTACCTGCTGATCTTGCATCTGCACACACTTTTTCAACACTCTCGTCATCAAGACCCACAAGCGCCATCATACCCGCTTCGATACTATCGCAAGCGCTCTGCATCAATGCACCGCGCTTGTGAACCAACTCTACAGCATCGACGTAATCGATAGCCCCAGATGCACATAAAGCACTAAATTCACCAAGTGAATGTCCTAAAAACAGTGCCGCTTTAGTAGGATTTACCTCTTGGAACAAACGATATGCGATCACACTAACCAATAAAATAGCAGGCTGAGTATAAGCAGTTTGAGCTAATCTCTCATTTTCTTCAAATAGTAACTCTTTAAAATCAACACCTATTCTCTCGCCTGCTTTTGCAAACATCTCACGTGCTAATTCACTGTTCTCATAAAACGATTTACCCATACCTATAGTTTGACTTCCCTGCCCGGGAAAGATCATCGCTATTTTTTTACTCATTAAACTCCCTATATGTTGTTAAATAAATTTTGTTACAGCCCGTATTCGCTGTTTTCCGATATTTTTTTACGAAGTGTATTTATATTTAATCCCAATTTATCAGCCAATTGCAGTTGAGATTTAAACTTTTTAAGTCCCGCTCTTATCAGTGGAACTTCATAGATATGCAAATTGTTTCTATAATCGTTGTTTGTACCTATTTTATCTTCAAGATAGTTTTCTATTAGGTGCATTAGTTCGTTTAAACTGATGTTTTCTAAGAAAGAGTATGAAAATATCTGTTTTTTCAGTGATATAGAATTATCTGAAATATCCGGCACAAAATTATGTTTGTTAAATTTAACATCTTCTCTGACTATATCTTTTACTTCATCTATATATAAGTCAATTAAAGCCTCAACATCTTCCATTCTTTTTTTTAATGGGGGAAGGTCAAACTTCACACTAAAAATATCATCATACAATTCACTTATATTTGTATTTGCGCAAGTAGCGATCACCCTGATCTTTTTGTTTTTAATAGCTTGAAAAACTCTTTGAATATTTGGTGAATTGTCTATGTTCGTGATTATTATCTCACTTGAACTATCGATTGCAGTCAAAAGCTCATCAAAAGATGACGCATCAATAATAGAAGCATTAGGAACGATATACTTAGCCAGTGTTTTTTTACCAGTGCCTCTCTCACCGTAAATCAAAGTATTTACGGTAAGAGTTTTTAGTAAATTAGCTGTTTTAAACGCCTCTTTTGAAGCATTTGAAGCGGTAATAAACTTAGTGACAACCACAGCCACTGCCGCCGCCAGTACCACAACAACCAGAATCATCAACTGCATTTTCTGCAGGGATCCCACTCATTGCTTCTTCAGCAGACGCATCACGGATATTATTGATTGAAACAGTAAACATTAAATCTTTACCAGCTAACGGATGATTAAAATCTATAACTACAGATTCATCTTTGATCTCTTTTACGATTACTTGTACAGTTGAACCGTCTTCACCTTGACCATAAAGGCTCATACCTTCGCTTAGCTCGATTCCGGCAAATTGCTCACTTGGAAGTTCTTGAAGAGCTTCTGCATTATATGTTCCGTAAGCATCTTCAGCTTTAACAAGGACATCGCCTTTATCGCCGATTGCCATATTTTCAATCCCTCTTTCAAGACCGGGAATGATCTGACCTTTGCCGAACATAAATACTAATGGCGCACCACCAACGTTACTATCTACTACAGTATCACCATCACGTACTTCATACTCAATAGATACTATTTGATTTTTTTCAATTGCCATATTATCACCTTCTTATATATTTCTCGGATTGTATCATTTATAATTTTCATATAGGCTGAAATATTGCAAATGACATTATTATTTTAAGCTAGAAAGAATTTTTTTAGCATCCTTAGCCTCAGCTGTTTTCGGATAGCTCGCGATCAAAGCAGCAAAAAACTTTTTTGCATTGCTTATATCATTTGTTTTTTGCATTGCAACTGCTGTATGAAGCATCAAGTTAGGCATATAGCTTGCTTTAGCATATAAAGTCGCACTCTCTTTAAAATATGCGATCGCTTCGCCATAATGCTGAGTCTTATAATGTGACTCCCCTATCATATAATTAGAATACGCTGGCTTATATTTTTTTGAGACCAAATAGCTAAAATATTCTATCGCTTTTGCATAGTTCTTACTTTTATAATAACCATCTGCTTTATTATAAACCGTTGATAGACTAATCGAATCTAGAGATGTACTACTTGATTTTGATGATTTGATTTGTGAACCGACCAGTTTCTTAAACTCATTAATATCTTTTACCAGATCATTAAACTCATCTTTTGATACGTAATTTTTATTGATAGTATCTACCAATGTAGACATTTCCGTTATTAAAAGTTTTAGTTTATCAATATTCTCAGCATTTGCCTGTGTGAGTGCATCTATCTTACTATTGCGCTCTTTTTGTGAAGCTGTAGAATCTTTAAGTGCATTAAGATCGGAACTGTTTTGATGAGATTTAGCCGCTATGCTTTCTACAACTGTTTGAAAGCCATCGATTCTCTCTCGTAATGAATCTACTTTTGTATCGACAGATGATGTTTTTTTATTTAAGCTTTCAAGTTTTTGCTTATTGTTGACTATGGCTTTTTCGCTTATAGTTAACCCATACGGTGTTGCAGAATCTAGATCACCAGCCCCAAACGCAGAAGGTTCAGAGCTTAAAAGTGATATAGGAAGAAAAGCAGCAACTAATATTAGATGTATACTGCGATTCATATGTTACGGAAGAAGTTTGAAGTCAACACGACGGTTTTTTTGCCAACACTCTTTTGTTTTTTCATTACAAACTGGAGCACTTTTGCCATAACTTACCATAGAGATACGTTTCGCATCAACACCTTCGTTTACCAATTCAGTTTTAACAGCTTGCGCACGTTTTAAACCAAGTGCAAAGTTATACTCATCACTTCCCCATTCGTCACAGTTACCTTCCAGCTTGATAGAATATGCGCTAGCATCTGCTTTAGCCATATCCGCATCTTTAGTGACACTACTTTTCATATCTTGACGGATTACATACTTGTCAAAATCGAAATATACGGAAAGCATACTATTTTCTAAATTAGCCATTGTCATCTCATTCGAGTCAGATTTTACTGTACTATCTGACATACCCTGATCTTGGACAGGAGCAACTTCTTCAACAGGTTGAGTAAACTGTGTCGAAGCAGAATCTTTATTTGTCTCATCAACCACAGGTTTATTTGAACTACAACCAGCAAAAAATAAAACTGCAACAGCAGCACTTGAAAGTATAATATTTTTCATTACACACCCTTTTTTTATGAAATATGCACCATTGTAACGAAAAATTGCAAATATGTACATATTAAATTTATGATTACCAATCAATTGATTGAATTTTCCCATAACTAAGCGGGAAAAGATAGTTTTTATTAAATTTCAATCTTATTATTCCGATAGAACTTTGCTCCATGTAATTTTTAATAAATAGTATCGCATCGCCGTCTTGAGAGAATCGTGGAAACTCATTCATACCAGTAGCAGTCAAACGTCTTATAAAATCTGTTTCTGTTGATATCAAATGAAGATTAAAGGTATTGTCAGAAAAGTTATCATTACTTTCTCTTGATTTATATACTATATACTCATTATGCGCACTACATGATGAGTTACTTTTACCATAATATACTAGTTGTTCGACACCTTTTTCCCCAATTACTTTTGAAAAAATATTCGGATATCCCAAACGATTTGATACAAATGCAATTTTATTGTCTTTCATGAATTGTCCATTGACATCTATACCGCTATAAGTCGTTAAGCGAGTAGTTTTTTTAGTGTCTACATCATACATGTAGATATCCGGTTGCCCTTCCGGAGCCATTGTGACTAAAAGTTTTTTACTATCAAGACTGACGTCTGAACAAACGATCATCCCATCAGAAGAGAGAATATTTTCAACTTTTGCTGTTTTTATGTCAACTTTTTTTAATGATGGTTTTTTGCCGCTTAGAGAAGTATAATAAAATGCCGTTTGCTCTTTATTCGCCCACTTTGGAAATACGTTCAATCCTCCACTGACAATTTTTTGAGAAAATGCCAAGGTATAGTCTGAGATCACTATCTCACTTTGCTGCGGGGAAACTAAACGAGCCAATAATATCTTCTTTTTCATCCAATCTACAGGCTCTGCTCCCATAAACTTATTTACATCATACGCTATCGCATGTGAAACAAAAACAGATAATTTGCTATTTTGTATCTTATAACTCTTATTCATGACTACATTAGAGTTTTTAATAATTTTCATATCTACTGTTAAAGCCTGGTTATCGCCTTCATACAGTTTATATCTAAGAACATAGTCTTTATCTTTATTTTCTACGACTACACGGCTTTCATCGTAATGCGTAATATAATTATGACGATCTACGTTAAAAAGCGATAATACGTTTAGATCACTTACCAAAGCTTTAAAAAATCTCGTTTTAAAAACATCATCATAACTTACCGACGAGTCTTCAACTCCGATAGTTGGAAGTGAATCAACTTTTTTTACTACCTCTATTGTAGCATCTGCACCAAATACCACAGTTATAAAAAAGAACAAACTAAAAAAAATACGCAAACCTACTCCTTTGCAACTAATGTAATTATATAATTTCCTGCCTTATTATCAGGATTTTGAGGAAATCTCAACACTGAAACTCTATTTTTCAGTCTGTCTACTTCCGCATTAAAAATGTCATCGCCTGAATACGTAAGAATCCTAAAATCCAATACCGTACCATCAGCATCCAGTCTTATAAGTATCTTAGCACTTTGTCCGCCCGTATTTTGCGGCGGATAAAAATTATTATAGATTTCTCCTTGTATTTTAGCTAAAAACTCATTTACCTCTTCCCCTGTTGAGCTATCATCGCTAGTGACTTGCACATCTGCTCTGGCGAACTTCGTATTTTCTACTTTTTCTTTTATAGATTGAACATCATTTTTCGTACTGGTTTTAATTTTTTTAGTAAGTCGCAGCAAACTGTCATTATCTGTATTTTGTTTCTCTTTACTGATCGAATCTAATGATTTTGTCCAGACTTTTGAAAAAAGCGAAGATACATCAGCGGGTTTTTGACTAATTTCCGTACTTGGAATCTCTTCATTGTTCTTTTCATTTACCGGTAAATCGGTTTTTTTAGACAAATTAACGATAGATACCGAAATAGAAGTGTCTTTTTTTAAAGCGTACGATTTTAGCTGCTGTGATGAAAAAAGTACATAACTAAAGAGGGAAAGAACTAGAAATAATATGACAGATGATACTAAACCACTTATATAAAAGTAGCTGCTATTGTTATTAACCATTTGTAGCTAAAGATATCTCACTAAATCCAGCTTGTTTAACGGCTGCGATTATAGACATTACAATACCATAGTCTAGAGTTTTATCTGCACTTATTGTAACGACCGGTTTTCCACTCAGCGTTTGTGCAAACTGCATAAAATTATCTGCAAATGTATTTAACTCAAAATTGTTTTTATTGACTTTTATATTTTTATTTTTATCTATTGTTATATGAACAGGTGATATCTTTGAAATCTGCTTTTTTGCCGAGCCCTGAGGTAAATTTATCAGCTCTTCATATACAATGTTCGGTGCTATTACCATTAAAATGGCAAGTAAAACCAACATCACGTCCACAAGAGGAGTGATATTTAGTTCCGGTTTTTCATCCCAATCATATTGCATCAAGCTATACTTTTAGAAATAATAGAATCTGATTGCATCTTTAATAATCCCGATAACTCAAATGCTTTTCTTTTCAATATCTGATGATATGTATAAGCAAAAATCGCTACAAATATACCACTTGCAGTTGCGACCAATGCGTCAGATACGCCAGAAGCGATTACAACCATCGTCCCGCTAGACTGGCCGATATGGCTAAAAGTATCTAAAATAGACACAACAGTTCCGAACAGTCCGATAAACGGTGATGTTGATGCAACTATCGATAAAAACGAAAGGCCTTTCGTAGCCTCTTTTGTCGCTGCATAATGAGCCAAATCAAAAAGTTCTTTTGAAAGTTTAGTAGAACTTTTGATGAAATATCGTAAAAATGAGTTTTCAGAAACGTGAGATGCACCCATAAGTATAGTCTCTAACGAAGAGTTTTCATTTGTGATCCAAACATTAAGTGTAAAATACCTGTAAAAGAAGACCCAATTAAGAGCAAAGAAGTATAAAGTCAGCAATGCCAACACAAAAAGTGTGACAGGGTGACTTTTAATATAAAAATCTATAATTTCATTTATCATAATGAAACTATATTAGCTTTTGAGCTGCATTTTCAAGTTTTGCAGAAACAGATGCGATTGCTGTTGCAGAATCTGAAACGTCTTCAATAAGCTGTTTAGCTTCTGCAAGAGCTGCTGCTATCGCGCTCTCAGACTCGCCTTGGATTGCAACTGCACCATCAACTAGTACAACAACCTTTGACTCATCTACTTGAACAACTCCCCAATTAATAGCAACCGATTCAACAGTTTTATTTTCTGTCTCTAGGTCGATTACACCAGCTTGTAACAACGTTGTTAACGAAGCATGATGTGCTAAAACTCCAAACTCACCCTCTTCACCAGGAAGAGTAGCACTAACGACATCACCGTTAAAGATCTCGCCGTTAGGAGTCAGGATTTCAAGTCTGAATGTATCCATAACAATCCTTTAGAGTTTATGTGGACTATTTACTTTTTTGCTTTTCAGCTTTAGCAATAGCCTCATCCATACCACCAACCATATAGAACGCTGATTCTGGCATGTGATCGAATTCACCCTCTAGGATACCTTTAAATCCTTTGATAGTGTCTTCAAGTTTAACATATTTACCAGGTGCACCTGTAAATACTTCTGCAACGAAGAACGGTTGAGATAAGAATTTTTCAATCTTACGTGCACGTTCAACAGTCGCTTTATCATCTTCAGAAAGCTCATCCATACCAAGAATCGCAATGATATCTTGTAGATCTTTATATTTTTGAAGAGTTTGTTGTACACCGCGTGCAACTGCATAGTGTTCTTCACCGATGATTTGTGGATCAAGTAGTCTTGAAGTTGAATCCAATGGATCAACCGCAGGATAGATACCTTTTTCCGCAATTTTACGGTTAAGAACTGTAGTAGCATCAAGGTGAGCGAAAACTGAAGCCGGAGCCGGGTCAGTCAAGTCATCCGCTGGTACATATACAGCTTGAACAGACGTAATAGAACCAGATTTAGTAGATGTAATACGATCTTGTAATGCACCCATCTCACGAGCTAGTGTCGGTTGGTAACCAACAGCTGAAGGGATACGACCAAGAAGTGCAGACATCTCTGAACCTGATTGTGCGAAACGGAAGATGTTATCGATAAACATCAATACGTCAAGTTTTTTCTCATCACGGAAATACTCAGCCATTGTAAGACCAGTAAGTGCAATACGGTTACGTGCTCCCGGAGGCTCACTCATCTGTCCGTAGCACAGTGCAACTTTATCCAATACGTTAGACTCTAACATCTCGTGATAAAGGTCATTTCCTTCACGTGTACGCTCACCAACACCAGCAAATACTGATAGACCGTCATGTCCATGAGCAACGTTGTGGATAAGCTCCATGATAATGACCGTTTTACCAACACCGGCACCACCAAATAGTCCTACTTTACCACCTTTTGCATAAGGAGCAAGTAAGTCAACGACTTTGATACCAGTTTCAAACATCTCAGTTTTAGTTGATTGCTCAACAAGTGGCGGAGGATCACGGTGGATCGACCAAGTATCACAATCTGTTACTTGTTCACCGTCATCTATTGTTTCGCCGATAACGTTGAAGATACGTCCAAGAACTTTTTCTCCAACAGGAACTTTAATAGGAGCACCTGTAGCTTTTGCTTCCATACCACGAACTAGACCTTCACTCATATCCATAGCAATAGTTCTAACGCGACCATCCCCAAGGTGAGCTGCAACTTCCAGAACAAGACGATACTCGCCATTCTGAACTTCAATTGCTTCGTTGATTACTGGAAGATATCCATCAAAATCAACGTCAACAACTGGACCCATAACTTGACTAATTTTACCAATCATATTTCTCTCCATTATTTCATAGACTCCACGCCGCTTATAATTTCTATAAGCTCTGTTGTAATAGCAGCTTGACGTGCTTTATTGTATTGAACATTTAGTGTTTTAACCATCTCTTTAGCGTTGTTTGTAGCCGCATCCATAGCCTGCATACGTGAACTATGTTCAGCTGCGACCGAATCGATCAGTGCATAGTACATATTATTCTCAACATACTTGTTAATCAATGATGTCAACATCATTGATTCATCTTGAGCTTCAATCTCTAACAAAGATTCTTTTTGAGGATCTAACGTACATCCGTATTGATCAGCATCAATAGGAAGGATCTTATTTACATGCAACTCTTGAGTAATAACATTTTTATACCCGTTATATACAATGTAAAGACCATCTGTTTTACCATCATTAAAATCTTTCATTGATGTAGAAATGAACTTACTAGAACGCTCTAAGTCTGGTTTTGAACTTAAATCTTTAACTTCATCGAATAACTCGATCTCTTTAAATTTAAAGTATTCAATACCTTTTTTACCGATTCCACGAAGACGTATTTTAACTTGCTTACCTTGGAACTCAGCTATCAGCTTATTAACAGCTTTAATAGTTTGAATATTAAAACCGCCACATAAACCTTTATCTGCAGTAACAAAAATAATATCAATCATCTTTGGATTTTCAATCTTTTCAAAAGAACGACTTCCAATTCCATCAATAGTATGACATTTTATACGACCAGCGATTTCGGCAATAACCTGATTTATCTTACTAGAAAAAAGACGAGAACGTTTTGCTAGTTCTTCTGCACGGCGAAGCTTTGCAGTAGATACAAGTTTCATCGCACGTGTTGTCTTTTGAGTGTTAGAAACACTCTTAATCTGTCTTTGAATATTTTTCAAGTTTGCCATAGAAATACTTCCTTACGCTACTATAAAACTAGTTTTAAACTCTTCTAGTGCTTTTATCATTAACGCATGTGTATCATCGTCTATTTTAGATGAACTTCTGATACTCTCAAAAATTTGAGGGTAAGAAGCTTCAATAAATGGATATAACTCTGATTCAAAACGAACTACATTTGATGCATCCATATCATCTAAGAAAGCTTGATTACCCGCGAAGATAATAAGAGCTTGTTTCTCAGCTGATAAAGGAGAGTATGGAGGTTGTTTAAGTACTTCGACCATTCTTTGTCCACGCTCAAGTTGTTTACGAGAAACTTCATCAAGATCAGATGCAAATTGTGCAAACGCTTGAAGCTCACGATATTGTGCAAGGTCAAGACGTAGTGTACCGGCAACTTGTTTAGTAGCTTTGATTTGCGCAGCACCACCAACACGAGAAACTGAAAGACCAACGTTGATCGCCGGACGTACACCTGAGTTAAAAAGATCAGTTTCTAGGAATATCTGACCATCTGTGATCGAGATAACGTTTGTCGGAATATAAGCCGCAACGTCACCAGCTTGAGTTTCAATGATCGGAAGAGCAGTTAAAGAACCTGCACCTTTTTCATCATTTAACTTAGCTGCACGCTCTAGTAAACGAGAGTGTAGATAGAAAACATCCCCTGGGTATGCTTCACGGCCTGGAGGGCGACGAAGAATAAGTGACATTTCACGGTATGCAACTGCATGTTTAGTTAAATCATCATATACGATTAGACCATGACGTGCGTTATCACGGAAGTATTCTCCCATTGTAACACCAGTATATGGAGCCAAGAATTGTAATGCAGCAGCTTCAGCAGCAGTTGCAGAAACGATAATTGTATATTCCATTGCACCGTGTTCTTCTAAACGACGAACAACTTGAGCAACTGTTGATTGTTTTTGACCAACAGCAACATATATACATACAACACCGTTACCTTTTTGGTTGATGATCGCATCTAGTGCTACTGTAGTTTTACCAGTTTGACGGTCACCAATGATAAGCTCACGTTGACCACGACCGATTGGAACTAGAGCATCGATTGCTTTAATACCAGTTGCCAATGGTTCATGAACAGATTTACGAGCCATGATACCAGGTGCTTTTTCTTCAACCAAACGAACTTCAGTTGTTTCAATCGGACCTTTACCATCAATTGGTTCACCAAGAGCATTAACAACACGTCCAAGTAACGCATCACCAACAGGTACACTTAAAAGTTTTCCTAAGCGTTTAACGCTCATTCCCTCTTTTAATGTGTTTCCACCACCAAGTATAACTATACCTGCAGTGCTCTCTTCAAGGTTCATAGCAAGACCACGAGTACCCCCCTCGAATTCAACCATTTCACCGGCCATAACATTATTTAAACCATAAACTTGTGCAACACCATCAGCATAAGATACAATCTTACCTGTTTCGTTGATATCAACACTTAGTTCAAAGTTTTCGATACGTTCTTTAATAATAGAACTAATTTCGTCAGCTTTTACTTTTGCTACCACTACTATTCTCCTCTCTTCGTATTAAATTGCTTTTAAAATATGCTCAATAATTTGAGTATTTATTCTAGATTTTGAAAAATCGATTTCGATTCCAAGATCTTCAACTTTCATCTTTATACCATCAAAATCGTTTTTTACAAACTTTAAAGTGATATTTGAATCAATTTTTTTGCTAATCCCCGAACTTAGTTCACTTAAAGAAGCTGCATCAATATCGCTATTGCTGTAAACAACACCATTATAAGTATTATTTATTCTTGCAATCTCTTTTTGTATAATTTTTGCTAATGCAGGAATTATACTTATGCGATTTTCTTCAACCAATAAATGAATAAGATTATTTAACTTATTTGATTCAACAGATTTTACTGCGTCTAACAGAATATCAAGTTTTTCACTCTTAGAAACGTTTGGATTATCCATAATTTGAGAATATTTCAAACTATTAAATTCCCCAGCAAGTGTGTCAAAAACAGCACCAACACTAACCAATTCATCACTATTGAAACTGCTTTTTAAAGCTTTCACGTAACGTTTAGCTATTAACTCTTCCATTATGCAACCTTTTTCAAGATAACATCAACCATAGCTTTTTTATCAAAACTATTGTTATCTTCTGTCAGCAATTCATTTAATGTAGCGTTAACTACTTCTCTTACCATTTTTCTTTTTTCAAGTTCCATGATTGAAAGAGTTTGTTTGCCTATGATTTCAAGTTCATTGTTGCATTGGTTCATAATGCTGTCATTTAGAACTTTATTCTCTTTTTTAGCAGCTTCCAAAATCTCTTTTGCCAATTTTTCAGAATCTTGAACTTTTTGCAAAGCTTTTTCTTTTGCTACTTTTGATTCATTCAACTTATCTTGAACTTTTTGTAGTTCATCAGAAATTGATTTGCTTCTACCAGAAAAGTAGTTTTTTGCCGGTTCTGCAACAAAATACCAAATTATTCCGGCAAAAACTACAAAGTTAATAGTACGCCACAAAATATCCGTAGAGTGCGCAGCACCCTGTTCAGATGCCAATGCATAAGTTGATACCATAAGCATTAATAATACAATTCTACTCATGAACATCCTTACAGTTGACTAAATTTAGCTTTAATAGCTTCTTTAAACAGTGGAACTTGTGACAACAAGGCACTATTTAACTCTTCACGCTCTTGAGCTAAACTTTGTTCAAACTCAACATATTCACTTGCCAATTCAGCACGTTTTGCTTCTAACTTGCTTTGAGCTAATTCCTTAGCATCTGCAATAACTTTCTCTCTTAAAGCTGCCGCCTCCAATTTAGCGTCCATAACAATTTGCTCAGCTTTTGCGATTAATGCGTTAACCTCTTCATCATTTGATCCCACTTGTTGCAGATCTTTTTTAATATCAGCTTCACGCTTATTCATATAAGCTAGCAAAGGGTTATAGAGCCAACTGTTTAGAACGGCAATAAGGATAAGAAATACAACCAGCGTTACACCAAGTAGTATCGGACTTATATCTAACATAGCACCTCCTAAAAGTTGCGTGATTATACTATTTATAAATTGAAACGATAGTTAAAGATTGCTTTTTTTTTATACAAATTTGTTATTTTATGAAAGTTTTGAAAGAAATTGACCAATTTGAGCTTCATTTGAAAACTCTACAGTCATTTTATTTGCCTTAAAAATCGTTTTTAATCCTAAACTTTCAAGTTTAGTTTTTAACAATGAATAGTCATATTCGACTTTTTCATTTTTTTGTACAGGCTTGTTGATATCGTTTTTAATCGATTTGACCATATTCTCAACATCTCTAACGCTGAGTTTTTGACCTATAATAGAATCAACCACTAATTGCTGATCTTTTTCATCCAGTCCTATCAATGCTCTTGCATGTCCTGATGATATTTTATTTTCAATCAAAGCTTTTTGCGTATTTTTAGAAAGCTGTAAAAGACGCATAGTATTTGTAATATGTACTCTGCTTTTATGAATTTTAACAGCTAAATCTTCATGTGTCAGATTATGTATCTTTATTAACTCATCATAAGCAGTAGCCAACTCTATCGAATTTAATTCATCACGCTGAATATTTTCGATAAGTGCTAATTGACGCATCTTTTCATTATCGACTTTCATACATATTGCACGAATAGTCTTTAACTTAGCTAATTTAGAAGCACGCAGTCTTCTCTCGCCTGAAACTAATATGTAACCGTCAATATCTTCGATCACTACGATCGGTTGCAATAGTCCATCATGTTTAATAGACTCGCTTAATTCTTGCAAAGACTCTTCATTAAAATGTTTTCTAGGTTGGTATGGATTGGGTTGAATACTTTTTAAAGGGATTTCTAAAATAGAATCTGCGGTCGGGATTTCATTCTCATAAGCTTCACCGATCTCTCCTAAAAGAGCACCAAGACCTCTGCCTAAAGCTGCTTTAGTGCTTTTCATTATGCTATTATCGCTTGTGCTAAATCTTGATAAGCTTCCGATCCGCTTGATTTTACATCATATAAAATAACAGGTTTGCCAAAAGATGGAGACTCTGCCAATTTTACATTTCTTGGAATAACGATATACTCGTTTGCGACATCTTTAAAGAGTTTTCCTTGAAAATGTTGTCTTAAATCTGCAAACACTTGTTTTGAAAGATTGTTTTGTGAACTGAACATCGTCGGTAAAAAACCTTTTATAGAAAGCTTCGGATTAATCGTCTTACGGATCAGTCTTACCGTATTTAAAAGCTGTGCAAGACCTTCAAGTGCAAAGAACTCGCACTGGATAGGAATGATCACAGAGTTTGAAGCCGATAATGCATTGATAGTCATTGGCCCGAGTGCCGGTGGAGAATCGATAATGATATAATCATAATCTTTAAGTACTAATGAAATCGCTTTTTTTAAGACTAATTCTCTTCCCTCAGTATTTCCTGATTCATAATACTCTTTTTCTATTCCGACCAAACCGATGTTTGAGGGTGCTAGATGTAAAGTAGGAAGTGTAGATTTTAAGATGATGTCTTTTAGCTTTTTTGTGCCGATAAGGACATGATAGATATTAAACTCATAATCATTTCTATGAAATCCCAAAGATGTCGTAGCATTAGCTTGAGGATCTGCATCGATTAATAGGACCTTTTTTTCAGCTACAGCCAATGACGCAGCCAGGTTCACAGCAGTCGTAGTTTTGCCTACTCCGCCTTTTTGATTCGCTATTACAATTACTTCACTCATCTTAAACTAAATATCCTTTGACCATCGCTTATAATTGAACCATCATCCTGTAAAACAGCATTACTAAGAGAAACTTTTTTATCCCCACCATGTGCAAAATAGTTTTTGCTCTTGTCAAATTCTAACTTATATTTACTAAAAATCTGCTTCCATCCAATGTTTTTTTTCAAATAATTAAAATAACCATTTAAAATATTTTCTTTAGAAATTGCAACATCAAGCTTTGAGAACCCCACAGGTGCGCTTATGAGATTTAATCCTATGCCGCAGACCAAATCCTCTTTGACAATATTTGTAATAGTCCCGCCGATTTTATTATCACCCAGATAAAAATCATTCGGCCACTTCAACCAAATTTCAGAGCCGTTTTCTTCCAAGACCTGTTTTAAAAGATATGAAAAATAGATAGATGATGACTCTAATTTTAAATCATCGGGCAGATCTTTAATAGCAATACTGAATGAGAAAAAAAGATTCCCCTCTTCACCTATCCAGCTGTTTCCCCGACTTCCTTGTCCCGCATACTGCTTAGCAGCCACAACCGCTACAGGAGAAACAAGTTCTCTGCTTTTAAGGGCATCTTTCAAATATCTTTGTGTCGAATCTATTTCATCAAGATAAATAGTCTTCAACTTTTAAACGCTTTCCATTGATGTAAGAGATGATATCCATCTCATTTTTTGATGCAGGCTGAACTCTATAGACTTTTATAGCTCCAAGTTCACAGCCAACGACTATATGATCATCATGAATCTCTAAAATCTTTCCCATATCATATGTATGACAAGCTGCATGAAGACCTATCTTTTTTAATTTTAATTCACTTTTTAAGTACACGCCCGGCCATGGCGTAAAAGCTCTATACTTATTGTAGAGTTTAACGGCATCTTTAAACTCTATCTCGCCATCCGCTTTAGTTATCTTAGAACAATGAGTCGCAAGTTTACTATCTTGTTTTTCCTGTTTATAAATGTCATAATTTCTTAAGACATCCAGAGTCAGATCACTTGCGATATATGTCAGCTTTTCAAAAAGTGCTTCTGCCATTTCATCATCGTCTATCGCTATTTTAGATATTTTTATGACATCTCCCGTATCGAGTCCCTCATCCATCTTCATTGCAGTTACACCCGTATAAGTGTCACCGTTTAAAAGTGCTTCTTGAATGGGACTGGCACCTCTGTATTTTGGAAGTACGGAAGCGTGAAGATTGATACATGGAGCATGTAAAAGGATTTCGCGAGGCAATATCTGCCCATAAGCAGCTACGATAATAAAATCACACTCGATAGCTGTCAGTTCTCTAACAGTTTCTTCGTCTCTTAATCTTGTAGGCTGATGCACTTCGATTCCGGCATTTTGTGCAGTTACTTTAACAGGAGGAGGCGTCATGATTTTTTTTCTGCCGACCGGTTTATCGGGCTGTGTGTAAACAGCCACGACTTCCATATCTTGAGCTCTAATCAGATCTTGTAAAATTACTTGGGCATACGTCGGTGTACCCATAAAGATTATTTTCATTACTAAATCTCCTTACATGTAAAGAGTGTTCCGCCTAAATGTTTATCATCGATAAGAAAACTTCTTACATCTTCTAAATTAAATCCGCTTGCCAAAAACATCTCACGCTTACATGTAAGCATATAGGATGCTGCTTTTAGTTTTGTGACTATACCGCCTGTTGCAAATTCTGTGTTTGGCGAAGCGTTTTGCTGCAACTCTTTTTCATCTATCAGACCGACAACTTTTTTTACCTTCGCATCAGGATTTTTATGCGGATCGCTGTCATAATAAGCATCGATATCAGACAAGATAATCAACATATCTGCATTGATGTTACAAGCGACATAAGCCGAAAGCTGATCATTATCGCCGACTACAAGTTCTTCGATAGCTGTTGCATCATTTTCGTTTATAATAGGTACGACACTGTTTTCTAGCAAAACGTTCATCGTATTTTTTATCTTCTCATTTTGAGAAGGAGTGCTTAGATTTCCCGCAGTAAGTAGGATCTGTGCACATAGTTCGTTATGCTGTGCAAATGCCAAACGGTATTTTTTCATCAAAAGAGGCTGCCCTATGGCTGCCAGCGCCTGTTTGTTTTCCAATATTTTCTTGTCAAGCTTTAACTGCGTATACCCCGCAGAAACAGCACCTGAAGAAACCAAAACGACCTCATATTTTTTTTTGAGATCGACAAGAAGTTTGACAATATTGTGCAGTCTGTCTTCTGCAATCTGCAAATCCTGCGTTAATACGGCAGTTCCTACTTTGATGACGATACGTTTCATTTTTGTTGTCTATCCGTATGGACTAGATTAAAAAGTGCGTATTTCAATGCTTCGATATTTTTGCTTGTTGCAGAAGAGATCGGGGTCACAAAATAAGGTTTTGTTCTGTCGTATCCAAGTGTCTCATCAGCTGTATCTTGAATAAAATATGGAATTGTCTTATCGAAATCATATTCGCTTTTTTCATTCGCTTTAAGACCTAAAAGTTCTAAAAAGCCGTTTACTAGGTCATTTAGTTCCTCGTGTGGGACAATATCTACACGCGTAAGAGCTATAGCATATTTACTGTTGCCTAATATTTCTGAAAATGATGCAACCTCGTTTTTCAGAGTCTCAAACTGCTCTTTTAGATCTCTGTATGAAGCTAAATCTATCATGAAAAGAAGTGTTTTTGTTCTCTCGATATGGCGTAAGAACTGGATACCAAGACCTTTTCCTTCACTAGCCCCGCCGATAATACCGGGGATATCTGCCATAATGAAAGACTCAAAATCACCAATGTTTACTTGACCGAGTTTTGGAGTCAATGTCGTGAACTCATAGTTTGCTATTTCCGGACGTGCATTTGATACAGTCGAGATAAGTGTTGATTTTCCGACATTTGGAAAACCGACAAGTCCTACATCGGCGATAAGTTTCAGGTCTAACTTTATACTTCTAGTCTCACCCGCTTCACCCGGCTGGCAATAGGTCGGTCTTTGGTTTGTAGAAGATTTAAAGTGCGTATTTCCGAGTCCGCCTTTACCACCCTCTAAAAACACCGCTTCCTGTCCGTCTTCAAGCATATCAAAAAGGACTTTACCGCTCTCTTTGTCAATGATCTGAGTTCCGGGAGGAACGATGATGACTTTTTTCTCTCCCGATTTTCCCGTCATATTTCTTGGTGCACCCGGTACGCCGTTATCGGCTTTGATATGCATATTTTTTTGAAAATGAGAAAGCGTATGCGTATTATTATCACATCTAAACCAGATGTCACCGCCTTTACCGCCGTCTCCACCGTTTGGTCCGCCGTTTACAACAAATTTTTCACGACGAAATGAAGCACATCCTGCTCCACCTTTACCAGAAGAGACTGTAAGCTCTACGCTATCTATAAACATAAAAATCCTTGTGCAATATTTAAAATTTCATTCTGCTTACATGTAGGGCAAAATAAACTATTAAAGATTGTATTTTGAAACGAAATTATAGTGAAAAAAATGAATTTAAAAAAGAGTGTGTCAGAAAATCCTCAGGCAGAAGCCTAAGGATAAAAAATTACGCAGCAGGTATGATTGAAACTTGTTTACGAGTTTTGTCTTTACGACCGAACTCTACAATACCATCTACTAGTGCATATAAAGTATGGTCTTTACCCATACCTATGTTTAGACCTGGATGAACTTTTGTTCCTCTTTGACGAACTATAATGTTTCCAGCTCTAACTGTTTGACCACCGTATTTTTTAACACCAAGTCTACGACCAGCTGAATCACGGTTATTCTGTGTACTACCCTGACCTTTCTTATGAGCCATATCTATCTCCTACTTTTTAGTTAATTACGCAGCAATTTTAGTAATGCGTACACGTGTGAAGTCTCTTCTGAAACCACGTTTTACTTTACTGTCTTTACGACGACGTTTTTTGAAAGTAATTACTTTTCTGTCACGACCTTCATTGATAACTTCAGCAGTTACAACAGCACCCGCTACGAATGGAGTACCGATTTTTAGTTCGCCAGCGTTAACTGCAAGAACTTCTTTTATTTCAACGATGTCTTTAGGTTCAAGACTCATTTTATCAAATAATAAAATATCGCCCTCTTGAACTTTATATTGTTTGCCACCGTTTTTGATGATTGCGTACATAGCGCTTCCTTAAATCTTAATAAGTATACAAAAAGTTCGCGAATTATACATAAACTAGCTTTAAGTTTTGTTTAAATCTCTAACTTTTTACTTTCATACCACTTTCTTAGCCATCTATCTATAGGATTTATAAGTCTATATATTACCGGCACTACGAGTAATGTCAAAAACATAGAACTAAGCAAGCCCCCAATAACTGCTATTGCCATCGGAGCTTTCGTTTCACTTCCCAAGCTTGTACTAATTGCAATTGGAATCATAGCGAAAATCATGGCAATTGTAGTCATTAAAATCGGTCTTAGCCTTTTTTCTCCCGCTTCAAGTAATGCCTCGTCCGCATTTTTCCCATTTTCTATAGCACTATTTGCAAAATCTACAAGCAAGACGGCATTTTTTCCGACCATTCCCATAAGAAGCATAAAGCCTATCATAACAAAAAGACTAAACTGTAATCCCGTCAAATACAGTGCTATCATGACACCGATAATACTAAGGGGCAGAGCCATCATGATAATGACAGGCTGGATAAGCGATTCATAAAGTACCGCAAGGATGATGTACATCAAAATGATAGACAACCCTACAGCCGCACCAAATGCCTTGCCTGTTTTTACCATCTCATCTGCAAAACCCGTAAACTGATATGTTACTCCGGAAGGAAGCAGTTTGTCTATTCCCTCTTTCGTATAGTTCACCGCTCCGCCCAGATCAAGTCCAAATAGGTCAGCATAAATGCTTACTTGTCTTTGTCTATCAAAGTGATAAATGGATGCCTGTGATGATGTTTTTGTAAAATCGACCAGTCCGCTAAGATATACCAACTGCCCGTTGCTCGCTCGTAACTGAATCTTTTTAATATCATCAAGGCTGATTCTATGTGCATCGTCAAATCTTAGGGTGATATTATACTGCTTACCGTTTTCTTCAAAATACGATATTTCCAGATCACTCGAAAAAGCCGTCGATATCGCCTGAGATATCTGTGATGCAGAGATACCCAGTCTTGAAGCATTTTCTCTTATGATGTTTATATCGATCTGAGGCTTACCCTCATCCAGATTCGTGTCTATGTCGACAAAACCTTTTTTCTTTTTCAAGTAATCGGTGAGATTTTTTGTACCTATTTTAAGTGCTTCAAATGAATCTGACAGCAAAACAATCTGATATGGTACGCTCACTCCAGCACCTTTGATATCAGGAATTGCCGCGGCAGTTATAAACATATCTTTATTTGCAGATGGTTTTAACTCATCTCTAAAATTTTGGATGATCTCTTCTTGATTTAGTGAACGCTTATCTTTGGATATAAGTTTGACATATATAAGTGCTTTGTTCTTCTCTTGAACACTGTTATAGCCCACGCTTAAAGTCGTAAAGAGGACATTTTTATCTTTTTTTACCACTTCCTCTATTTTTTTGGACTCTCTTATCATCTCCGCTAAAGATATACCTGTATTTGCTTTGAGGTTTATCTCAAACTCTGCTTTATCCTCTTTTGGTATAAAATCCATCCCTATTTTTGGAAATAGACTAAGAGATGATACAAATACCACTATCACGAATACAAGAGTAATGGTCTTAAATCTAAGAACAAATTTTAAAGTGACCTCATATATTTTTTCAAAAAACTTAAATATCGGTTCCGTAAGATTATAGAACCTACTTTCACCCTTGTGAAGGACTCTTGCACTGAGTGATGGCATAAAGCTCATTGCTATCGTATATGAGATGACAACTGCAAAGCCGACCGTCATAGCAAAACTCTCAAAGAATTTCCCTACTATTCCACTCATATTCGCAACCGGAATAAATACGGCTAGAAGCATTGCAGAGATCGCAAGAATAGCAAAAGCCATCTCTTTTACACCCTCAAGTGCAGCTTGAAATCTCCCCATTCCCGATTCCATCTTTTTATAGATATTTTCAAGGACAACGATCGCGTCATCAATAATAATACCAATGGAAAGCGTAAGCCCGATAAGAGTCATCTTGTTTAAGTCAAATCCCATGTAGTTCATAAAAGCGATCGTTCCCATAATAGATATCGGTATAGAAAGTGCTGAGACCATAGTGATCGTAAAGTTTCTCAAGAATCCAAAGACGATGATAACGGCTAAGATAGCACCGTAAACAAGGTCGAACTCTACATCCTCAAGAGAATGGATAATAAATGGCGCAGTATCTTGTAGGGTCTGTACTCCGTAATCATCTCCTGCCATCTTCTGCAAGCTTGGGACCACCTCTTTAACGCGCTCGATAATATCGAGAGTATTCGTACCTGAAATCTTTTGGACTTCGAGCATAACACCCTCTTCTCCGTTATATGAAGCATAACTTTTAGCATCACTCAGACCATCTTCGACTTTTGCCAGATCTTTGAGTTTAATATTGTCTTTTATGACTATATTTTCAAGCTCATTGATGCTCAGCGCATCCGCTTTTGTCTTTAACACATACTCTTGCGTAGAGGAGATAAGCTTTCCGCCGCCTATTTTTACATTCTCTTTTGCAACGATATTATTTAACTCTTCGACCGTGATGCCGAATTTGTTCAGAAGTTCAATATTTGGATAGATACGTATCTCTCTGTCTTTATAGCCGATGATGTTTATCGCGCCCACGCCGTTTATCTTTTGGAGTGCAGGTTTTACTTTCTCGTCTGCAAACAGCATAAGCTCTTTGATATTCTCTTTTTTTGCTGTCAAAAACACATTGATGACCGATGCTCCGCCGATATCCAGCTTACTTACCAGCGGTGTCTTTGCATTTGTCGGCAAAGTTACGGCAGATACCTTGTCTCTTACATCGTTTGTCGCTTCATCGATATTGCGTTCCAAAAAGAATTTCACTGTTACGACACTCACACCGTCGCTGCTAGTGGAAATGATATTATCAACTCCGCCGATGCTTGAAATCGCTTCTTCCACCTTGTCCGTGACTTGTGACTCTACCGTACTTGATTCGGCTCCGGGATATACGGTTTTGACTGTGACCATCGGAAAATCGACATTGGGAAACAGAGCTGCGGACATAGATTTAAAACTCATATATCCGAATATGACCAACGTAAACACATACATCAGTGTAGCGATCGGTCTTTTTATGGCAAATTTATACATTCAGACGTCCCTACTTATTTTGTGTTTTTATATGTCCGTCACCAAACAATCCGACAATAAAATCATCGGCTATGACTTCCGCTTTGATTTTTCTATTGCTGTTATTTGCAGATGGATAAATTTTTGATATTTTTCCAGTGTACTCTTTTGTGTCTCCATCAACTTTATAAGTAAAAGTGTCTCCGATTTTTACATCTTTCCAGTGTGTTTGATCAAACTCTACGATCAGTTTTCTTTTTGAGGCACTTTGAATATTAAAGACAGTTTTTAGCATCATCGAGTTGACAACATCACCTGCTTCAAGATTTTTATCGGATATGATCCCGTCAAACGGTGCATAAAGGATGGTGTCATCAAACAACGATTCTTTATACGCCACATTTGCCTGTGCCGATGATAAAGCGACTTTTGCCCGCTCATACGCCAACTGATATTTATCAAACTGTGCTTCGTCTATGAGATTTTTTATCTTGACTTGTCTCTCATAATCTTTTGAAGTGAATTCCAGATTTACTTTTGCATCTTCAAGCGCACTTTTTGCCATATCCAAGGATGCTTTTAACTCGGCATTCTGCAAGCTTGCCAGTTTGTCGCCTTTTTTTACTTTTGAAGCGATATCCACATATACTTTTTCTACTATACCGCTTGCATTAAAAGCCAAAGAAGCGCTTTTATCGGCTTTTACATCAAATGTCGCATATATATCTTCTGCATTTAAACCTGCACACAGTAGCATTAAACCCAATAAAAATCTTCTCATTTTAAATTCTCCTCAATATTTTTTCCGCTGTAAAAATAGTATGTCGCATACGCTATCTGCTCATCATTTAATGCTTTTGTATAGAGAGCTTTTGCATCCGTTACAGATGAAAGAGCATCGAGATATGTCACGTTATCGGCTATGCCCGCATTATATTTTTCTTCTATTGTCTTAAATGCACTTTTTGCGGCGTTTAATGCGCTTAATGCACTTTTTATCTCTGCTTTGCTTGTGTCTAGTCTCGCCTCGGCAATACTAAAGTTAACCTTTTGTTCATTTGTCAGATAGTTGATCTGTCTGCCAAGAGCTTGTGCATTGGCAAGAACGGCTTCTTTGCTTTTTTCGATCGTCCCGTTATCAAAGAGACGCATATTTAAAGTGACCATCAGTTTATTTTGATCTTTTGCGCCTTCAGGATGTAATATATCACTTCTGTCGTATCCGTAAGAAGTGTACGAATCTTCAACCCTTAGAACAGGATAATAGACACTTTCAAGTGACTCTGCACTATACTTGATAGAGTCTTTTTGTGCCATCAATGCTTTTGTCGAATCGATCAGGTCATATTTTTTATCATTCAGTTCTTTAAAAGATGAATCATCCAGAGTTTCTATATTTTTTCCGACTTGAAGTTCAAGCTGTTTTTTTGCGGAGAGTATCTGCAGTTTGACGGATTCCATGTTATATACATTCGTGTCATAAGCGGCTTGGAGTCTGTCAACATCATCTTTTGTAGCGATCTTTGCGATGTAAAACTGTGTCATTCTATAAAGCTGTGCTTTTAATGATCTGTCGGCTTCCATCCTCGCTTCTAGTGTCGCTTCTAAGGTTTTTATAGTAAAAAAGTCTTGAACAACTTGCAAAGACAGACTTTTTTTAGTCGCTTCCATGTCAAAACCGCTTGACTTTAATTCATTCTCTTTTTGATCGACTAAAGATGATTTTTTTCCGCCGTCATAGATATCAAGACCGACTTTCGCATATCCTGCATAGGTATCACCCGGTATATATGGACTTCGCTCATCAAGTCTTTGATAAAACGCGCCGATGTCTAGCGTCGGAAAATATGCACTCTTTTGAGATGCCAGTTCTTTGCTTTTTGCCTCTTGAGTCAATGTCTTGGAGACGACAAGGTCACTGTTTTTAGTAGCAAAATCAAGCAAACTTTTTAAATCATCCGCACATACTAACATCGGTATTAACAGTAATGCCAATCTAATCATTTTTTTACCTCTATTAAATCAAATATCGTGTCAATATAACTGTTTATTTCATGCTCAAGGTCATCTATCGCTTCGGTCACACAACTTGAGATAAACAATCCCTCTCCAACTGCCATAAAACCATTAACAAGTTTTTTTGCATCTTCAATGATCTCACCTTTTTGGATACCCTCTTCTAAAATCTCAGTAAACCATCTGTTGTATTCCACATGACATCTTGTCTGAAACTCTTTCATCTGTTTACTCGGTTCTGCAAGCGAAATGGAGATAAGTTCTTTGTATAGTTCTCTTAGTTCGATCTCTTCTCGATTATAAAAAAAATCAAAAAAATGTTTGATCTTTCCTTTTGTGGAGACGGCATTTGCCATCTTTTTGTCCTTTAGAGCATTGTGCTCTTGCATCAGGATATTGACTATCTCAAATACGATATCTTCCTTATTGGTAAAATAATCATACAAAGTCCCTTTCCCGACCCCTGCCGTAACGGCGATCTGTGATATCGTCAGATCCTTCATACCGTTTTGTACAAACAACTCCTTACATGTAAGGGCAATATCTTTTCTTTTTTGTACTTTGTCGACGATAATAGCCATGAAAACTCCATTAAATTATAATGACCGACCATCGGTCATTTATGGAATTGTATGATTTCTTTTCTTTAATTAAACTTAATTATTTGACTGTTAAAACATTACTGTTGCATCTCTATAAACAAAAAATGGGCACTATCAACTGCTTTTATCTTGAGACTTTTTTCATCGGTAATTTTTAGCGCATCACCGTGTGTTACATGTACGCCGTTTACCTCAGCACTTCCCTCTATCTGGACATAGTATATCTGTCTGCCCTCTTTTATAGGAAAATCGATTCTCTCTGCATTGTCAAGTTCACTTACATAGATATTGACATCTTGATGGATCTTTACTTTAGCATCTCCTGCTTTGTCTGAAACAATATGCAAAAGTCTGTTTTTTCTCTCTTGTACTTCATATGATACGTCGCCGTATAATGCGTCCAAGCCTTTTCTCGGCGGCATGATCCAGATCTGCAGAAGTCTTAGATCATCTGTTTTATGGTTATTGTACTCCGAGTGATACACACCATCTCCTGCGCTCATATACTGAACCTCGCCGCGCCCCAGCGTTCTTTCGTTTCCCATAGAGTCTTTATGCGTGATCTCACCATCTACGATATAGGAGATGATCTCCATATCACGATGCGGGTGCATAGGAAATCCGCTCTCTGGATGGACGATATCATCGTTTAACACACGTAAGACTCCAAAATTCATATTATGGAAATCTCTGTATTCCGCAAACGAAAAATGAAATCTGCTCTCTAACCAACCCTGATTAGATACGAACATCTTATCTTTATCGATTTTTACTATCATCTTTGTTTCCTTGTGTTTCTTCTAGTATCCAACTGCGCATACTGAGATTGCCGTGTTCGATCCCTTCATAGATAAAACGGCTGTTGTCGTAGGGCGTTGACGCGCCTGCGATGTAAAGCAGAGGGATATAATGTTCTATACTCGGATGAGCCAAGCGGGCATAGCGCTGTCTGCTCTCAAAATCGATGAGCGCATCAAAATCACGTGCCAAGATAGCATCTTTAACAAACTCGTCAAACTCTTTTGCCCATGCGTCTATAGGAGCATCTTTCTCTGACAAAACCGCTTCTTTTAGATTATGAGTGATATTGCCGCTTCCTACTATCATGACGCCACTCTCCCGTAAAACTCCAAGGGCTTTTCCTAATTCGAAATGCTCTCTCAAAGAAAGCTTTGTGTTAATGCAAAACTGGATCACAGGAATGTCCGCATCAGGAAAAATATGGACTAAAACACTCCATACACCGTGATCAAGCGCTCTTTTTTCTACTCTCAAATCCGGAATCATATTTTGCAGCTGCGGGATCAGAAAATCAGCATTTTTAGCAGGATAGGTTACCGTATAAAGCTCTTTTGGAAATCCGTACATGTCATACAAGAGTTCACTTTCATGTAAAGAAAGCGCATTATAGGGAGCAGTCCAATGTGCGGAGATCACCAAAACCGCTTTTGGTTTTTGTATATTTTTCTCAAGAGCGTTTAACGCGGTTATGAACTCATTTTGTCCTATCGCGTTCATCGGATTGCCGTGCCCCACAAAAAGGGCCGGCGCTTTTTTAGTGGATATGCTTACATGTGACATAGCTTTATCCTTTTGATCTTTTACTTTTGTAAGATCCCCTCTAGCTCAACACTGATCTTGACATCATCACCGACCATCACTCCGCCGGCTTCGATCATTTGGTTCCAGTTCAGTCCGAAATCTTTTCTGTTGATAGTCCCTGAAAGTGACAGACCTGTCCTCGTATTACCCCATGGATCTTTTACAGTCGTGCCGCTTGTTTCCAGCTCCATTTTGACATCTTTGGTGATCCCGTGAATAGTCAGTTTTCCATAAGCGCTGTCGCCTTCTACTTTACTTAGATCAAAACTCATAGTCGGATATTTTGAGGCATCGAAGAAATCGGCACTTTTTAGATGTGCATCTCTTTTTGCATTGTCCGTACTTATCGAGTTGACATCGACATCTCCATGTAATGATGTCAAAGTTTTTGCTTTTTCATCATAAACAAAACTTCCGCTAAACTTCTCAAACTGACCTTTTACGTTTGATATCATCATATGCTTTACTTTAAATGCCACATTTGAATGGTCTATATCCACTTTATAATTCCCTGCGAACAAACTACCGACACTCAGCATAGAAGCTAACAATACAACTTTTGATCTCATCACATATCCTTTTCTTACTAATTAGTAATATTCAGTCTAAAAAAACCTACTGTGCTTTGTTCAGTTTTCTTAATAACGTAAATAAAGTCTGAGTCTCTTCATCATCTAAAACTTCAAAATACTCTTCGAAATTTTTTGCATGACCCGGAAACAACTTTTCTATGATATCTTTTCCCTTTTGGGTAATAGACAATATAGAAGCTCTTTTATCTTTAGAATCAGCTTCAGAGCCAATCCAACCATCTCGTTTTAGATTTTTGATGACAACCGTTATATTACCGGG
Source organism: bacterium (assembly GCA_018824305.1). Taxonomy (GTDB): domain Bacteria; phylum Campylobacterota; class Campylobacteria; order Campylobacterales; family Sulfurimonadaceae; genus Hydrocurvibacter. Next base: position 45,354 of record JAHJGM010000005.1, read on the forward strand.
TGTTCCCATAGTCAGTTTTGTTATTGCACCTACGTTTAGATCACCTCTATGATACAACACCTCAAGAACCTGAAACTGGTTCATCGTAAGCCCAAATGATTGGATATAGAGTGATTCTTTTGCTCTGATCTTGTTAAATGTACGAAAAAGCTGTATCCATGTCTTCATAGAACTATCGGCTCTTGCACCATAACTTTTTACTGAACGAATCTTCATATCAATCACCTCAGAAAAATTATATTACTAATTAGTAATAATGTCAAGACAAAGATAATCACTCTGCATATTTTTTATATATTCAGAGTAATCGCCGATGAACACATACTCTGATAAAATATTTTTATATTGTTTAAAATTGGTATGTGTAGGTTATTCCGCCGTAAACATCAACACTGTTTTGAGACTTAATCATCGATGTCTGCGCTTGATAAAAGAGTGTCAGCTTATGAGCATCGTAGTAAAAGTCCAGTCCTGCGTATCCTGCACCGTTAAAAGGATTTTTTTCAGTCTGATAGCCTTCATCTTTTGCAGCGTCCAAGATATAAGAGTATGCCAGATATTCACCGTTTGCACCAATCGTAAAGGACCATCCGAACCCTTGATGCTCTCCATCTGAATTCAACAAGGCTGCTTCTTCTCTTAAATACGGATAATGTACATTGAAGTTTTCTACATAGTTGTATCCAAAACGAAACATGCTTCCGATAAATATATCCGAAGTAAAATTACCGGCCTGAAAACCGATGTGATTAAACCAGTCCGAACTCATATCACCGGAGTTTTTAGCGGACCAGGTCTTATTACCATACCTAAAAAGTGCATTTGCTATATAGTGTGTTCTTAGCTGCGTATCCCATCCTTGAGGGATCGGGTTTCCTATGAGTCTATGAAATGATTTCTGCACATTTTCGGCTCCCGCTTCTGGACCTACGACTCCGAAATCTCCTCTGTACTCTTTAAAACTCTCATCATCCCATTCAAAAGCAAACAGAGACAAAGCCAAATATCCGGCATAGGGGATATCGTCATATTGGGCAGTTTTTTGTGTCGTGTCTTTTGGCGTGATCATGATCTGACTGATGCTGGCACCGGCCGTGTAGTTTCTATATCCGTCTTCAACTAGATTTGGAAAAGAATCTATAAGTCCTGCCATCGCGTCACTATAAAACGTCGTCGAACCTGATTTGTCTTTTTGGCCGTTACTGTCTAACCAGCTTATAGAAACACCATTAGTAAAGTGTTTGTCCGTACCTGCAAAATAATCATTGTATATTTGAAACGAGAATTGATCCGCAAAAAGCGTCACTGAACAAAGAATCGGTAATAATCTGAATAATCTCATTAAAATAGCCTTCCTATCTTTTTAAAACCAATATAATACAAAATAACTCCTAAAATTAAGACACCGAAGAAATATGGATAAAGGTCCAAAAACGGCGTTCCTCTGTAAAATATACTTTCACTTCCCTCAATATAATACCTTAGAGGAGAAAAAAACGACAGCCCTTCAAGTATAGGATGCATCGCATAAACAGGTGTCCATGCACCGCTTAAAAAGATAAGAGGCATCATGATGACGATAGAGAACTGAGCCACCTGCATCACGTCTTTTGCGACTGCTGCTACAAAAAGACCTATACCTGCACTTGAAAAAGAGTATAAGAACGTCAAAAACATAAAAGCCCAAAATGAGCCGTTCATAGGCGTATCGAAAATATAGAACAAAATAAACCCGAGACTCAATACGACTCCAAAAGTGACTATAATGACCTGAGAAAAACTTTTTGCGAGGATGGTCACTCTTGGATCTATGGGCATTAAAAGCATGATATCCCATGTACCCTCCTCTTTTTCTCTTACAAAGACTATTGCCGTGAGTATTACCACAAGCATAGTTATAAGCGAAAGCAGTTCCGAGAGTGCCATGAAAGACTTATTATCGGAATTTTGGTTAAAAAGTTTATGGATTTTCAGCTCGACCGGAATATTTATCCCCTCAAAGTCAAGCATAATGTTTTGCAGATATGAGAGTGTCGTAAAACCTTGGGAAGCGGATGTGGCATCAAGCAGAACATTGAGCTGTGTGTCTTTGCCCTCACGATATAGCTTTTCAAAATCAGAGTCAAAGACAAGTCCGACCATCACCTCTTTATTGAAGATCGCCTGACTCAGGTCTCTTTGAGAGTTAAAGCTTACAGGCGAGACGAACTCCGGTCCATGAAGTCCTGAAAGTATCTTTTTACTGATGCCGCCGCCGCTGTTGTCGACATAACCGACAACCACGTTTCTAGGCTCTATATCTATGCCGTCACCTGCAACGTAGATATCTATCGTAAAGGAGTAAAGGACTAAAAGGACAAGCATAATAGAACGCATAAAACTCGTGATCTCTTTGGCGACTATGACAAAGAATATACGTATCATCTCATCTCCTTTTTCAGAAGTAAGATACCGCTTGTCAGCAGAGTCACAAAAAAGCCGAGCATTATGAAAAGATAAAGCACTATTTTCGAAGACTCAAATCCCTGCCCGATCAAGAACGTGTCATACAAGATATGGTTATAGTACATCACGGGAAACAGATGCGCCTCGATCCACGATGCACCCTGCATCGAAGAGATGGGCATAAGCATACCGGAGTATAAGAATGCAGGCAAAATGGTGATGATGACCGTCATTACCACCGCTACGATCTGTCTGCTAGTAATAATGGAGATCAGCATCCCGATAGAGAGACTTATGAGGATATAGAGCTCGCTTGAGAGCCAATAAAGAAAAAAGCTGCCTCGAAATGGAACATCAAACAGCTGTGTCGCCCAAAGAAAAAGGATGAAGATATTGAGAGAATGCAGCATAAAAACAGGCAGAAGTTTTGCTATGAGGAACTCAAACTTACTGATAGGCGAAGCATAAAAGTTAAATATAGTCCCTTTTTCCTTCTCTTTGACGATGATGAGTGCCGTGAGGATAGCGGGTGCCACAAGCAGTACAAGACCGATGAGTCCTGGGACTATGGCATCTTCATCACGCATAGCCTGATTAAAAAGGGTACGCGTATTAAGCGAGATCATCGCAGTGTTTGACGTGGTCGCAGCAGCCGCACTGTACACGACTCCCTGTACATAACTCTGCATCGTACTTGCCCTGTTTGCAAAAGCAGCATCGATAAACACGCCCAGTTCTACTTTTTGACCTTTGAGAAGATTTTTTTCAAATGAACTCGGGATAATGAAGACGATATCCGTCTTTGCTTTTTTAATCGAGGCTAAAGCCTCCTCTTCACTTTTATCGCTCACGGTTAGATCAAAATATTTCGAGTGTTCGAACTTTGAGATCAGCTCTCTTGATACCTTCGTATTATCGTAATCTAAAATAATGATCCTAGAATGTGTGACATCCATCGCGATACCGTAACCAAAAAGGATCGTGATCATCGAGGGCATCATATAGACCATGATAATGAGTTTCGTACGTACAAGCTCGGTGAGTTCTTTTAATATAAACGCTTTTATGACCGAAACTCTTAGACGGGGCATCATTTTGACTCCCTGTAAAAATCAAGAAAGATATCTTCAAAACTTTGTGCATCGGGATATTTTTTGTAAAGATTCTTCACACTGTCATCGGCTACTTTCTCTCCGTTTTTTAACAGCACCACTCTATCGCAGTATTCCGCTTCGCTCATGTAGTGTGTCGTTATCAAGATGGAGATGCCCCACATCTCTTTTAGCTTCCCGAGTATCTGCCAAAACTGCGCGCGAGCCAAAGTATCCACCCCGCTTGTAGGTTCATCCAAAAACAGCACCAACGGTTCATGCAAAAGTGCTGCTGCAATAGAAAAACGCTGGTTTACGCCCAGTGGAAGGTCATGGGGAAAACTGTCTAGATGTGTATCAAATCCAAGCTCTTTAGAATAAAGATCTATCAGTTCTATCGCTTTGCGTATGCCTATGCGATGCATTCTTGCAAAATAAAAAAGATTTTCTCTGACCGTCATATCTTTATAGAGTGCAAAATGCTGGGAAACATACCCAATTTTAGATTTCAGTTCACGTCTGTCGTCTCCGCTTTTTATCGCTTTGCCAAGAAGTGTAAGTTCTCCCTCATCGATAGAGTAAAGTCCTAGCAGCATCTTAATAAAAGTCGTCTTGCCTGCTCCGTTTGCACCCAATAATCCGAGTATCTCACCGCGTCTAAGCTGCATATTCACACTCTTGTTTGCCACAAACTTCCCAAAACGTTTCGTTACCCCGCGCGCTTCCATAACGACTTCGGGTATCTCTTCGCTGTTTTGTTTTTCTTGTATGACGATCTCTGCTATTTTCTTATTCTCTTTGAGCGCATTGACAAAAAAAAGTCCCTCCAACGTCGGTTCGGCTTGCGGGGCTTCTATGGGACTCAGTGAATATGTCCTGTTTGCAAAAGAGAGGCAGTTTTCATCCTTACATGTAAAGCTTCTCTCGTATGTATATTTTCGTATGGAATCTATCAGTTCCGGTGATGTACCGCTTGCTATGATCTTGCCGTTATGAAACAAAAACACCCTATCCATCTTGAGCGCTTCCTGCATGTAAGCCGTACTCACGATGATGATCGTGCCCTCCTCTTTTCTGATCCCATCGAGTATCTCCCAAAGTTCCAGACGGCTCAGCGGATCGACTCCCGTCGTCGGTTCATCCAAGATAAGAAGCTTGGGACGATGTAGCAACGTACAGATAAGAGAGAGTTTTTGCATCATCCCGCCGCTGAGCTGTTCTGCCCTTCTATCGGTAAAATCGGAAAGCCCAGACATGTGAAGCAGTCTTTGTCTGTAGGTTTTAAACTCATCGGTTCTTTTGATATTTCTGAGATCGGCAAAAAACTCCAGATGCTCATCAACCGTTAAGGTGTCATAAAGCACCAGACCTATCCCCTGCGGCATAAAGCCCGTATATTCTTTGATAAGATCCGCTTCTTTTGCACTGTGATAGACGTATGAGAGATAGCTGATCTCACCCTCGAAGTTTGCCACACCTGCAATGGCATGCATCAAGGAGCTTTTTCCCGCGCCGTCGGCTCCGATGAAACCAATGATCTCGCCTTTGTTCGCTTCGAGTGAAGCACCTTCGATGGCCGTTACTTTTTTATATCGGAGTGTCACATCCTTTACATGTAAGCCACTCATCTAAAATTTCCTCGAACAAAAAACAGGAGTGTGATGATGATCGTTGAGGCAAATGAAAGCGTAAGAGCCAAACTCATCCCATAGTGTTGCCACACAAGACCGAAAACATAAGCTCCCACTGCTCCAAAAAGTGCTACACAGGCATAAAAAATGCCAAAAACGACACCTCTGTTATCGGCATTTTTTGCTATCAATGCACGGTTTGCATTGAGCGATATCACCGTAAAAAGACCTAAAAAACCATACGCGATCCATGTAAAAATGGGAGTTTGAAGGTACAGAAAAAACTGAGCCAACACTCCGCTCACATACGAAAATCCCATGACCTTTTTAACCCCTATCTTATCGCTAAGAAGACCAAAGTAGTAGCTAGTAAAGCTTTGTGCCGTAGTCGAGACGATAAACAAAAGAGGGATGATAAGAGTGCTGATGCCGATACTTTTGGCTTGCATGGCAAAATAGGCACTGTCCAAAGCGAACATCGCAAAAAGAAAATAAAACAGAAGTTGCGAGATGGTCCGTTTATCGTTTTGGGTCAGCTTTAGTGAAAGGTTTTGCTTTGTTTCTTGGCTTTTATCTATATCTTTGACAACAAAAAGTACGATAAAGACTCCGATGGCACCGGGAATGAACGTCGCGAAAAAAACATTTCGTATCACGCTCTCACTTTGACCGAACCAGTAGAGCATCAAAAACAAGAAGAGAGCACCGCTGAGTTCTCCTGCGAGATCAAGCGTTTTATGAAATCCAAAAGTCTTGCCGGAATTATCTTTATGCGTGTAATGCGAGATAAGAAGATCTTTTGGAGCCGCGCGCACTCCCTTGCCAAAACGCTCCGCACTTCTAAGCAGTCCCACGGAGATATAATCGTGAGCAAATCCAAATAGAGGTTTGCTAATTGCAGAAAGCACGTAACCTCCCACGACCAATGGTTTGACCAATCCAAATCGATCTGCGATGTAACCCGAAACTACCCGTAGCCCATAAGAGATAAACGTCGCGACAGCAACGATAAGCCCGAGCTTATCCATCCCCTCATGTAAGACCGTAACGACAAAGATGGGCAGGATCGGCGTGATCATAGCCGATGCGAAATCGGTGAAATAGCTCACAAGACCTAGCATCACAACATTTTTGTTGATCTTGCTCATATTTTAGGTATCTCGTTTAACGAGCTTGGAAGTCCCTCCCCGTCAAACGAGACGACACCGATGGCAGGAATGCCGAGTTTTAAAAGCGGGTTTACTTCCAGCGGTTTTAGATGCACGGCGTACACTCTTTGTATACGATCGCTTTTCACACTCACGTCTTTTGGCGTGAATTCCGCTTTTTGCGCTACTCTCACCACTTCGGCTTTTATGGGCATATCGGGAGATGCATCCAAAAATATCACTGCCTTGTCCCCAACTTTTATCTTCCCGTTTTCAAGCGTATCGACAAATATCTTGAGATACAGACTTTTTGGATCGATGAGTGTCGCTACGACCATACCGGGACTTAAAACTTCGCCTTTGTTTGCCACCTTTTCTACTACAAAACCGTCAACAGGCGATTTTATGCTTAAGTCGTCTATGATGATCTGCAAGTTGTCACGACTGGATTTCAATGACTCTATATTGTTTTTTGCCGCCTGCACGTTTGCGTCCAGTACCGCTATCTTTTTATTTTGATTTTGTGCAAGCGCTAGCGAATAGTTTGCGATATCTATGTTTTTATCTGCCTGATAAAGTCTTTGCTGTGCAGAGGAGTAGTTGTTTTGTGAATGGCTCAGTTGCAGTCTTGAATACTCGAACTTCTGCTGACTGATAAGATTTTTATCAAAAAGTGTCTTGTTGCGGCTAAAATCGGTCTTGTCCTGTTTGAGCTGTTGTTCTAGCGAAGAGAGTGAGTCTGCTATCTCTTTTTTTTGCGCTACGGCTATTTCGACGGCTTTTTTGGCTTTTTGTATCTCTAAAGGGATACTTGTTCTTGCTATGGAACTCTCTTGTATCAAAGCATCCAAAGAGTCTTTTGCAGAGTTGATGCCATCTTCCAGCGAATGCAGCTGCGCTTCATACTCATCACTTTGAAGCGTCGCCACCTTATCGCCCGTCTTGATGCTCTGTCCGTCTTGCACATAGATCTCATCTATGCGGCCTGCATATTTTGTGTTGAGTGCTATAAGATCACCGTCCACATTTCCAGAAGATGCCACCAAGTTGTCGGAGAGTTTTACGGGATTTAGCTGTTTATAGATAAGTAAAGAAGCGATGGAAAATAAAACTAAGACTAAGACATATATCCCATATTTTTTAATCATCCAAACTCCTTATTTGAGGATTAGTATAACATAGAATCTCTAAGCTTCAAATATTCAAGAACCTCTTGACTCGAACCTTTAAAATCTATCTGTTCAGAGCGTTTTTGGATCTGATAGTCGTACATAGGATCATAATACTCTGTTAAAAGATATGCTATCCACTCTTTGTGCGCACTCAACGATCCGTCATTGAGTTGTTTTGTCTGTGCATTTTCAAATATCTCGCAAAGATACCTGTGTCGTTTGCTTCCGAGTCTTCTTTCTATACGGTCTATCGCATTTAAGATACTCTCTTTCCACTCTTGCAGACTCTCTATACCATACATCTTCTGTCCGTCAATGACATACTCATTATATGTCGTTTCTATTCTCTCCTCTAGAGATGTTTCTAATATGACTAAAGGAGCTTTTGAGAGATGACTTGCAAAAAAACTTGGGACATAGATACCGCCGATACGTTTGCCCTCATCTTCAAAGACCAACTGTTCAAACCCTTTGTCAAGTTTTTTGATAAGTTCATAAGCCAAAGCGTTTTCAAAATCTATCTGTGTCGGCTGCGGCGTTGTTTTTCTGCCAAATGAGGAACCTCTGTGATTTGCAAGTCCCTCAAAGTCAATGGCATTTTGTATCTGTTTTAACAGTATCGTTTTTCCCGATCCCGTACGTCCGCCGAGTATGATCGGCTTAAAACGGTTTAATGACTCCTCAGTCTCACGCATCAAGTAGTTTCTAAATGCCTTATAACCGCCCTTGAGTCTTGTGATATCAGTGCCTGCTTGACTCATCCACTCCTGTGATATTTTTGAGCGTTGACCGCCTCTAAAGCAGTAAAGTACTGCCTCGGGATTTGCCTCTTTAAAATCGGTCCATGCCTTGACGCGCTCATCTTTTACTTTACCGCCGACAAGCTTATGTCCAAGTTTCACGGCCTCTGTATTTCCATGCTCTTTGTAACAGATACCCACTTCATGTCTCTCTTTATCGTTCATGATCGGCAGGTTTACGGCGTGAGGAAATGAACCTTTTTCAAACTCTATGGGAGCACGGACGTCTATGAGCGGTATCGAGTTTAAGACAATGGATCTAAAATCACTGCTCAAAGAAGGTGTCGGCATTTAAATGACCTCTATAAGGTGTTCACCCTTTGAAGATGTCTCACCGATCGCTTCAAGCTTCAAGCCTGCGCTTTTTGCGACTTCTAAGAAAGAATCCACGCCGTTTTTCTTTACAATGACAAGCAATCCGCCCGAAGTCTGTGCATCACACAAGATCTCACGCTGCTGCTGTGTCATCTCGCTTATCTTACTGCCGTAACTCATAAAGTTCTTACGCGCTCCGCCGGGTATGCATCCCAGTTGTCTGTACATCTCTACATTTGGCAGCAAAGGGACTTTGTCAAACCAGACAGTCGCCCCGATATCGCTTCCCTCGCATATCTCACTTAAATGTCCAAGAAGTCCGAATCCGGTTACATCTGTCATAGACACGACACACTCAAGTTGTGCGAACTCTGCACCTATCTTATTGAGCGTCGTCATCGCTTCTACTGCATGTTCTATATGTCCCGCTTCTATCTTTTTTTGTTTTTGTGCAGTAGAGAGTATCCCTATTCCCAGAGGTTTTGTAAGAAAGATCAGACAGTCCTCCTCTGCTGTTGTATTTTTCATAAGATTTTTATTCTCGACTATCCCCGTGACTGCAAGACCAAAAATAGGCTCAGGCGAATCGATAGAGTGCCCGCCGGCCAAAGGAATGCCCGCCTCTTCACATACAGACCTTCCGCCATCAATCACCGCTCGTCCGACATCTGCAGAGAGTTTGTCGATCGGCCATCCAAAGACGGAGATAGCCATCAAAGGACGTCCGCCCATAGCGTAGATGTCGCTCAACGCGTTTGTAGCCGCGATGCGTCCAAAGGTAAAAGGATCATCGACGATAGGCATAAAAAAATCTGTCGTTGAAAGAACTGAAGTGCCGTTACCAAGATCATACGCTGCCGCGTCATCTCTATGCTCGTTGCCAACAAGAAGCTGAGGATAATTTATATTTGGTCTTGTGCTTTGGAGTATCTCATCAAGCAGCATCGGAGAGATCTTACATCCGCATCCCGCTCCATGACTATACTCTGTAAGTTTTACTTGTTGCATTTTGTCCCTTTGATTATTCACGTTAATGGTTATATAGCAGTTAGAAAATAAGATGTAAGATTATAGCTGATTTGGTATGTTATGAAGATAGAGATACATAAAAAAACTGTTTACATGTAACGTCATAAAAACGTTACACGGTTTTTATTTGACTACGGCGATAGCGTCTATCTCAACGAGGGCATTCTTAGGAAGAGTTTTGACCGCTACGGTAGAGCGTGCGGGTTTGTGAGAGCCGAATGCTTCTGCATATATCTCGTTTACTGTTACGAAATCATCCATATTGGCCAAAAAGATGGTCGTCTTGATGACTTGGCTCAGATCACTCCCCGCTTCTTGAAGTACGGCTCTTAGGTTTTTAAGTACCTGATGAGTTTGAACTACGACGTCATTTTCTAGCATCACACCCTCTGGCGTCAAAGCGATTTGACCTGAAGTGTAAACTAGTCCGCCTGCTACGACTGCTTGTGAATATGGTCCGATTGCCGATGGTGCTCTATCTGTTTGTACGTATTGCATGTTTTTCCTTAATACTTTTCTATGAGTAGTTTAAAAACTTTATAAAGATCTTCGACCTCTTTTGCTGTCGTTCTCTCATTTACGGAGTGAATTGTATCATTTTTCACGCCGAATTCTATCACATCCACGCCCTTTGGTGCGATAAATCTCGCATCGCTCGTACCGCCTGCGGTAGAGTATTTGGTACTGGCTCCCGTGACCTCTTTTATGGCTGCATCTATGTCTCTTACTATCTTGGTATCGGAGTTGGTCACAAAAGGATAAGCACTCTGATCAAGCGTCAAAGTGTAATCCATCTCTTTAAAATGTTCATGGACGAACAGCTCTATCTCATTGACAGTCGTTTTTGTGGAGTTTCTCACGTTGAACATCATCTCCAAAGAGTTCGGTGTCACGTTTGTCACCTGCATCCCCGCTCTGATGTCCGTCACCACAAACTTGCTCGGTGCAAAATACTCGTCTCCCTCATCAAGGTTCACCCCTGCGACTTTATCCAACACCTTGGCTATCTGATGGATAGGATTGATCGCTTTTTCAGGGTATGCTGCATGTCCCTGCTTGCCTTTTAGTTTGATAAGTCCGTTGATAGAGCCTCTTCGCCCCACCTTGATGGCATCTCCGAACACTTGTTCACATGTAGGCTCTGCGACTACACAGCCATCGGGCATCATCCCTTTTTCTTCGAGATAGTTTAACACTTCGAGCGTACCGTGTTTTGCAGGGCCCTCTTCATCGGAAGTCAAGAGCAGCGAGAGTGTTCCCTCAAACTGTTCCGTCTCTTTAACGGCTTGGATGAATGCTGCAAGCCCGCTTTTCATATCCTGAGCACCGCGTCCGTAGATAAAGCCGTCCTTTTCAACCGCTTCATAAGGGTTCGTATCCCAGCCGCTCCCAGCAGGCACGACATCCACATGTCCCGCGAAACAGAGATGTTTTCCCTCACCGAATTTTTTGTAGATAAAAAGGTTCTTCACCTCGTTTTTATCGACTCTCACAGCGCTAAAGCCCTCAAGATAGTTCTCTACAAATTCTAGTATCCCACCGTCATCAGGCGTCTCACTCTTTGACTCGATCAAAAATTTAAATAGTTCAATAACGTTCATTATTTTCCCGGATTCTCATAAAATACGTAAGGTGTAGAGTAGTTGCTGACCTCAAAATAGAGCTTTTTCTCGCCCTCGTCCACTTTGTAATTAAAGTTCGTATCTAAATAACCGTACCCGTAACGGTAATCTCTTGACTCGTCACTTTGAGTACTCACGGCAGTTGAGAGCTTGTCTATCTTGATAAATCTTTGTACAAGTTTCTCTCCCATGTAGATATCAAGTACACCGTTTGTACCTGTCCAGTTTTGGATACTTCTGCTCATCTTGTTTTGGGTTTCCTGCGTACAGCCGGTAATAAACAATGCTAATATCACACTAAAAAAAAGTATTTTTTTCATAAAGTTGCCTTTGGGTATTGAAGATACAATTATAACAAGAAAAAGAGCAACTATCCCAGAAGCTCTTGAAATGCGGTGTCTATATCAGGATGTCTAAACTGATACCCTGCATTTTGCAGTGCCATCGGGTAGACCTCTTTTGAGCCCGTGACGACACTTGCCGCCTCACCATATATGAGTTCCAACACAAACTCGGGAAGAGGAAAGATCGTAGGACGATGAAGCGCCTTTCCCAGTGCTTTTGTAAATACACGGTTTGAGACAGGATGCGGTGCAGTAGCGTTATAGATGCCGCTTAGCCTGTTGTCGATCAAAAATTTATAGATATTTACCAGGTCCACTATGCTGATCCAGCTCATTATCGCTTTGCCATCTCCTATCACTCCTCCGACACCCAGACGAAACGGAGTCAGCATCTGTTTCAAAGCTCCGCCCTCTTTTCCAAGCACCACGCCAAATCTCAATATCGTCGTAGGTTTGTTACATGTAAGGGCAATATCCTCCCACTTACTGGCAAGATCGCCTAAGAAATCATCTGCGACGCTTTTTGTATTTTCACTACAGATCATGTCATCGGGGTAGATACCTATGGCAGATGTAGATATAAAATGGTTCACATTACTTTCGTTGATGGCATCTACGAGTGTTTTTGTCGTATCGATCCTACTGCTGTGTAAAACTTTTTTATACGCGTCGTTCCATCTTTTTATGATGGGTGCACCTGCAAGATTGATGACGACATCCACATCCTCAAGTTTTTTGATGATACTCTCTTTGGTGTCGTTTCTGTGTATATGTACGACATCTTTGTACTCCTCACCAATCGCGCTTCCCACAAATCCGCTGGCTCCGGTCATCGCTATTTTCATCTTTATGCCTTTTGATCTTCTATAACTGTAGATTACTGCCAATTTGTAAATAAAGACTTTAATTAAAAAACCACTTTTATGGGCTGCTGATAAACCAATTTTAAGAGCTTATTCTCAATATTTTACTGGCCTCTTTATGGTTTTCCATCGAGCTTCTTTTGGCCATACTACCTATTTTCTAGGTGAAATATCAAATCT
>JAHJGM010000059.1 GCA_018824305.1 bacterium
CCAGCCGCCGCCTATAAGTTTATTATCATCATAAAAAACAGCAGCTTGTCCTTTTGCGACTCCAAATACAGGTTCATATAATTTTACTTCCGCTTTGTCGTTCTCTATTATGACACTGCATTGCACAGCTTTTGTCCTATATCTTAGTTTTACTGTAGATTCAAACTCAGTTCTTCCATCAAACATATTGATATCGCGCAAAGTTACGTTATGACAAGCTAAATCCTCTTTTTGTCCTACTACTATCTGATTTTTTTCAGGATCTATGCTTACAACATAATGAGGATCGTGCGCACCTTTGACAGTAAAGCCTTTTCTTTTTCCTATCGTATAGTACATGTAACCTTTATGCTCGCCCACTACATTGCCGTTCATGTCTAATACTTCGCCTGTCTTATCCACATCAACATACTCTTTTAAAATATCCGTATAGCTTGTCTCGACAAAACAGATCTCACTTGATTCCGGTTGTAATGCAAAAGATTCTAAGCCTCTGATTGATGCCGCAAGTTCTTTGATATCACTTTTTTTACGTGTCCCCATAGGAAAAAGGAGTCTAGGAACAATCGACTTATCTATATAAAATAGAAAATAGCTTTGATCTTTTGTATCATCTTTCGCTTGGATAAGATATTTTCCGTCATGTTGGATGTAATGTCCTGTTGCGATATAATCAGCACCTATTTTATCGGCAAACTTGACCATCTCGCCGAATTTAAGATTTCTGTTACATAAAGCACATGGATTTGGAGTCTCTCCCTCTTCATATGTTTTAATGAAAGGATCGAATACTTTTTCTTTAAATATATCCTCTAGATTAAGTACGTGAAGTTTGATGCCTACGAAGTCTGCAGCTTTTTGTGCTCTGGCTTGATGGATCTCATGATATCCCGGTTTGGTGTGTAAACGCATATACACACCCTCCACATCATATCCATCTTCTTTAAGTATAAGTGCCGATACGGTTGAGTCAACACCTCCGCTCATACCGACTAAAACTTTTTTCTTCATCATTTCTCTTTTATATTGTAAAAATTATGATGAAATTATAACATTTTGTAAAATTTATATTTTCAGGTATCGCTATTGTTTAAGATTTTAATTGGTTTAGTCTATCACGCTTTGTGCCTATGGTGGTAATCTGTATCCCAAAGTTACCGTCAACAATAACGACTTCGCCCTGTGCTATAACATGATCATCTACCAATATGTCCAATGAATCGTTTGCCAACTGATTTAACTCTATAACGGAACCTATATCCATATTTAGGACATCTTTTAGCAGCATCTTTTTCTTACCTATTCTTACTCGCACAGGTAGTTTTACATCCATAATCAGTGAAATATTTCTCATATCTCCACAATCAACAGGTTCAACGTTGTTAGAATAAGATGCTTGAGGAGCTGTCTCTTTTTGTGAACTAGCTGCACTGCCCTGAGCTTTACCGCCGCGAAATGCTTCTTCAAATTGATTATCGGTAATAAGCATCAGTAAAGAATTAATCTCACCAAGGACAAATGTATATACGTACATCTTGCTGTAACTGTCAAGATTTATATCGCCGTCATCTTTTATAAACTCGATATTTTCAACTTTTAGAGTTACTGCAGGAAGTTCTTTTTGAGCACCTAGAGTGTTAGAGATCGCACCCATAATATTTGATACTATCTCTTTTGTAGCATCCAAATCTTCTTCGTTCATATCCTCTTTGCTCTCGCCATCACCGCCTAGCATCATATCGCCAAGGGCAGTAGCAAGTGTTGGAGAGATGGCAACCATTATACTTGCGTTTACATCTCCGCTAACATTTACTTTTACCAAAGATATCGGAGGTAAAATATTTGAAATAATTGATAGAGTCTCTTCCTCTTTTTTTTTCATAGACGGAGCTTGTCCGATCAAACTCTCTATCGTAGCTACAGTTTCACGTTCAAATAGCTTTACAAACTCTTCCATCTATTTACTCCTCATCATATTCAACATTGTCATCTTCATGGATAATATCTCTAACACCGCTTATTTTTGCTTTACGCTGTCTTTCTAAATTTTCTAATGTACGTTTTACGGAATCTTTCTCGGTTTGAACGATCTCGGTTATTTGTATAGATTTTCTAAATCTTCTTAACCCTATCTCACCTTTAAACCTGACTTTACCGTCGACTGAAAGTGTAACTATATCATTTGCATCGGCATTTAAACGTATAATATCGCCTACTTTAAGTTCAAGAAGCTCTTTCATATCAAGTTCCGCAGAACCTAGATTTGCTTCAATATTCACTTGTGCACCACCGAGAAGAACTTGTAATTCCTGATTTCTACTCTTTTTTGAACTTGTTTCATTCAGCATCAAATCACGACTTGCTAGTTTTGGCAAAACCGGTTCAAGAGAGATGACCGGATAACAGATGTTCATCATTCCCGAGCTGTGTCCGATGATGATCTCCATTACGACCATTACGACGATCTCATTTTGTGCAACAATTTGCACGACATTTGGACTAGACTCTTTTGATTCGACATTTGGGTATAGATCGGTTACGGGTCCCCACGCTTCTTTTAGTGTTCCCATCATAACACGTAAAATAGTCTCAAACAAACTGAGCTCTATATCAGAAAACTCACGAGTAGCTTCAAAAGGTTCTCCTTTTCCACCGAGCAACCTATCTAACATAGGAAAAGCGATGGATGGGTTTATCTCTAAGACTCCGTTTCCTTCAAGCGGTTTCATTGAAAAAACATTAAAACTTGTCGGATTTGGCAGAGACATCAAAAACTCACCATATGTCATTTGGTCTACCGAGTGAAGCTGTATCTCTACGATCGAACGCATAATAGATGATATCTGAGATGAAAGAGAACGTGCCATCTTGTCGTGAATACCGCGAAATGCCCGTAACTGCTCTTTTGAAACACGGTTTGGACGTTTAAAATCATATAACGTTATCTGACGCTGTGAAAAGATCTCATCATTGGAAGCCTCTTCTAAAATCTCCTCGCCGTCATCCACGACGTCCAGTAGAGCATCTATCTCTTCTTGGGAAAGTATATCTGCCATATTATGCTCCTATACTTTCTTTGACTTTGAGGATAACAGACTTATGGATCTGCGATATTCTTGACTCAGTAATCTCTAAGACCGCACTGATCTCTTTAAGTGTCAACTCTTCAAAATAATATAACTGAATTACCATCTGTTCTCGTTGGCTGTATTTTGATAGAACACCCATAATAACTTCAATAAGTTGCTCTTTTTCAATTCTATCCAGCGTCTCGCCCTCATCACCGACGTTCAGCTGGTCTTGAAGCGGCAAGATCGCATATATCGAAGATGCTATACGGGCTTCGTGTATCTTATCTTCTGTTTCATCTTCGATCATCTCCGCTAGCTCTGCATCCGTAGGTTCCTGATCATGTGTCAAAAGATACTCTTCGACAATATAATCGATTCTTTTAACCAGTTTTCTGCTTGAACGGCTCATAATATCAAGAGACCTTAGATAATCGAGCATCGCTCCATAGACTCTTGTCTTTGCATATCCCCAAAAAGAATCGTTTTGAGTCTCATCATATCTTCTTGCTAATTTTACAAGTTCTTCCGTTCCGATTGCACTGAGATCCATAAAATCAACAGAACTCGGTAACCTCTCTTTTAGTCTGAATGCCATAGCCTTTACTGCGGGAAGGTACTGGATGGCTAACTCATCCTCTTTATGTTTTAATTCACTCTCATATGCATGTATCATGCAGCAACCTTAATCTCATCCTGAGTGTTCATCTTTATAGCTACATCCGTAATCTTATGTGCCGAATCGATTACTTTTTCTCTTTTGTTTATCTCTTTTACAATATGGTCAAGATTAGCTTCATGACGAGTTTTTGCAAAATTATATGTTCTTACAGCCAGCGTTCTAAAATAAAACGCAACTATTACATGTGAAAATAGATAAAAAAATACACTGATCAAAAAAGTGTATGTAAGCAGACCATCGGCCGTATCTGACTTTAGCAATCCAAAAATGAGTCCGATAAAAAACCCCTGTACTGTAAAAAAAGACACAAAATTTGCCGCTAACATAAAATCCGTACCCCTTTGATTAAAAATGTTGCATTAAACGTCTAAAAAGCCCCGTTAACCCACTTTCATTAGATGAAACTAGCACATTTCGTTCCAAATTTTTTGCTATCTCTTTTGCTATAAGCTCTAAATCCATTGCCGGTTGAGAGGTCGGGTTTATTGCACTTACAAGTTCTCTTTGCTTCACTGACATAGAAACTTTGGAATCGGCATTTACTTTTCCCAAATACGTAAGATTCAGATCCGCTCTTATATTTGATAAAGCGACTTTTTTGATCTTGTCAAAGACCGCCACACCCTCTTTGTCTCCACGGACTTGGTTCATTATAACAAAAATATCATTACGCATTGACGCGATCGTCTTAATGGTAGCATACGCATCGGTGATCGCAGCGGGATCGGGGACCGTCACGACTATGACATCATCAGCTGCTTTTAAAAACATCTGAATATGTTCTCCTATTCCCGCTCCCGTGTCAATTATCATAACATCAAGCTTATCTAAGACCTGTGCTTCTTGCATAAATCTTGTAAAAAGGGCTTCATCCGAATATTTTAAGATCTCGTCTCCGCTGTCACCCGGGATCAAAATGAGGTTTCTAGTGATCGGGATAAGAATATCTGAGACTTTCGCTTCCCCTTTGAGTACATGTAAGATATTTTTTTTGATCTTGACATTGAACATAACGTCCAGATTTGCCAAACCGATATCTGCGTCGAATATCCCTACATTCATACCGTTTTGGGACAAGATATATGCCAGATTTGAGCTGATCGTACTTTTGCCGACACCGCCTTTACCGCTTGTAACAGCGACAAATCTAGTTTTTTTAGATTTTTTAGCTGATGATGTTGCTACTAGTTTTTCTAGTTTCTCAGCTTGATGACCCATCATATCTTGCTCCGATTAAATCCATGCAGTAGACATTCGACTAAAAAGTCACTGTTTGCCACGATTAAATCTTCAGGAACCTCTTGACCGACTGAAAAATAGCTGATCGGTTTTTTTGTTTCATAAACTAAAGAAAAAATATTTCCAAAACCTCTGGTCTCGTCAAGTTTTGTAAACATCATCGTATCCACGTCAAGCGCCTCAAAATTGTCGTAAGTCGCTTTTAAATCTTCATATTTTATAGAACTCGGCATAACCAAAACAACATCGATATTGAACTCCGTTGTATTTGAATTTAAACACTCATATATCTTTTCTATTTTGCCTTTGTCGTAAGGGCTTGAGCCCATCGTATCGATCAGGATATAGTCACAATATCTCAGTGAGTTAAGCGCACTTGAGAACTCCGGAGGGTCCACAACGGTTTCGATCCCCAGTTTCATCATCCTTGCATACTGCATCAGCTGCTCGACTGCACCGATCCTGTAAGTATCTAAAACGACAAGACCGACTTTGTATCTTTTTTCCATCAAGTAGGAGTATCTTGCGGCAAGCTTTGCGATAGATGTCGTTTTGCCCACTCCTGTCGGTCCTACGAGCATGATCACTTTTTTACTCGTCGGTGTCGGAAGACTTTCCATTCTAACAGGAACCATTTTTCTAAGTATAGATTTAAAATATCTTTTGACGGTCTCTGAGTTTTCTCTCATCTTTAAAGGCATATGTTCAAGGCTCAGATGCATCATCTCATCTAGGTGTTCTTTGTTCATACCGCTTTCCAGCGCCATTTTATATATCTCTGCAAATTCAGGCGGGATCGCACGGTCTAGGTTTGGTGAACGCTCCTGCCAAAACATGTTTTGGATCAGTTTGACTCTGTCGCCCAGTTTGGAAAGTTCGCTTTTTATATCAACCAACTCTTTTGGAGGGATACTTTCCTCTTGCTGTTTCGTCTCGCCGTAAAACTCTTCATCGGTCACTTTGGCGATGTCTGATATCTGGCGTGCGGCTTTTGAAATATTGTAGTAGACATCTTCGCTGTCTTGTCTTATAGGCTTTTGCATCTCAAGAGGTCTGGGTTTAGTCGCTCTTGGCGGTGTTTTAGACTGTTTTTCATCGACACCGACAACGATCTCATATAACGGTTCTTTGCCTAAAGCTTTTTTTTGGATCTCGCGTGTTTCTATGAGCATCGCTTCTTCACCGACTGCGGCTTGTGCTTTTTTAAGTGCTTCTGTCGGGGTCTTGCCGCTAAATGTTAAAATCTTCATCTGCTCATACTTGATAATGGGATAATGACACTTTCTCTTTTCATCCACTCTGGATGCGGGACTTTTAAAGATTTTGTATCTATAACACGGTTGTCAAAAAATAAAATATCCAAATCTAAAGTCCTTGGTGCATTTGAAAAACTGCGCTTTCTTGAAAATCTTTTTTCTAAACGCATAAGAAATTCGAGAAAACGTTTTGGCTGCATCGATGTCGTTAAAACTATCACCGAGTTTAAAAAATCGTCCTGATCCAAATAGCCAAAAGGAGGATTTTTTAAAATCGGCGCGGTTTGCAAGACCTCGACCCGTTTATCTTTTTGAAGTTTAAAAAAAAGATGATTAAATCTTCTTAAAACATCACCCATATTGCCGCCGATCCCGATGGTTACTTCATATCTGTGAAAAGATGAGCGTTTTTTTACAGACGGAAAACGTGTTGTATAAATAAGTGTAAGTTTATCACTTAAAACACGTTTTTTTACCATCTGTATTTCCTTATTGTGCCTGTTGTGCTTTTTGTGCCTCTTGCATCGCTCTTATCTCATTGAAAAGTTGCAGCATCCCGACCATAGCAAGATGATATCCAAACGGTCCAAAACCGATAAGTGAAGATGTACACACAGGTGCTATCAGGTTCTTTTGACGAAAATCTTCACGACGGTAAGTATTTGATATATGCACTTCGATCGTCGGAATAGAAACAGCGCTGATTGCATCGCGGATAGCAACAGATGTGTGAGTATAAGCTGCAGGATTGATAATAATTCCGTTTACTTCACCGTAACATTCTTGGATCCTATCTACGAGTTCACCCTCTAAATTACTTTGAAAAAACTCTATCTCAATACCGTTTTGAGTTGCAACATCTTTCATTTGAGCGTGAATCTGCTCTAACTTCATCGGTCCATAAAACTGTTGTTCACGTACACCTAACATATTTAAATTTGGACCTTGAATCACTACAATTTTCATTTTTTACCTTTTTTTAGTTTTAAACAGTTTAATTAAGCGCCCATTTTATCAAAATAAAGCATAATATATTTTAAAACCAACTATCATAAAGAGTAATTGTGAAAATTATAAATCCTAACTATATCTATACAACCGATACACTGCTTGAAAACCAAGCTATAGCATTTGATAAAACTATACAAAAAATCGCACCGCTAAGTGAGCTAAAAGAGCTTTATAAAGAAGCACAGGTCATAGAGCTTGGAGAAAACTCGCTTGTGATGCCGGGACTTATCAACGCTCATGTCCACTTAGAGTTCAGTGCGAACAAAGAGACGCTGGAATATGGAGATTTTTTAAAATGGCTTTACAGCGTTATAACAAACCGTGAAGATCTCATAAGCTCATGTGACTCTGCATGTATGAAAAAAGCGGTTGATATGATGCTCGAATCGGGGATCACGACCTATGGAGCTGTGAGTTCACACGGAATGGACTTGGACGTCGCTGCATCATCAGCACAAAACGTCGTGTTTTTCAATGAACTCATCGGCTCTCAAGCAGTGATGGCAGATGCCCTGTTTAGCGATTTTTTGCAGAGACTAGATGCTTCAAAAACCGTCAAACGCGAAGGGTTTTATCCTGCGGTTGCTATCCATTCTCCATACTCGGTTCATCCCATACTGATCCAAAAAGCTATGCAGATCGTCAAAAACGAGGCTCTTAAACTCAGTGCCCACTTTTTAGAAAGCAAAGCAGAAAAAGAGTGGCTGGAAAAAAATGAGGGCGATTTTAAAGAGTTCTTCACAAACTTTTTAAAGCAGGACAGATCCGTTACCGATGTAAAAGAGTTCTTGGGTCATTTCGACGATATGCCGACACTGATGACACATGTCGTTCAAGCGGATGAAGAGGAGCTTAAAGCACTCTCAAAATCAAAACATACGGTAGTTCACTGTCCTATTTCAAACCGTTTGCTGGGCAACGGTGCAATTAGTCTCGATGACTTGGACAGACATGGCATCAGATGGATCTGTGCCACGGACGGTCTGAGTTCCAACTACACCCTAAACCTCTTTGAAGAGATGAAAATAGCTCTTTTTATGCATCACGGTGCCGACCTTCTTCCTCTGGCAAAAAGACTCATCAAAAGTGTCACAAAGGATGCTTCCGATGCACTCGGATTAAATACCGGAGAGATAAAAGAGGGTAAAAATGCCGATATACTGGTACTTGATCTTACCTCCAAGCCAAATGAGCAGCTCCCGCTTCATTTACTCTTACATGGGTATAATGTATCAAAAATTTACATCAACGGCAAACAAGTAAAAGGAAAATAAATGGAAGGATTAAAAAAACTTTTTTTACCCATTACAGCGACTATAGGCTTTATCCAAAACCACTTTAAAGCGATGGTATTTCTGCTTATCGTAGTATTGATATTTATGCCAAGAGGCGATGCTTCTTTGGTTCCTCACAATCTTGAGAAGATATCACTGGTCGGTCCTATCATGGATATGACTGAAATCGTTCAAAAGATCGATGAAGCACGTTTGAATGACAGGGTAAAAGGTGTTTTACTTGTCGTAAACTCTCCCGGCGGTGCTGTCGCGCCTTCGATCGAAGTAGCATATGCGATAAAAAGGCTCAGAGAGAAAAAACCCGTAGTCGTCTATGCCAGCGGAACAATTGCAAGCGGCAGCTACTACTCATCTATCTGGGCGAACGAGATCATTGCTAATCCGGGCAGTATGGTCGGAAGCATCGGTGTTATCATGCAGGGAGCCAATCTCAGCGAAGTGATGCAAAAGATCGGTATCAAATCCCAAGTCGTGATGGCAGGAAAATACAAACAGCTTGGAACTGCCGATAGGGAATGGCTTCCGTATGAAAAAGATGAACTCAACAAAGTGATCCAAGACACTTACAATATGTTTGTGGCAGACGTTGCAACTGCAAGAGGACTGAAAATCGAAAATGCACCCGATTTTGCAAATGCACATATCTTTACGGCGCATCAGGCAAAAGAGGTCGGGCTCATCGATAAGATCGGTGTAGGCTTTGATGCACAAGAGGATCTTATCCGTCTTTCAGGCGTTAAAACTCCTATATGGAACAAAGATGATCCGATGGATGAGTTTATCAAAAAACTCTCGGCTCAAACAGCCGTCACTCTCAATACCTATTTTCCGGCACTGACACTAAAATAATTTAAAGAGGAATTTATGGAAAATATTTTAGATGCATTTTTTGGTTCATGCACTTATCAATGGATATATTGGGGAATTGCATTAATTACAAGCATATTGTGGGTTATTGATTATCAAAAAGAAACTAAATATGAAGAAGAAGAAAAAAAAGAACAACAAAGCTGTTTTGTCAAATCTATGTGGTATTTTTCCGATTTTTTTGTTTCGTTTGTCGGATGGGTGAGTTTATACATCTTACTTTATGATATAAAAGAAGAAAAATTTGATAGTTTCAATATTTTTTTAGCAACAGTCGCAATTATCTCTATAAGTGGTTACGGTTATAAATTATTTGAAAAACTAAAGGCATAAAGCCACTTTCTTCAAAAAGTGACCAAACGTTGAATTTAATTACACTGTTGGTCACTACTTCTGAAAGCTCTAAAGTTCTACTACTTGTACGACCTGATCTATACAATCAACTACTATTTTTTTTACCCGTTCCTGCCAAAGTGTTCCGAACTCTTTTATCTCATCTTTGGTAGCTTTGCCCTGCAGCATCGACTGCATCAGAGGCTGCATCTTTTCATCGGCTTTTACAGACGAGGGATCATAAAAAACATCTACGGATTTTCCCGTATCTACTCTTTTAAATCTGGCACTCGAACTTATCTGGGCATCAAAATTCATCAAAGAGTGGCGTGCAAATTTATTGTTCAGCCCTTTAAATCCGCTTTTATCCGTTGCTCCCGTAATGTGAGTCACGACATTGCCTATCACTCCTGCCACGCCCTCTTGCAGCGATTCTTTAAAGCTGACTTCTATCATCCCGCGCATCGGTATCTCATCTTTATAAAGTGCTTGCAGCGCTTTGTAGGTCATGATATATGCACCGCCGACGGTCGGACAGCTATGTCCCGCAGCTTTTACGATATCGAGATAGGTAAAAGTGACTTTGCCATCTGTAAATGTGCCCAAGACGTTTGACAACGGGTCTATCATCTCGATGCTTGCAACTTCGTCAAAAAACTTTGGATATTGCATCTTAGAACTCCTTTATCTGTATCACTTTTGAAGTGATTTTTAATTTGTCGTTCATCAGATCGAAACTTTCATCTACATGTAAGGCCTCTAAAGAAGTCACTTTGCCATCTTTGCTTATCTGTGCAAAGCCGGAGACTATCCTGTTTTTCGGATTGTTAGAGAGCATATTTTCTTGCAGAGAAGCCAATCTGTTTTTCTTTTGAGAAAGGATACTCTGCATCTGCTGATAGAGTCTTACATGTAAAGGTTCTATCTCTCTTTTTAGAGTCTGAAGACGAAACATTATACTCTGCTCGAAGCGCTCTTTGTATTGACTTAGCTCAAGTTTTCTCTGTTTTATGCGTTCTTCTATGGAGTTTTGTTCATAAAGTTTTTTTACATGTAAAAGCGACTGAGAATAGTTGTACATCTTTGCATCCACGGCATTGTTGTAACTTTGCATCAGTGAATCGATGTATTGATATAGTTCATTGACATCGGGAAGGATCATCTGCATCGCTGCACTTGGTGTCGGCGCTCTGAGATCGGCTACAAAATCGGATATAAGCCAGTCTATCTCATGTCCGACGGCAGAGACGACAGGTGTTTTGGCTTCAAAAATAGCATCCGCGACGATCTCTTCATTAAACGACCACAAGTCTTCTATGCTTCCGCCGCCGCGTCCTACGACGATCACGTCATATCCTTTTAAATCGCTTACATGTAAAGCTTCTACGATGCTCTGGGCACTGGCGTTGCCTTGAACCAAGACATCATAGATATCTATATCGATAAGTCTGTATCTTTGGTTTGCGACGCGGAGCATATCTTGAAGTGCTGCTCCCGTTGCAGAGGTGATAAGAGCTATGCGGCGCGGAAACTTTGGAAGCTCTTTTTTGCTCTCGGGATTAAAATACCCCTTATCAAAAAGTTTTTGTTTTAACTGCTCATAGGCAAGCGCAAGTGCGCCTTGACCTGAGGGTTCTATCATAAAACAGTTTATCTGGTACTCGCCTCTTGGTTTATACACAGTAACAGCACCGTCGAGTATGACTTTGAGCCCCTCTTCAAGATTAAAACGGAGTTTTGCCGCATTGCCCTTGAACATGACACATTTTATGGATGAATCTTTGTCTTTGAGTGTAAAATAGATGTGACCGCTGTTGTGAAAGGTGATGCGGGAGAGTTCACCCTCAACAAAGACTCGGACAAAACTGCTCTCTAAAAGCGTCTTTATCTGTTCATTGAGCGATGAAACACTGAGGGTATTCATTTTATAATTTACGAGCGATTATCAGCGTAGAGATATCCATAGAAAAGCTTTGTGTATAAAGTATCTCAAAACCTGCATCTTTAAGCTCGTTTTGCATGTTTTCTACAGTAGAAAATGTCTCGATAGAGTTTGGAAGATACTCATACGCTTCAAGATTTTTAGAGATAAAGCCGCCCACTTTAGGAAGTATCCTGTTCATATAAAAATCTCTGATCTGTCCAAGAAGTGACGGGTTTTCATTTTTCATAAATTCAAGGATAACGACCAAACCGCTTTTTTTAAGAACACGGTTAAACTCTTTTAACGCTGCTTCTCTCTCGACAACGTTTCTGATCCCGTACGTGATGCTGAGGATGTCTGCACTCTCGTTTTGTAAAGGGATCTCCGTTGCTTTTGCCGTATGGTATTCAAAATTTGGAAACTTTACTTTTGCCACATCAAGCATCCCATTTGACGGGTCTACGCCGACGATCTTGCCCACTGCGATACCGCCCACTTGAGCCTGCTTTCTCCAGTAATCCATCATATCGCCCGTGCCGCATGCGACATCGACGATCATATCGACACTGTCGCTGTCGTTGTAGCTGTAAGAGAGATCACACGCTTTTTTTCTCCAGCTTCTGTCAACACCCATGCTCATAACACGGTTTGCCGTGTCGTAAGTCGGAGCTATATCATCAAACATCGATACAATTTTTTCCTGTTTTTCCATTCATAAACCTTAAATTATTTTAGTTTCATCCATAGCAATATATCATCGGATATTTTGTCTACATGTAAGAGTTCAAAGTTGTCATCTTCATTATTGAAACGTATTTTACCACCACTTTTGGCTGAGACAAAACTCAAATAGTAATCTACATGATTTTTACTGAGTTTGAACATATTTGACCCACCTTCGATCAAAATACATCTGTAATCCGCCAACTTATCAAAGTTCTCTTCGATCATCACTTTTCTATTTGGCACATGAAACAGCGGGATCGTTTTATCAAACTCTTTGCTGCGGGAGACGATAAGAACATCCGGTGCTTTTCCCTCACACAATCTCGCATCAAGTGTAGGTCTGTCGCATCTGACCGTTTCTCCGCCCACAACGATGAGATCACACACATCACGCATCTTATGAACGAGTGTTCTTGATTCCTGTGAGCTTATCGTACCCCCATCGATCGTACCGTCAAGTCTCTGTGCCCACTTAAAAAAAACGAATCTTCCATCACTCCATTTTAAAAACGGGGCTAAAAGTGCATCACCCCTTACATGTAAAGATGAAAACTCGACTTTTGCACCCGAAGCTGCAACAATCTCTTGACCGCCTTTGGCTTTTTGGCTTTCATCGGCAGTCGCAATGACGACTCTTTTTACACCCAAATGAGAGATGAGATTTGCACAAGAAGGAGTCTTGCCCTCATGCCCACACGGCTCCAGCGTTACATGTAAAGTACAGTTTTTAAAACATCCATTATGATTTTTCAAAAGATACTCATGTATTTCGTATGAAGATGTTAAAGAGAGGATTTTTTTATCGTTTGTGAGTTTAAAGTAAGCCGATTGAAGGGCTAAGACCTCTGCATGAGGCCCGCCTGATTTTTTATGTGCTTCTACGGCTAAGAGTTCATTGTCATTGTTAACAACTGCACATCCGACCGCTGGATTTGGATAAGTAAGAATTTGTGATCCCCACGCTTCAGCGAGCGCTAGATCCATAAAAAAATTATCGTCGATTACCATTCAAAATAGGTACGTGCTTTTACTACGTCACTAAAAGGTATAACGACCTCTTCATGATCTACCTTAAGGTAAAGGTTGCCATCTAGCACACCTTTTAAGACACCGCTTATTTTCTCTTTTGCTCTTGTTGTGATACTTACTTTTTCACCTATCGAGTTTTCAAAATTCTCTAATTTTACTAGTTTTCTCTCGATACCCGGTGTTCCCACTTCAAGTCTGTATTCACCAGAGACAGGCGGAGTAACATCTAGCAAGGGATTGATTAGATGCGTTATCTCGACACATCTGTCTAGGTTTACACCCTTACCCTCTTTGTCTTTTACGCTTACTCTAAAGATAGTCTCGCCGTTTTCACTTGTGATCACTGTGTCATACAGCATCAGTCCGACAGATTCTACTATTGATTTGATATCAGTTTCAAGACTCATGTTTGCCCTCTTTTTCTATACGTTTAAAAAGATCTTCTATACTTTGGCTTTTTTCCAACTGGTCGTCAAAAACAAATGTCAGCTTTGGAGATTTGAACCATCCCTGATCTTTTAAGCAGTACTCTTCGATGATCGGAGCGACTTTTTTAAACTGCTTTACATAAAAAGCTTTTTCCTCTTCAGTAAAAACATTAGGGTCTATATAGACCTTTGCATCACTTCTACCGCGAGAACATTTTACTTCCACAACATCAAGTTCATGCATTCTTGCATCGTTTAATGAGCTGAGAGCTTCAGGGATCAACTCCTGAAGAATCGACTCCGTACGTTTTACTTTTATCTCAGCCGGATTCACAGAGAAACCTTATCCTCTTTTTTCGTGAATGTCTCGATCACATCGCCTTTGAGAACATCATCGTAACCTTTGATAACAACACCACACTCATAACCGTTACCGATCTCTGCGACATCGTCTTTAAAGCGTTTGAGTGAAGTAAGCTCACCCTCAAATACAACAACACCATCACGAATGACACGAACAAGTCCGCCACGTACAAGCTTACCGTCAACAACCACACATCCTGCGACCATTCCGCCTTTTGGAATCTTAAATGTATCACGGACTTCTGCTTGTCCTGTGTTTACCTCAGTAAATTTAGGAGACATCATACCTGTCAACATTCCCGTAATATCATCGATCAACTGATAGATGACAGAGTAGGTTCTGATATCGACACCTTTTTGTTTTGCACTTGCTTTAACGATACCCGTCGGACGTACATTAAATCCGATAAGTGCCGTGTTTTGACTGTTTGCAACCAGTTCGACATCGTTTTCAGTGATCCCGCCCACGCCGCTAGAGATAATATCTACTTTGACTTCATCGTTACGAAGTTCAGACAGTGCCCCGCGAATCGCTTCAAGAGAACCGTGAACATCGGTTTTAAGTACGATTTTAAGAGTTTTGAGTCTTCCCTCTGCAATAAGTGAAGTAAGCTCGTCAAGAGTCGTTTTCGTAGAGTGTGAAAGCTCTTTACGTCTTTCATATTCATAACGTTTTTGAGCATATTCACGTGCCTCTTTATCAGAGTTCATCGCTATCATAGTCTCGCCAGCTGAAGGAACTTCATTTAGACCTACAACAACTGCCGTATGACTTGGTTTTAGCTCTTTGATCTGTGCTTTTTTATCATCGATCATCGCTTTTACACGTCCATATGATTGACCACAAACAACGTAATCACCCACTCTTAAAGTACCGTTTTGAACGATTACTGTAGCGACAGGTCCGCGTCCTTTTTCTAAAGAACTCTCTACTACAACCGCTTTTGCATTTGTCTCTTCATTGGCTTTTAGTTCTAACACTTCGGCAGTTAAAAGGATGTTCTCCAAAAGTTCATCTATCCCCTCGCCTTTTTTAGCAGACATAGGGATAAACTCGATATCTCCGCCCCAATCCACAGGATTAAGACCCTTTTCTGCCATCTGCGCTTTTACCATGTCAGGATTAGCGTTTTCTTTATCCATTTTGTTTAATGCGACTATGATAGGCACACCTGAATCTTTTGCTATTTTTATAGCCTCAAGTGTTTGAGGTTTTACACCATCATCAGCAGCAACGACAATAACGATAATATCTGTCAGATTCGCTCCGCGTTGACGCATTGAACTAAATGCAGCGTGACCTGGAGTATCTAAGAATGTGATCCATTTGCCGTTTTGTTTTACTGTATATGCACCGATATGCTGAGTGATCCCGCCGGCTTCACCAGCTGCTACTTTTGCACTACGAATTGCATCTAAAAGTGATGTTTTACCATGGTCAACGTGTCCCATAATCGTAATGACAGCAGGACGTTCAACTAAGTTTTCATCACTCTCTATCACTTCTTCTTCATAATTTTCTTCATAGTTAAAAGCATCTTTAGGGTCAATTGTCGTTACCTCGACGCCAAACTCTTCAGCCAAGATCTCGATCTCGTCTTTGCCGAGAAAGTCATTTTTAGTCATCATCATACCAAGATCAAATAGAACTTTGATGATATCTATCATAGGACGATTGATCTTCTCTGCAAACTCATAGACACGAATATCTTCCGGGATCTCAACATGCGTTACGATCTCATCAGATACTTTGTCTTTTATATATTTTTTACGTTTATCACGTGATACTTTACGCTGTTTTGGTGCACCTGCTTTTTTGCCGGAATTTCTTCCGATAGGTTTTGGTGTTTTTGGTTTTTTAGGCTCATCGATCTTGATCTCGTTCATCGTCGATGCATTTAAATCGACCAAAACAACTTCATCATCATCATAATCCATAGAAAGTTCGCTTAGACTCTCACCAAAGATATCCAGTTTCATCCCGCCGGATTGTTTTTTGCCTGTTGTTACCGATACGGCAGCTTTGTTTTTCTTTTTACGAGAATTTAATTCAGCTAAAGCTTCAGCACTCATCTTGCCGTAGTTAGAGACTGATTTTACAAAGTTATCGTCTTGTGCATCCGATTTAAGCTCTTCTTCGACTTTTGGTTTTTTCTTTTTAACGATTTTTAGACCCGATGTCTTTACCGGAGCTGCCATAGTTATAGGCATTTTCTTTTCATCTTTTTTCGACTCGACCTCTACAGACGCCTCATCTTCTTTCACTTGCGACAATACTGATTTTTCTTCAGGTTTAGCGTGTGCGACAACCTTAGCTGCACTCTTAGGTTCGACATCTTTTGTAACTTCTTTATTTGTATCATTAACAGTAGATGCTGCTTTAGGTGCTTCTGTTTTCACTTCGCTTTCAGCACCGTTCATAATATAGTTTACTATCTTTTCAGCTTCTTCCATCGATACCGTACTTGATGCTGTTTTAAGGTCAAGACCCATATCTGTTGCTTTTTTAACAACTTCTTTAGATGTAACTCCAAGTTCTTTTGCTATTTCGTGTACTCTAACTTTTTCCATTCTGAGCTATGATCTCCTTTAACTGGTTAGACAAACTTGCCATATCACCTATTTTACATTGTCGCATCAATGATTTAACGACTTTATTTTCATTTTTCAAACACTCTTGGCAAAGATAAAAACTTCGACCATGATTTGAATAATGTTGTAGTGACTTATCCACACATCTCAAACGTAATAATACATCCTGCGAGAACCTAGTTCTGCAAGTTATACACATTCGAGTTGGATTGCTGTAAATTTTCGGCATTATATCTTAATATTACTTCAATTTTCTATAAACTAACGTTCTACAACGAGACCGTTATTGTCAAAATCCAAACATTTGACCTCATATTCCGGAAACTTTTGCTTAAACCTATTTGTCAAAGCTGCAGCATCTTGATCATATACCATTGAGAAAAATGTCGAACCGCTTCCTGAGAGCGTACTCATCAAAGCACCGCTGTCATAAGCCAACTTTTGTATCGTAAAAAGTTCAGGCATCATCTTCATACGTATCTTTTGGTGAAACCTGTCTTGCGTAGAGAGACGTAGCATCTCCCAATCCTCATTAAAAAATGCCGCGACCGTGACTGCCGTATGAGAAAGATTATAGACTGCATTCTCTTTTGAATACGATTTTGGCAAAAGTGTTCTTGATTTTGACGTATTGATCGGTTTGTTCGGTATGACAACAACCGCTTTTAAATAGTCCGGCATATGTTTTTTTTGTGAAAAGACCTTGTTTTTCTCAATCGTCGCTGCATTGAATCCGCCCATTACTGCCGGAGTGATATTATCCGGATGAGATTCATACGTCAGAGCATGGTTGAGTATTCTTCTGTCTGAGACTCTTACCCCCGCTGCTTCGTGCGCAGTCGAGATGGCGCTTACGATCACCGCCGATGAGCTGCCAAGTCCTCTTGACATAGGGATTTGATTGTGAAACGTAAACTTGAAGTTTTGCTTTTTCTCTGTCAAGCGTGCATAATGCTCATTAAATATACTTACAAAAAGATTGTTTCCCTTTAATCTAGGGTTGTTTGCTCCCTCACCCTTTATAGCAATGCTAAAAAACTTCGATGGATGAAACTCAACCACATTTCTAAGATCAACGGCAAGCCCGAGTGAATCAAATCCCGGTCCTAGGTTCGCACTTGTTGCTGGTACGCTAATTGTCACTTTTTTCCTTATCCAACAGCACCGATTCCGTATTCTGGAACTGTTTTATTATCAAAATCACTATAATTTAAAAAATTTGGTAACTCAAAGTTCGACAAAATGACCTCGTCAAACTTTTTAGTCTCAATCCCTTTTGAAGTTTTAACAAAATAGAGCTTTCCAACTGCTTTGATTGGTTGATTTTTATTAAAATAAAATGCATCTGTTGCAAAGAGTGGTATATTTTTCAAGATCGAAAGCGATTTTAAAAAAATATACGCTACTTTTATTGCCATAAAACTTCCGGGACCATTTGCATAAAAAATATTGTTTATTTTATACTTTTTTTCCAAAGTTTCATATATGAGGGGAAGTATATCTGAACTTTTTTCATCTGTGACTATAGACTCTGTAAGTTTTTTATCTTCATAAACTCCGACCATAATCGGGGAGCTTAGGGCAAGTACAATTAGATCAGCCTCTTTTTTATGCATAAGCTCTTGCGTACTCTTTCTCTTTGACACCCACAATATCTACTATTTCATAATTTTCCGGGTCTTTTAAAAGCTCTAGTGTCAACTTATGGTTAAGATCGTGACTTCCTGCCAATGCTTCATAATTGCCGATAAAATTCATCCCTATTAGGCTCATATCTCCGATAGCATCAAGTATCTTGTGTCTTACGAACTCATCTGTAAATCTGAGACCTTCAGGATTTAGTACTTTTTTTTCATCCAAAACGATCGCATTTTCCAAAGAGCCGCCGAGTGCGAGTCCTTTTGATCTCAGGTACTGGACCTCATGCAAAAATCCGAATGTTCTGGCACGCGCGATCTCTTTTTTGTAATTGTCTTTGCTAAATTCAAGGACATAAGCCTGATTTTCTATGACCGGATGTGCAAACTTGATAGTAAAGTCATATTTCAGATCTTTTGAGGGTGAAAGCTTTACATACTTCTCCCCCTCTTTGATCTCTACGTCTTTTTTAATGATCATCACACGTTTAGAAACATCTTGCTCTGCAATCCCCGCTTCATCCAATAGCATACAAAAACTTGCACTGCTTCCGTCCATGACAGGAACCTCATCGGCATCTACGACTACTTTTATATTATCTATGCCGTATGCGTATATGGCAGATAAAAGATGTTCGATCGTCGAAATAGAATAACCGTCTTTACCGATAACCGTAGCCATTTTTGTATCAACTACGTTTTCAGGGGAAAGTGGGATCGAGACACCTACGTCTTTTCTTACAAATACAATGCCCTGACCTGCTTCAAGAGGCTCTAAAGTCAAATTTACCGGATTTCCGCGATGCAGGCCTATTCCAACAAGTGAAACAGGTTTCTTAATAGTTGTTTGATACATAGTTTATATCCTGTTATCTTTATACATAAGTTTTAAGCCAGCAATAAATATTCCATAATAGTAACCTATCGAAGCTATAAAAAGTCTACTGTCTGTCTATTACTTTTTTTGCTTCAGCAATAACATCTTCCAAATTAACTTTCATCCAATGTTTGTCCATCCACTCTTCCGGACGTACTTCTATTCCCTGCACTAAAACTCCAAAATGAAGATGGTCTCCCATCGCATAACCGGTCATCCCGGTTTTTGCGATCTCATCACCCACTTTTAGATCATCGCCCTCGTTTACTGTCAAGCTTGAACAATGTCCGTACAGTGTATAAAGACCCATTCCATGATCGATGATCGGATTGTTTCCGTAAAGACCGTTATAGTTGGCAAATACGACATGTCCAGGGTTTTGCGTCGTGATCTCCCCCATCTGCACACTTGCAAGGTCAAGCCCCATATGATAAGCTTCGCTAACGATCTTTCCTTGATATGAATAGATCCTATGATCGCCAAAACTCGCAACAGGAGCAGCATTTTTTAACGGATACATCGGTCTTATACTAAAGTCTGTGATCATTTTATCTTGTGCAACTTTTGATGTTATTTTGTGAATCAACTCTTCATTTTTTGCGCGGACTTTTTCATTAATGATCTTAAATCTCTCTATTCTGTCATCTACACCGTCCGTTTCTTCAAACTCATTTGCAAGTTCCGCTATTTTCCCGTCTAAGAACTTATCTTTTAGTGTTATATGAGATTCTTTGTACTTTCTATCTTTAAGATACAATCTTACATACTCTTGTGAAACATTTCCGGCCAAATCTTCTACTACGATAGTCGCTCTGAAACTGCTCTGTTTTATAGGCCATGCGATTAGTGATATATAATACCCGTCTTTATAAAAAGGCTCTGCCAAGAAATCTTTGCCAAAACTTGTAGAGATCTTTATATCTTTAAGATTTTCATCACTTGCTTTAAATATGACAACGGCACTACCGCCTTTTTGAATAGAATACGAGTTGGCGATACTGACTAGTTCCGGTCTTTTTGAATCGACGATAAAATTAAACTCTTTGGTAACTTCATTGCCTTTTAAAAAATCCCATTTACTCGCATCTCTTGCAATCACTATCAATTTTGCATCATCTGCTTTTATTCTATAAAGCTGTTTTGGTGCTTTCACGTCAAAAGAGATACCGTTTTGTTTGGATATAAACTTTTCATCCGCGATCGCAAAAACTTCATCTTTTACTTTCAACATGATCTTATATGAGACTATTCCCGTATCATCGTCTATCGTTACATGTAAAGGGTCTTTTAGATTCCAATATCCATTGTTATCTACCTTGACTACAGGGGCATTTCGCTCAAACATCGATGAATTAAATACAAACACCGCCCCTGCTATAACAGCTATAAAAAATATCAAAACTAAAAGTGATGACGAATCTCTTCTTTTTCTCATTGTTTACTTTCCTTTATAAGTTTAATTATTTGTTGTGTCGATTCTTCTAAATCATTATTTTCAAGCGTAAATCCGGCTGCGTGTGGATGTCCGCCGCCGCCGAAGATTTGTGCTATAACGTTTACATCGACACTTCCTTTGCTTCTAAGAGAGCCTTTAAGCGTCAAATTTTTATTCTCTCTTAACAAAAGAGCGACCTGTACGGTCGGAAGATGCAGGGCCTCTTCCAATGCCGCTTCACAATCACTTGCCTTTGCACCATATTTTTGCATCATCTTCTGGTCCACATGTAAGACGGAGAT
The DNA here is from genome assembly GCA_018824305.1 of bacterium. Classification (GTDB taxonomy): domain Bacteria; phylum Campylobacterota; class Campylobacteria; order Campylobacterales; family Sulfurimonadaceae; genus Hydrocurvibacter. The sequence continues at coordinate 21,065 of JAHJGM010000059.1, forward strand.
CGTCGCATCATCATAAAGTCTCATATCAAGCATCATCGCACCTTTTAGACGATAAGCCGAGAGTGACATATATTTTGACACGAAAATACTGCATGATGCAGAATCTGCACCCAGCTGACACAACTCTCTTGCCATATCAAAGACTCTATGGTCTGTTTTATGACTTAAAAAGTTAGATGAATCATCGATCAGACCGGCATAAAGCGCAGTCGCCATCTTTTGGTTGATACCTATCTCATTTGCTTTAAAAAAATCAAACAAGACCTGAGTCGTACTGATCGCAGATGCATCCACGACATTATATTTTGCAAAGTTATCGTTACTTTGATGATGGTCAAAGTTGATAAGGTCAATCTCTAACTCTACACCGAGTCTTGAATAAGCACCACAATCCAAACTTATCGCCAGATCGGCATCACGAGGAAAACTGTTTTTTAACTTCTCGACCCAAGGTAAAAACTTCAGTTTTTCATCTATATTCTTGGATGCACAAAAAAAGGAGACCTTCTTGTGCAATTTTAGCATATAAGTATAAACAGCAGAAGCACTGCTGAGAGAATCCGTATCGGGATTGACATGTGAAATGACTACCACATGCTTCGCTGCATGGATCCGCTCTATTATCTCTTGGTTTTTCATAAGTGCAATTATAGGCTATTTTTTATTCATCTTGTAAACATATGCCAAAACTTCTGCGACAGCGGCGAAGAGCTCTTCTGGTATTTCGCGTTCTACTTCGACCTGTGCATAAAGGGCACGTGCAAGCGGAGGATTTTGAAGGATGTGGACATTATGTTCACGCGCTATCTTTTTGATCTGAATAGCCATATGGTTCATCCCTTTTGCCACTACAATCGGCGCACGGGTTTTCTTTTCATCATATTTTATTGCAACGGCGTAGTGCGTCGGATTTGTTATGACCACATCCGCTTTTGGAATTTCTGCCATCATCCTTTTTCTTGAGGCCTGCATCTGGATCTGGCGGATCTTAGATTTGATCAGTGGATCCCCTTCCATGTTTTTCATCTCGTCTTTGATCTCTTGCTTACTCATTTTGAGATTGTCAAAATACTGTTTTCTAACGATAACCAGATCGATAATAGCAAATATCCCTATGATAAAAAGCATGATCAAAGCCAAAATAATCGCTTTTTCAACCATCCATGCCAACTGGTCATGCAGATTAAAAAGAGCGACTGTAGGAAGCTCTTTTGTATAGATATAAAAGAAGTAGAACCCTATGCCCAAAGTAGTCAAGGACTTAAATGTCGTCTTAACGGCTTCAAGCAGTTTTTTTAAAGAAAAAAGATTTTTAAGACCGCTTATAGGATTTAATTTTTCAAACTTCGGAGCTATGGCATCAGTGTTAAACAAAAATCCAAACTGTGCGAGTGCACCAAGAACACCCGAAATAGCAACGACCAATGAAAGCGGTATGACAATGATCAAAAACTCTTTCATGGAGACTATCGCGATATTCATCAGCGTATCACGGGTAAGCTCGGTATTGCCGACCATTGAGAAATAATATTTGACTAAAAATACAAGATGATCTCGCATAAAACCAAAGAGCATCAAAAGCGCAAGAATGGCTACAAAAAGAGTGATGACTCCCGAAGCATCCTGACTTTTAGGGACATTGCCTTTTTTCCTGGCATCTTCTATCTTCTTGGCGGTGGGTTCTTCTGTCTTTTCGCCTTCGTCTTCAGCCATATGCTAGTGCCTAATCCATTTTCATAGAGATATCTATCCAATTCGCCTGATGAATGAGTGAACCGCTGCTGATGGCATCGATTCCTGTCTTGGCATACTCTTCAATCGTTGATAGAGAGATATTTCCGCTTGCTTCTAAGAGTATCGAGGGATAGTTTGCTGTTTTATAACTCACGACCTCTTTCATCTGCTCCGGTGTCATGTTGTCACACATCACGATATCAGCACCCGCTTTCATAGCAGTTATTGCCGTCTCTAGAGTTTCCGCTTCCACCTCTATCTTACATGTAAAGGGGATCTTCTCTCTTGCGGTTTTGATGTATTTGTCTAGATCATCTATCGTCTTTAGATGGGTGTCTTTGAGCATCAGACAATCGTCAAGTCCCATCCTGTGGTTTACTGCGCCACCTGTTCTTGTCGCATATTTCTCAAAATTTCTCAACATCGGACGGGTCTTTCTTGTGTCAAGCAGTTTTGTTCCGTAAGGTTTTATCAGCTTCACATATTTTGACGTAAGCGTCGCTATGGAACTTGCATGTAAAAGCATATTTAGCAAACTCCGCTCACAACGCAAAAGCGTATGGGAAGAACCTTTTATCTTAGCGATGACATCGCCTTTTTCAAATGCTTCGCCGTCACATTTGTACCACTCTGTGTCAAAGGCTTCAAGCCCTGCTAAAACATCGACATACTTGACTCCTGCGACTATCCCATCGCTCTTTGCGATTATCTTTGCCATCGCATCGCGCGGAGGTTCGACCAAAGCATAAAGGTCACCGCGTCCGACATCTTCAGCGAGTGTCGCTTTTACAAATTCCTCTATCATAATGCCATCATTCTATCAAGTGCGACTTTTGCCCAGTAACTCGTATTTTCATCGACAAATATCTCGTTTATCGGTGCACCGTCGTCTATCGCTTTGAGTGTAAGATACACATCTTCCAAGGTCGTCTCGTTCATCGTCGGACACTCCGGTTTTGTGGATGAAAGTACATAGGTGTTTTTTGGACGCAGGCGGTTTACCATGTTAAACTCCGTCCCGACAGCCACCTTTTGATCTTCAGGAAGTTCCGTGATATATTTGATCAGCTGAGAAGTCGAACCTACGAAATCGGCTTTGTCACAGATAGCAGGATCACATTCAGGGTGTACGGCGATAAGGATTCCCGGATATTTTTTACGGTAAAACTCGATATCTTCGACACTAAAAAGCTGATGCACGGAACAAAAACCGTCATAACAGATGATGTCGCACTCTTTTGGATCACCGCCAAGACCGATGACCATAGATTTGAGTCCCATCTGGTTTGCTATGTTCTGTCCAAGACATCTGTCTGGAACAAAAAGGATCTTTTTACCCTCTTTTAGAGCGTTTGTGATGATCGTTTTTGCATTCGCACTCGTACACACCATACCGCCCATCTCGCCCACTTTTGCTTTTACGTCCGCATTTGAGTTGATATATGTGATAGGAAGTACATTCTCTTTTTTTATCCCGTTTTTCTCTAAAAATGCGACAGATTCGTCAAAGTAAAGCGTGTCGATCATCCTTGCCATCGCACAGCAAGCCACTTTTGGCATGACTACGCGTTTCTCAGGACTGAGTACCTTTACGCTTTGTCCCATAAAACCGACACCGCAAAACAGCACGAACTCCGCATCGTCAGCCTGTGTCTTTTTTGCGAGTTCCAACGAATCACCGACGATATCAGCCATCTCAAAAACCTCATCTCTTTGGTAAAAATGGGCAACGACAGTCACACTTAATTTATCTTTTAATTCGCGTATCTTCTCTTTTAATTCTTCAGTAGTATATTGCAATTTGAAAGTCCTAAAAATCTATAATTTCGAAATTATATCAAATTATATAACCTCTTTATAATAAAAGAATATGTATGCTTTCATTTATTAAAACTAGGATTATAAACGATGATGGATTTTTTATTTAGTTTAAACGGAGAACTTTTTATAGCGGCTTACCTTGTGGGCGGTATCCCTTTTGGTCTTTTACTTGCCAAATTTTTTGCCGGAGTCGATGTGAAATCCAGCGGCAGCGGAAGCATCGGAGCCACAAACGTACTTCGCGTCGTAAAAGAGACAAATCCTGTATTGGCAAAAAAACTCGGTGCCGCAACACTTGCTCTTGATGCACTCAAAGGTGTTTTAGTTCTTGTTGCAGGGCATTTTTTAGGTGCCAGCGAAGCCACTTTATGGGGTGTTGCCGTATTAGCGGTCATCGGTCACTGTTTTAGCCCTTACCTGAACTTTGAAGGCGGAAAAGGTGTCGCTACGGGCATGGGCGTCATGATGTTCATGCTTCCTTATGAGACTATCATCGCACTTGCCGTATGGTTTGGCTTTGCAAAAACTCTTAAGATCTCATCAGCTTCTTCACTTCTTGGTCTGAGTGCTTTGATGATCTCAAGCTTTTATATCCATCCACAAATGGCGCATGCACCCGTGATGCTCATCGGTTTTATCCTTTTTTATAAGCATATACCAAATATCATCAGAATCATCCAAGGCAAAGAGAAAAGAGTCATTTGAAAGTCTATATAGAAGATTTTAGATTTAGCTGCATCATCGGGATACTTGATTTTGAAAGAGTGATGCCCCAAGATGTGATCGTAAATCTTGAATTGGAGTATGAGTTTCAAACGGAGTTTATCAATTATGCCGATATCGCAGAGATTATCAAATCCTCTATGCAAGAGAAAAGGTTTGAACTTATCGAAGATGCGCTGGGCTATCTTTTTTCACTTTTAAAAGAGAAATATACAAACACGTCATCCCTCTTTATAAAGATCACAAAACCTTCGATCCTGCAGGACTGCAGAGTCAGCGTAAGTGACTACAAAACTTATCTTTAATCACATTTTAGCGCATGATTTACAAGCAGATTCGAGATCTCGTAACTTGCATCCACAAGCTCCAGTTCGGGAATATCTTTCATACTTTTTTTCTCTTCCGCATTGTCGACTTTTATGATGATGTTAGCATCAGGAGAGAACTCCAGTATCGCTTCGCTGATCAGCCTTTTGTTATGTTCGCTGCTGACCGTGATGATAATGGCTTTTGCTTCATCGACTGCCAAAGACTCCAAAACGGGCAATTTGTTTAAGTGACCGAAATATGCCATATAGCCTGATTTTCTTGCCAAAAGGACATGTTTTAAGTTGTCCGAGATGATAATAAAATCCGCTTTTCTTGCTTTTAGATCTGTCGCGACTCTTCTTCCAAGCGTTGAAAATCCCGCCACGATGATGTGGTTTTTTCTCTCGATCGGCGTAATAACATCCGACTCATAGAACTCTTTTTCAAAATAAGAGGAGAGTTTATAGATATTGGTCAAGATAATCGGTGTGAGGATCATAGAGATGACACTCACAAGAATTAAAAAACTCGCCATCTCATGAGTAATAAGTTTGTATGAACCGGCAAGTGCAAAAACCGCAAAAGAAAACTCACCGATCTGAGCAAGTGCCAAAGCTGTTTTTGCAGAGGTGTTTTTATCCGAGTTTCTTCTGATGATGGCATAGATGACGATCGATTTAAATAGCATCGCCAAAATAAAGATAAAGACGATGATATGGATATTTTCTAAAAAATAGATCACGTCTATTTTAGTCCCGACACCGAAGAAAAAGATGCCAAGCAGCAGATCTTTATAACTTGTGATATCTGATTCCACTTTGACGTTATACTTGGTATCGGCTATGATCATCCCGGCTATAAAAGCACCTAAAGAGTAAGTGAACCCCACTGTATGTGCCAGTAAAGAGGCTCCGATAACGATGGAGAAAACGGAACCTAAAAACAGCTCCTCTATTTCTGTTTTTGCAGAAAACTTCAGTAAAGCATTGACTATCTTTTCACCTATCGTAAACATAAATGCAACGACTAAAGCAGCAAAGACCAGAGTCTGCACCAATACTTCGCCGATTGAGAGTTGATGATCCGAGAGAAATGTTATAAGCAGCAAAATCGGGATCACGGCAAGATCTTGAAATATCAATATCCCCATCGATTTTTGCCCGTAGGGCGTGATGATATCTTTGGATTTTTTCAGATATGTCAGGACTATTGCCGTTGATGAGAGCGAAAATGCCAAAGAGATGATGAGCGATGTATTAAAATCAAGTTTAAAAAGATAAAACGAAAGTAAAAATATCACGACGACACTGAGACAAACTTGCAGTAAGCCGTTTGTCAGCAGTATCTCTTTCATCTTTTTGATCTTGCTAAAACTGAGTTCAAGCCCTATGGTGAACATCAAAAACACGATGCCGAACTCTCCGATCAATTCAAGTGAGTAGATGTTCAGGCCGTTAAACCCAAAGATATAGCTAATGATCGTTCCCGTTAAGATATATCCCACTATATGAGACACTCCAAATCTTTTTAGGATGATGTTTAGCACCGTAGCTATCGCTATTGTTAAAAAGATTGCAAAAAGTAGATTTTCCATAAGCGAATTATAAGATATATAATAGGATTTTTTACGATATCGTGTTTAAAATATATACATAAATAATACAACCTACCGTTTATAACAGCTTTATAGGTAGATACCTAAAAATATATTTGCAACAATCGATGCTAAAAAGTTTCAATATCTGAAAGTTCTATTCTTAATCTAATATTAGAGAAATTTTAAGAAAAGTTGAAAAAAACTTTAAATTTTTCTAAAAGTATGATATCATTGCGCAAAATTTTTCGCTTATAGGAACTTAAAATATGCGCATTCTTATTATAGAAGATGAAGTTACTTTAAACAAAATGCTAGCAGAGGGGCTAAAAGAGTTTGGCTACCAAAGTGATGTCGTAGAAACTTTGAAAGATGGCGAATACTATCTTGATATCCGTAACTATGACCTAGTATTAATGGATTGGATGTTACCGGATGGTAACAGCGTTGACATTATCCCTAACATAAAAACAAATACTCCAAAAACTGTAGTAGTTGTACTTTCTGCTCGTGATGATGATGAGAGCGAAATAGAAGCTCTACGTTCAGGTGCTGATGATTATATCCGCAAACCTTTTAACTTTGATGTTTTAATCGCTCGTTTGGAAGCTCGTCTTCGTTTTGGCGGAAGCTCGATCATCGAGATCGAAGATTTGACGATCAATCCTGAAGAGGAAAAGATCATCTACAAAGAGCAAGAGATAGAACTTAAAGGTAAACCTTTTGAAGTATTGACTCACCTGGCTCGCCATCGTGATCAAATCGTATCAAAAGAACAACTTCTTGATGCGATCTGGGAAGAACCGGAACTTGTAACTCCAAACGTTATCGAAGTCGCGATCAACCAGATTCGTCAAAAAATGGACAAACCTCTAGGAATCACGACAATCGAAACAGTTCGTCGCCGCGGTTACAGATTTTGTTTTCCAAAAGAGATAAACTAATACCATTTATTTAGAGCACTGGATGGAGCAAAACTCCATCGACATGCTCGATACTTCATATCTCCCCCTGTTTCCTAACAAATGTATTTCTAAAATCAAACTCTTTACATGTAAGACTCTTTCGTTATAATTTCAATATATCTTCATTAGGATTTTATTATGCTCATGCAAAGAAGTATCAGAAAACGTTTCTTTATCCAGCTAATCATCGCTTCTGCATCTTTAATACTCATATTTACTTCATTTGCATACCTGTATATCGAAAAATCCATCTACGATGAAAAAAGAGACGAGCTTATTAAGCTTGCTCAAAATATCGCGTCATTTAAATCTCTCTATGATGCAACTGTAACAAATCCCGATACACTGATGGGATTATCCGTTGAACTTGTCAATCTTAAACAGCAGTTAGACTATGTTCACATGTACGAAAAAACTCAAAGAGACAGGACATACCTTACAATCGTATATCCTTTTAAGATCGAAGATTTGAGCTATCTCAAGATCACCCGTGATATTACCCCGACAAAACAGCTCCTAAACAATATTTTAAACTCGATCTTTATTATTAACAGTGTCGGCTTTGTACTCATCATCCTCTATGCGGTCGCGCTTTCCAAGATGCTTATCGCTCCTGTTAAAACACTTTCAAACAGGCTGTCCAACATGAATGAGCATCTTATGCAGACCATTAAGATAGAGGAGCTTCCAAAAGAGTTCGAGCCTCTAGGCATTACCCTAAATCATCTCATAAACAGAGTACAGAACTTTGTCAAATACCAAAAAGAACTTTTTATCGGAACAGCGCACGAGCTCAAAACTCCGCTTGCCGTCATCAAGCTCAAAAACCAAGTCACTTTAATAAAAAAACGTACCCCTGAAGAGTATATAGATGCCCTCAAGACTACAAACAAGGCAGTGGATGATATGAACCATATCGTCTCCAACATACTCAATATCGGGCGCCAAGAGGGTGCACAGCTCGAAAAACCGGTGGAAGTCGATATCATCGCTGTCTTAAAAGAAAAAGCAAATGATTTTAAACTGCTGGCGGAAAATGAGAACAAAGATCTCATGATCAGTTTCAAACCGGATCTCTTTATGGCAACGCTTCAAGTCAGTCTGCTCAACCAGATTGTTCAGAACTTTTTGCAAAATGCTTTAAAGTTCACACCAAAAGGCAAAAAAGTCTCTATCAGCAGTTATCAAAATCATGAAGGGCTTGTTATCGAAGTGCTTGATGAGGGGTGCGGTATCGATGAAAGTGTCGATCTATTCGCTCCTTTTAAACGTCAGGGAAATAAAAGCGGTGTAGGTTTAGGACTCTTTTTAGCAAAAAGTGCAGCGGATGCAATAGGTGCTAAAATAGTGCTAAAAAATAGAGAGGACGGGATATCAGGCACAAAAGCATCACTTACGATTATCTCTAAATTATGCTGTCCTTTGCATTTCAAATAATCTAAAGGTTAGTTTCGCTATAAATCGGGCATAAAACAATTAACTATAAGGTTTTTGAATGGCATTACTAATAAACGAAGAGTGTATAGCGTGTGACGCATGTCGCGAAGAGTGTCCTACAATGGCGATTGAAGAGGGTGACCCAATTTACTTTATAGATCCGGATAGATGTACTGAGTGTGTCGGTGTTTATGATGAACCTTCATGTATAGCCGTTTGTCCTGTTGAATGTATCGTTGCCGATAAAGACAATGTCGAGACTATTGCAGAACTTCAATATAAGTACAAAGCAATTTTAGCGGAAGAGGAATAGTTTGGCAAAAATAACGGCAGTCATAGATATAGGGTCAAACTCGGCCCGAATGGTTGTCTATGAAAAAACTAGCCGTTTTGCTTTTCATCTTCTTCATGAAGTAAAAAGTCGGGTTCGCCTTCCTGAAAATGCCTATAAAAATAACGGCTATCTTCAAGAAGAAGCGATGCAAAGGACGTATGACGCACTTGAAAACTTTTTAAGGATAGCGTCATCTTACAAAGTAAGAAAAATCCTCTGTGTCGCTACCTCTGCTCTTCGTGATGCTCCAAACAAACAGGAATTTTTATCTCGCGTCAGAAACGGTTTGAAACTCAATATAAAAGTCATAGACGGAGAAAAAGAGGCACTTTACGGTGCTGTTGCCTGTTTAAATCTATTACCAAAAGCCGATGCCCTTACAATAGATATAGGCGGGGGTTCTACGGAATTTTCATACATTCTTGAGGGCAAAGTCACAAACACTTTATCATTGGCACTAGGAACGGTAAGATTAAAAGAGCTGTTCTTTGACAAGAACGATATTGACGGAGCTAAAAGATATATCAATGCGGAGCTGGATAAACTCAGTAATATCGAGATCTCAAATCTCATCGGTATAGGCGGTACTTTTCGTGCGCTTTGCCGTGCTATTATGAAAGATATCAAATATCCGCTTAACAAACTTCACTCTTTTGAATGTTCATCAAAGACGATGTCTATATTTGTAGACAAGGTCATGAATGCCAATGAACGGCGACTGAAAACTCTCAACATACGCCCTGAACGTTTTGATGTCATAAAACCGGGAAGCCTGATCATCTCAGAGCTCCTAAAAAGAAAAACCGACATCAACAACATCATAACAAGCGGTGTTGGCGTAAGAGAGGGAGTCTATTTAAGCGATATCCTCAGAGGTCAAAAAGACAATAGTTTCCCTGCAAACTTCAATCCTTCTGTCAGATATCTTCTTGATTCTTACATCGTAGACAACAACCATTCCAATCAGCTTGCCAAACTCTCTAAACGCATCTTTGAACTGACATACAACACATACGACATTGATAAGAAATATGCAAAAGAGCTGGTGATCGCAGCCAAGCTTTCACCTATTGGTGCGTCACTACATAACTATTCAAGCAATCAGCACAGTTATTATCTGATCCAGACTGCACTGGAATATGGATTTACGCATCAGGAGATCATCCTTATCGCGACATTGACAAAATATGCCAAAAGAAGAGCACCTGCGACTGCGCATATAGCCGAGTATAAAAATATTTTGCCCGATGAAAGAGTTGCAGAGTTTTTAAGTTTTATCATATCGCTCTCCTCTGCACTTCTAACACACAGACCAAGAGATCTGCAATATGAGATCGGTTTTAGCGACAACTGCTTACATGTAAGCTCGCAAGACAATCTTTATCTGGCAAAAGACGCAGTAAAAAAACTAGAATCACCAAAAGGGATAAGAGTAGAGTTTCTTTAAAAAACCCTCTCTCACTTCTCTTTATCTTAGAATTTTTGTCCCATTGTAAACTCAAAGTGAGATGTATTGTCTCCAGTTTGTGCATTCATCGGGTTTGCGAACATCAACTGTATCGGTCCTACCGGTGAGAACCATTCAAGTCCCATACCGTAGCCTCCGCGAGATGTTTCGCTCAATGAATTATCCCCGATAAAACCCCAATCGATAAAAGTCACCAAACGCATCTTAGCTTTTGCAACTAATGGAAAGCTTATCTCCGCTGTATTGGAAAAAGTTTGTTTAGACCCTATAGTATTGCCTGATGAATCCTCTGTACCAAGAGAATATGATTGATATCCTCTAACGCTCCCTATTCCACCCATGTAAAATCTCTCAGCGACTGGAAGATATCCATTATCTATCGCATAGTTAAATCTTGCTTTGTATCTAAAGATCGCGTCAAATCCGACATAATCATTTAACCCTGTATATTTATTAAAATTCGTTAAGAATTTCGTAAACTTCGCATCAGATCCAAGTCCTGCTTTTTCTATACTTTCTCCTGCAGTAAAACCCTCTCTTGGAAGATAATAATCATCCGTATTATCAAAACTCATACTGGCTACCGCTGAACTTTTTCCATAACTTTGAAAATAGTAACTTCCGTATGTCGCTGTTGCATTTGCGTCTACATTGCTATATGTATTTTGAGAATAGTTATACCCCAGATATCCGGATATATGTCTCGTAAATCTATGTCCGACACCCGCACTCACACCGTTGCCCGCAACCGAATAACTTGAATAATCCGTTCCTGACTGATAAAGAGAAAAGTTTCCACTAAAATCACTGTCGTTTAACCTGGGGTTTGAGATAGAAAACGAATAGTTACGTGTTGTCTGGGATTTATCAAGTTTCACTCCCATATTGATACCGGAACCGAAGATATTTCTGTCATTAACAGATATACTTAAAAGCAATCCGCCATAACTTCCGTATCCTCCGCCTATTTGTATGTTTCCTGTCGGTGTCTCTTTGACTTTCACTATAAGGTCCATACTTCTTTCGTCTATGCGTTTTTCCTCGATGGTATTACTCTCAAAGTAACCCAGACGTCCTAGAGAAGCCCTTGAATCTTTTAAATCTGTTAGACTGTACATATCTCCTGGTCCAAGAAACAGTTCACGTCTGATGATCCTGTCCAGTGTACGGGTATTACCGGAGATGATCACATTCCTAATTCGTACTTTCTCACCCGGTATGACTTTAAAGACGACCTCGACGGTATGGTTCTTATTATCTTTTCTAAGATCGGGAACCACATTGACAAAAGCGTACCCAAGATCGGCGATGATCGTTTTGATCCTGTCCGAATCCTCTCTGAATGTCTTGATGTTAAACGCTTCATTTTTTACGAGTTTGACAACCTCCAGAAGTTTTTCATCCTCTACGACCTGTTTGGTCTGTTCGATACTGATCCCGCTGATGCGGTAAACGTCACCCTCCGCGATCTGGTAACTCATCTCTCCCGTATAGTGGTCGAAGTTCACTCTGACAAACGGAGCATCGACTTTTGCATCAAGGTAACCGTACTGCATGTAGTAATCACGTATTCTAAACGGATCATACTGAAGGTCTTGTATCATCAGATCGCCGCTGTTTCTTCCCCAGAACCAGCCCATAAACTGATGCTCTTTATTGGCTACGACATCGTCAAAATCAGTACCTTCAAATCTTTGAAGACCGCTGTATCGTATCTTTTCGATAATGATCTTTGCACCTTCATTCGTGACAAATTTGATATGGATACTTCCATTATCCTGAAGCTCTTTTTCGACTTCGACGACGGAATCGATCTTGCCGTCGTGATTGAGCGACTCGATGATCCTGTTTTTTGCATTTTCTATCTTTTTCTCATCATACAAAGTACCGCGCTTTATCATGACTACGTCATTTAAAAAATCTTTATCATCCTCTTTATAGCCTTTTAGCTCTATTTTTGAGATGATAGGCTTCTCTTTGAAATGAAATGTCACGTTCCCGTCTTCATTAGTGACATATATATCTTGAAAATATCCTTGGTCAAAATACTTTTTTATAGCATCATCTATTTTAGTATCATCTATCTCATCACCGACGTCGATATCGATCATACGGATTGCCACATCTTTCGAGATGTGAAATAAACCATCATAATTTATCTCTTTTATTTTCTCTGCATAAACACTCAAGCTTATCAAAAAAGCAAGTGCTAAAAAAACAATTTTCATATATTTCCTAAAATTTAAATAACAAGTCCAAGATTTTACACTGAAAGTGATTAATATTACGTAAACTCAAGCAATTTAAGTGTATCATTAGGGTCAAAAAGAATCGTTTTTTAACGATAAACAAGCACTTTTCAATAAATACTTTGCTTTAGAAACAGATGAAATTTATCTTGTAACCGAATAAGAGATAAAGTTTGTTCATAATATTATAAAAATTTAAACAGGAATAGATTATGAAAATAGGTATAATCGGCCTTGGTCTAATGGGTGGTTCCTTAGCACTTAGCCTCAAAAAACTACCGTTTATACAAGAGATAGTAGGAAGTGATCATAATAAAGAGCACCAAGAACAAGCTCTTGAACTCTCACTTGTAAAAAAGATCGTAGAATTCGAAGAGATAAAGAAGTGTGATCTTATCATCCTTGCAGTTCCGGTGGATGGCATTATCTCCATTATAAACCAATTGACAGACATTCCCGAGAATACAACGGTCATAGACTTCGGTAGTACGAAAGAAAAGATCGTAAGTTCTATCCCTGCACAGATACGTAAAAATGTCGTAGCAGCTCACCCGATGACGGGGACAGAGTTTTTTGGACCTTATGCAGCAATAGAAGAACTTTATACAAACAGCGTCGTCGTACTTTGTGACCTCGAAGATAGCGGAGCACACCAAAAAGAGGTAGCTATCAAACTTTTTGAAGCACTTCGCATGAATATAAGCTACATGCATGCTCATGAACATGACCGTCATACGGCGTTTATCAGCCATATGCCTCACGCCATCTCATACTCGCTTGCAAATACGGTTATCAAACAGGAAAACAGAGATGACATCTTGACACTTGCTGCGGGTGGTTTCAGATCGATGAGCCGTCTTGCGAAAAGTTCTCCGGCGATGTGGGAAGATGTCTTTAAACAAAACAAAGACAATGTCCTTGAAGCGATAGAGCTTTTTGAAAAAGAGCTGCAAAACTTTAAAAAGCATATCAAAGACGAAAACTGGAAAGAGCTGCATAAAGATATGCAAGACGCCAATACTCTTTACAATATCTTCAGTTAAAACCCATACCTTTTTCTAAGCTCTTTTAGCTTAGTCTTATCGATCATCACATCTTCGCCAGTATAAAGTTTTTTCTCCAAAAGATCTATCATCTCTTTGACATCGGCATCATCTTTAAACTCTATAAGTCTTGATAGTATCGCTTTTGTATCTTTTGACGATATAGTTGAACTGCCTTTTCTCATGGCGATCAGCGGTCTTATCAACATAAATAAAACACCGAGCAAAAACCCTGCCAAACCTGCTAATGACAAATAAAGATAAGAGATTTTATCTTCCGTTTTTACCATGACCCTTTCATCATTTGAAGATGCTTTTTCTATCTTCAGAGGTACATTACTTTTTTGAACCGTATTTCCTAGTACGCTTACATGTACAGGTTCTGTTTTTAAAATTTTCACGCTGTTTGTTTTTGTATCCAGATACTTTATCTGGATTGAGGGAATCGTAAAGTTTCCATCTCCTACAAAGGCCATCTTTTTTGTGTACTCGCCGCTATAAACGCCGTTTTTTATAAGATGCTCAATCTTCGCATCATCTTCAAAAACAGAGATATTGGGGATAAAAGGTTTCAGTGAGCCGATATCCTCGAAATTGGCGACGCCCGTCAGTTTGATCGTCGCATTCACGGGTTCGTTTTGATTTACTTTTGTCTTGTCCACACTGATATCAAGAGTGATATTATGCCCGACAAGATCGATGCCCTTTGGCAAAGGTTTCACCCTTACATGTAGGGAGTTTGAGAGATATTTACTCCAATTGAGATTTGGCATCATATCGCCGAAGAACGGGTCTCTTGACGTGGCTCTTTGAGCCAGGCTCATCTTTGCGGGCTGTAAAGTGAGATTGCCGTCTCTTTGTGCCGCCAAGATATATATGACCTTTCTTTTGATGTAATCCCCGTCATAAACGGCATCCAGCTGCTGTTGCTTCTTGACCCAAAATCCATTCATAACAGAAGGCTCAAATCTAGAATCGACTACTTTCATATCTCTGCGGATCTTCGAAGTAAGTATGACCTCAAACGGTTCTCCCACATAGACATCTTTTTTATCAGTTTCATACGAAAGTGAAAATCTTGCTTTAGCGTCCGCTGAGAGAGGGCGTACCTCTATTTTGATAGGTTTTGTTGTTACCGTTCCCTCATCCGTTTTTACTTCGATCGGATCTATCGTACATGTATGCTCCGGTGAAAAACTATATGAAAGTGTCTGCGTCTTTGTAAACTGACCGTTGACCCCGCTTATGCTCGTTTGTGATGAACGTCCTAGAACATTCACACCGCAAAGCGTATCTATACTTGGTTTTTCAAATCCGCTGCCGCTTACCTGCAAAGTAAAATTTACGACATTTCCCGGTGTTATGACTCTTTGATCCACATCTGCACTGACGGCGGCAAAAAGATCGATGCTAAAAATTAAAAACAGTATTATCTTACCAAGGTTTTTCATTCTCATTTTCCTTATCGGTTTTCATAGATTTGAGCTTATAGATATGTGCAGGAGTGTTTTCGTTTAAGCGTTTCAGCCATTTTTGCTCCTCTTTGTCACTCATGAAGCTTTCATCTTTTTGTGATGCATCAGCACCATTTTGTATCTGCTCCTTTTGCTCCGCTTTATCGCTTTTTTGTGTTTGGTTCAGATCTTTTTGCTGCTCATCTGTTTTGTTTTGATCTTCATTATTTTGTTCACTGTTTTTTTGCTCTTTGTTCTCATCTTTTTTTGACTGTTTCTCGTTGTTTGATTCATTTTTACTATTTTGCTGTTTGTTTTGATCTTGGCTATCTTTATCCTGTTTATCTTTTTTATCTTGGGAGTTTTGTTGATCGCTGTTTTTATTCTGCTGATTATCTTGATTCTGTTTGTTTTTCTCGTTTTTATTATTGTCGTTCTTGTTTTGTTGATTGTTCTGATCTTGTTTTTTATCTTTTTTATTTAAAAGTTTTTCTATGATCTCTTTATTTTCCTTCGCATCCTCATCCTCTTTTAAAGAGAGAGATCTGTTGTAAGTATCGAGTGCTTTTTGAAGCTCTCCCGATTTGGCATAGGCGTTGGCAAGGTTATATAAAACACCTGCCTGCTTATCCTTGTCTGCAAAATGAACGCTGTTATACAGATGTGATGCTTGTTCATATTTTTTATCTTTATAGAGCGAAGATGCAAGATTATAGTTTGCCTC
Source organism: bacterium (assembly GCA_018824305.1). Taxonomy (GTDB): domain Bacteria; phylum Campylobacterota; class Campylobacteria; order Campylobacterales; family Sulfurimonadaceae; genus Hydrocurvibacter. The sequence goes on from JAHJGM010000059.1 coordinate 36,920, forward strand.
GTTGGTGTCGTGGTCTTTGACGTATCGGTCATATAAAACACTGCTTTTTTTATAATCTCCGTTCTCATACGATTTTTTTGCGTCATCAAGAAGCTTGAAATCCATCATACCCGCATGTGAGGGAATAGAAACAGACAGGAGAAAAGCGATTAAAAAAAGATTGGGGACATTGACCGCTTCGCGTCTGCTCATCGAACTAGTAGCTACCAGCAACAAAAACAGAGCAAACCCGATTGGCACATAAAAGAGCGGAATGTATCTCGTGATCGTCTCAGATTTGAGAGTCTTTTGTTTTACTTTTGATTCTATCTCTTCTATCATCGCTTTGACATCTTTAGATGAGTTCACACCTTCTATGTAGACTCCCCCTGTGCTTGTCGCCAAAGATGCAATGGAGGGGTTGAGTTTTGAGATGATGATCTTGCCGTTTTGTGTTATAAAACCATCTTTATCTTTGATGGGAGCGCCTTTTTTTGTCCCAAGTGCAAGAACAAAAACAGTGATCTTATGCTCTTTTGCATAACTTATCTCTTTGCTAAAATCCTCATCATCACCGCCGTCGCTAAAAAGCAGAAGATACCTGTTTTTCTGCTCCTTTAGACTCTCGTTCACGGAGTATAAAAGCTGCATAATATCAGTCCCTTTTTCCGTTATGGAACTAGGTTCAAGCTGTCTTGTCAAAAAAGAAACCGCATCATGGTCAAAACTAAGCGGCGATACGAGATAACTTGATTTTGCAAATGCGATCACTCCGATTCGCTCATTCGGTGCTATTTTCAGGAGTTCCAATATCTTGTGTTTTGCAAGTTCTAGACGAGAAGGGTACACATCCGTCGCTAGCATAGAATCAGAGATATCAAGTCCTATCATGATATCCGCACTTTTTGCCTTGACCTCGAATTTCCCGTTAGGAACGGCAGGCTGGGCAAGAGATAAGATAAGCAAAATACCTATGATAAAAAAGAGCACATTTCTGGTTTTCAGAGTCATGCTGTTAGAGTTTACCCGCAGTTTGTCCATCACCTCTTTGGAAAAAAAGAACCCCTCTCTCTCTTTTTGCGTCAGAAGAAGTGCAAAAAGTGCGACTAATGGAATGATCATATAGTATATGAACTCCGGATGCAAAAAAGTCATTCATGCCCCCTTTTATTCATAAGGTAGACATAAAGCATCAGTGTAAGCAATCCGATAAAAAGCGGATAGAAATAAAAATATTTCACGTTTGTAAAACTTTGTGTTTTTATCTCCGACTTTTCAAGCTTATCTATGTCATCATAGATATCCTGCAACTGCGAAGCGTTGTGCGCGCCATATGCTTTAGCACCCGTCTCCTGAGCGATCTTTACCAAAAGGTTCTGATCGAATTCTCCCTGATTGCCAATACCGATCGCATAAACCTTTATCCCCTCTTTTTTAGCCATATCAAGTGCTACATGTAAGGGGATTTTGGTGGCTTCTGGCGTGTTGTATCCATCTGTCAGAAGTATGGCGATCTTTGTCTTTGCATGTGAGTTTTTCAACAGATTCACACCCTGTGCCAATGCATCGTACAGTGCCGTGTATCGTCCTGCTATCGAGATGTACAACTGATCGACGACTTTTTGAAGTATGTTTTTATCATAAGTAAGCGGCGAAGCGATAAAAGAGTAAGCCCCAAAGACAACGACTCCGAGATTATCGTTTTCTCTTTTTGCTATAAACTCTTTGACTATGTTCTTCACAACATCGAATTTTGTAGCGTTTATATTTGTATTATCAAAACCCTGCGAACTCATAGATTCTGAACTATCCAAAATAAGTGCTATATCATAGCCCTCTTTAGGCGCGATCTCATACGGTTCATCTTTTACCGGTGACATAAATGCAAGGATGAGCATAACGATAGAAAGCCATTTCAGTAAAAACAGCAATTTTGACTTGCCCAACGTCTCTTTGGCAAACTGCTGTGAATGGGGAAAATAAAATGAGGGCAGACGCATACGGCATAAAGAGGCACATGCTATGAAAAAGAACAAAACAAAAAAAACTTTCGGATGTTCAAAATACAAGCCATCAAACATCTATCATCCCTTTATAAAGTTCAAAATAACTTTTTGTCTCCTCGTCGATGGACTCCACATCTTTTTTATACTTATATTTTTCCAGTCTGTCCACTAGATTATGATACATATCGCTATTTCTTTGTGAATCACTTTTAAAAAGATAACCATATTTTGTTATCTCATAAGCCGCTTTTTTCGGCTCACTTAGTGTTACATGTACAAGCTTGTTATAAGTGTTTTTTCTTATATTGATACGTTTTTTATTTTTATACCATTTAAAAAGAAGGTACATAACGCCAAAAATGATTATTAAAGATAGTGCGACCAGTGCAAAAAAAAGATAGATACTATGGTCATGTATCTCTAAAAGCGGTTTTATATCTCTTATCTCTATATCATCTGGATTCATTGTCTTCTCTCAAATACTCTTCTCAAGCTTACGCTGGCGACATCGTCGGTATATATCTTTGTAAAGCGTACCCCGCTTTTTCTAAGATTTTCATAGAGCTCTTTATCATGTATATGGACTTTTTTTGCGTATGCTTTGACACTTTTTTCATTAAAATCACCCTCTAGCACACCGCCGCTCTCAGGATCCATAAGTGATGAAAAACCCATTGAAGGAGGATTTTCTTCCAGCCTGTCACGCACGATCAAAGCGATGACTTCATGTTTTTTGGCTAAGACCTTTATATCGGGTATCTCAAAAAAATCAGCTATCAAGACTATCAAAGATTTTCGTCTCAATCTTTTATACAGACTCTCTATCATCAAGTTATAATCAGCTTTTTCGTTTAACGGATCAAAAGAGAGTATCTGCTCCACATTTTTTGTGGCAAAACTCATCTTTTTAGTCGGTTTTGAGTGTGAAACGATCCTATCCGTAAAAATATATGAACTAAGAAGATCACCGTTTTTCAAGGTCGAGAAACTAAGCAGTGCCACCAGTTCGGCAATGAGATCCTGTTTGAACTTTTTGCTCCCAAAATAAACACTGCCGTTGAGCATCGTAGCAATGACGACATTTAGTTCTCGCTCCTCTTTAAATATCTTTATATAAGGAGACTGCATCTTCGCCGTGATATTCCAGTCGATATGGCGGATATCATCACCGGGCATATATTCACGAAGTTCTATAAAATCATACCCCTCCCCTTTAAAGATGGAGGGATTGTTTCCGCTCATCTCGCTAAAGACTTGGCGGCGTGCACGAACGAGTATCTTTTTTAGTTTACTCATAACAGACCTTTAGGGAATCGGAACTGTTTTTACGATTTTATCTATTATAAAGTCTGTTGTTATACCTTCGGCTTCGGCCTCGTATGTCAGGACCAAACGATGGTGCATCACCTCTTTTACGATGTAAGCGACATCCACAGGTGTCACAAAGTCCTTGCCTCTTAAAAATGCCATCGCTTTTACGGCTTTGAACATATCGATGCTTACACGTGGACTTGCACCGTATTGGATATATTCTGCGATCTCATCAAGACCGTACTGTTTTGGATTACGAGAGGCATCTACAAGAGCTATCATATACTCTTCCACTTCAGCATCCACATGTATGGCTTTTACAACCTCTTTGAGTTTTAAAAGATCATCTTTGTTTATTACAGCTTGTATCTGCTCATATTTTCCGCTAGAGATTCGTCTTGCTATTTCAAGCTCTTCATCTTTTGTGTTATACCCGACATTGAGCTTTAGCATAAAACGGTCAAGCTGAGCTTCTGGGAGCTGATAAACACCCTCTTGTTCCACAGGGTTTTGTGTCGCCATAACAAAAAATGGTGCATCAAGCTTGAAACTCTCTTCGCCGATCGTTACCTGACGCTCTTGCATCACTTCCAGTAATGCCGATTGTACCTTGGCTGGAGCACGGTTTATCTCATCTGCCAAAAGAAGATTTGTAAAGACAGGGCCCTGCTTTATTTTAAACTCATTTGTCTGTGGGTCATATATCTGTGCGCCTAAAATATCTGATGGTAAAAGATCGGGTGTAAACTGTGCACGTTTAAAATTCAATCCTAAACTTTGAGAGAGTGCTTTGACAGTCGTAGTCTTAGCAAGACCGGGAACACCTTCGATGAGAATATGTCCCTCACAAAGCAGCCCGATAAGAAGACCGTCAATCATCTTTTCCTGACCGATTACAACTTTTGCAACCTCATTTTTTATCTCGTTAATCTTAGAAATCATCCATTTTTCCTATATTTAGTAACATTAAAATATCATCTTCGTGACAGTATAACTTAGTAGAAGTAAATAAATACCAAATAAAATTATTTTTAAAGAAAAACTCTTGACTTTAAAAAATAGTTTTACTATAATTCCCCTCCACAAACACTGGTGTTTGTTTTTCAGAAACATCGCATGCGAGCGTTTCACTTGTTTTGTCTCGTTAGCTCAGCTGGTAGAGCACGTCACTTTTAATGATGTGGCCGATGGTTCGAATCCATCACGGGACACCATCGCAAACTTGTTTGCAAATTTATAAACCACAATAGTGGCTCCATCATCTAATGGTTAGGATTCAAGGTTTTCATCCTTGCCATAGGGGTTCGAATCCCCTTGGAGTCACCACTTCATTTTTAAAATCAAATTTTTACTTCCTAAGGCAGACTTCAATGAAAGCTTATTCGATTAATCCCAAAACAAAAAGCATAGAAACACAAGATTTTGACGGACAAGTCAATAGCATATATACCTTTTTCAATTCTATTTTAGTAGATACCTCAGACATTTTGCATGAACACATCATATACACTAACGGAAATGCTTTAAGCACTACACATACTCCATACTTTATCGGTCAGCAACTGTTTTTAGGCGAATCACTTATTCTTGGTCAAAACGGCTTGGAAGAAGTAGATGTCAAGATACATGAAAATGAATTAGAAAAACTGATCAGCTACGATATAAACGATTTTTACAAAAAAGCACTTGACTCATTGGCACTTCAAGATATAAACCTGTACAAAACATTCGAAGTCAATGATAATGACTCAAGATTACTTTTAAACTATGAATGGGTCATCTATACTTTTAATATGGCAGATGTAAAAACACAAAACTATTTTTTAATCGAGTTAGACAAGATCATAGATGAACAAAAAAGCATAGAAGAACATTTTCAAAAAATGGCCCAACTCGCCGTAAATGCAGGTAATATATAGAGAAACTCTCTCTAGCTATTTATTTTTTTAACCTCTTCTAACATACTATCCATCAAAACAAATAACTCAGAACTTGCTTTTTCCATCTCTTTGAAATTTTTAATGATCTCATCTTTATGCTCTAAAACATTTGTCGAAGGATTTTCCGCCTCTAAGAATTTCATATTTCCATTTGCGTTTTTGTGTACAATAGAGTGAGGTGCAGAAAATTTCGGATATGCTCCCGTATGGTCAAATCTCTCTTTTCCTTCACCGTCATACCATTTGCCTAAACGACATCCATGATGATCGACTACAGAGAGTACAGGCTTAGCAGTGATAATACTGTTATATGCACGTGATTTGTAAAGGATATGATCTATTTTAGCCAAAACAACAAATACACTGTTTTCCATACTGAAAGAGGATTTGACTATACTTGATGAGTTATCACTAAGTTCCGTCAATGTTTTTTCAAACTCATATATCTTATTTGTTGATTCCTCCACGATAACGCTCATCGAATCACTGCTCGCTTGTATCTCACTCATCCCCTGTTGTAAAGTCTTAATAGAGATGGATATCTCGCCTGTTGCTTTATGTGTACGCTCAGCGAGTTTTCTTACTTCATCTGCGACAACTGCGAAACCACGACCGTGTTCACCCGCACGCGCAGCTTCGATTGCAGCGTTAAGTGCCAAGAGATTCGTTTGATCTGCGATATCGGTAATAAGTTCGATTACAGACGTAATATTTTCAGCCTGAGACGCAAGTTCATCTATAGCATGGCTGTTTATACCGACCTGCTCTTTTAAACTTTCCAGCTCTTTCACTATCTGTTCTGTATTCTCTTTAGAATCAGTTGCCTGAGTCTCAGCGGATTTTGTCGCCTGCGTGACAGTTTTGAGTGCTTCGATGTTATTTGCAAGATCTTGTTGGATAAGAGTCATACTTTCCGTAACACCGATGCTCAAACTGCTTAGTTCAGAATTAAAGCTGTCTTGTTTCTTTTTATGCTCCTGTTCTTTCATAACAAAGATGCTCTCTTTTACAAGTTCAATAGCACTGACAAATTCACCCTTCATCCCATCAGCTTTGATCTCAAAACTAAAGTCACCTTTTGATGCTCTACTGATCGAACTATTGATTTGATGCACAAAATTTTCAATTTGATCTAAAAGCGATGAAAGGGCAATGCCCATGACTCCAAACTCGGTAGTAGTATTTTTAGTAATATCTTTATGTTTTAAATGACCTTCTGCCGTATTTTTCATAACCTGAGTAAAATCACTTATGCCGCTAATAATGGATCTAATAAGAATTTGAGAGAATATCAAAACTCCGATGCCTATACCGATCCCTGAAATTAGTGCAACATATTTGTAGATAGACATAGTTTTAGACATACTGTCACTTGCAACCTCTAAACCACTTTTCTTCAAATTAACGACTTTTTTAAATTTTTCACGTGCATCTTGAGCCGGAGGGGTCAATGTTGCTTTATATATCTTATAAATTCCCTCTTTGTTTTGACTTATTTGTTCAGGAGTTAAAGACTGCATTAACTTAAATGCATTATTCAAAAAAAACATTGTTGATTTTTCTGCTTCTTCTATTAACTGAAGTTCATTTTCATCGATAGCAGTCTCTCTAAGATTTTTAAAGTTTTTAGATATATTCTCAATTCTTTGTGATATCGTTTCTATATCTTTCTCATGGTCTCCGCCTAAAATAATATCTCTATCTGTTCTACTCACAAAATTCATATCTGCTTCTATTGATAGCGTATAAATTTGACCTGCAACGTCTTTGTCTTTTAAAGTATGAAATTTTGAGTCTATGTTATTTAAAATAAAAAATATAAATACCGATCCTGAAAATATTGATAATACTATGAAGATCAAAAGAAAGTTCATCTTTTTATGAATACTTATGTTAGAAAAGTCCATTTCTACGCCCTGCCTTGATTTGTAATATCCGATTATTTTATCATATTTTATTATAAAGTATACATTTATGTACTACCAATCTTTAAATATTTCAGACTTATGTTTATCTTTCTTATACTTCCTATTGTTTTTAGTTTTTTCAAGTTTATTAGCCTTGTATAATATATCACATTTTATATTTTCGATGGATTCGTCACTGTTTAAATTTGCGATAATCTCTTTTACCAATACCTCTAAATCACTAAACTCACCCTTATATAACGCTACACTTTGTGTTTTTTGAAAATATTTTAAATTACTCTCGATCTTTTTATCATATCCCTCTTTAGTAATACCATCAGGCAAGGATAAATACGACACTACACTTTTTAGAAATCTTTCCAATACTCTTATATATTTAAGTCTTAAAGAAGACTCTATTTTATTTGACATTATTTACCCAATTATTAATTTATACAAGTATAATTATATACTAAAAACTCATAGGACATATTATATGAAAATATTCATACTCTCACTTCTTTTTATCGTCACATCTTTGTTTGCCCAAGTCACAAAAATATACCCGAACAAAGATTTTTTAAGCAACAATATTCCCGTAGTCGACATAAGGACTGAGGGTGAATGGAAAGAAACAGGACTCTTAAAAGGTGCCATTCCCATAACTTTTTTTGATGAAAAAGGCAATTACAACGTTCCCGTTTTCTTAAAAGAGTTGTCAGAAAAAGTCGACGTAAAAAAACCATTTGCCCTAGTTTGCAGAACAGGAAGTAGAACAAACCTAGTTTCAAAGTTTCTATCCAATGAACTTGGCTACGATGTTTACGACTTAAGTGGCGGGATGATGTACATCATAGGTGAAAAACTACCTATAATTCCTTATAAAAAATAGTTTTTAACATTATTTCTGGCATAATAATTGCTTGCTTCCATAGAATATGGAAACAAAATGAAGGGATAATGTTTGAAATTTATTGATACTCTTCGCATAAAAAGTAAGCTTTTATTTCTCTTCATACTCATAACACTTGGTCTTACATTCATCGGAATCGTCGGGACAGTAAACATCTCTTCAATGAAAAAGAATCTTGATTCTTTATATTTTGCTTCTTTTATTACTGTATTGGAACTAGATGATATTTTAAATACCTATCATATGAAACTTCAAACAAATATCTATCTGGCAAAAAACAATAGCATAAATCCTCAGCAAATAGCAGATATTATTGATCAATCTATCAATAAAATAGACAAGAGCTGGGAGCATTATAAAAATCAGTATAAAAGCAATGATGAACTTCCATATGTCAACTATGCTACTATAGAGATTGAAAAATCAAAAAAATATTTTCAAGAATTGAAACAAGTATGTATGAACGGCTGCGATACAAGAAAGATTTCTATAGAAACATTAACTTCACAAATCACACATATCGATACTATCATATATAAACTAAGAGCCTATGAGATAGAGAGTGCCAAGTTTCAACGAAAAGAGCTTCTAGAGACATACTATGAAACGAAAATACGATTAGGACTTATCCTGTTTTTTACAATAGGCGGTGTCTTACTCATCTCTTTTGCTGTTTTTAGAAGTATACAAAAAGACCAGTCAGATTTAGAAATCGCTTCCCGCAAGCTCAAAGAAGTAAATAAGAAACTGGAAAATGCCTCTTATACAGATTCGCTTACAAATCTACATAACAGACGATACTTCAATATGGTGTTTGACAGAGAAGTCAAACGTGCAAAGCGTGCAAGATCTCAGATAACATTTATGATGCTTGATGTGGACTTTTTCAAACAATATAACGATACATACGGACATATAGAGGGGGATCTCGCGCTAAAAGCGGTTGCAAAAGTCCTCAAATCTGTTTTAAAAAGACCTAGTGATTTTGTTTTTAGACTCGGTGGAGAAGAGTTCGGAGTTCTTGCTACAGACATAGATGAAGAAGATAGTGCAGCACTGGCTCAAAAGATATGTACTGAGATGGAAAATTCAAAAATACCGCACAGTGCCAATAAGGTCAGTAAATATTTAACCCTCTCTATAGGTGTCGTGTCATGTATAGCCGATGAGACATTAAATGAAGAAGATATCATCAAACAAGCCGATAAAAAGCTCTATGAAGCTAAGAAAAACGGAAGAAACAGATACATTATGAGCTGCGGGATCATTAGCTTAATATAAATAATCTCTTTTTTAATCTATCTCAATCTATTGTTCTCAATAGTGAACTTCTATTAAAATGTCTATCGAGCCTTATTGACTTAGCTGCATATCATTCTTATACAAAAGATACTATCTCTTATAAAGTCTTTCTATTAATAGTTATATATACATGCTAATACAAAAATATCTATATCTATGACTACCAATTAAAACTATATATATAAAAATGATTATTGAAATTAAAAAAAAGAGAGAGAAGCTTTCGCCCGAAGGCGAAAGAAGTTAACTAAAACTTTATATTAGAAGTTTAGAGTTAAGTATGCTTGTACTTGAGAATATGCAGAACCTTCTGTTGAAGTTCCAACGTTTTGATCTGTAGCTTTGATATTGCTGTAAACAAGACTTGCATCAAGTGGACCGAATGATCTGCTTGCAGTTACAGTAACTTCTGTTAATTTTCTTTCAACATTTGCAGTACCAGTATTCAATGTACCATTTAAAACAGCACCTTTTGAACTTTGTGTTACATCTGTATAATAAACACCAAAATCAGCTATGTCTTTTACAGGTACTTCTAATGTAACATTATATGCTGTTGCACCTGACTCAGTTACATAACCATAGTTCCACCATGCTTCAGTATAAAGTTTAGATTGAGCAGTTCCTAGTGCAGTTGCAGTATTGAAACCTGCTCCTATATTATCACTATCACCTGTTGAAGAGTATGAACCTTTGATTGTAAACATATCTTTCATCTCATATCCAACCATTACAGCATATACATCACCACTTAAGTCTTTTGTAACGCCTAAACCAGTTAATAAATCACTGCCTTTTTCAAGTGTAACACCTGAATATTGAGCACCGACCATAATACCGTCCATGCTTAAATCTGCTTGTAACCAGTATGCTTGAGCTAGTTTTGATACATCATAGTACCAACCTTGAACAGTTAAAGGTTTGAAAGAGTTATTGATGATACCAGCTGCATATGCACCGTTTTCACCGTAAGTTGTAAAAGTTCCATTTTGGTTAACAACTGCACCAACTGCTAAACCTAAACCTGCAACTGTATTTGAAAGACTTTGTCCATATGTTTCAGTACCATTTCCGTTACCTACATATGCACCTACTAAAGTAGTATCTGGTAAATCACTATTAATTGCAACAGCTGATTCAAAGCTATTGCTTTCGATTGACCAAGTTTCAGTAAACGCAAGAGGAGTATCCAAGTTCATACGACCAACTTTTAAAGTCGTTTTACCAGCAGTTACAGCTGCCCATGCTTCATTCATCCAGCTAGAGTTTTCAACTTTAGCTCCATTATATGGTGATGCACTTGCATAACTAGCAGCAGTACCAGTAGTTACACCATGAGAACCAGCCCATACGTTACTTACCATATTGTTCTCTAAACCTAAAGTAGAGATTGCTGTATATGCAGCACCCGCACTTACGCTTACTAAATCATTTTTAGCTAAATCAGCTGATACATTTAAGTGTAAAGCAGCATCTGCAGCAGAAGAGTCTTTATCAAAAAGAGTACCGCTTGTTTTACCTACTAAAGCATTAGATGTTTGATCTTTTGCATCTTTTGTACTATAGAAAACTTGTGCATCACCAGATATCTTAATGTTATCAACTGCGAACGCTGACGCACCAACTAATACCGCTGCTGCTAAACTCATTTTTACTATTTTCATTCATTCTCCTTAAATAAGCTTGACCTATTTTAATTTTTTGTCGAAACCATTGTAGCACACATTTCTTAAAAATTTCTGTAATAACAAATAAATTATTTTCAGTGTAACACCCCCTATTTCAAGGAGTTATCACATAATTATCACAGCAACAGATGCAATATTATAAAAAACACTCTTTTTTTGATATACTTGTGTTTCATTTAAAAAAAAATTAAGTTATAAAGGGTTTTTATGGGTTTTACTAACCATATCATTATGTTTACTTCTGTAACACTCGCACTTACTGCATGTAGCGGGCACACTTTGCAAGACTATGCAGATGAACATTTTAATAATAAAGATGAAATTAAAAAAGAGATCATCACACCGACAAAAAATAAAGAACTAAACACTATATCCCCATCACATCAAGATAAAGAGGATGGCAAGATGCAAAAATCGCTGGATAATTGGCTTGAGAATGACTGGACGCCGACTGTTGAAAAGAATGAGACCATAAAAAAGATGGATGAGAATGAGAGTAGAAACTTCACTCTGCAAGAATATGTAGATAAAGTAGGCGCTTATATCAAAAATAAGCCAAAGTCAAATGAGCCGTCTATGAAAGAGAAGATGGACAAGATGCCCGTTATAGGGAAGTAGAGATTTCTACTCCTCCCCTTTTGTGTCCCAACAAAGAACTGTTTTACCGTTTGCATCTTTTGTTGCAGCGGCCATTCCCATAATGTTGTATCCACTGTCTACATAATGTACTTCACCTGTCACACCACTTGCCAAGTCACTTAAAAGATACATCGCAGAGTTTCCTACCTGATCAGTAGTAACATTTCTTTTTAGCGGGGCATTTGTTTCGTTCCAGCTAAGGATCTGTTTAAAATCGCCGATACCTGCAGCTGCAAGAGTACGGATAGGCCCTGCTGAAATAGCATTTACTCTTTGACCTTTAAGACCAAGTTCGACTGCCATATATCTTACCGTAGCTTCAAGTGCAGCTTTTGCCACTCCCATTACATTATAGTTAACAACATATTTTGGTCCACCCAAGTAACTAAGTGTCAAAATTGATGCATCATCGCTTAATACCGACTCTAAACGGTTAGTCAGGTCAATAAGTGAATAAACTGAAACATTCATAGCAATATCAAATGCGTCTTTTGTAGTTTTCATAAATGGTTCGCTCAAAGCCTCTTTAGGTGCAAATGCCACAGAGTGGACTAAAAAGTCGATTTTTCCAAAATCTGCTTCAATTAGTGAAGCGATACGAGACATATGCTCTTCGTTCCCGACATCAAGCTCATAGACATTGTCACTTCCAAACTCTTTAGCGATCGGTTCAACTCTTTTTTTAAGCGCGTCGTTTAAATATGTAAATGCAAGTTCTGCACCCTGTTCTCTACACGCTTTTGCTATACCGTAAGCAATTGACTTATCATTTGCAAGACCTACTATAAGACCTTTTTTGCCCTTCATTACCATCTTCTGTTATCTCCTTAATTTTATTTCATAAAATGAAGGGAACCCCCTATCATTTTTATTACGTAAAAGGAAGTAATCCCTTTTACTACGATAACTCTGCGTTCTCTTCGGCAGAGTGCCCATGCCACTTTGTAACTTTTTAACTTTTTAACTTATTTTATATTGTCTGCATCATTTATCATAGAGCAAAAATCATTCACATTTAATGCTCCGCTTCCTACCAACACACCGTCTACATTTTCTAAAGGCAATATCTCTTTTACATTATCCACTTTAACACTTCCGCCGTAAAGCAGAGGAGCTTTACATGTAAGGCGAAGTGCAGTGTGGACTTTTACGATATCTTCATTTGTCGGAGTAAGCCCTGTACCTATCGCCCAAACAGGCTCATAAGCAACGATTAAATTTTCATAATCCATATCAATCCCGACCATTTGAGAAGCAAGATAATCCATCATCTTTGCTTCTCCGCTTTCTCTTACATCTAAAGGTTCGCCGATGCAATAGATGATCTTGTATCCCAAAGCCTTATAGAAATTATACTTGCTGATTATAAACTCTTGACTCTCTTTTAAAACATGTCGACGTTCACTATGACCGATAAGAACAGTTTTGATATTAAACTCATCTAGTTGATCCGTGCCTATCTCTCCAGTGAATGCCCCGTTTTTTGTCGGATATGCATTTTGAACACCGATATTTACTTTACCGCTGTGATTATCCAAAGAGGTTGCTGTCGGGAATACAAAAACTTCTTGACGAACATTATTATCAGATACGAATTTTTCTAAGTGAATCAGATACTCTTTTGTCTCTAAACGCGTTAAGTTTGTCTTGAAGTTTGCTGCAATGATCATTATTCAGCCGCCACTTTGACAAGAGGTTCAACGCCCGGAAGAGTTTTGCCTTCTAAAAGTTCCAGCGATGCTCCGCCGCCTGTAGAGATAAATGTCATCTCGTCATCAAGTCCAATACGCTGAACTAAGTCAGCCGTATCTCCCCCGCCTACAACAGTTGTCGCATAACTGTCCGCTACGTAACCGGCTATTTTTATCGAGCCGCGTGCAAAACGTTCCATCTCATACACACCCATCGGTCCGTTCCATAAAACTGTTTGAACGTTATTTAAAACTTCACGGTAAAGTCTGACCGTTGCAGGCCCGATATCCAGTCCCATCCAACCGTCTGGGATCTCTTGAGATGTCACAGCCTTACTGACGGCCTCCGCATCAAACTTCTCCGCAGCAATAATATCAACCGGGAGATAGAACTTCACACCGAGTCTTTTCGCTTCGTCCATAATGCGCCCTGCTTCATCGAGCAAGTCATCCTCAACAAGTGAAGCACCGATGTTGTAACCAAGCTTTTTCAAGAATGTAAATGCCATGCCTCCGCCGATAAGTATCTTATCTACGCGTGGAAGAAGATTGACCAGTGCTTCGAGTTTACCGGAGACTTTGCTACCGCCTACTATCGCAACGAATGGACGTGCAGGTTTTTTCATCAATGTTGCAAAAAACTGAATCTCTTTTTGAAGTAAAAATCCTGCGGCTTTAGAGTTGTTATCAAAAAAATGCGTGATCCCTTCTACCGAAGCGTGAGCACGGTGAGAGACACCGAATGCGTCGTTTATATAGATGTCTGCCATTGATGCCAGTTTTTTTGACAACTCTTCATTGTTTTTTGTCTCGCCTGCTTCAAAACGAAGATTTTCAAGTAACAAAACCTCTCCATTTTTTAGTTCAGAGACTTTTTGCATCGCATCCTCACCTACGACGTCACTCGCAAGCACTACATCTCTTTTTAAAAGCTGAAACAAACGTTTTTGAACGGGAGCTAATGAATATTTCTCATCAAACTTTCCTTCGGGACGTCCAAAATGTGAAGCAAGGATCACTGCACACTCTTGATCTAGACAATAGTTTATCGTAGCTAGTGCCGAACGTATACGGCGATCATCGGTGATGTTGTTATACTCGTCTGTCGGGACATTAAAATCACAACGGATAAATACTTTTTTATTTTTTAAATCTAAATCTTTTATACTATATAGTTCCATTAAAACTCGCTTATTTAGAGATGTGAAGTGCCATATCGATAAGGCGGCAAGAGTATCCCCATTCGTTGTCATACCATGCCATTACTTTTACCATATTGCCGCCTATGACTTGTGTCAAGTCATCAGCTACGATCGAGCTGTACGTCGAACCTACGAAATCCTGAGATACACGCATCTCTTCATCTACGAGTAAAAGCCCTTTTAGATCAGTCGCAGCTTTCTCTTTGAAAAGAGCACTCAGTTCCTCTTTTGAAGTATTACGTCCAACTATTACATTTAAGTCGACCATAGAAACATCAGGAGTCGGTACACGAACACTTTGTCCGTGAAGTTTGCCTTGAAGCTGAGGAAGCACAAGACCGATAGCTTTTGCTGCACCCGTAGTAGTGGGGATCATGTTGATAGCACCTGCACGTGCACGGCGTTTATCTTTAGAGTGTTTGACATCTAAGATATTTTGGTCATTCGTATATGAATGAATAGTCGTCATCAGACCTTTTTCAATCTTAAATGCGTCGTCAAGAACTTTTGCAACAGGGCCAAGGCAGTTCGTCGTACAAGAAGCGTTTGAAACGATAGATTGGCCGTCGTAAGTTTTTTCATTGACACCCATAACAAAAGTAGGTGTTTCTTTGTCTTGTGCAGGAGCTGAAAAAAGCACTTTTTCTATGCCGTTTTTTATATGTATCTGAGCACTCTCCTGTGATAAAAACACACCTGTACACTCTAAAACAATATCAGCACCGCAACCTGCAAAATCAAGGTTTTTAGGGTCTCTGTCACAAAAAATCTTTACTTTATCATTTCCGATCTTAAGATAATTATTTTCTAATATCTCTACATCTTTTCCAAAATTTCCATGAACAGAATCATTATTTAAAAGATATACCATCATATCCAAACTAGCAGTATCGTTGATAGCCACTATCTCAACATCATCACGCTCCGAAGCTATACGAGCCACACAACGTCCAATACGTCCAAATCCATTAATTGCTATCTTTAATGACATATCATTCCTTACCCATAAACGTTAAAATTGGGGTTATTTTAGCAAAAATTTGCTATAATTTTGTTTAAAGGCGCCCTGCAATGAAAACTATAGCTCTTTTTGGCGGTTCTTTCGACCCACCCCATCTTGGTCATATCGGTGTTGTTAATGCAGCGTTATCAAGTTTAGATATAGACAAAGTTATAGTCATGCCGACCTATCTAAACCCTTTTAAAGCAAAAGTCTGTGCACCGCCGGAACTGCGTTTAAAATGGCTTAGACAGATATTTTCCGCAAATACAAAAGTGGAAGTGGATGATTTTGAACTTACATGTAAGCGTAAAGTCCCTAGTCTGGAAACCGTGCAGCACCTAAAAAAGAGATATGAAAACATCTATCTCATCATTGGTGCGGACAACCTTGCAAGCCTAGAGAAATGGTATGCCTACGAAGAACTCTGTAAGCTTGTGACTTTTGTCATAGCTTCAAGAGACAAGATAGAGATACCGAGTGAGTATATTCACTTACATGTGGATGAACCCATAAGTTCAACTGATTTAAGAGAAAATATTAAAAAAGAGTTTTTACCTGCTGAAATAGCCGATGAAATAGAAAAATTTTACAAGGAATACAATGGATAAAAGAGTAGAAAAAATATCTAATATTTTAGATGCGAACAAAGCTGAGGCTATAGAGGTTTTTGATCTTAGAAATAAAGATTATTTTGTTAATTATGTCGTTATCGCTTCATCTTTAGGTCAACGCCATACGGAAGCTTTACTTGACCATCTGAAAAAAGGGCTCAAACCTGAAGAAGAGTTCTTGTACATTGATGAAAGCAGCGATTGGATAGTTGCTGATCTTGGAGATATCCTGATCCATATCATGACTCCTGAATTTAGAGTCAAATATGATATGGAAAGTTTTTTGACCGGACTCGGAAAAGCGCAGTAATCAAGAACTATTCTTGAGAACTGTTGCCATCTGAGCTGTCTGAATGATCTACAGAGTTCTCAAAAACTCTACTAATATCTTCTCCCCATCCATTAACGGTTGCTTTCATCTCTTTTGCAGAGCAACCTGTCAATAATACAAGTGCCGCCAAACTCATCAATATATATCTCATTTTTCGATCCATCCTTTTGTTATTATCTTGTTATCATCGTCAAATATCTTAATTTTAAAAGTCTCTTCACACTTTCCGGATTTTATATCGTATACTACCATCTGCAAGATTTTTTTACAAGATTTCGGAATCTCAAAATGTCCTTTTATTCCCGTAAAAAAAGTATCTAAAGGAACTTTTTTATCCATTCCTATGACATTATCCCGACATCCAGTAAGACCGATATCGCTCAAATAAGCAGTACCCTTTGATATCTGCAGATCATCACTGCTTACATGTGTATGAGTTCCGCAGATGGCACTTACACGTCCTTCTAACAACATCATCATAGCACGTTTTTCACTTGTTGCTTCTGCATGAACATCTACAAATATATTTGTCACGCCATCTGTATGTAAAGCATTGACGGCATCATCGGCACATCGAAAAGCATTATCGACATAGGGCATCCCGTAATGCCCCATAACATTTAAGACTGCCAGTTTCTCACCCTTGACTTCATAGATCTTTAGTCCTGTTCCTGCAACACCGCTTGGATAATTATGCGGGCGCAAAATCTCATATTTGTCAAAAAGATCGAATATCTCTCTTTTGTCAAAAGTGTGATTCCCGCCTGTCATCACATCCACACCCGATTTAAAAAGCTCTTCGGCATTTTTTTTCGTAAGTCCGAATCCATGTGAAGCATTTTCATAATTTGCTATCACAAAGTCGATACCATGCTCCGTACAGAGTTTTTTAAGATGTTGTTGAATCATCACTCGTCCCGGACGACCTACGATATCTCCTATAAACGCTATTTTCACAATAAGACCTTTGACTTGGTATTTCTTAGATACTCCAATGTTGCTTTGATGATATCGTCATCATCTTTACTCTTTGCAGTTATACTCTCTTTCGTGTCGTCCTGATAGATAAACGTGATGTTTTGAGCATAAGATGTCACTGTTTTGATCTTTTTATCCAGACTTAAAAGTTTGATGACCATCAGTTCAAAGAACTGTTTTGTCACATCATCGAGTGAACCGAATCTATCGACACTCTCCTCTTCTATCTCATATATTTCAGTTACCTCTTCTGCCTGTGAAAGACGGCGATACAGATCAAGTCTGAGCCTGTCTTCACTCACGACTGCATCGGAGATATAAGCACTGATTGCAAGTTTGATATCTACTTTTGCTTTTTTCTCCTCAACATTATTGCTGAGTTCTTTTATGGCGTCCTCAAGCATTCTGAGATAAAGCGAATAACCGATGTTTTTGATATGTCCGCTTTGTGCATCGCCCACAAGATTTCCGCCGCCTCTTATCTCTAAATCATGATACGCAAGAACTGAACCGCTTCCTAAAAACGAGTTTGACTCTAGAGCAATCAGACGTTTTTTTGCTTCATCCGTGATATTCTCTTTGTCTTCGACGATGAAATAGGCGAACCCCTCTACATTAGAGCGTCCTACACGTCCGCGAAGCTGATGCAGGTCTGCGATACCAAAACGGTCTGCACCGTCTATGATCATCGTATTGACCGAGGGCATGTGGATACCTGATTCTATGATGGATGTCGCTATCATGAGGTCATATTCACGGTTTTCAAACTTCAATAGCTCTCGTTCAGTATCTGCAGATGAGACTTGCGAATGAAGCATCACCATACGAAGTTCCGGAAGCAGTGCTTTTAGCTCGCCATATTTTATAGGCATATGGTCGATCGAATTATGTACGTAAAAGACCTGCCCGCCGCGGCGGAGTTCACGAAGGATTACCTCTTTGACCAGCTTTTCGTCATAGCTTTTGACAAACGTCCTCACACCCTGACGTTCGATTGGAGGAGTCTGCAACGTACTCATAGTCTTGATGGAACTCAGCGCCTGATTGAGTGACCTAGGGATCGGTGTCGCACTCATTGAAAGCATATGGATATTGTTATAAAGTTCTTTGATCTTCTCTTTTTGTTTTACTCCGAACTTGTGTTCCTCATCTACGATTACAAGCCCGAGATTTTTAAATGTAACGCTAAAAATAGCATGAGTGCCTACGACTACATCTATTATTCCCTCTTTTAAGGCAATCAAGATATTTTTTTTCTCTTTATCTGAAATAAATCGGTCAAGTTTTGCGACCCTGATTCCAAGTTCATCGAATCTTCTATCCAACGATTTATAATGCTGTGAACTTAAAAGTGTAGTAGGAACGATAAGAGCACTTTGATAACCAGCTTTACATGTAGCATAAATAGCATTCATCGCGACCTCTGTTTTACCAAAGCCCACATCGCCGCTAAGAAGCCTATCCATAATATGACCGCTTGATATTTCGGTAAGGATCTCATCTATCGACTGTTTTTGATCATCCGTATAATCAAATCCGGCAGATGACTGAAAATCTCTTATCGCACTTTTTGAAAACTCTATCTTCGGAGCCTTTATCAGTGCGCGTGCCGCTGCCGTATTTACAATTGATGAAGCTATCTCGAAAAGTTTTGTTCTTACACTCTCTTTGAGCTTTGCGAAACTTCCCTTGCCGAGCCTGTCCAAAACAGGAACGGAACCGCCGCCTGCGATATATCTGTCGATATAGTCAAGATTTTCAACGGGAAGCAGGACTTTATCATCGCCGATATAGCGGATGACGATAAAATCTTTTACCCCGCCGAGTATCTCCATCTGATCGATCTTTTCAAAGATACCCACACCGTAATCTTCATGTACCACATAATCGCCCGGTTTTAGATCGTCAAGAAGAATAGATGTTTTTCTGCGACGGCGTTTTTTCTCAGGCTTGTTCAGCGATATTACAAGTTCATTATCACCGATCACATTTAAAATAATAGGACTGTAAAGAACATCGATACCTTTTAGATCAAATATGCCCGATTGCTTTATCTGAGATTCATTGGAAGCGATCAGCTTTATTTTTTTGTTTTTATGCACATTGAGTATCGTTTTTACATCTGTCACTATAACAGGATGGTATGCATCCTCCTCGGGAATGATCTCGACATTGAACATCTCTCTTGGTATCTGCGGATCGTTAAGTCCGTATGCCTCGTCTAAAACAGCATCTAGCTTATGGATGAGTTTTGATTTTTTGCCCTCTAAGAAGTTTTCTGCCAATTCTTCAAGATGCCAAAAACCAAGTGAAGCCAAATCTTTTACAAAACTGTCACTGTCGCTTTGCAGGATTTTCTCTTTTAAAGAGTTAAACTGATCTTCATCAAGAGAATAGAAGGCAGAGGTTATTTCAAAACTCTCCAGCTCTTCGCCGATAGTTCTTTGTGTTTCAAGTTCAAACTCTTTTATCTGCTCGATCTCATTGTCAAATAAAGAGATCCTGATAGGGTTTTGAGCAGAGGGAGAATAGATATCTATAATATCACCGCGAAATGAGATCTCTCCTTCCATCTGAACGATATCTACAAACTCGTATCCCCAAAAGAACATCTGTTCTTTGAACTCTTTAAGATCGATGGTCGAACCAAATTCAAGTGTAGTCGATTGCAATAATTCCTGTTTAGGAAATGGGAACAGCAGGGTTTTAAGAGGAGAGATGACAAGCGGTTTTTTTTCGCTTTTATAATATGTTCTGAGTGCTAAAAAAAGTTCGAAAAGTTCCTCTTTGAAAGGACGAAGATCATCTTTGAACCTTGCTCTAAAATCCGGAAAGACAATGTGATCTAATTTGAAGTATTTTGCCACATCGGCCAGTAGGGATGCCTCTTTGGAATCTTGACATATCAAGAGATCCAAAGATGGCTTTTTTTCAGTTTTTAAGTACTCAAATAAACGTGTTTGCGGCAAATCTTATCCTATAAAAAATTGCCGTATTTTAACATATCTAGCTTACTTTAGCCGAAGAGTTTGTTTTTATTTTACTGTCACCCTCAAAAATACCTTTTGCTTCTATAATTAATTCAGATGATGTGATAGTACCTACGACATGGCCGCCGGCTTTAATATGTACTTTGTCTGCATCGACAGTTCCATCGACCTTGCCTTGAATTATAAGATACTTCGCGATTATATTTCCTTTAACATGCCCATTCTTACCGATGTTAACATTTTTTTTAGAGTTGATGACTCCCTCAAACTCTCCGTCAACATATAAATCGCATTCTAGGTTTACTTCTCCCTTAATGAAAGCACCGACGGTAATGATTGTTGTACTTGCGTCTGTGCCGTTGTTGTTGTTATTACTCTCAGGTTTGATGTCGCTGTTATTAAAGATTGCCATGGTATATTTTCTTCCTTCTCAAAAATTTCTTTGTAATTTTTCACACTCCACTTTACAAAGTAAACTGGATTTAAGGGTCTTTGTATAAATCTGATCTCATAATGTAGATGAGGACCATTGCTCATACCACTGTTTCCGGTATATGCGATGAGAGCACCTTTTTTTACAAATTGTCCTGATTTTACCACAACTTTGTTTAGATGTCCAAAATATGTTTTAAATCCGAAGCTATGGTCCAAGATAACCAAATTTCCGTATCCGCTTTTTTCATGTAAGCCTGCATATTCAACCAAACCATCAGCAGTTGCGTGCACAGGTGTATCCATTTCTGCTTTCATATCACTTCCGCGATGAAACTCACGAGTATGAAGAGTCGGATGGATACGATATCCAAAATCGCTTGTTATCCCTTTATATTCGATAGGAGAACCGTTTGGAACAAGTTTCATTAAAACTGCCACCTGTTGCGATGTAACCTTTGTCATATCCGCTCTCTCAAGAAGAGGAGTACCTTTTGGAGGGTTCAAACCGATCAAATCTTCTATGTCTTCGAGCTTATCCGAGACACTCTGCAGTTCATCTTTTTTGTCATCAAGCTTTTGCTGCGTTTGTTCAATTGAGGCTCTTAGTTCATCGTTATGCTCGTCTAAAATCCTATATGCTTCTTCCAACTTGCTCTTTTTCTGGGCTACAGCATCAACTTTATAATCAAGATAAAGTATTGTTGTCACTGCGATCAAAGCCAATGTCATTAAAAAAACAACAGCATAAGCAATCGCTTTTTTTACAAATTTATGTAAATTTATCTGACTGAAACTATTATCATCATGAATGGTAATCGTAAATCTTTTATCCAATATAACCCTTTAAAAAACTCTCGGCAACACTAAATGAACCAAAAACAAGATAATCAAGATTTTCATCAATCGATGCAAAATCTTTATATGGTAGAGATAACTCTTTCAAAGTTGATTCTAAAATATCTTTCTGGACTATTCTATCCTCATCCACTTTTATGATCTCAACCGAATCTATTATAGGTTTTAATAGAGTCAAAATGGACTTAAAATCCTTATCTTTATAGGTATTATAGATAAGTGTAACTTTTCTACCATGCAAAGAGTGCGCAATTGCACTAGCCGCCAAGGCATTATGTCCAACATCCAGATATATGTTTGATGCGACTTTACTGAGTCTGCCAAAAAGTCTAGCATCCAAAAAATCGCCCGTATTATAATCAAACCCAAGAGCTAAAAGTGCCCTGACTGCTAAAGCAAGGTTATCCTTGAGGTAATTTGTCAACTCCAATCTTTCAGCTATAGCATCGATCTTCTCGACATTCTGCGGATCCAAATCTTTTATAAACAAGAGATCACTGTTATGTTTCCGTGCTATTTCTGTTGCTATAAAGTAGACCTCTTCATGCTTTTGAAGGCCTATAATCGCTTTTTTGTCCATTACATTTAATTTTGTAGTTGCGATACTTTGTATGCTTTCCCCTAAAAATGCCTGATGATCAAAATCTATCGGCGTAAAAACAGAAAGTTCTTTATCAAATACCGCTGTTGCATCATATTCGCCTCCAAGTCCGGCTTCCATTACGATATAGTCGCAATCAGAAAAAACTACCATTGCAAGAAGCGTCGTGTACTCGAAATAACTAAGAGCGTCTCTATCCTCTTTGCCAAGAAGTTTATAGAGTTTTTGATGTGCTGCCTCAAGTTCTTTATCATTGACATCTGCGCGGTTTTTCCATATGCGTTCATTAAATTTTAAAATATGCGGAGATGTGTAATGTCCGACTTTAAAGCCCTTATGAAAGAGTGCGGTTGCCAAAAATCTGCCCGTTGTACCTTTGCCGTTGGTGCCGACTAAATGTATTATTTTACCATGCGGCAGTTTTGATTTTATCTTTTCATAGATGCGAGGCATTCTTTCATAATCAATTTTTTCATAAAAAAGCGGTTTATCCTCTAAAAACTGATTTAATGTTTGGCTCATTGAGGTTCAACTCTATTTCTTCCATTTTTCTTTGCAACATACAGGTATTCATCCGCAGAGTGTATAGTAGCTTTGCGTGAAGGAAATTTTGCCCTTTCGCTGACACCCGCACTTACGGTTACATCTATACGTTTGCCTTGGTACATAAATTTGGAATCTTCGAGATGTTTACGTACCTTATTTGCAAAAACAATACCGCCTTTTGTGTCTGTCTCACTCAAAAGAGCCATAAACTCTTCTCCGCCGTGTCTGCCTACAACATCAACGGTTCTGCATTCAAGCCTTAAAATATTCGCAAATGTTATTAAGACTGCATCTCCTGCTTCATGTCCAAACTCATCATTTACTTTTTTAAAAAAATCAATATCAAAAATAACTACTGAATAATTTCGTCCATATCTTTCAAATTCACTCTCTTTTATCTCTAAATAGCCATCAAGTGCACGCTTGTTAAAAAGTTTTGTTAAAAAATCTTCACGAGACGCTTTTTTGGCATCTTCCAGCTCTTTTTCCAACAGCTCTATCTTCTTACCCAAAAGCTTCACTTCATCATCTTGTGCCTGCAGATCTTTACTGAGTGCAGCCGTATTTTCTTCTAATGCAATAGCAATGGCATAAAGTCTGTTGTGAGCGGTTTTAAAATCTAAACTGTTTTGATGATTTAAATCATCAAGGTCACTTTTGATCTCTTTTATCTCACTGTTGGATTGATTGGATTTTTCTATCATCTCAATTAATTGCAGAGACAACTTGTCAAGTACAGTGTCTAAAGATTGGATCATCTCTTTTAATGCACCTTTGTCAAGTGCTATACGAAGCCTTATCGCTGATTTAATCTCTTTTTCTATAGCTTCTGATGTCAAAAGCTCAGGATTTTTTCTTAAATTGTCGCTGATCTTTGCTATTTTGTCATTGACGCTTGATGCGATCGAGGGAACCAAAGAGGCAATAATTATTGCCGCAATATGCTTTAAGTCACTCTCCTTTGCCCCAGACTTTTGATGTGCCAGATTTTCAATCGTAAATTTCAGATCATTTGCATGGACTTTACCCATAGGTTTTAAATTGTTTAAAAAGGCATCGTCATAACTAGTTATAAAATTGACCCACAGTTGGCGATAGCTTTCATACTGTTCTTTTGAAGCATTTGGAGTATTGATAATATCTATACTTTTTCTTGCAAGCGCTGCTGCTTCTTTATTATGAAGAAGTTCAATGGCTTCTAGGACTCTTTTTGTTAAAAGCTGGTTTTCAGAGAGTATCGTTGCGCAATTTGTAGGATTCATTCGATTGAGTTTAGAGATCAAATATCTGACCAGTTCTTGAGTCGTTTTTAAATGATACTGCTTCAACTCTTGCTGATACTCTTGATTTAAAGTATTCGCATATTTATCGACTTGATTACAATCTTCTAAGATCATCCCTGCAAGTTTAGCCTCTTTACAAAAAGCCTCTGCATAAAAATCGGGAGTCAAAAGTTTATTCTCTCTTTTTAATCTTTCAACTGTGCTTTTAATAATACCGTTTATTGTCATCATTCAGCCTTTTTGGATCTAGCTCCCTGTGCAGAAACTTGCGCAATGAAAGCGGATATAGCCTTAGTTGCACTATATTTTATCGCTTCAAAGCGGATTTGATCTGAGATTATAGCATTTGCTTCGATTGCAAAATCATAGGTCCCTTTCGCACTATACTTCTTACTTATCCCACTGTTTTTCATCTCAATTTTTAAAATAATTGTCGTTCTATACCCGATTACATAACCATTACTATCATACTGTATCGGAGAGTATGCAACTTTTGCGAGAGAGATAATAAGATGTGTAGTAGAATGATCTCTGTCTGTCAGTGATGTATTAAAGCTTTTTATAACAGCACTGTCCACTGCATCTTTTATAAGTACGGTATTTTGCGGATCTATTTCTGAGATCACGACCTGTGTACTGACTTTATCACCGACGACTTCTCTTGCAAATTTAGAACTCGGAAGATATCCGCATCCCGATAGTACACCTACATGTAAGATAATAACTAAAACTGCTATAAAACTTCTTACATGTTTCACTACATTATCCTTTAACGACTATATTTACAAGTTTATTTGGAACGACTATCTCTTTTATGATCTCTTTGTCTTCTATCCATTTTTCGACACTCTCTTTAGCAAGAGCCAAAATCGCCGCATTCTCTTCACCGACGCCGACCTCTATCTCAGAGCGTTTTTTACCGTTTACCGAAACACCCATACTGATAGTATCGACTGCAAAGACTTCATCTATGATCTTCTGCGGTGCCAAATTTTTACAATCAAACAGATTTGAACTTAGTTCCCAGCAGATATGCGGAACTATAGGTTCTAAAATAGATGTCAATATCCAATATCCTTCAGTCCAAACATCACTGTTTTCTTGCCCCCCAAGAGCATTCATCGCTTCCATTACGCCCGCTACCATAGTATTAAAGGTATAACGCTCAGCATAGACCTCTATACTTCTTTGTAGTGCTTCATAAACTTTTTTACGGGCAAACTTTTCCTCTTTGCCAAGTTTTGCATGTTCCATGATAGGTAAAGTATCACATTTATAAGCATTTGCACTTCTGTCATAAAAACGTTTTAAAAATCTGTATGCACCTTCGACCGCACTGTCGTTCCACTCTAGTTCCTGCGTCGGAGGAGCTGCAAAAAGGATGAAAAGTCTTGCCGTATCCGCACCGTATTTTTCTATCAAAGCATCAGGATCTACCGTATTGCCTTTTGACTTGCTCATCTTCGAACCGTCTTTTAATACCATTCCCTGAGTAAGCAGTCTTTCAAACGGTTCCGTGTTGTCTATGTATCCAAGATCTCTTAGGACTTTTGTAAAGAATCTTGAATATAAAAGGTGCAATATCGCATGCTCGATACCGCCGATGTAGTGATCGACATTCATCCAGTAATCGACCTCTTTTTTATCGAAACCTTTATCATTCCAAGTCGCTTGTGACGCCGTATAGCGTAAAAAGTACCATGAAGACTCCACAAAAGTATCCATAGTATCAGTTTCACGAATCGCATCACCTCCACATTTTGGACACTTACAGTTCTTCCATGTCGGATGGTTCGCTATAGGATTTCCCTCTCCCGTAAACTCAGCATCTTCGGGAAGCGTAATAGGGAGATTCTCTTTTTTCTCAGGTACGATCCCACATTTGTCACAGTGAACTAAAGGGATCGGCGCACCCCAATATCTTTGACGTGAGATTCCCCAGTCTTTTAAACGAAAATTGATCACTTTCTTA
Organism: bacterium; assembly: GCA_018824305.1. Lineage (GTDB taxonomy): Bacteria > Campylobacterota > Campylobacteria > Campylobacterales > Sulfurimonadaceae > Hydrocurvibacter. The sequence goes on from JAHJGM010000059.1 coordinate 63,103, forward strand.
CCGAGCTCTTTGGCCTCAAAAAAGTCCATGATCTTCTGTTTCGCATCATTTGACGCTAAGCCGTCAAACTCTTTTGAATTAAACAGTACGCCCGAGTCTGTAAATGCACTGTCACTAGGAAGCTCGGCATTTTCCGGTTTTATAACAGCTTTTACACTCAGATCATACTTTTGGGCGAACTCATAGTCTCTGTCATCATGAGCCGGAACAGCCATGACAGCCCCGCTGCCGTAATCCATCAGTACAAAGTTTGCGATCCAGACAGGTATGCTCTCTCCCGTTAACGGATGTAAAACATTGATCCCGAGGGAGACACCCTGCTTGTCTTTTTGACGGTCGATGCTATTTGAGTTTTTCATATGACGGATAGATTTTGCCGTCTCTGCGTCAAACAGATCGTTTTCCAGCATGTATGTTACTATCTCATGTTCAGGGGCAAGTGCAGTATAGCTTACTCCGTAAATCGTGTCGGGACGGGTAGTAAAAACATCGAATTTTAGAAACTTACCGTTTAAAAGTTTTTGGCTTTCATCATCAAGATAGAGATCAAACTCCAGACCTGTCGATTTTCCTATCCAGTTTTCCTGCATTGTAATGACCTGTTTCGGCCATCCGTTTTCCAGGAGTTTCAGATCGTTTAAAAGCTCATCTGCATACTCTGATATTTTAAGATAATACTGATACATCTCTTTTTTCACGACTTCAGTATCACATCTCCAACAACAACCGTCTATTACCTGCTCGTTCGCAAGTACGGTCTGATCATGCGGACACCAGTTTAAAAACCCTTTTTTACGATAAAGTATCCCTTTTTCAAACATATCGATAATAAAGCCCTGCTCGAACTTTGTATAGATAGGATCACTTGTGGCAAATTCTCTCTCTTTTGAGAATGAGAGCCCAAGATTAGAAAGTTCCCCTCTCATATAGTCTATATTTTCATAAGTCCATTTTTTTGGATGTATCCCGTTTTTGATAGCTGCATTTTCAGCGGGCATACCAAAACTGTCAAACCCTATGGGATGAAGAACGTTTAAACCTTGTTGGCGGTAGTAGCGTGCAAAAGCATCACCTATAGAATAGTTACGTACATGCCCCATATGCAGTCTTCCGCTTGGAAAGGGAAACATGCTAAGTATATATTTCTTATCTTTACTAAAATCGTCACTTGGCTCGAAACTAGAGTTGTCACTCCAAAATTTCTGCCATTTTTTCTCAATGGTCGAAGGGGTGTATTGCAAAAAAAATCTCCTACTTTAGGGGGTTTGTAGGGACACTCGTGTCCCTGCCGCTCAGATGGGTTTTGCTCATTTGAGCGTGTAAAATCAGTTAATACTCTTCTCTATTTTTTGAACTCTCTATATATACAAGGCCCATTGAAAATATGTTTGCGATCAGTGCACCTATAGAAAGTGCTATTGCCCAACTCATATTGCCTACTATCTCCACATAAATAAATGCAGGGATAAGATGCATATCTGCCACAAGCGAAGCGGCTAAAAGCTCTGCTGAGAGAAGATTTCTAACACCGATCTTGAGTATTGTAGAAACAAGATTCACGCTTGCTGCTACAAATAAAGCGGTACTGGTATGCTCATATAAAAACCCGGCTATCGTTGTTAAACTCATCAACGAAAAAAATACGTATATTACTTTTCCCCAATCCATGACACTCTCCTAATATTAAACTGTGCCGCCCTCATACTGAGCTCTCATTTTCTCTTTTTCCAACTCACGTTTCTCTTTTTCAACCAGTTTACCACGATAAGACTTGATATCAAAACCAAACCATAAAAGTATAGGCGAAGCGACAAAGATCGATGAATATGTACCTACAACGACACCCACAAGCATTGTAAACGAAAATGCGTGAATGATCTCACCGCCGAATAAAAACAGTGTAAGAACAACAAAGAACGTTGTAAGAGATGTCAGTGTCGTACGTGAAAGAGTACGAGTTATGGAGTCGTTTATGACTTCACTCAACTCCATCTCTTTCGTCTCTACCACACCCTCACGGATTCTGTCAAATACGATGATCGTGTCGTTGAGTGAGTATCCAAGTATCGTAAGCACTGCTGCTAGGACATCCAGATTGACATCAATGCCTACTAGCGCGATCGCACCAAGAGAGATAGAAACATCATGAATAAGTGCGACAACAGAAGCTACTGCAAAACGCCACTCAAATCTAAATGCCACATAGATAAGGATCCCAAGTATTGCAAGCAGTAATGACATCACGCCTTTTTCTCTTAACTCACCGCCGACTTTCGGACCGACGATATCAACACGTCTTATCTCAAAATCACCGCTTCCCTGAAGCGCTTCTCTTGTCACGTCGCCGATATCTTGACCTACACTGCTAGAGGTTGTTTTCATTCTGATAACGACCTCTTGGAGCGAACCGAACTCAGTGATCGATGCGCCGTCATAAAGAGGGTTACCCTTGAGCTGTTCTCTCATTTTATCGATCGGAGCATTCTCTTTGTATTTTACCTGTATGATCGTCCCACCGGCAAAATCTATCCCGTAATTGAGACCTTTTGTAGCCAAAAGAGCATAAGATGAAAGAACTAAAATAATAGAGATAGCAATAGCTATTTTTGAACGCCCCATAAAGTTAAAAGGACGTGTGTATCTAAAAAATTCCATTATTTTTCCTTGATCCCGAACCAAAATAGATAGTTCTTAGTTTTTTCCAATCTGCTCTCCAGCATATCATAGATACCGTGAGTTCCAAGTATCGCCGTTAGCATAGAAGCTAAAATACCGATAGTGATAGTTATCGCAAAACCTTTGATCGCACCCGTTCCATACGCATAGAGTACAATAGAAGCGATTAAAGTCGTGATGTTTGCATCTAAAATCGCACGCATAGCATTTGAATAACCCTCTTTTATAGCTTTTTTCATAGAAACACCGCTATATAAAAGCTCTCTGATACGCTCGGAGATAATAACATTGGAGTCGACTGCCATACCAACAGTCAGTACGATACCCGCCATACCAGGAAGTGTCAAGGTAGCTCCAAACATTGCCATCACAGCGATGATAATAAACAGATTGGCGATCAAAGCTATGTTTGCTATAACACCCGCCATTCGATAATAAACGATCATAAAAACAAAGACTAAAATAAAACCTCCGCCAAGAGCCATCATACTTGCTTTGATGCTGTCAGCTCCCAAGCTTGGTCCGACTGAACGTTTTTCCATCAAGTAGATAGGAGCTAAAAGTGCACCTGAACGAAGCGCGATAGCTAAATCCTGTGCTTCTGCAACAGAATAGTTTCCGCTTATCTGTCCGCTTCCCCCGCCTATACGCTCATTGATGACCGGAGCCGAGTAAACTTTTCCGTCAAGTACGATCGCAAGATGGTTCCCTACATTTTTACCCGTAAAGTCTCCGAATATTTGAGCACCCTCTGAGTTTAGCGTGAAACTGATGACGGGACGGTTGTTTTTATCAAATCCGACTCTTGCATCTGTAAGCATCCCACCGTCTAAAATAGGTATCGAACGTACAAGATGTTTCACCTCTTTGTGCTGAGCATCCGGCAGGATGACATCGCCAAATGAAGAGGCTTCAGCCGAGCTCATCGTAGTAACACGCGCAGCACGGTCTTCATCTATCGACATAAGTTCAAGTTTTGCAGCGCGGGAGATAAGTTCACGGGCGCGTTGTTCCTCTTCTTGGGTTTTGATCCCAGGGAGTTCGACGAGTATCTTATCTTCACCTTGACGAGCGACGATCGGCTCAGCCAGACCAAACTGGTCTAGACGATTACGGATAGTCTCGATAGCCTGCGTGATAGCCTGCTGTTTCGTTTTTTCGATCTCTTCTTGAGTAAGAGAAAGTGAATAGTTCTCACCGTTCACATCGACTTTTACACCCTCTGATTTTTGTAAAAACTCCGAAACGGCTTTTGCATCATCTGCGTCCAAAAGAGAAAAAATAACACCGTTATCATTGACGGCAAGTGAATCTATCAGGATATCATTATGGTCGGTAAAATGTTTAATACTAGAAGCCAAAGATTTTATGCGAGAGACTACAGCCTCTTCGGTCTTAACACCCAAAAGCATGTGCAATCCGCCTTGAAGGTCAAGACCGAGCGTTATTTTAGAACCTTTTTGTGTTTGCAAGATTGAGGGGATAGAATAACCCACCCCAAACAGTATTGCAAGTACAAAGATTATAATCCTGTAATTAAGCTTCATCCTCATACTTTCTTGATACTGAGTCTTTTACCAATTTTGCTATATTTTCTTTATCTATCGAAACAGTTAAAAACTTCTCTTCAACTTTTCTTATTTCAACGATAAGTCCGCCTGCTGTCACGACTTTATCACCTTTTTTTAGTGACTCTATCATCTCTTTGCGAGCTTTTGCCTCTTTTTGTTGAGGACGGATGATCACAAAATACATGATCGCAATTAAAAATATAAACGGTAGCAACTGACTGAATAGTTCCATAAATGACCTTTATCGTAAAAATTGTCGTTATTATACAAAACTAAACATAAACAAAGATATAATTTTGGCATGAAAAACCATATTGATAGTATTAATCCATACTTTAAAGATATTTTCTTAGCATTATTCACCGCATCGATGTTCAGTGCTTTTATCTATTTAGAACATTTTTCTCTTACATGTAAGCTTTGTAACTCTCTCTTTGCCCTTATCGCTATCGCATCGCTTCTCTACAGCTCAAAAAGAGTCATACTTCTTAGCGGCTTTTTTATAGGATTGTTTTGGTTTTACTGGATCGGTTTTAGTTTTAAATATTACGGATTGCCGACTTGGTTCGAGCCGCTCGTAGCATTTGGTTTTGGCATCATCTATATGCTTTTTTTCGGAACGCTCGCCCTTACTAAGAGGGTCTGCATCAGAGCTATTATCTTTTTCGGACTGAGTTTCATCGAGCCTTTTGGCTTTAACTGGATGAAGATCGAGCTGCTTTTTGTCAACAGCTATTTTGGGATATCCAAACTTGATCTGGCACTTATTTTAACTGCTTTGACACTGCCGATTTTTTTCAAAGGCAGAGTCAAATATCTTCCTCTTTTGCTTTTAGTTGCTGCCCTCTCGTTTTCACATCAAAAGCTCAAACTTCCCTCTTTAAAAATAGACCTTGTCGCTACAAATCTTAATCAAGATGAAAAGTGGGACGAAAGAAATCTTCAAAATATCATCAATATGAATCTTTCGTACATAGACGATGCGATTGACCAAAAATATGATGTCGTTGTTTTACCTGAATCCGCTTTTCCGCTATATCTTAACCATGCTAGCAAGTTGCTATCCTATCTCAGTGAAAAATCAAAAGAGATCTCTATCATCACCGGTGCGGTGATCTCGGAGAAGGGCAAACATTTCAATGTGACCTATCATTTTGAGGACGGAAACTACACTATTGCAAAAAAGATGGTCTTGGTCCCTTTTGGCGAATATGTCCCTCTTCCGAAATTTGCACAGAAATGGGTAAGCGATACTTTTTTTGGCGGTGCTTCAGATTTCTCAGTCGCTTCAGAACCGACAGATTTTGAGATAAAAGGGATGAAATTCAGAAATGCCATATGCTACGAAGCTACTAAGGATGAACTGTATTTCAGCAATCCTAAGTATATAATAGCCATTAGTAATAACGCATGGTTTTTGCCTTCGATCGAGCCTACATTGCAAAAATTACTGTTAAAATACTACTCAAAAAAATATGGTACCATTATATTTCATGCGGCCAACCGTGCCGGAACTAATATAATTAGATAACTATTACATGTAAGGATTATTATGAATATTGCACAAAATATAACTGAACTTATAGGCAACACCCCCTTAGTCAGACTTTCAAAACTCTCTAAAGAGACCGGTGCTACGATACTTGCAAAATGTGAATTCATGAATCCTACCAGTTCCGTAAAAGACCGTATCGGGTTTAATATGATAAAAACTGCCATGGATAAGGGTCTTATCAATAAAGAAACGACCATCATCGAACCGACAAGCGGAAATACCGGTATTGCACTTGCTTCCATCTGTGCAGCACTTGATCTTAGACTTATTCTGACGATGCCTGAATCCATGAGTTTAGAGAGGCGCAAAGTCTTAAAAGCTTTAGGGGCAGACCTTGTCCTGACACCTGCGGCTGAGGGGATGAAAGGTGCGATCGATAAAGCCGATGCACTGACAAAAGAGATAGACAACTCCATCATACTTCAGCAATTTGCAAATCCTGCAAATCCGGAGATACACAAAAAGACAACGGCACTGGAGATACTAAGAGATACGGACAATAACGTCGATGCATTTATTGCAGCGGTAGGAACAGGCGGCACCCTTACTGGGACATCCACCGTACTCAAACAAGAACTTCCAAACATTAAGATCTTTGCCGTTGAGCCGAGTGATTCGGCTGTTCTCTCAGGAGAACGTCCGGGACCTCATAAAATACAGGGGATCGGTGCAGGATTTATACCCAAGATCCTGGATGTGACTATCTATAATGAGGTCATAAAGGTAAGCAATGAGGATGCCATAGCTACGGCAAAGATGCTGGCTTCAACAGAAGGGCTTTTAGTAGGTATCTCTGCCGGGGCAAACGTTTACGCAGCGATACAAGTAGCAAACAGAGAAGAGTTTCAAGGTAAAACAATAGTCACAATACTATGTGATACCGGAGAAAGATATCTCAGTACAACACTTTTTGATGAGTAAAAATCTGCTTGAGACCATCAAGATCATAGATGGAGAGATACAAAACCTTTCATATCATCAAGCACGATATGAGACTTCTCTGAGATCACTTAATCTGCCTGCAAAATATGATCTAAAAGAGTTTATAACTCCGCCGGATAAAGGTATTTACAGATGCAGAGTCATCTATAATGAAAATGATGTACGAGTCGAATATTTTTCTTATGAATACGCCCCTATAGATTCTCTTAAACTCGTTACAGCAAATACGATCGAATACTCTTTAAAATATGAAGACAGAGATGAACTCAATACTCTTTTTGATATGAGAGAGAGTTGTGATGATATCCTGATAGTGAAAAACTCTCTTTTGACAGACACATCAAAAGCAAATATCGCTCTTTTTGATGGATCTACATGGTACACTCCCTCACAACCTCTTTTATACGGGACAACAAGAGCGAGATATCTCGATGCGGGCAAGATCATTGCAAAGCCTTTACATGTAAATGAAATCGCAAACTTTAGCCAAGTCGCCGTGCTCAATGCCATGGTTGATTTTTGTATTGTTAAAAATGGTATAATTTCATAAAAACTTTGAGAATAAGGCTATTTTATGCTGTTTGATATCATAAAAAATGACGATTTTAGAAAATTAATGCAAAGCCATATTGAAGAGCTGATTGTCTATTTTTTTAAAAATGAGCAAAATTTCGGAATACTCTGCAATATCGACGAGATCTCTTTTGAGCCTGAACTTCCCACATATATAGCATCGGAATTCAGACCGATGACACTCTTCTTTTTAGCAGGATATACATTTGAAACCGCTCATATAGATGACAACAGACTTATATTTGAAGCGGGTTTTGGCGCTGAGAATATAGGAAGTTTTGTAAGCGTGCCCCTGCTGAGCATTCTTCAGATAATCGTTGATGAAACACCTATCTTCGTCAATGTCGCTACATATGAAAAAAACAGAGAAGAGAAAAAAGTAACAAGTGATAAAGACGGTATAAAAAACTCTATGGAAGCACTGCTTTCAAATCCTGAAAACATGAAATTTAAAAAGTAAGTAAAGGGTCTTCAAGACCCTTTACTTCTATGGAAGTTACACTTTTATTGCAAGAAGGAAGTTGACGACATTGTCGATGAATGCATCGTGTTTACGCTCTTTTGAGTATGCGATATAAAATTTACGCGTGATCTTATAGTTTTTGATCCTTGCTTCATACAATGTGCCGTTTTCGATCTCATTGGAGATAACATGGCGTGAAACTACAGATACGACAGGGCGTCCCGTTTTTGAAGCATGAGTAATAGACTCTTTTATAGCCGTCGTACTTGCAACCACTCCGATCACATTGAAACTGCTACACTCGACACCGATCTCTTCAAATACTTCAGCAGTCAGTTTTCTAGTATGAGAGTTTTCATCTCTGCATATCCAGTCAAACTTATACATATCTTCTCTTCTTAAGTTTTTAGGAATCGGCTGATTTGAAAACATGACGAGCTCATCTTCCACCCATTCTCTATAGATGATGCCGTCATGAAAAATCGGAGACTCTATCAAAGCTATATCTATTTTTTTATCTTCAAGCTGTTCGATAACCTCAGCTGAAAGAGCTACCTGCATATGAACTTCGTTATCTATTTTATCTTTTATCGCACCTATGTATGATGGTAAGATATAGTTACCGATCGCATAAGATGAACCCATAACGAAAGTAAAATCTTTATTTATTATTTTTAAAAGCTCTTTTTCACTGTTTGAAATAGCCTTCTCTAAACGTGTTGCAATACGGAAAAGGTCTTCTCCCTCTTTTGTGAGACGGATACCGTTTTTCTTTCGTTCTACGACTTTTGTATCCAAATAATCTTCAATAAATTTAATCTGCTGAGTAACTGCAGGTTGGGATATTCCAAGCTTTGCCGATGCTTTAGAAAAACTTTTTTCTTTTACTACGGTCAAGAAGGTTTGTAGCTTTGCAAAATCTTTTAGCATAATAATTCCTATAAGTATAATGAATAATAAAATTATAACTCAAAATTATAATGAATGCAATAGTTTTGTAATAAAGCATATTTTTTTAGGTATAATTAAAGACTAAATCAAATATTCAGATAGCGATGTGATAATATGGAAAAGATTTTTAGCAAACTAAATGCTGCACAGATAGATGCTGTAAAGCAGACAGAGGGTCCGGTACTCATTCTTGCAGGTGCCGGAAGCGGTAAGACGACGACGATTACCTCCAGACTTGCCTATCTCCTTAAAGAGGTAGGTATACCGGCAAGTAATACGCTTACGCTCACTTTTACAAATAAAGCTGCCAACGAGATGCGTGAGCGTGCTTTAAATATGATAGACAATAAATCTTACCCACCGTTACTATGTACATTTCACAAATTCGGGCTGTTGTTTTTAAAGTTTAATATCCATCTTCTAGGACGTGATAACAACTTCGTCGTCATAGATACCGATGATAAGAAAAAGATCTTGAAAAAACTCAATGCAGAGATACCCACACCTCTTATCGCAAGCGAAATATCAAGATATAAAAACTCACTATTGACACCTGATGATGCTTATAAACAAGCAGAGATGACCATTTATCAGCAGATCGCGAATGTTTATGAAGAGTATGAGCGCTATTTGCTAGAAAATAATCTTGTAGATTTTGATGACCTCTTGGCACTTCCATACAAACTTCTGTGTGAAAACGAGGAACTTGCTCTAAAGACTAGTCAGAAATACCAATACATCATGATAGACGAGTATCAAGACACTAATGAACTGCAGCTGAAACTGATACAAAAACTCTGTTCGACTCACAATAACCTTTGTGTCGTAGGAGATGATGATCAAAGCATCTACGGATGGCGCGGGGCACATATTAGAAATATCTTGGAGTTTGATCAGGATTTCAAAGATGCTTATGTTGTAAAGCTCGAAGAGAACTACCGTTCACGCGAACCGATACTAAAAGTCGCAAATGCCCTTATCGAACACAACCGCTCACGTCTTGGAAAAAAACTGCTAAGCACACGCGGCAACGGTGAGGATGTCAGAACACTCAATTCTGACGATGAAAACGAAGAAGCAAGAAAGATAGCCGATCAGATCATAAAACTGATCGACAAAGGTATCGCGCCGCGTGAGATAGCGATCCTTTACCGCGTCAATGCGCTGAGCCGTTCTATCGAAGATGGACTTAACCGTGCAAATGTCCCCTATAAGCTTGTCGGCGGACTAAGGTTCTATGATCGTGCAGAGGTAAAAGACCTTATCTCATACCTTCGCGTTATCACGAACTTCCATGACAACTTCTCCTTTAAGAGGATCATGAACAAGCCTAAACGCGGTCTTGGAAAAGCGACGATAGATAAACTGGAACTCGCAGCGATAGAAAAAGACGTATCGATGTTTGAATACATCGACAGACACTCTTTGGCTGAGCTTGAAGATCTGGTAAAGAAGAAAAATGCACAGACATTAAAAAGTTTTATCGAGGATATCAAAGAAGCTCATAGAGTTTCACAAGAAGCGATGTATACATTCGTGGATTTTATCGAAGAGACTTTCCATATCAAAGATATCTATAACACTCTCCCCGACGGACAGGAAAGACTACTCAACATAGATGAGTTTTATGGACTCTTCCGTGAAAATGTCAAAAACCAGCCTGAAGTGACTTTAGACGAGTTTTTAAATGAACTTACTCTCCAAAGCGATCAGGATGAGATAGAGGGTGAGAGCATCTACATGATGAGTATTCATGCCTCAAAGGGTCTGGAGTTCGAGCATCTCTTTATCATAGGACTGGAAGAGGGATTTTTGCCTCTTATCGGTGACGGAAGCGATCTGGAAGAGGAGCGCCGTCTTGGCTATGTAGCTTTTACCAGAGCAAAAGAGACACTGACCCTCTCTCACGCCAACAGCAGGTTTTACAAAGGCAGAAGAAGCGACCTTGGAAAAAGCAGATTCTTCAATGAAGCGGGACTTTGCGAAGGCTCGCTTGTCGTAGAGAAAAGCACGACCTTTAAAAAAGGCGATCTTGTCCGTCACAAGATCTTCGGTGCAGGACGCATTACCGGTGTCAGCAAAGCCGGAAAAGAGTTCAAACTCAGCATCAACTTCGGCGGTAACAACCGCGAGATATTAGCCTCTTTTGTAGAAAAACTGTGAATAGACTGATCGTAGCGTACAAGCCGACATGGGTCGGTTCAAATAAATTTTTATCGCAGTTAAAAAGAAAGTACAAAGAGAAAAAAGCCGGATTTTCAGGGACACTCGACCCCTTTGCAAAAGGCGTTTTGATCATCGGTTTTGGTTCTCACACAAAACTTTTCCGTTTTTTAAACAAGACTCCAAAACGGTACCGTGCTACGCTTTGGTTGGGAGCACACTCGGATAGTCTGGACATAGAACTGGTAGATACGATAGAAGAGATAAAACCTTTTGATGAAAATACAGTAAAAGAAGCAATAAAAAAGCTTGAAGGAACATTGACCTATGAGCCTCCCATCTTTAGTGCAAAAAAAATAGACGGACAACGCGCTTACGACTTGGCACGTGCAGGCAAAGAGGTCGTTTTAAACCAGATAACTTCGACTATATATGAGACAAAGTTCATCTCATACTGCCATCCTTTTGTAACTTTTGAAGCGACAGTCTCAGAGGGTACCTATATCCGCTCTCTTGGGCGCATCGTTGCAAACAGCCTGCATGTAAGCCATGGAAGTCTGAGTGCATTGGAGCGACTTAGCGAGGGGCAATTCGTATATGAAGATGAAAAACCGCTGGATATTAAAAAATCTCTCAATATCCCGCAAAATTTTTATCTTGGAGATAAAGAAAACATCTTTTACGGCAAACCTTTACATGTAGAAGATTTAAAAATAAAAGATGGCGGCTATTACTACTTGGATAATAATGATACAATTACGATAATAAATGTGTCTGAGAACAAAGTCAAATATGAACTAAACAAGGTTGAAGCATGCTAATTTTATCTCGTAAATTAGACGAATCTATAATCATTGGCGAAAACATAGAGATAAAGATAATCTCTATTGACAAAGGGATGGTAAAACTCGGTATCGAAGCACCATCTTCCGTATCGATCTTAAGAAGTGAACTTATCAAAGAGGTAGAAAATTCCAACAAGGCGGCATCTGTACATGTAGATGATTCCGTACTTGAAAGTTTCTACAAAAAGTTTCCAAAAAAAGCATGAAGATATACAAAGCCTACGCCAAAGTAAACATTTTTTTAAAGATCACCGGAACCAGAGGAGATTATCACGAGATCATCTCCCGTTTTATGAAAGTCTCCTCTCTTTATGATGAACTTTCGTTTGTTCCAAAAAACAGTGAAAAATTCGAACTGATCGGGGATTTCAACTGCCCGACTGAACAAAACACCATCTATAAAGCATATATCGCCCTAAAAGAGTACACAAAATCAGAATCTCTCACGAAGTTGTTAAAAAACTACGGCGTACATGTAAACAAAAAAATCCCCTCTTTTGCAGGTCTTGGCGGAGGCAGCAGCGATGCGGCGACATTTTTAAGGATGTGCAACGAAGTGCTTCATCTTGGTCTTTCAAAAAGCGAACTTGCAGGTATCGGGGCAAAAGTGGGTGCCGATGTGCCGTTTTTTGTTTATGACTTTGACAGTGCCAATGTAAGCGGCATCGGAGAAATAGTAGAAAAGTTCAATGAAGAGCCTCTTGATTTGGAGATAATAACTCCTAAGATAGAAATATCGACGCCAAAGGTCTATACGACTTATCGAGAACTCTACTTTAATCCCATAAACGGATTTAAAGCGGATGAATTGAAGCGTATGAAATCGATAGATATCCTCAAAAAAATGAGTATAGATGAGGCGAACGACCTCTTTAAACCTGCACTTCACAACTATCCTAAGCTCAAAGAGAGTTACAAACACGGGTATTTTTTCAGCGGAAGCGGAAGCAGTTTTTTCAGTATGAAGGAAATCAATGGGTAAAACGATAGCCAAGAATAAAAAAGCTTTTCATGATTATCATATCGAGGAAAAATTTGAAGCGGGACTTGTGCTAAGCGGCAGTGAGATAAAAGGGATCCGAGCCTCCAGAGTCAATCTCAAAGACAGTTTCATCCGTTTTGTCAAAGGGGAAGCATTTTTATTTAATGCTCACATCGGCAAGCTAGAGACGACGCATCATTACTTCGGGCATGAAGAGAGAGGCAACAGAAAACTCCTTCTGCATAAAAAAGAGCTTGCCAAACTCAAAGAAGCCGTAGAAAAAGATGGCTATACGATAGTGCCCTTAGAACTCTACCTCAACAATAGAAATCTGGCAAAACTGCAGATCGCTATAGCAAGAGGGAAAAACCTGCATGACAAACGTCACGATTTAAAAGAAAAAGATATGAAAAGAGATATTGAGCGAGCTTTAAAAGACTACTAAAGCTTTTTCAAAAACTCCGATATCTCCGTAAATCCCATACTCTTCTCTTTTATTTTTTCATCTTCATAGTTTACGGTATAGATCATAGGTATGACCGCTGATTCATACTGTTTTGGAAAGTTGTGCTCTTCACGGTTCAAGATAAGAGGGATGAACTTTTTATGGATCAGGTCATTCATCTGTTCTTTTGCAAGTTTTCTTTTTTCAAGCTTTTTGCACCATGGACAATAGTTTGCCACCATTACGAATAAAAGATCTTTTTTCTCCATCTTTGCTTTTGCAATAGCCGTTTTATAATCCGTCTCATAGCCCCGCATGACAGCAAACTCTTTATAACTCTGAGCAGATGCCAAAGTACCTAAAAAAAGCATCAATACAAATAACTTTCTCATTCATTATCCTCTTTATACTGTTTTGCAAAACTCTCTAACAAATCGTCGATGTTTTCGTTCATATCTTCATCAATATTAAATACTTCAAATATCTTTTCAGCAGAATATGTCACGGCAAATACCTCTTCACCGTCATCGATCCTTTTAACCTCTTCGCCCACAAGCAGCTTTACATGTACGGCAGGTTCTTCGCCGATAGGGACTCCCGTGATCAAAAATGCAATAGAGCGCTGTGGATAGTCTTTCATGCTGATCCCGAGTGTCGTCATCTTGGCTTTAAGTTTTTGCAATATGATCTCTTTAAACTTTTGCGGCACATAATCGTTATGGATCTCCACAACAGGATATGCCCTTTTTAAACCCGTTAACATAAACGGTGTGTTTGCAAAAGAGTTTACATGTAATAGTACCGCTATGAGCAGTATTTTAAAAATATTCATTTTATTTCCTTTATTTCTTACGATTCAACTTCGCAATTATATAGGATTTATTCTCTACTCAAGAGCTTTCATTGTTCATTTTTGTATCAAATATGTAAGCAAACATAGGGACATAGACCAAGGTCAGCAGCGTACCTACTAAAAGTCCGCCTATCGCCACATCCGCAAGAGGACTCAAACGCTCTAATCCCACAGCTTGTTCCAGTGCGATAGGGATCATCCCGGCAATGGTTCCAAAAGCGGTCATCATAACGGGACGAAATCTTACCTTTACAGACTCCATCGCACTCTCATACGCTTCTTCACCGCTCGCACGATAATTTTGGTAAAAGTCGATGAGCAAGACCGCATTTTTGATGATAATGCCAAAAAGCAGAAGTATCCCAAGCAGACTCGGCATACAGCTCGGCTTTTCAAAGATAAGCATCGACCATGAAGCACCGATGAGAGAGAGCGGCAGAACGATTATCATAATAAACGCCATCCTTACAGAGCGATAGATAGCAATAAGCGTCATAATGAGCATAACGATACCAAGACCAATGGCTTTTAACATGCGTTTAAAGCTGTCGTTTATCTGTGCGATATCTCCGGTTTGACTCATCTGGATATCATCAAGCTTAGCATCTTTGAGCGCGGCTTCTGCATCGGCTGTGATATGCGTCACGGGGCGTTTTGCACGGTAGCCGTTCACATCAAGACTGTAAAGCATCCTGTCTCTTTCTATCTTTGCAAAAGTCAGGTGACGTTTGATCTTCGCGATCTGCTCAAGCGGTATCTCTCCCGCAGCTGTTTTGATCGGAAGAAGTCTCAGCGTCTCGATATTTTGCGAAAACTTGCCTTTGAGATAGAGTCTTACAAACTGCGTGTTCATAGACTCTAAATTTGCATTTAGTCCTACTATCTCGCCTTTTATAGGCAGCTGCTGTGCGATCTGATACGGCGTAATCCCGTAACTAAGCGCTTTATTCTCGTCAATATCAAGTTCTATCTCCGTAAAATCTCTATCCCAGCTTGTAGAGACCGATGTCAATCCATGAACATCCTCTATCGCTTTTTGAACCTTGTGTGATGTTTCTGAGAGTCCCTCTACTACAGGGGACTGAAGTCTAACATCCAAACTGGCTTTTATCGAAGAGACTGCTGTTGCTCCAAAATCATAGACATCATTCCTTTTTACACCCTCAATATGGGATATCTTCTCTCTTATAATATCCTCAAGCTCCCAGATGCTCTCTTTCCTATCAAAACGGTTGACCGCATTAATGGTTATCGTCGCTTCTGCAGGGATGTTTCCGCTTCCAAGACTCAGCACTCCCGCTTCGGTACCAAATGCGACCGAACTCATCTTTGCCCAAGGCTGTTTGTCTATCCACGCTATTACAGATCTTATTTTTGCCTCCGCACTCTCAACACTCTCGTTTGCGCTAAAAGCCACCTGTGCTTTTATGATACCCGTATCCATAGGAGGCATCGCATCTTTACCGATCGTGGGCATAATGTTTTTCATACTCAAAGCCAGTACAATTATCACGCCCGCTGTCAGCATGATGCGGCGAAGGATCCTGAACTTTCCGTTTGAAAATCTGATGATCCCCACATAAGGAGTCACCAATCTACCTATTGTCTTTTGATAGATAAGCTCAAAGATATTCTCTATTTTTGTTTTGCTTGTTCCGTTTTTATATAACCAAGCAGAAAGCAGAGGTATAAAAGTGATGGATAAAAAGTAACTCACTAAAAGTGCGATGATAAGAGTTTCGATCAGAGGTCTAAATATCTTCTGCGGAAACCCGCCTACAAACATCAGGGGAAAGAGGATGACGATAGTGGCGATAGTACCTGAGAATATAGGACTGAGTACCTCTCTTGTTCCGTTTTGAACAGCGGTCTTAAGGTCTTCATGTTTCTCTTTGAGATGTCTTTCTATGTTTTCTAGAATCACGACTGCATCATCTGTCAGCATTCCAAGAGCAAGTATGATAGCCGTATAAATGACTATGTTTAATTCCCCTCCTGTAAGCCAGATGATCGCCATCGTGGAGAAAAATACCATTGGGATAGAAAGACCCGCGGCGATAATAGCTCTAAAGTTACCCAAAAATATCATGATCACCAAAAGCGTGTAGATAACGGCATCTTTTAGAGCTTCTAGCATATTGGTGTTTGCCTGTTCTATCAGGTCTCTTTGCGTATCGCTTATCTCAAAGTTGATATTTGGGTACTCTGCCTGTAGTTTTTTCATCTCCAGACGTGTCGCCTTACTGACATCCAAGACACTTCCTCCCGGAGCACGCTGTACAGCAAGAGCGATGGCATCTTTGCCGTTACCGATATAACCGCTTGTACGTTTTTTATAGCTCCAGCTGACATCTGCGACATCGCTGAGTTTTACATTCGGTAAAATAGGAAGCTGTTTTAATCTCTCTGTATTGTCTTTTTCGCCGTAGAAAGTCACCGTGTAAAAGTCGTTATCCCCTTTTATAAAACCAAGAGGCATATCGCGGTTTAGAACCTGCAGCGATTTTGTTATCGTCTCGAAATTCACGCCGTATCTTTTTGCTTTAAATGGATCGACCTCTATGTTTATAGAGCTTTCATACCCGCCAAACACCTCTACGTTCCCGATACTCTCATTGCTTAAAAGATAGGGTTTTATGAAACTGTCCGCGATCTTGCGGATATCTACCAGATCGATATTGGAGTTTTTCGGACTCAGCGATATCACATCCACCGGAAGCGTAAAATCACCAGCGGTGTAGATAGCAGGAGTCATCCCGGAGGGAAGTTTTGCTTTTGCGATTGAAAGAGCATTCGCGACATCCACAGCTGCGGCATTGAGACTCTTTTTATAATCAAAATCAACTTTTACGATAGAGAAATTCGCAACATTTATGCTGCTCACATCAGTCACTAAACCTAAACGTGATATCTCCTCCTCTATCGGTTTTGATACAGTACTGGCTGCCACTTGCGCCGTTGCACCCGGGACTTTTGTGATGACGATCACCTGTGGCGGATTTGCGTCTGGAAAAAGATTTTTCGGCAGAGTCACAAGAGCCATGATCCCCATAACAAAAAATGCCGCAATAATGGAGTAAAGAAGATAGGGCCGTTTATAAAAATACTCGAATATCATAAACTATTCCTTCACTTTTAAGGCATAACCGCTGACAAGTCTAAGAAGGATATCAGGCTTAGCTACTACGATATCTTTGCCCTCTAGTGACTCTTTGATAACGACACCCTGCTGTGCACTCTGCAAGATATGAACTTCCTGTGCATCAGCTTGACTACCCTTGATGATCAGTACATAGCTTTTGCCATCTCTGTTTAGCAGTGCATCAAAGGGAAGAAGTGTCCCTTTGTCATCAAACACAACCACATCGACCTCTATCCTGTCTCCGCTTGTCAAGTTATCTGCACCGACATAGACCTTATACTCAGCAAGACCAGCGGATGTGCTTCCAAGAGGCAGCGTCTCATAGGTCTTAGAGTTGAACACGACACCTTTTATTTTAAGATCGCTTGGGACTCTTACCATAAGATAGAAGCCGTTTTTCGCACTTATGTTGATAAGCGCTTTTCCCGGCATACTCACAGCACCCTCGTTATCAAACGTCTTTGTTATAACACCATCGACCGGTGACGTGATAGTCGCATAAGAGAGGCTGTTATTCAACTCTATCGCTTTTTGTTTGAGTGATGCTATCTGAGCTTCTATATTGGCTATTGAACTCAACTCTTTTTGCGACTCCTCGATCGAAGCGCCCTGCATTTTTAAAAGATCACTCGTTCTTTGATGCGTCGCCTGCAGATTTTCAAGAGAGACATTAGCCGCTTTTAACTGCTCATTTACACTCGCAAGATTACTTCCTATCTCTGTCGTATCCAGTCGAGCGATGATATCGCCTTTGCTTACATGTAAGCCGCTTGATTTGATGCTTATTATCCTAGCGGCGATACGTGAAGAGAGTTTTACGTCTTTATCGTTACTCACCTCTGCAAGATAAGGCAGAGTCAACTTTGCATCAACCATCTTCGGACTCATCTTGCTGACAACAATTGGATATATCACTGCCTGTGGAGAAGCAGCATCTTTTTGTTTTGCATTTTTGATCGTCTTTACACCTGCGACTATGATCGCGACTGCGGCTGCTACACCGATCGCTATTTTTACTGCTTTATTCATTTTACTATCTCCTCAATATTGTTTGCATAGATGACGGCTAACTGCATTAGCGTCTGCCAACTGTTTGCTTCTGTTTTATATAGATTAGCTTCCTCTTGGACTACGTCATCTTCATATCTTAAATACTCTTCGGTAGAGAGTCTCGCATTTGCATAGTTTAGTTTTGCGATCTCAAGAAGTTTTTTCTTCTCCTCTATACTCTTTGTATAAAGTTTTTTTGAATTCTCAAGTAAAGGCAGAGATTCCTCTAGCATCTTTGCTTTTGATGTAAGTTCATCGCTTAATTTTTGCAGCTCTATCTCGCCTGAGTTGACTTCAAGCTTTGCTAAAGAGATATTGTCATACTGACTCATTGCAAATATCGGGATATTGAGTACCACACCGACATCGCCGTACTCTTCAGTTACGGAATCATACGAGTTATAGGACTCGCCGTAACTTTTCACGTAACTTCCATGTGCATATAGTGAAGGATACAACTTCTCTTTTTGTGCTTTAAGATCCAGCCTGTCGGCTTTTATCTTCTCACGCATAGGCGCTAAAGATTCCAGAGCGTTTTTTGTGATATCTCCGCTTTTTTGCATCATCACAGCATCATCAAGCGCTATCCCCGTCAAAGTTTCTATAGTACTTATAACGGTTTTCTTTTGGATATCTATATTGTTGTTTGCAATATCTATCTGATTTAATCTGTCATTTATCATATAAAGTGCTGATGCTGCGTCGCGGCCGTTATCGACTTTTATCTCTACTGTCTTTTTTGTTTCCAGCAGTGATCTTTTTTTACCTTCAAGTGCCCTTCCAAGAGTATTTAAATATATCAGATTTGCATTTGCGCCCACTAGGACCGCTTCATTTTTTATGAGGTTTATCCTCTTCTTTTTCTTTGCACTTTGCTGCATCGCCTTTGCTTTGTCTGCCATGGTAAATATAGATTTTACAAAGATGGGCATCGTCGCAGACACCCCTGCTGCATAGATGTTGTAACTAAACGGCTGTGCAGGATGAGTGGGGTTTTGCACCAATGCAAGCATATGGTTAGGTGCTAAAGGTATCATCCCCGTAGGAAGCGAATAATTATCATACTTTCCAAAGAGATCGACTTCAGGATAGAGCTTTGAATAAGCCTGATCCTCATGTATCTGTGTCATCTTAACAAGCATCTCATCAGACTTGGTCTGTGAATGTGATTTGAGTGCATCGAAGAGTTCGCTGATGTTCTGTGCATTAAGCATAAACGGAACTATCAATGATAAAAGTACTCTTTTCATCATTTAACCTCCAACATAATTTTTATCTTTTTAAATATATAGTCAGATATCTCATCCATAGGACAATCACTGCATGTATTGATCTCATCAGTCATCTGGGCCGCTTTTTTACGAAGCGGAGCCGTCGTCACAAGAAGATTGACAGTTCCGATGATCATAAAATGTATCACCATCGGGATAACATTATTAAAAATACCCTCTTTCTCGCCTCTTTGAAGTATCTCGCTTAAAAGTTTAAAAAGTCTTCTCATACTTGAAAACATCATCTGGGGGATATGTGCCCCGTTATCACTCAGCTCTCTTAAAAGTAATGCAGGAAAATAGGGTTGTTTGTTTGCAAAATCAGCGTAAGTCTTGATAAAAGCTTCAAGCTCATCAATAGGGCTCTTGCAGATTTTATTTGCTTCTATGACCTTTGTATAGATCGCTGAGAGCACCTCGTTCATCACGATCTCATAAAGTCCCGCTTTATTTTTAAAGTAGTAATAAATAAGTGCTTTGTTTACATCACTTACATTTGCAATCTCATCAACGGTCGTGGCATCAAAGCCGTTTTTTGAAAACAGCATCATAGAGTTTTCGATGATCTTTGCCTTTGTCGCTTCTGCATCGCGTTTTTGTTTTGACATATGCATCCTTAATTAACTAACTAGTTAGTTAATTATATACAAAAAAGAGTAAAAAGACAATCTAATATTGTTTGTTAAAGAGTAATTTTGATTTATGGGAGTAGAGTTTGAATATTTGAAAGTTAGAGAAGTGGAACTTAGAAGAATTATTTTCTTCTAAGTTCTTTGATACGAGCTTTTTTACCAGCAAGGTCACGAAGATAAAACAGTTTTGCACGACGTACACGACCACGACGAATAACTGTAATCTCATTTATACTATCAGTATAGATTGGGAAGATTCTCTCTATTCCAACACCGTTAGCGCCAATTTTACGAACAGTAACAGTTCTACCAGTTCCCTCACCACGAATTGCTATACAAACACCTTCGTAATTTTGAACACGAGTTTTGTCACCCTCTTTAATATTTACCGCTAAACGAACAGTATCACCTGCACGAAAATCTGGAATGTTTTTCTCAGCTATTTGTGCTTTTTCGAAATTTTCAATATACTTATTTCTCATAAGATTTCCTTGTATTGTGCTTCAAATGCTTCTCCGGACGAAAAAAAGCGGTCTTACATTCTGATAAAGCAAATTTTAGTGTGCGAATTTTACTATGATTTCCCTTTAAAAATTCTGATGGAATATTTTTTTCTCTATAAATTTGCGGTTTAGTAAAAGAGGGAGCTTCAAGAAGTTCACTTTCGAAGCTTTCTACCTCCAAAGACTCACTGTTTCCAAGTACACCATCGACGTTTCGCACAATGGCATCACACATCACTAACGAGGGCAATTCACCGCCTGTGAGGATGTAATCTCCGATGCTGAAAACTTCGTCTGCATACTCTTCTATGACTCTCTCATCGATCCCCTCATATCTTCCGCTTACAAAGACGATATGTTTTTTATTTGCAAGACGTTTCGCATCATTTTGAGCAAATCTTTTTGCAACGGGAGTGACAAAGATCACATACGCATCCTCATCCTCTTTTTTTATACTGTCTAAAGTATCATAAAGGGGCTGTGGTTGCATAAGCATTCCTGCTCCGCCGCCAAATGCAGTGTCATCGACTTTCTTATGCTTTGAGTCACTGAAATCTCTCGGATTGACGTAACTGATGCTAAAAAGATCTTTTTCGATTGCACGTGAAAGAATGGAATCCCCGAAATACCCGTCTATAAGGTTTGAAAAAAGAGTTACAAATGTAAAACGCATTTATGATGCTTTTAAGATATCAAGTCCACCGCTGACTTCTATGACTTTGTTCTCTATATCAACCGAGACGACAAAATGATCTTGATATGGAATCAAAAAAGATTTCGGCAGATCCTGTTGTACTAAAGCACTGTCAGTGATTATTTCAAGATAATCAGTTGCACCGATACGCTCGACTTCATCGACTACGCCGAGAAGTTGTCCGTTCTCATACACTTTACAATCTTCGATATCAAAATAAAAGTATTGTCCATCTTCAAGATCAATGTTTTTTCTTGTATCTTCGTAAGTCGTATAGATCTTTTCATTTGTGAAACGTTTTGCATCTTCTGGAGTGTTAACTCCCGCAATTTTTATAAGAGAGCGATCCAAATCAACTTTACTGAGTTCGATAGTACGTTTTTTACTGATAAAAAACTTTGCACCTACAGTAAATTGTTCAGGGAAATCACTTTTGATATGAAGTTTCATATCGCCGCCAAGACCAACGGCCTTGCCTATTGTAGCGATATGAAGAAGTTTATCGGATTGGTTCGACATTGATACGGTAACTCTTACCATCTTTAGCTTTACAGCCAGAGATCACTGTCTTGATCGCACCGATCATTTTTCCCTCTTTGCCTATCAGTTTACCAACGTCAACTTGATTGGCATAGAGTACGATTTCAACTAAATCGTCACTTTCTTTTGACTCAACTTTTATCTCATTTGGATAAGTAGCTATTAAACGGGCAAATTCAGCGACGAAGTTAGTTATCATTGTTATTTACCAGTTATTTTTTTAACACGGCTACTCATTGTAGCACCAACGCTTAACCAGTAGTCTAGACGCTCTGCATCAAACTTCAAAGTTTTTTCTTCAGTCATCGGGTTGTAGTAACCGATTAGTTCGATCCAGCCACCATCTCTACGTTTACGAGAATCTGTTACCACGATACGGTAAAATGGTTTTTTGTTACGACCCATACGAGTAAGTCTAATTGTTGTCATTAGTTTTTCCTTGGAATAATATAGTATAGGGGGAATGTAGCAAAATAAAATTATTGTAGTTTTATTGTGCCTCTTACCGCCTTATGGCGTTATATACAGCTCACAATCACAGAGGGATTATTTTGAGAGCCAAAACGATAACGGAATTGTACTAAAATTTTATAAAAATGTAAAGTTATCTTCTCAGCGCGTTGATTCCGCCGCCGCCCATCTGACTCATCATGTTCTGTAGATCCTGCATCCCTTTTTTACTAGAGAACTTTTTCGCCATTTTCCCTGCATTTTTAAACTGTTTTAACACACGGTTGACTTCAGCTTGACTCAGTCCGCACCCTTGCGCGATTCTCTGTTTACGGGAGTTGTTTAAAAGTTCCGGGTCTTCACGCTCTTTTAGAGTCATAGACGAGACCATCGCTTTTATCTGTTTAAGCTCTTTAGAGTTATCAAGGTCAAAATCTTTTAAAGCGTTGCTCATACCGGACATACCGGGGATCATACCCATGAGAGATTTCATACTCCCCATCTTCTTCATACTTTCCATCTGCTCTAAAAAATCATTGAAGTTAAACTGACCTTTTTTGATCTTTTTCGTAAGAGCTTTTGCCTGTTTTTCATCTATGATGTTCGATGTTTTTTCAGCAAGACCTTCGATATCTCCAAGACCCATCAAACGGTTTACGATTCTCTCAGGTATGAATACCTCAAGGTCTTCCATCTTTTCACCGCTACCGATAAAACGAAGAGGAACCTGCACTTGAGATGAAAGTCCAAGTGCCACACCGCCTTTTGAATCACCGTCATATTTACTTAAGATAACACCGTCGATGCCTATCTGCTCTTTAAAGCTAATAGCCGTTCTTACAGAATCTTGACCTGTGAGTGAATCGGCAACGTAAAAGATCTCATCGGGATCAGCTACTTTTTTTACTTCTTTAAGCTCGCTCATCAGCTCTTCATCGATCGCTAGACGACCAGCCGTATCTATGAGCACAACATCGAAAAGTTTTGTATCTGCATATTTCAGTGCTGCTTTTACAACATCTACAGGATTTTTAGTCGCTTCATCTTCATAAAGTTCTACTTCTATCTTTGCTGTTATCTGGCGAAGCTGCTCGACTGCAGCTAAACGCTGTAAGTCAGCTGCGACGACTAGGACTTTTTTCTTTTTGTTTTTAAGGTAAAGAGCCAACTTTCCTGTTGTAGTAGTTTTACCAGAACCCTGAAGACCTGTCATCAAGATGATAGTAGGAGGATTTGGTGCAAATACAAAACCTTTTTTACCGCCTACTTCAAGAATAGAATATATAGTCTCTTTTAAAGCATCAAGAAATTGATCTTTTCCGATCCCTTTTGCTTTTGTTTTTAGCTCTACATCTTGGATCAGATCTTTTACGACTTTATGATTTACATCAGCTTTCAAAAGAGCTTTTTTCAACTCACCCGTTGCTTTGATAAGAGATTTTTCATCATCATGAAAACGTATCTTTTTTATTGCAGATGTAAACGATTCGGTCAATGTATCAAACATAAAACTATCCTAAATATAATTTTTTAAAAGTGTGGAATTCTATCAAAAACCTGCTTATGATTCAAAATGCTTGAATGCCGTAGGCTCAGGTGCTTCAAATGTCATGCCTAAAAGTACTACTTTTCTTGCATGTAACATAACGCGTTTATATCTTCTTCCACCGTACTGCTCATCGCCGATGATCGGAAAATCTATACTTCTTAGGTGTGCACGGATCTGGTGAGTACGTCCGTGATGGATCACACATTTTACCTTCGTCTTTTTACCGCTTACTATCTCAGGTGTGACCTCTGTACGTGCAGATTTGCCTTTTTTTGAAACCTTGGTATACGCTTTATTATTCTTTTTTTCTGTGATCAATGCTTTGTCTATATCGACACTCTCGACTAAGATACCGTCGACCCAAGCCGAATACTCTTTATAGACTTTGTCGTTTTTAAACTCTTTTATCGCTTTTTCACGAAACTCTTCGTTTTTTACAA
The DNA here is from genome assembly GCA_018824305.1 of bacterium. Lineage (GTDB taxonomy): Bacteria > Campylobacterota > Campylobacteria > Campylobacterales > Sulfurimonadaceae > Hydrocurvibacter. The sequence continues at coordinate 87,393 of JAHJGM010000059.1, forward strand.
GCATAAGGACTCCGCTTGTCTCACGGTCAAGTCTGTGAAGAAGTTTTGCATCTTTGAATTGGCGTTCGATCTCATCAGAATTCACAAAAGCTGGCTTATCCACTACAATAAGATCATCATTTTGAAATATTGGTCTTATCTTTTCTACTTTTTCGATCTTAAATTTAGTTGCTTTGTCGATGTCTGCACGAGCGATCATGACCTTTTTATTGCTTGCATACACAAGACCTCTGTCTATAAGAGATTTCGCCTCAGAGTTAGATATTCCCTCTTGTTGTGCCAATACTTTATACGCTTTATCTTTTTCCATTATCTATTCCTTGAGTAAAATCTTGTTTTAACTCTCTATATATTTTATCACTCTATCTAAATCTATCTTCTCATCTACTGATGAAGGGGGAAGATCATCCGCCTCTTGTAAAGCTGTAAAAAGCTCATCATCTTCGATATACTGTACATGATGAACATACTTAAACAACTCTCTTTGATCATAAAAATGCTTTCCGGTTATGATCTTGCATCCAAAGTGAGCCGGTTCAAGCGGATTGTGACCGCCAACATCGGCTTTAAACGCTCCGCCTAAGACGGCAATATCACTTATCCTATAGATGTTGTTCAGCTCACCCATCATGTCTACTAAAACCACATCCGTAGATAAACTTTTGTCTTCACTAAAACGGCTTACATGTAAAGCATTTTCATTACAAAAATTAAGAAGCAGTCTATAGACCTCTTCAAACCTTTCGGGATGACGCGGAACGACTATGAGTTTAGCTTTATTCTCTTGCAGATATTTTTTATATCCCGCAAGTATTATTTTTTCTTCACCATCATGCGTACTTGCTGCTACTATTGTTTTAGTTGATGGTTTTTCATACTCTTTACTCTCTTTTATCACTTGTGCCAGCTTTATGTTTCCGACAACTTCGACATTTTTTGCACCGAGTGTAGCAAATCTAAGAGCATCTATCTCGCTTTGACAAAATATGATATTTACATGTGATAAAAGACGTTTATAAAACCATCCCATCTTCATATATTTTTTCACACTTTTGTCCGATATACGAGCATTTAAAAGTACGACTTTGCCTCCGCGTGCAGAGACTACGGCAAAAAGCATATACCAAAATTCCGCTTCTAAAACTACGAGTATTTTTTGCGGTTTTATCCAAAGGGGCAAAAACATCTCGTATGGAAGATATCTCAGATCCACTCCATATTTTTTTGCTTCATTTTGCCCGGTATGGGTTATGGTGGTTATCTTCACATTCTCTTTATCGATTTTATCCAAAATCGGTTTTAATGCCCTGCTCTCACCGAGTGAGCAAACATGAAACCAGATACCGTTACTATTTTTAAATCCTGGATTATTAAAAAGAAAAAAGCGGGACGGAACAGATTCTTTGTATTTTTTCTTAAAAGACAAAGATATCAAAAGCGGCAGTGCTAAAATATACAGCACTACGCTTAAGAGATAATAGATGAAGGAAAATGGCTTCAAGCCTTACGCTTCTTCGCCCTCGGCGATATATAATATACGGCCACAATGTGGACATGTAGTGATCTCTTCACCTTTGATGACATCTGCATAAACTTTATCGTTTACATGCATGTAACATCCCATACAAGCTTGTTCTTTAACTTCGACAGCCGTAGTGTTTTTAGCCCAACGACGAATCTTTTGATAAAAAGCCAAACCTTTTTGGTTCATTCCGCCGACTAATTTCTCTTTTCTTGCAAACACTTCATGACGCGCTTTTTCAATACCTGCTATTTTTTCATCGACATCAGCTTTGATCCCAACAAGGTTTGTATCTAGTTCATCTCTTTTTTGAGTCAATTCTTCATGTTTAGCTTTTTTTGCCGTGATCAGTTTGTCTAAACGTACGATCTCTTCATTTGCAAAAGTTACTTGCTCTTTAGCTATCTCTTCTTCAAGTTGTAAAGATTTCATTTCACGTTCAGTTTTTATTTCTGAAGCTTTTTTCTTGTTGTCTTCTAGCTTTGCAGAAAGTTCTGCTAAATGAAGCTCATTTTTATGTTTTTTTAACTCTTCATTTTTCATCTCATCTTCTAGAGAAGAGATTTCGCTGTCTAAACTGCCTTTTGTTGCAAGAGTTGCTTCATACTTATAGTTTACCTCATCTATCTGAGGTTCAAAAGCATCTATTTCTTTATCGACTGCTGAGAGGTCTATTAGTTGTTTTAAGTGTTTGTTCATCTATTTCCTTTTTGGATGCATGCGACAATATCCCTTTATTACACCTATATATATGTGAAAGGGTTTTTTGATTGTGAAATTATAACCGCTAATCCTAAATTTTCCAAATATGTTGCTAAAATTTTTCCAAAAAACTGTTCACTCTCATAATGACCTATATCGATCATGGACAAATTTATGGTTTTTGCCTCCATCGCATCATGATACTTTATATCACCCGTCAAGAAGCACTCAGCATCTATGGAGCGCATTAGTGAAGCTCCTGAACCAGTTGTCAAAGCAACTGTTTTTATCCTTTCATGTGCCTTAACACATTTTACATAAGGTAGACCAAAAGCTGTAGAAATTTTATGCGCAAAATCATCAAAATTTTCATCAATTTTCATATAAGCTATAAAACCCTCTTTTTTTACTATCTCCAGACCCAAGATTTTTGTCGCTACATACTCATTTAAATGTGTCTGATCAAAATTTGTATGCATCGCGATATTTGAGATATTTTTTTGCACCATTTTTCTAATGAGATGCGCAGGGTATTGATTGAACTGCAACTGCTTGATCCCGCCGAATATAAGCGGATGATGGGTAACTAATAAAGAGTTCTCGTCCATCTCTTCTATCAGCTTTTCATCTACATCGATACTGAGATATACCTTTTCTACATCTTCATTCAAGTCACCTAATAATAATCCCGAATTATCCCAGCTTTCTTGCAGAGCAAAAGGGGATATCTCATTGAGATAATTATAGATATCTATCGTTTTCATGCATAACTCCTAGCACGTTTACATCTGACGTAAACTGCCTTTGTCTTAAAGCCGGAATCCTCTTTAAACTCAAACATATTGGTACTTTGCATCAGGTCGACAAGCTTTTTAAATCCATAGTTGCGAGAATCAAATTCCGGTATCTTATTGACGATTTTTTGTCCTACCGAACCAAGATATGACCATCCCGTATAATCCGAAGTATCATCGACCGCATTGCGTAAGATCGCTAAAAGTCTGATATCTTTAGAGATATCTTTGATCTCTTTTGGTTTTACGTTTTTCTCTATCTCTTCTGTTATCTCATCTCTTAGATTTTCCGTATAAATAAACTTATCACACGCACTCATAAAAGATTTAGGTGTCTTTTTTTCTCCAAATCCGTAAACAGTGAGTCCGCTCTCTCTGATCCTTGATGCCAGACGCGTGAAATCGCTGTCGCTTGAGACTATGCAAAAACCATCGAACTTCTCGGTATATAAAAGATCCATGGCATCGATGATCATCGCAGAATCGGTCGCATTTTTACCTGTTGTATAGGCAAACTGCTGCATCGGATGGATACCGTGTTCAAGCAAAACGTTTTTCCACCCTTTTAGCTTCGTATCCGTCCAGTCTCCGTAAATTCTTTTTACGCTTGCAACGCCGTAGTTCGCGATCTCATCCAGCAGACCCTCTATGATCCTTGCCTGAGAGTTGTCCGCGTCTATTAAAACTGCTAGTCTTTTTTGTTCACTGCTCAAACTCTATCCTTGATCTTTTGTATCTCTGCTTTTGCTTCTTCCAGCTCAGGGTTTAGTTCCAACGCTTTTTCATACATCTCTAAAGCTTCATTGTTTTGTTTCATATCTACAAGCAGGTTCGCATAATTATAATATGTGACCTCATAATCCGGGTCTATTTCCAAAGATCTCTTATAGTGTTCTTCTGCTTTTGTAAAATCACCGATTTTTCTGTATAAAGAAGCGAGTGCATTATGGATTGTATCATTATCTTCATCTAGACCTAAAGCTTCCTTATAGTATGAAATCGCTTCGTTCTCTTTCTTTTCCTGCGCCATGATGTAGCCCATTTTTCCGAGTATGTCAGAATTTTTCGGGTCTTTTACATTTGCTTCATCAAGAAGAGCAAAGGCTTTTGGCAGGTCTCCATCCAAAAAAGCTTCATCCGCTTTTGTTACAAGCTGCTGCGGGTCAAAAGGCGAAAATCCGTTTTGCGAAGGCTGAGACGGACGAGCATCTTGATCATTGTCTTCGAGCGTCTGTACATGTTGATAAACTTTATACGAAAAAAATGCGGCCAGACCGAGCATAAGAATTTGAAAGAGTGTCATTAAGTTCCTTTTTTGTTATTATAACCATTTTGTAACCATCTCTACGATATAATAAGTAAAATTTAATTAATACGGTTTTATATGATGATAAATTTAAAAGACCCTAGTTTATACAACAATCGCGAGCTTTCTTGGCTTCAGTTTAACACAAGAGTATTGAAACAAGCCCAAGATGCATCTCTTCCTTTATTGGAAAGACTAAAATTCTTAGCTATCTACGGAACAAATCTTGACGAGTTTTATATGATCCGCGTTGCGGGGCTCAAAAAACTTTTTAGTGTCGGTGTCATCGTCTCAGGTGCCGACAGATTGACACCTTTGCAACAACTCATAGATATCAGAACTTACCTTCACCAAGAGCAGCAGGTCGTCGAGTATTGTATGACCGACATCTTTAAATCTCTCGAACAAGAGGGGATATTTCTAAAAAAATACAAAGATCTAAACAGCAGTGAAAAGAAAGTTATCAATAAGAAATTTTTTGAAGCGATCTATCCTATTATCATCCCTATCGCCGTTGATGCGACCCACCCGTTCCCGCATCTTAATAACCTCAGTTTCGGGATCATCGTCAAACTTTTGGACAAAGACGACAACACGGTAGAGAGATTTGGGATCGTGCGTGTTCCTCGTGTCTTATCAAGATTTGTACAGCTGACCGAGAGTATCTATGTTCCTGTTGAAGATGTGGTTGCCGAACATATAGAAGATATCTTTCCGGGTTATAAACTTTTAAAAAGCATCCCTTTCAGGATCACAAGAAATGCCGACATCGCGATAGAGGAAGAGGAAGCGGATGATTTCCTTGAGATCCTTGAAGAGGGTCTGAAACTTCGTAGAAAAGGCGAGATCGTAAGACTTGAGGTGGGTTCTGATGCCGATGATGAGATCATAGATTTTTTTAACAGCCATATCAACGTATTTAAAAACGATATCTATAGATTTCACACGATCTTAAACCTTTCATCTCTTTGGCAGATAGTCGGCAACAAGGATTTTGCACACCTTTTAAATGAGCCGTTCAATCCAAAAATCCTGCCGCCTCTCAACTCAAATGAAAATATTTTCAATATTTTAGAGACGCAGGACATCACCCTTTACCATCCCTATGAGAGTTTTGAACCGATAGTAAGAATGATCCAGACTGCTGCAAAAGACCCAGATGTCGTGACGATCAAGATGACTCTGTATCGTGCAGGTCCGCAGTCTCCAATCGTTCAGTCATTGATGAACGCAGCAGAATCAGGCAAACAGGTCACCGTTATGGTCGAGCTAAAAGCAAGGTTTGACGAAGAGAACAACCTCATCTGGGCAAAAGCTCTTGAAAAAGCGGGAGCTCACGTTATCTATGGGATCTTCGGTTTCAAAGTCCATGCAAAAGCGACGCTTATCACAAGACGTACGAACGGAAAACTCAAACAATACGCGCATATCGGTACAGGAAACTACAATCCAAGCAGTGCGAAAATATACACAGACATCAGCTATATGACGGCAAAAGATGAGATCACAAATGATTTGACGCGCTTTTTCCACTTTTTGACAGGTTTTAGCAAAAAAGGCAAACTAGAAAAACTCTACATGTCACCGGCTCAGGTCAAACCGAAACTTCTCTCGCTTATCAATAATGAGACAAGAAAAGGAAAAGCCGGAGAGATCATCGCGAAGATGAACTCTTTAGTTGATGACGATGTGATCCGTGCGCTTTACAAAGCAAGTCAGGCAGGCGTGAAGATCGAGCTTATCATCCGCGGTGTATGCTGTCTCAAACCGGGGATCGAGGGTGTAAGTGACAACATCAGAGTCACATCTATCATCGGTAAATACCTTGAACATGCAAGGATCTTTTACTTTAAAAATACGGCGCCTCATCTGTTCATCTCCAGTGCGGACTGGATGCCTCGAAATCTTATGAGACGTATTGAACTTTTAACGGGTATCGACGATAAAGAGAATGCTCAAAAGCTTCTTCAGATCCTACAGCTTCAATGCACGGACAATACTCTGTCTCACGAGCTTATGAGTGATGGAAGCTATCGTAAGATAAAAGCGGATCCTGCAACTCCTTTAGTCAACAACCATAAGATCATCGAAGACCACATGAGCAGTATGCAAAAAGCACTCAAGAAAGAGTCTCCAAACTATGTACAACAACTTGCCTACAGACTCTTAAAGGACTCGTAATGGTTCATAACTTTAAAGATATAACACCGGCTGTCGGTGAGAAAAGCTGGATAGCACCCTCAGCCGATGTCATCGGTGATGTAACCATAGGCGAAGATTGTTCTATCTGGTTTGGGTGTGTCGTTCGCGGCGATGTCCATTACATCACCATAGGTGACAGGACAAATATCCAAGACCTCAGCATGTTACATGTAACGCATTACAAGAAAGCCGATAAAAGCGACGGGAACCCGACTATCATCGGTAACGATGTGACTGTCGGTCACCGTGTCATGCTTCACGGCTGTACCATAGAAGACGCGTGTCTTATCGGGATGAGCGCGACCATACTTGACGGTGCGGTTATAGGAAAAGAATCCATAGTCGGTGCGGGAGCGCTTGTCACAAAGAACAAAGTATTTCCTCCCCGCTCACTTATCATGGGAAGTCCTGCAAAACTCGTAAAAGAACTGAGTGATGAAGAGGTCAAAGAGCTTTATGCATCAGCTTCAAGATATGTGAAGTTCAAAGAGGACTATCGTAGCTAAATGCCGCACCTTGATCCGCTTATCTTAGTAGACATCTTAGGGATTATCGCTTTTACGATAAGCGGTTTTTTAGTCGGAGCCAGAAATAATCTGGACATACTCGGACTCGTCATCGCAGCCTCACTTACCGCTCTTGGCGGTGGAATCGTGCGAGACACCATCCTCAGCGTCACACCATTTGCTTTTAAAACACTCTACCCTGCAACTGCACTTTTTGTAGTCATATTTCTGGCATTTCTCATCAAGATACATAGATTCGGAAGTATCGAGAAAAAATGGCTTTTTGTCATTAGCGATACCATCGGACTCGTTGCTTTTAGTATCACGGGAGCACTGCTGGCTCTACATGCAGGATATAATTTTTTCGGAGTCATCATCCTCAGTTTCATCACGGCGATGGGCGGAGGAGTCATAAGAGATATCCTCATAAACCAAGTCCCGGCGGTACTTATCAGCGACTTCTACGGCTCTGTCTCGGTCATAGTCTCCATACTTCTGCTGCTCTTACATGTAAGTGATCTTTTAAACCAAACGACCATACTTTTGGTGGCAATGTTCTCTATCGCGCTTAGACTTGTGGCTTATAAATATAAATGGCAGTTGCCGACTATAACATAAAAATATTTCTTTACTATTCTTGCCCATACACGTGATAACTATTTTTCCCTTGTCCTTTTGCAATATACATCGCAGCATCAGCAGTACTCATCAATGTCTTAACATTAGTAGAAAATCGTGGGAAACAACTGATCCCGATACTAACACCTACTTTAATAGTGTGCCCTTCAAGTACAGCAGGAGTTGAAATAGCATGAATAATCTTTTTAGCGATCTGTCCTACTGGTTCATGGTCAGAAGCGCTTTCGATAATAATAGCAAATTCATCACCGCCGATTCTAAAAATATTGTCATTTTGTCGCATCGTAGATGTAAGAATCTCACTCACATTCCTCAGTAATATATCTCCAACATGATGACCAAGTTTATCATTGACTATTTTAAAGTCATCTAAATCAAGTATAAGCAGATAACAAGATGTTCCATATCGTTGAGCATTGCTCATTACTTGAGCAATCCGTTCTTCAAAAAAATGACGATTTGCAATACCTGTGACACGGTCATAGTAAGCCAACTGCTGCATCGTCATATCTCTGTTATTAATTTGTGTCATCATTTCGCCAAATGCACGAGATAGGCTTCCAACTTCATCTTCGGTATCAATTGAAAACGACGTCGTATAATCCTGACTCTTCATTATCTTTTGAGTCGCTATCATCAAATATGTCAATGGCTCCGTAATAGTCCGACTGATGTGCAACGATACTAAACGAGCAAAAAGAAGCCCCATTATCGCTATAATTATAACTATAATCGCATACCAAAGCATTCGGGTGTAAAAACCATCCAAGCTACTAATTAAAATTAAAGAACCGACAAGTTCAGAACGCAGATAGATTGGTTTTTTTATAACAATCACAGATGATGTTATCGTTTCTCTTGATGTTGTTGGCGCGTTTGATAATGCAACATAAAGCTTTTTTGCATTTTGCTTACGATAATAACTCTGAAAAATCGTTCCGTCACTTAAAATCAAATGAGCTTCTATCATCTCTTTTGCACCGTGAAGTGACGAAAGGGTCTCTTCTGCAACGGCATTATCACGAAATGCCACTGCAGCAGCAGAACTCTCAGCAATGATATCGGCTTGAACTCGAATCTCTTCTATAACAGCAGTTCTCATTGCATAAAACTCATATGTCATCAAAACTATAACAACAGGGATAAATGCTATAAAAATAGCAAATAAATTAGAATACATCAATTTATTTTGAATCGACTGTTTACTCATCCAATCTTTTAAAAACCTCATTTTGTAACCCTTCTTGCAAGTCTTAAAAGCCTTGAACTAATACTCAGATTTGTATCTTTAAGCTTTCTCAAGCTAATATCAAACGCCAATTTTTTATTTTCTCGTATTATCATAATGTGGCTATCGGAGATATTCGGATTATCTGTAACCACAAGAATCGGTAAATCGGAGACAGCTTTTGCAATCTTTTCCTCTTCTAAAAAATTCACATCATCAAGAAAAAGCACTTGGCACTCTTTTGCCTCATTAATGTTACTTATATTTTGTATTTTTAAAGAGTGATCTTCAATACTTTTGTCTTTTAATGCATCAAGTGCAGTACCAAAATTACTTCGCTCATAAAAACAAATATGAATATCTTTTATTTCTTTATTTTTCGGCCATTCAGTCAATAACGCAAAATTATATATATATGCAACTTTGATCGTGTCCTCCGGAAGAGGTGCAGCACTTAATTTCAGCATAAAACCTGCAGTAAGTAAAATAATTAACAATATCTGTCTCATCGGAAGTTGTACTCCAATTGAATCCAGAAATTGCGACCATCCCGAGGATATTGCATCTCATCTGTATACCACGGCACTATCACATCGCCATAATGCTTATCGGTAATATTACGAACCGTAAAAGAAAAAACGGTATTGGGAATAGCATTACGCGATATAAGGTTAACATTAGCGATGGTATAGCTATCTGCATAAGTATTACGCGCATCTGTTGAAAGAACACGCTTTCCTAAATACTGCATTTCAAAGCCCATTCGTAGTTTTTCATCCACAAGCGGTGTCGAGAGATTCAGCTTAGCAATGTCATGCGGTGCATTTATTAATGGAAGTTTCGTATCAACATCATATGCATCTTGATAAGCATAACTAGCATGAACTCTAGTACCGTCGTTCCAATGCTTTTTAAACTCCACTTCTGCACCGCGAGCCAATATATCCGATGTATCAAAAGAGATCCTGTCGCTTATGCGGTACTGATACGCCGATGCGAGCAGCTCCGTCTGCCATCCTAATCCTTGTTCCCATACTAACTCTGTTGTCTGTGCATGTTCAGGTTTATCTACATAGCCTTCACTTATCGTCGCCTGACGATTTGTCATTCCCGTGGAAAATTTAAAAACTGTATTTTTGAACGCTTTGTAGATCAGTGCCGCCTGCGGACTAAAAGAATGAAATCCGTTATTGTTGCTTTGCTCATAACGGAACCCGTAATTCAAATTAAAATCAGGAAAAATGGAAAAATCATCATACAGATAAACACTGGTCGTTTTACGGGGTTCATAGTCATACGGATAAGATTCTTCGATTTGACCTGTAGTGTCATTGCGGTATTTATCAAAAGAACTCCACTCATAATCATTACGGTACTCAAAACCAAGCGAGAAAGTATGATTTTCAAACCATGAACTGATGAATTTAAGATCGCCGCCGTGCCAGCGTGCGTTTGTCCCATAGAGTTCTGTAATGCCCCAATTCTCGAAGTATACCGGATCATCATACCTATAAAGATAATGTCCGTACCACACAGATGCGGACAATTTTAGATCTTGCGAAAGATCGATATTTGCCGATAAGCGGATAAATGCGTTTTCATCCTGAATCATTGGAGATTTGTCGGAAATGATTCCATCTTGGGGATAAGAGGGGATATGAAGATCCCTCGTACTTCGCGCAGCTAAAAGCGAAAAATTTTCATAAGAGGTTTTAAGAAAAAAGCGTTGGTTACGCTCCCCGTTTTGATCTTTTTGAGTTGTATCAACAGCATTGACTTGGTAGGTAAAATCTCGTCCGTCCGAGATGTAATCAGAAGCGGAAAACAAAATATCCAAACCGTTTTCAAGTTTTTTACCATATGTGGCACGCTTAGTACGGCTGTTATGGCTTCCATATCCACCGGCGACCTGAACAGCATCTATATCTTTACCTTTTTTAGTAATAATGTTTATTACTCCAAGCAGTGCTCCGTTACCGTATCCCGATGAACCGCCACCCGGAATGTACTCAACCCTATCAATTAAAGAGACGTCTAGGAGACTATCGTTACCGAGATACGCCTGCCCATACATACTGTCATCGGCGCGGTAGCCGTCGATAAGTACGATAATCCGTCCGGCATACTCTCCCGGCGCACTAAAACCGCGTCCTCCGATATATGTATACTCATAATCATGAAATATTTGAATTCCTCGCATACTGCCTAGTATATCGCCAAGCGTGCGATATCCGTAATCTCCAATATCCTTCGCAGTAACGATCGACACCGCAGATGCAGCGTTACTGATTTGATTGGCTATATGGTTGGCAGGAATATATTCTGTTTGAAGAAGTTCTTCCAAAGGGATCATTGTTGCATCGACTATTGTAGTATTATCCTGTGATGCAGACAGAGATGAAGCCAGTAAAAACTGAAGTAAAAAAAGATAAACAGCTTTTATTCTGCTCAAACTTGTATGTTTTATATAAACAATTTTTCTTAGCATTAACAGACTGTTTTCTCCCTGTTAGTTTTATTTACATTTTACAAAAACAATAGGGACAAAACAGTTCCATAATAGTGCCATAAAAGGAACCGATATGGAACTTTTCTAATATTCTCACTTATAAAGTTTATCTATTTACAATATAAGACAAGCGTTTTTTAGTTGATTCTGACGGATCTTACATGTAAGCGATCTTTTAAAATCAGGCTGGTATAGATATGACCGACTTTATACTTGTATCTCATCATTTCAGGAGCTATCAGTTGTGAACGAAATTGATTTGTTTTTATATTTCTGAAGATTGCTTTGTAGTAGTTTGGATGCTCTTTGATATTTATGTCAGTGACTATGACAAATTCAAAAGGTTGGTTAGGGAATTTTGAGAAAAACTCGAGGATTGTTGAGTTGTTTTGCGCCAATTTTCAATCCTCCAGTAACATTTATTCTTGCCCTGTAACATTTGTTCTTGTAAATGACAATTACGTCCTATAATCCGCATTGATCTTGACATACTCATATCCGAGATCACATCCGTATGCAGTGAAACACCCTTTGCCAACACCTAAGTCACAACTAATTGTGAACGCAGGCAGTTTCATGATCGCTGCTGCTTCTACTTCCATCTCTTTGTTAAAAAAGATCTCGCCTTTGTCATAAACACAAAGATCGTTGAAAGAGACTTTTAGAGTTTCTTCTTTACATGTAACACCGCTTGCTCCGACAGTAGAGGCGATACGTCCCCAGTTTGGATCTTCTCCGTAAAGTGCAGTCTTGACCAAAAGCGAATCACTGAGCGCTTTTGCTACTTTTTCAGCTTCTTTATCATTTTTTGCGCCTGTTACGTTATATGTCACAAGTTTAGTAGCACCCTCGCCGTCTCTTACCATCTCTTTTGCCAAGAACAGCATGATCTCGTGAAGTGCTTCTTTGAATGCTTCTTTGTTGTAAACACCGCTTTTTTTGTTTGCAAAAAGCATCACGGTGTCGTTGGTCGAAGTATCTCCATCCACACTTGCCGCATTAAAAGTCGTTTTTACTGTTTTATCGAGTATCTTCTGCATCTTTTTTTTGCTTACATCAGCATCTGTCGTGATGAAACAAAGCATCGTCGCCATCGCAGGATTTATCATCCCAGCACCCTTTGCCATCGCACCGATATGAAACTTGCTTCCATCTTCCAAAACTACTTCAAATGCGATAGTCTTAGAAAAACTGTCCGTCGTCATGATCGCTTTGCTTGCGTTTACGGGTTCTCTTTTTGTGATGTCAAACTTTGTCGTACCTGCGATGATCTTCTCTTTTGGTATTCTCACGCCAATAACGCCAGTTGAGCTCATCACCGGGTTTACAAGCCCCTCGATCTCTATGGAAGAAAGTATCTCATCTATGTCAGAGACTCCTTTGCTTCCCGTCATCGCGTTTGCATTTCTAGAGTTGATGACCAAAAAATTCGTTTTAAAATCACCCTTCTTTTTAAAGTGTTTTATAGGCGCTGCCGCCATTTTGTTCGTTGTAAATGTAGACGCGATCTCACACAATGTGTCACTATAAATAAAAGCCATATCCAAAGCATCGTTTGCTTTTAGACCAGCATGGATTCCATCGGCATAAAAGCCATCAGCTGCACAAACACCACTATCAATTCTATTTAATTTATACATATTTTAATTCCTCCGGCTTTTTACGCTTCATTACTATATCTTTTGTCATTGTGATACCGTGTTGAGTTCCGATCACAAGCAGACTGCACTCGCTTGTTATGAGGACATCGCCTTTTGGCATCGTCACAAATTTTCCATCTTTTTTCGTTATACCCACGACTGAAACGTTGGCTATCTCTCTTAAATGCGACTCTCTCAGTTTTTTCAGTACCATCCAACTGAATTTCGGGACATATATCTGTTCCATATCAAGCGGAGTATCGTTCCTATATAAGAACTCTTCGAGCAGGTTTTCCATATCAGGACGAGCCGCCATTGTACTGACACGCTGAGCCGTTAGTTTTGTCGGAGAAACAACGGTATCGGCTCCCAGTTTTTTCAGCTTTTCAACATCGCTCATGCTCTCTGCAGAACTGATGATGTAATATGGACGAGGAAGGTTATGTTCTTTCTCAAACAGCCTCACAGATGCGATGATCGCGATGTTGTCGGCAATGTTATCAGAAAGAGTGATGATCCCTTTTCCCGATGAAAGGTGTGCCTTGAGCATAGCAACTTCCGTATGCGGTTCAGCTTGTAAATAGTATGGATATTTATATTTTTTTGCCAACTCATCCATATCCTCTCTGTGGTCTACCACAACAAAAGGTATATGATTTTTACGAAGCTGTTTTGTGACCTCTATACTGTAATCATTATGGAAACATACAAGAAAATGATTTTTTAAACGTGCAATCTTATATAACATACGGCGTTCCTTTAATACTTTGGAAATAACTCCCTTGTTTAACTCTGATACCAATGTACCTATTGCACTAGAGAAGACGGCAAAACCGCTGATAATAAGTGTAATAGTGAATATACGTCCGGCTTGTGATATTGGAAATATCTCTCCGTATCCGACAGTTGTAAATGTTATACCGGTTTGATAGATCGCATCCATTAACGGAAAATCATCGATCAGCATATAGCCGAATGTTCCGATCAACATTATAAGTACGGTCAAAATTAGAGGTAGGCGGAATGGTTTGAGGTGCCCATAAAGCTCCGGGAGGAGCTTTACATCAGGCTTTGGAGGTGTCTCCCAATGGATAAACTTACGAATCCTAGCAAAAAGATTCAATACATATCCCTACGTGTTACGAGTTTTTCTTAAGTGTGCGAAGCTCTTTTGCAGAAATTTTAAGTTTTTTCGTTGTACCATCTTCCAATGTTACACGAACGACTCTCAAGTTTGGTAAAAAACGACGTTTAGTTCTGTTTTTTGCATGAGAAACATTATTTCCACTCATTGGGCCTTTACCACTAATAGCACATCTTCTTGCCATATCTAGGCTCCCTTGTACAAAAATTTAAGTTGCGGATTATAGCAAATAAAAACAAAAGTGCAACTTAAGCTGATAATTAAATTGCATTTATTTCTATATTTAATTATCTATTAAACTCTAAAGAGATAAAATCATCAATAACTAACTCACCGATTGGAACAAAAATGGTTACTACCGAAGATATTAAAGATTATATCAAAAAGATCCCGCCTCCGCCAGATATACTTTATAAGACTGTTGCCTGTGTCAATTCAGGAGATCTAGTCAAAGCAGCCAAAATCGCTGAACAGGACTTAGCACTTAAATCATATCTTAAAAATCTTGTGAACAAACCTATATATGGATTTAGAAACGAAGTCAATGAAATATCTCAGATCTTTGGGATCCTTGGTGTAAATGCAGCAAAACAATCACTTTATAACTATATGCTTTCTCTTCTTTCACCTAAAAAATGGGTTTTATTTAAAATGAACCAAGTTCTTTTTTATGATCTTCAAGCTGATCTTAGCAGGAAATGGCATGATATTCTGGTTCATCTGAAAATAGATGACAAAGATATTGAAAGTGCCATAACACTTTTACCATCAAGCATTATCGTATGTGAAGCACTCTTTAAGGATCACATCGAAAACGTCAGACTGCTCAAAGCTACAAAAGATCTGGATTACAACACTATCTTAAAAAGACTTGCTCAATTAGATCTATTTGATATATGTAAACACATCGCCAAAACTTGGGATCTGCCAGATACCATAGGCAATATCGTACTTGCTGCCTCCGGAGTCAAAGAGGAAAGTGATCCAAAAATAAACCTTCTAGGAAAATGGATGCACCTGCTCCTTTTTTATGAACTGTCACAACCAAATTTCGTAGAAGCCGGGTTAAATAACTTTATCGAGTTTAATGTTGAATATGTAAGCGATATTTATGAAGATTTTATGCAATTAATGAATATGGAAGTGGGACTATGAGAGCAGTTGTAAAAGATGGGATCGGGGTATTTTATCCTCAAGGTTTTTTGGACGGCAACAATGCTCCATCGTTTTTGACGGTTGAAGATATACATGCGACAGAACAGTTAAAAGTAGATATGCTTCTGGTATCACTAAAAAAAGTGATCTTTTTCAATCTCAACGGTATTGATGTCTTTGTAAAACTGCTCCTAAGAATCCGAACAAAAAACCATATATCTGTAGGTATCTGTGACTATAATCAGAAAAAATTCGACGCTATTTTGACATACTACAAAGGAAACATCTCATTTTCATTATTTAAAACACAAAAAATTGCAGAGCTTTTCTCTACTTCTTATAAAAACCAAGACAAAACGGTACTCTTATATAGTGAAGACCCGTCTCAACGTTCCGCGCTTGCGATCGAACTTTATGACCGCGGACACAACCCGATAATCGCACAGACAAAAGAAGATTTTGAAGCAAAGTCCGTAAATCCCGATGCATACTATGACATAATAGACAACACTATGTTGGGTCTTATGGGACAAAAAATAGCTACCCGCGTCACGGGAAATGCAATTATCTACACCGTATCCGGATTTTTGGATGCCGAGATCGGAAACACGTTTAACATCGCTTATCACGCGAACTCCTTAAATGTTGGGTTCAGACTTTTTATATTTGATGCATACAAAGTCCTTTCTATGAATATACATGCGGTTAACTTTCTCTCAAAACTCTGTTCTTCTGCTGCTGAGTACAATGCGACCATATGTTTTGTGGGTATGACATTTGAAAAGACTCCTACTGCATTTAAAGAGGACCTTGAAGATTCCGGGATGATGTTCTTTGACAATATGGATGATATTTTACAGGACAAAGAACTGTTACAAGAGCTTGGCGGAAGCAGTGCCGCTTCAACTAAGCACAAGCGTTCACTTACAAAAATAGTCGTCCAGGAACTCCCTGATTTTATTGAAGCTACTGTTTCTACAATAGGGATGATGACAAATGCCACTGCAGTAAAAAAATCTGCAGAGATCCAAAAGCTTTTTATAGATGATATGCAGACCAAAATGGCAAGTTCTATCGGTTTTTATGGGGATATTGACGGTATGATCATCCTTATATTTCAAAAAGAGGTCGCTAAGAAGAGTTGTGCTTTGCTGATCGGTGAAGAGACCGATGATGTCAATCAGATACTAGATGCTCTTGCCGAGTTTGTCAATATCATCGGAGGACGTGCAAAAACTTTGCTCTCGGAGAAACGTATCAGTATCGACATCACGCTTCCGAGGACTTATGACAATGTTGCGAATCTTTTAGAAGTAGTCGATAGTAAAAAAGGGGTGCAGGTCGATATGAGTTTTAACAACGCCAGCTTCACTTTTTTCCTGACACGATAATCATGAAAAAGAACCTAAGCTTTTAAAACAAAGAGTTTTGGTAAAATTTCGAAAAAATAAAAAAGGCAATTTATGCTCGTAGCTCCTAGTGTATTATCCGCGGACTTTGGTAACTTGGCAAATGATGTAAAAGCGATCTGTGACGCGGGATGTGATCTGGTTCACGTTGACGTGATGGACGGACACTTCGTTCCAAACTTGACTATCGGACCTGTTGTGGTCTCAGCGATCGCAAAAGCAGCTACAAAACCACTTGATATACACCTGATGGTCCAAAACAATACATTTTTCGTAGAACTTTTTGCGCCTTTAAAACCCGAATATATCTCTTTTCATATAGAAGAGGAAAAACATCCTCACAGACTCATCCAAAAGATACGTTCACTTGGCATAAAACCGGGGATCGTTTTAAATCCACATACTCCGCCTGAAGCAATAGAGTACATCTTAGAAGATCTTGATATGGTTTTGGTGATGAGTGTAAATCCGGGATTTGGCGGACAAAGTTTTATACCTAATGTCGTTAAGAAAATCAAACGCTTAAAAGAGCTTCGCGATGCCATCAATCCGAACTGTCTTATAGAGATCGACGGAGGCGTAACGGATAAAAATGTTGAGATGCTTCGTGATGCAGGTGTTGATATCTGTGTTGCAGGAAGTTATGTATTTAAACATGACTCATATAAAGAAGCGATAGATAGTCTGCATATATGAGAACAAAAATCTGTGGAATAACCTCTTATGAAGATGCGACGGCAGCCATAGATGCAGGTGCAGATGCTTTGGGATTTGTTTTTTATAATGAATCGCCCCGCTACATAAACAAAGAGGATGCAAAAGAGATCATTAAAAAGCTCCCTCCATTTGTAGAGAAAGTCGCTCTATTTGTCAATGAAGATGCTAGAACGATTGATGAAATCTGTTCATACACAGGCTGTACATTGGCACAGATCCATTTTGAAGCCGATGCCGAACTTTATACTTCACTAAAAACTCCACATGTAAAAGTCGTACGCGCACAAAAAAAAGAGGATCTGCTAAGATACAGTGATGAGTACAGGCTCGTCGATGCTTACTGTGAAAGCTACGGCGGAGCAGGTAAAAGAATAAATATCGAATGGTTTGAAGATATCGACTGTTCCAAGATCATCCTTGCCGGAGGATTGGATCCGATGAATGTATCGGAAGTTAAAAAATATGGCTTTTACGGAGTTGACGTAAGCAGCGGCGTTGAAAAAAGCAAAGGTAAAAAAGACTATACAAAAGTAAGTGAGTTTATAAAAAATGCTAAGTGACTTTGTACTCGATAAAAAAAGTCTGTCAAAACTCTCTACAAGCGGTCTTGCCTATGAGAGCATAAAATCTCAAACAGGTTCTGAAGATATAGATTTTACACTAGAACTATGGCGTGCTCAGGGACTTGATATTGTAAGAGATAAAGCTTTATACTATTACGCTACAAAGTTCATCCCCATTAAAGATGCCGTTTTTTGTATAGTCGATGTCGAGACAAACGGCTCAAAGACGGATAAGCATCAGATCATTGAGATAGGTGCAGTGAAAGTCTGTAACGGAGAGATCATAGCCACTTACGAGAGCTTAGTGCATTGTGTAGACATCAACAAACATATCACAGATATCACGGGTATCAGTGTAGAAGACACGAAGAACGCACCGCCGCTAAAACAGGTAATGCAAGAGTTTAGAGTTTTTTTGGCAGACAGTGTCTTTGTGGCACATGATGTAAAGTTTGACTTTAAATTCATCTCTTCAATGATGGAAAAAATCGGGTTAAGTCCTATTTTAAACAGACATCTGTGCAGTATAAATCTAGCTGAAAGGACAATAGAGTCCTATAGATACGGTCTCTCTTATCTAAACGACCTATTAAAACTTCATGAAGATGCTACGCATCACAGAGCATTATCAGATGCAATAACAACAGCAAGACTCTTTATAAAGTCTCTTGGTTTACTTGATGAGAATGTAGTAACGGTTGAGGACTTGATAAATTTTTCTAAAAATGAGAGAAGATTGAAAAGACCGAAGTTCGATCCTCTTTTAAAAGATGAAGAGGAGTAAAAATTACTCCGAAAACTCACCTATGCTGACAAGTCTTTCATAACGTTGCTGCATTCTGTCTTCATCTGAAAGTTTACGCAACTCTTTTAATTGATTTAAAAAGTAGTTGCCAAGAGCGTTCGCTGCCCCCTCTTTATCACGATGAGCACCGATCATAGGTTCATCGATAACATCATCTATAAGATTCAACTCTTTTAAGTCTTCACTCGTGATCTTAAGAGCTTTTGTCGCAGTCTCTACTTTTGTAGGATCATTCCAAAGAATTGCAGAACAACCCTCAGGGGAGATAACACTAAATATAGAGTAACGCATCATTGCAAGTCTGTCTGCAACACCGATAGCGAGTGCTCCGCCGCTTCCGCCCTCACCTATGACTACAGATACCGTCTGTGTGTTCAGTTTAGAAAGTTCTAAAAGGTTTCTAGCGATCGCTTCACTTTGATTTCTCTCTTCAGCACCAAGACCAGGGTATGCACCCGGAGTGTCTATAAGCATCAAAACAGGAATATGAAACTTCTCTGCCATCTGTGCAGCACGAAGAGCTTTACGATACCCCTCAGGATTTGGCATACCAAAATTGCGTTTTAACTTATTTTTTGTCCCGCGCCCTTTTTGCTCACCGATAACCATGACTTTTTCTTCACCGATGTAGCCAAGGTAACAGACAATAGCAGGATCATCTCTAAAATGACGATCTCCGTGGATTTCATACATATCACGCATCAAAATATTGATATAATCAAGTGCATACGGACGATCTTGATGACGAGCAAGTTGTAGTTTTTGAAAAGGAGAAAGATTTTTATAAGTCTTTGAAACTTCTTTGTCTAAATCTTTTTTTAAAATTTTTACAGCGTGGTCGTCACGACGCACTTCTGCAGAAACTATCTCCTCTTGTATCTGTTTAATTTTTTGTTCAAAATCAAGATATGTTGCCAAAAAGAGTCCTTAGATTTTTTTGAAAATTACAACGCCGTTTGTCCCGCCAAAACCAAATGAGTTACTCATAACTACGTTTAGTTCAGCCTTACGCGCTTTGTTTGGAACATAGTCCAAATCACAATTTTCATCAGGTGTTTCATAGTTAATTGTCGGAGGGATGATACCATCACGCATTGCCATTAGACATGTAACTGCTTCGATACCCCCAGCAGCACCAAGACAGTGACCGATTTGGCCTTTGATCGAACTCATCGGTGGACAATTTTGTGCTCCGCCGAGAAGTTCTTTCAGTGCAGCCGTCTCATTTTTGTCATTGATAGGTGTACTTGTACCGTGAGCATTTACATAGTCAAGTTTCGGCTCACCTGCCATTTTATATGCAGCTTTCATAGCGCGTAATGGGCCGTCAAGACTTGGTGTAGTGATATGACTTGCATCACCGCTTTCACCAAAACCGATGACCTCTGCGTAGATGTGTGCACCGCGTGCTACTGCTGCCTCATACTCTTCAAGTACAAGTGCTCCTGCACCCTCACCCATAACAAAACCGTCACGACCTGCATCAAAAGGACGAGAAGCATGTTTTGGATCTTCGTTTCTTGTAGAAAGTGCTTTCATAGCAGCAAATCCACCGACACCGGCACCGATAATAGCAGATTCTGCAGCAACGACCAACATTCGCTCAGCACCGTTACACATAATTGTTTTACAAGCTTCACCTATTGCATGAGTACCTGCAGCACAAGCTGTAACCGATGAAAGGTTAGGACCTTTTAAATCATGTGCGATAGAGACAAATCCGCCAAGCATATTTACAAGAGCTGAGGGGATAAAGAATGGCGATATACGACGAGAACCTTTTGTTTCAATAATAATAGAGTTTCTCTCAATAGCAGGAAGTCCGCCGATACCTGAAGCTGCAGAGATACCAAAACGCTCATGGTCAATATCTCCAGAAAACTTAGCATCTTCCATCGCTTCTTGTGCTGCTTTAAGACCTAAGTGAATAAATCTATCCGCTTTTTTAACCTCTTTAGCATCCATTACAGTAACTGGATCAAAATCTTTAACCTCACCAGCAATTTTTACAGAGTAATCACTTGGATCAAATATAGTAATAGTATCTATCCCACATTCACCGTTACACATAGCTTTAAATGAACTTTCTCTGTCATTTCCCAGTGAATTTATCATCCCTATACCAGTTACTACAACTCTTCTCATATTTTTTAGCTCCTATATTATTTATATTCTGTAAATACTCTTAGAAATACTTTTTGTTTAAAATCACATCTAAAAATATATCATTGCTACATCAAACATTGAGGCTTTAAGCCTCAATCAAAGTAATTATTTACTTTGGATGTAATCGATTACATCTTTAACAGTTTGAATTTTTTCTGCTTCATCATCAGGAATTTCAATATCAAACTTCTCTTCAAGTGCCATTACTAATTCAACAACATCAAGGCTATCTGCACCTAAATCTTCAACAAATTTAGAATCCTCTTTAACTTCGTCTGGGTTAACGCTTAATTGTTCAACAACAACTTCTTTAATATCATCGATTAGTGCCATCATAGCTCCTATTTTTAAGTATAAAATCTTGGAATTGTAACATATTTTGCTTAAATAACTACGTAATTTATCTGATGATTTGAAGTGAAAGAGAGAATAGAATCAAACTTTAATTGATGGGTTTTAATATAAATGCCCAAAGTACGAATGGACATAAGAGCCAAGCTCCTTATGCCATGTTCATTCCGCCGTTTACTTTTAATGTTTCACCTGTGATATAACTTGAGTGATCCGAAAGTAAAAATGCAGTAGCTTCAGCTACTTCTTTAGCATCTCCAAAACGTCCCATTGGGATCTTAGATGTAAACGAGTTTTTGATCTCATCGCTTAAAACATCCGTCATCTCAGTAGCAATAAAGCCCGGAGTAAGTGAGTTGTAACGGATACCGCTGCTTGCCGCTTCGATTGCAAAGCTTTTTGTCATCGCTATCACTCCGCCTTTACTCGCTGCATAATTTGTCTGACCGCCGTTACCTGTCTCACCTACTATAGAAGAGATGTTTACGATCGAGCCGAACTTTTTCTTTCTCATCACTTTCATCGCTTCGCGACAACCGATAAATGCAGATGTAAGGTTCGCGTTGATTACAGACATAAAATCTTCGACTTTCATACGAAGTGCAAGTTTATCGTTTGTGATGCCTGCATTGTTTACAAGATATGAAAGTTCTCCGTCGCTGTCTACTATAGTTTTGATAGCATCGACAAATGCCTCTTCATTGCTTACGTCAAAACCTATGACCGCCGCAACACCGCCTGCCGCTTCGATCTCGGCTTTTACCGCGTCGGCTTCTGCCGCTCCGCTTCTATAGTTGATCCACACTTTCAGACCGTACGTCGCTAAAACTTTTGCTATCTCTGCACCGATACCGCGGCTTGAACCCGTTACTAAAACATTTTTTCCACTGAATCTCATTATTACTCCTTAATTTTATTTCATAAAATGAAGGGAACCCTATATTTCAATACGCTAAAGCAACTAAGTCACTTTAGCTACGTTAACACTGTGTTCTCTTCTACAGAGAGTCCATCGCACTAGTGCGATAATTCCCTTTTATTTTTACACATTATATTAGACTGTGATCCATCTCTTTTGGTATTGCGATATTCATTAGTTTTAAAATTGTCGGTGCTATGTTGTTAAGTCCGCCTGTTTCAACTTTACTCACACCATCAGCCATAACAAAACACCAGACTTTTCCGACTGTATGATTTGTAAGCACGTTGCCGTTGCCGTCTTTCATCTCTTCACAGTTACCATGATCCGAAGTGATGACAAGGGCATAATCTTTCTCTTTTGCCTTAGCAACGATGCGTCCAAGTTGTGCATCAACCGTTTCTACGGCTTTCACAGCAGCATCAAAATCTCCCGTATGTCCTACCATATCGCCGTTTGCAAAGTTGACGACCACAAAATCATAATCATCATCCATCGCTTGTACGACTGCATCTCCGACTGCGGGTGCACTCATTTCAGGCTTCATATCATATGTTCTGACATTTGGACTTGGAATAAGAACACGTGTTTCATTGACACACGGCTCATCGATCCCGCCGTTTAAAAAGAATGTAACGTGAGCGTACTTTTCAGTCTCAGCCGTATGAAGCTGACGAAGACCATTTCTTGATATCACTTCTGCCAGAGTATTTTTCGGTGACTCTTTTTTAAATAATACAGGGTATGTAAAACTTTTATCGTATTCCGTGATAGTCGCAAGATTGACTGAAATATATTTTCTCTCAAAGCCCTCAAAGTTTTTATCGCCGATTGCCGTTACAAGTTCTCGCATCCTGTCGCTTCTAAAGTTAATGGTAAGTACACCATCACCGTCTTTAAAACCGTCATATCCGTCAAATGCCGTCGGTTCTATAAATTCATCGGTAATATTTTTGCTGTAAGAGTTCTCTATGTAATCTTCTACACTGTAGTCGCTCTTTGGAATCGCATTAACGATCGCGTTATATCCGGCTTTGACCCTTTCCCATCTGTTATCTCTGTCCATTGAATAAAAACGTCCGCTGATAGAAGCTATTTTGATATTATCTCCGATATGTGCTTGAACCTGATTGAGAAAAAGTGTTGCAGAGGTTGGAGAGACATCACGACCATCCGTAATAAGGTGTAAAAATACCTCTTTGCCTTGTGATGAAGCGATGTCGGCTATGCCCATAAAATGATCGATATGAGAATGAACACCTCCATCACTCATAAGACCTATAAGATGTAATCTTTTTGATTTTTTGAGCAAAGCTTTAAACTCTGCATTGTCACCGAAACTGTGTTCATCAAGAGCTAAAGAGATTTTCACCAGATCCTGATACAAAACACGTCCGCTGCCTATAGTCATATGTCCGACTTCCGAGTTGCCCATCTGTCCCTGAGGAAGACCGACACTGAGTCCAAAAGTATCTATAAGTGAATGCGGCACATTTTTAAAAAGGTCATCATAAGTCGGTTTAACTGCATTGTAAAATGCGTTGTACTCTTTTTTTGATGAGTACCCTATCCCGTCTGTAATAACTAAAACTGCTTTTTTAGACAATTGGTTTCCTTTGTATATGTTTGAAAATTTTCATTTTTAAACAAAAGATTAGTGCGATTATACTATAATCTCCATTTTAAATTGATTTAGGACATTGCTTTTGCTCTATTGGCTTCACCTATACTTTGATATAAACATTCTCAACTACATAACTATACGCGCTGGTATTGCATTTTTTTTAGGTCTGATTTTTACTCTTTTTTTAATGCCGAAATTCATTAAATGGGCTAAAAAAAGTTCAAGTGTACAACCCATAAACAACTGGGTTCCGGAAGCTCATCAACTAAAATCAAAGACTCCTACAATGGGCGGGATAGTTTTCATCATATCGACACTTCTTGCATCAGTCCTTACCGTCAAACTGACAAATATCTATGTCATAGGCGCTCTTGCGACGATCATGACTTTTGCACTTATCGGTTTTCAAGATGACATGGCAAAGATAAAAAATAAACTCAACACAGCAGGACTTTCCGCCAAAGCAAAACTTTTTGCTCAGGTTTTAAGTGCAGGAGGCGTAGCAGTATTTTTGTATATCTTTGCGGATTTCGACACAGAACTCTATATCCCGTTCATTAAAAATCCTCTTATAGATATGGGCATGTTTTCTATCTTTTTTTGGGCGATCGTCATGGTCTCTGCATCAAATGCCGTCAATCTTACGGACGGGCTTGACGGACTGGCGACAGTTCCCTCCATCGCTGCTCTTTCATCCCTGAGTCTTATCGTCTATGCAACCGGAAACAGCGTCTTTAGCGACTACCTTTTAATCCCTCACTACAATGTCGGCGAAGTGGTTATCATCGCTGCGGCGCTCATCGGTTCACTGGCAGGATTCTTATGGTTTAACTGTCATCCTGCGGAAGTATTTATGGGAGACAGCGGTTCGCTTACGCTTGGAGCATTTATTGCCTACATGGCTATAATCAGCAAGGTCGAGATACTGCTTGTGCTGATCGGTCTTATCTTCGTCATCGAGACGCTTTCCGTGATCCTTCAGGTGGGAAGTTTCAAACTGCGTAAAAAACGCATCTTTTTAATGGCCCCCATCCACCACCATTTCGAGATGAAAAACTGGTCGGAAAATAAGATCATCGTAAGGTTTTGGATCATTGCCATCATCTCTAACCTCATCGCGATCATCACTCTAAAGATACGTTAAATGGGCACGGTATCTCTTTTTGGATATGGCGGCACGACAAAAGCACTTGCCAAGAACATAAAAAATGTCATTTTTTACGATGATAAAGTCACTAAGCCCTTTACCGACGAAAACGGTTTTAAAGTAAGACCCTCAAGCGACTTTGACCCGAAATATTCAGCTTTGGAGATAACGTCACCGGGTATACCGCCGCACAATCCTTTGATCCAAAAAGCACAAAATCTCATCAGCGAGTATGACTATTTAGCCGACGTGATGCCTTTTTCCATCTGGATAAGCGGTACAAACGGCAAGACTACGACAACACAGATGACGCAGTATCTTCTGCGCGAATATGGAAGTATCGAGGGTGGAAACATCGGTACGGCACTGGCAAAACTTGACACCGCTGCTTCTATGTGGGTGCTGGAAACAAGTAGTTTCACTCTTCACTATACCAATAAAGCAAGACCGAATATATATGTACTGCTTCCGCTCTCACCCGATCATCTCTCTTGGCACGGTGATATGCAGGCATATACCCACGACAAGCTCAAACCTCTCAAGATGATGAAAGACGGAGAGATAGCCATAATCCCCAAAATCTACAAAGACTCTCTTATCTCAAAAGCAAATATTCTCTTTTATGAAGATGAGAACGAGCTGGCAAAGATATTTGGCATAGATATCCAAAAAATAAACTTCAAAGGTGTATTTTTACTTGACGCTCTTTTGGCACTTTGTATCAAAAAGATACTTTTTAACACTCTAGATTATGAGGGTATCAACTCCTTTGTGATCGATCCTCATCGTCAAGAGGAGCTAAGAGACTCTTATGATAGACTTTGGGTCAATGATACCAAAGCGACAAATCTTGATGCGACGATCGGCGCACTTAAAAGATACAAGGAACACCATATCCATCTGATCCTTGGCGGAGATGACAAAGGTGTCGATCTGACACAGCTTTTTGAATTCCTCCAAGAGTTACATGTAAAGTACCCTGCGGGTGTAAGCATCTATGCGATAGGTTCAAATCAGGAAAAACTTCTTAAGCTATCCAATGATTTCGGTCTTACATGTAAGGGATGCGATATCTTGGCAAATGCCGTAGAAGAGATAGCAAAAGTTCTTAAAACAGGAGAGGTTGCACTGCTCTCTCCTGCAGCTGCAAGCCTAGATCAATTTACCTCTTATGCACAGCGTGGAGAGATGTTCAAAGAGTTTGTCAAAGCTCTTTGATACCCCGCACTACCTTCTCATTTATACACCTCTTTTTTTTCTTTGATTAATAATTAAACAAGATTACTTTCTATACAATGGATGTAAGTAGTATAATTTATTTACTAAGATAATTTAGTGCTATATTTGTGGGGGTGTAATTTGTTAGAAAAAGAAACGGAGCTTCAAAAAAAATTTTGGGAGATCTTCTCAAAACAGGATAGGCAAAAGATTGAAGAGTTTCAAACGTATATGGATAAATTTGCTGTCAATTTCAATCTTTACAAAGATGGAAATTTTATAGAAAGATCACTGCCCTTTGACGTAGTACCTCGTATCATCTCCAAGCAAGAGTTCAATAAAATCGAAAAAGGTCTGCAACAAAGAGTACATGCATTGAACCTATTTTTAGAAGACCTTTACACAGATGCAAAAATAGTCAAAGAGGGCATAATTCCAGAAGAGTTTGTGCATCAGGCAAAAGGCTATCTCAAAGAGTTTAAAGGCTTTTCTCCCTCTAAAAAGATCAGAACCCATATAAATGGAATCGATCTTGTAAAAGATACCGTCAATGACGAATGGGTGATATTAGAAGACAACTTAAGAGTTCCGAGTGGTTCTAGTTATCCTTTATCTATCCGTGACACCTATAGAAAGATCTACCCCGATTTTTTTGAACAGCTGAAAATCGAGCCCATAAAACAATACCCTAGCTACATTGCAAATGCAATGAACTATGTAAACTGCGGCGGTATAAACGTAGTACTTACTCCCGGCAGGTTCAATGCGGCTTATTATGAACACAGTTACCTTGCAAAAAAAATGGATGCACAACTCGTACGTGCACATGAGTTGAAGGTCGTAGATAAAAAGCTCTACTTTAAAAACTATAACGGAAAACTTATCCGCGTCGGTTCAGTCTATAGAAGACTCGATGATGATTTCCTCGATCCGACATTTTTTAATCCTGACAGTCTCATTGGAGTTCCGGGCATCATTGAAGCATATCTTGCAGGCAATGTTGCAATTATGAATGCGATCGGAAACAGTGTCGCCGATGACAAAGGAATATACTATTTTGTTCCAAAAATGATCAAATACTATCTGGGCGAAGAACCGATCCTAAAGAATGCTCCGACATATCTGCCATATTTTGAAGAGGATATGGAGTATATCTTTAACAATATAGAAAAACTGGTCATCAAAGATGTCGCAGAAGCCGGAGGATACGGAGTCCTGTTTGGTCATACTATGACAAAACTCCAGCTTGAAGATATCAAAGGGATCATCAAAGCAAATCCTAGGAGGTTCATCGCGCAAGAACTGATAGAGTTTTACGACGAACAGTGCTATTTAAATGAAGAGCTGCATGAAAGAAAAGCCGATTTTAGGGCTTATGTCGTCATGGGTGAAGATATAAAAGTATGGCAGTGCGGTCTTACTAGGTATGCGATCGAAGCAGGAAACTATTTAGTCAACTCGTCACAAGGCGGCGGATTTAAAGATACATGGGTAATGGAGTTATAAAATGGAGCATCTCATAACGGCAAACGTAGCAACAAGTCTCTATTGGCTCGGAAGATATATAGAGCGAATCGAGTCCTCTTTGGTTCACATCATCGCGGCATACGATAAGATAATCGATGTCAAAAAAGATGCAGGAGTAGAACTCTACAAAAAATTCAATATAGACATAGAATATACGGATGCATTAGATTTTCTACATGTGGCTATCTTGGGTGACCATACAGCAAATCTTACGACAATATCAGGTTTTGCAAGAGAAAATGCGACTATCAGCCGCAACCATATAAACACTGAGATATTTGGAGAGATAATAGCCTTGCATGCTTTGTTTCAAAACTTATCAAAAAGCAAGATAGATATTGATTATAAAGTCGTTGATAATGCACAGTCTCTGATCAGTGAGATCTGGGGTGAGTTATCAAAAAGAAAACACAAAAAATTCAGCGATTATTTTATCAAATTAGGTAAAGTCGTAGAGGAAACAGATTTTTGTTTCAGATTCAACGAAAACGAGACCCATACAAACAACGTTATCAATGACGTATATACGGTCTTGGAGATATTATCTACAGGAGATAAACCGGATAGAACATATCTGCAAACTAAAATGGGACACCAAGAGGTCATGGATGCGATACATCAACAGATACAAAGTGTGATCATAGAATAACATGCAGACAACAGAGATTTTTTCTTCACAACTTCCCGTAGGTGAGATACTTAGTATCAAAAGAACCAGATTCGAACCGACTAAAAAGAAAGAGGGTGCCAAGCGCATCAGTATCGTTACGGGCATACACGGCGATGAGTTAGAGGGTCAGTACGTGATCTACCTGCTAGCTAAATGGTTGCAGGAAAATCAAAATTCCATACATGGGATTATCGATCTGTATCCTGCCGTGAATGCACTCGGTGTCGATTCGATCACAAGAGGCTTTCCTATCTATGAGGTAGACCTTAACCGTGCTTTTCCGGGCGGCAAACATGAGTTTTTACCGGGACAGCTCGTTCATGCACTCTCGCTGGATGTTCAGGGAAGTGATATCGCCATAGATATCCACTCATCAAATATCTTTTTACGCGAGATCCCGCAGATCAGGATCAATAAAGAGTTCTCGCCCACAACACTTCGGCTTGCCAAACAGCTCAACTGTGATTTTATCTGGATACATGATGCCGTCACGGTTCTTGAAGCGACATTTTCGCACACGATGAACTCTCTTGGGACAAAGACTCTTGTCGTTGAGATGGGCGTGGGGATGAGACTTACAAAAGAGTACGGCGTCCAGCTTTTAAACGGGATCCTTAATCTTATGAAAAAAGAAAAGATCATCATCACAGATGAAAAGTTTGAAGCACGAAAACCTTTTTCATCCGAAGTTGGCGATGTCTTTTACCTCAATTCTCCTACAAGCGGTCTGTTCGTGCCTGAACTCGACCACTGTGCAGTGATAAAAAAAGGTGAAAAAATAGGAACTATCGTAAATCCTTTGGATGGAAAGGTACTGCATACCCTGTATGCGCCAAACGGCGGGATACTCTTTACCCTTAGAGAATATCCTATCGTTTACGAGGGTTCGCTCATAGCTAGAATTTTTGGAAACAATAATGAAAAAAATTGAAATACTCAAAATAGATTCGCTCAACCGAGCACCTCTTATCATCGAGGGCTACCTTTTTGAAGGCTCAGACCCTGATGCTCCGAGTGTCGCAATTGTCGGTGCAATGGAGGGCAAAACTATTATACCGCTCTATACTGCTTCAAAGCTGGTGGATTTTTTAAAAAACGGTATCGATGACTCCAGTAAGATCCTTGGAAACATCCTTGTCATCCCCTCTATAAACCATTACGCACTGAATATAAACGAACGTTTCTGGCCCCTTGACAAGACAGATATAAACATGATGTTTCCCGGATATGATCAAGGTGAGACTACACAGAGAATTGCCAAAAAAGTGTTTGATGCACTTGAGGGATACACTCACGGGATCATCTTAAAGACAAGAAACGACCTTTCTACATGTATGCCCTATATCAAACTTTTTCAATCGGGATATGAAGACTTAAAAGATGCCAAGAAGTTTGGATTTCGCATTATCCACCATAAAGAGCTAAAACCTACCGATACCGTATCTTTACAATACAACTGGCAGCTTTGGGGAACAAAAGCGTACTCCATCATATGCCCGAACGTCAATCATGTGAATACGGCGACTTCAAATGAGGTCTTAGAGGGAGTCATAAACTTTTTAAGCAAAAAAAAGATCATCAAATATAAACTCCTCTCAGGGTATCAGTCGACCATCATCAGAAAACCGGATATCGAGATCATTAAAACTCCAAAGAGCGGGATATTCATACCTACCAAAAAGATAGGTGCTTATGTAGCTAAAGATGAGATGATAGGAAAGATAGTCCACTCTCTTGAGGGAGAAGTAGTTCATCGTATATTTGCACCCTGTAACGGACTTATCGCCTGTCATTATAAGAATGCGCTTATCTTTGAAAATGCCGTAGCGTTTCGAGTCGTAAAGAGCGGGTAAGATGCTCTTTACTGCTGGCTTTGCGTCTGTATCTGAATCCCGCTAAGCGTTGAAGAGCTTTGACTTTGCATCATTATATTTGCCTCTTCGCGTCTCACATCGACCATTACGGACAACTTGCTGTTACCGCTGCTAAAGACCACCCCTTTTAACGGAGAGATATCATGGTAATCTCTGCCTGAACCCAAAAGGATATGCTGCTCTTTTGGAATAATGTTATTTGTAGGATCGAACTCCGCCCAGCCTGCATTTGGTATATAGACACTAAACCATGCATGTGAAGCGTCCGCTCCAAAGAGTTTTTCTTCGCCCTCGGGCGGAAGTGTCTCTATATAGCCACTCATATATTTCGCAGGCAATCCGATGGTACGAAGTGCCGAGATGGCAAACTGCGCGAAATCCTGACACACGCCCTTCTTCGCTTCAAAGATCTTTTCAACTGGTGTAGTGACATCGCTAAATCCGGAAAGAAACTCAAAATCATGAAAGATACGTCCCATAAACTCCTCTGTCGCTTCAAACAGATCTCTATCTTCATGAAACGATTCAAGTACATACTGTTTGATCGCCTGTGAACCGTTTGGAATCAGTTTTGACTCAAAGAGAAACTGTTTTGCTTCCAGATCTTCTGCATTGAATTGAGAGAGTCTCTCCATCGCCTGCGCGTAAGTCATACTGTTTTTTCTAAGGTTTTCTATGCGTTGTTCTAGCAACTCTTCGGATATCTCTACTTTTGATCTGCCGATGACAGATAGAGATTGATGCGGTTCGCGTATAAGCATATGCGTGTTTGTATTGCCGAAAATGTCCAAAAACTCGTGAGATTCATAGAGTGTCGGTTCGACCTCCATTGAAAACTCCAGCAGCTTCTGGCATGGAAACTCTTTAGGTTTCAGTCTTGCGATATTGTGACTAAAACTTACCAGACTTTGATAATCAAATGAGGTCTTATGATAGATATTATAGATCATAGTTACTCATCATAATGTGAAAAATAGGTATTTGAAAACTCATTTGAACACTCCAGGTACAACTCGGATAGGGTAGACAATATCTCATCAAATTTTGTATAGACCCCATCTTCATCTTTGATCTGCATCAATGTCTTGATATCGATCGATTTGAGCAGCTCTTGCGCCTCTGCTATCGGTTTTTCATAAGAGGTAAGATACTCTTTTGCTTTTGGCAACTGTTTAAACTCTTTGAGAAGTTTTTTTGTAATATGCGTCAACGATTTCGGGAACTGCGGGTTCAGTATCAGAAAATCAACCGTATTTTCCAGTGTAAGAGAGGTTCTGTAATGCGCTCTATATGCATTAAAACTCTCTAACGAATTGAGCATCCCCTCTAAAACATCGTGCCCTATAAATCTGTCTAGTTTCAGACAAAGCATCGACCTTGACTTGGAGATCAGCAGCAGAGCTACCTCGATCTTATATCCTATGTCATAAAGTATGAGACCCTGCTCTTTAAATATACTCTCTTTGACCAGTTCTTTATATGCCATAAGATAAACAAGGAAACTGTCCATCTCGTTTGCGACGACTAAAGTCGAGTCACGCTTCCTGCCTGTAAACTCGCCAAACTCTTTTTGCATCTTCTCAAAAAGTTTCGACGACTCAAAAGCAAGAATATCTTTAAGGTTCATATTTGCATTTGAAAGCATAGAAAAGGTAAAAGAGAGTGAACCGACCCTTGAGCTGTCTTTGATGACGGATGTGATCTCCTCCATCGGAAATATTTTGAGAGCGTTATTCTTAGTATCTAAAAACCCGGGATATGTCATCGTCATATGCGTCAACGCCTTTTGCAGGATCTCCAGCGACTCTTTTGAAGTAGCGACTTCATACCTATAAAAGTTCGTGATCTTTTTGATTACATGTATGATGACCCTTGTCGTTGCGATCGAGCGCGCCAGATAGCGTCCCAGCCAGAAAAGATTTTCAGCTTTTGGCGTAGGTATCTTGTTGATCGATGTCTCCACATACTGTGCATATTTAAAAGGTGCATTGACGGTTATATCGTCATCTTTCGTTCCTAATATCCACAGATCCTTACTTGTTCCCCCTTTTTGAGAAGAGACAAGCAGCGAATCTTTACTCGCAGATACACGCACCAAGCCACCGTCCATAACACTGTAATCATCATCTTTTT
The DNA here is from genome assembly GCA_018824305.1 of bacterium. Taxonomy (GTDB): domain Bacteria; phylum Campylobacterota; class Campylobacteria; order Campylobacterales; family Sulfurimonadaceae; genus Hydrocurvibacter. The sequence goes on from JAHJGM010000059.1 coordinate 119,863, forward strand.
TGAGACAAAATGTTCTGATAACCGCATTTCTAGGTTCGATCTTTCCCTTTGCATAGTAAGGCACCGTCGAAAAACCTATCGCTTCTTGCGCCACATATTGATTTGGATTTTTTATCAATAACTCACGCAATTCCTCACGCTCAGCTAATGAGAGTTTATTCCAAAAGAAGACTTGGATCACTTGTGTCCTGTCGATCTTTTTAATAATAAGCTTTTCAAGGTTTTCCAACACAAAATCAAGCTCTTTTTGCTGACCGCACCACCAAGTCGCTATCTGTGGCAAAATAAGCTTCTCTTGCAAAAAATACTCCGCGATCTTTTCCATAAAAGGATTGAGTCCTACGTTTTCAAGGATGGCACTCCCTATGGGATTTATCATACTGAGATTATCTTGACGCATAGACTCAACGAGTCCTGCGACACCCAGTTTTGATTCATCATTTAACTCCAAAGGATCACAAAACCTGTCATCGACCCTTCTCAAAAGTGTATTTATCTTTTTAAGTCCGCTTAGACTTTTGAGCCATACGGAACCGTTTTTACTTAAAAGGTCATCACCTTGGACAAGATCTATCTCCAAAAATGAGCTCAGATAAGCATGTTCAAAATAGGTCTCATTATGCGGTCCTGGAGTCAAAAGTGCTGCTGTGGAAATATCGCCGTCGGTTAGTTTGTTCAAAAGCTCTTTAAAATCTTCGATAAAAGGATAAAGTTTTTTTGTAAATATATTGGGATAAAGTTCATTTGCGACCGTGTTCATCGTCAGTCTGTTTTCTATAGTATATCCAAGACCTGAGGGCGCTTGTGTCCTGTCATTGATGAC